>JAAYUE010000060.1 GCA_012517905.1 Clostridiales bacterium | reverse complement strand
ATCTTCATCTTCGCGAACTCCTTCTGGTGCTCCCTGCCGTAATCTGCTTCCGCAGCGAGAAGCTGCTTTGCCTGTTCTTTCTGTTCGTTCGTCAGCGTGATGTTGGATTCTGCCTGCGAGAGGAAGATTACCTCGCCAGTGGTCTCGACGACATACGCCTGATAGTTCGGGACATCGCGTGACGGCACATCCACGATATACAGCCAGCGGGAGGTGTCCTCCGCGTTGCCCATGGTCGCCATCGCGCCGACCTGATCCGGCAGGCAGCCCATCTGTTCGCGCGTGACGGTGGCTTCGGTCTGGTTCGTTTGAAACATCCTGTTGATGTTGTCCAGCGCTATCTCTTTCGCCTTCGCTTCGCCGACGTCCCCCTGTTTGCAGGCGGTGAGCGCCAGAGATACCGTCAGAATAATCGCGGTGAGCAGAACTAGTTTTTGTTTCATGTCGCCTCCTGTATCCGTTTCGTTCGGAAAGATAATCGTTTGTTTCTTTTCGCGTTTTCCTTAGATCGAATTCTTTAAGACTCATGCTCCACAGAGATGCCCAATATTTGCATGGATGGCCATTGCATCCTGATCCGGTAGATCGTACCATCCCGAAAAACAACATAGAAGCTATCGACAAACGTCGTCGTAATATTCATGTTTTCGTGCGGGTAGTCGCCCGTCGATGCGGCTAACAAAACGGAAGCGTTTGACTTTATCTTTTCTCGCATCCATTGGATGCCCGCTTCTTTCAATTCGGTGAGGGCTGCGTCATGTTTCTCCCCCCACGTTTTTTCTTCGGCAAAGAGCGTATTTGCTTTGGCCTTTTGCTCATCCGTCAAGACAAGGTTGATCTCGCCTTGTATCGCGTAATAGGGGTTTCCCGACGAGCCAACAACCCCAGCTTCATACAGCGGCTGCGTTTCGCTCTTTGCCACGCGTACATAATACACGACGCGTGTTCCTATGCTGGGATCACCGGTGACCAGCGCGCCGTCGTCTTCGGGTAAGCACTCCTCCACATATCTTTGCACCGTTGCTTCGGTCTGGTTTGTATCAAATACGTTGTTGATATAGGCCAGGCCAATCTCCTTGGCTTTCGCCTCGCCGATGTCCTTTTGTCCGCAGGCGGTGAGCGCCAGAGATACCGTCAGAATTATCGCGGTGAGCAGAACTAGTTTTCGTTTCATGTCGCCTCCTGATTTATAATTCATCATTTTTCATGACGACCCCGATCAAATCCATCGACGGCCATAGAAGCGTTATATCGTAGACGACTGCATTCTCCATGATCAGGATGTATTCCAGCCTGACTTTCGGAAAATCAACGCTGTCCGATTCAATCAGATCCGGATAGATCCGAAAAAGAGGAACGTCTAGCTCCAATCGCGTTTGTAACAGGTTCAATACGATAGCCATCGCATCGCTTTGGACATCCACAAGAGAGTCGGGGTTAAAATCCTCCAAGGTTCCCAGCGTGCTCGCCTGCTTTTGCTGCTCCTGCGTCAGTTCGATTGTGGAGGGGCTCCGCTCCGCGCGATAGGCAACGCCCGTCTCCGCATCCACCTCGGCATAGTAGCGCGCGTTGCCGATTTCGTCCGGATCGACTTTTACGACATAGACTCTGTGCGGGTCCTCGGTGCCGTACTGCACGACCCCGCCGCGCACATAGGTCGCGCCCGCCCACTCTTGATACTCCACCGTCGCTTCCGTCTCATCCGCGTCAAACGCCTGATTGATCAGGACCAATCCCGCCTCTTTTGCTTTCGCTTCGCTGACCCGTTGCGGAGAGCAGCCGGAGAAAAGGAACACGAGACAACTCATTACGATCCAAACTTGGAGCTTTTTCATGGGACGTCTCCCGTCGGTCTAGTTTGATTCAGAATCGTAACTTCGACGACTGTCATCTGCGGCCAAGCCATTGTTACGTGATAGATCGTTCCATCCCGAATCACGACATAGAAATTGGTGTTTGCCCCGGATGGATCGAATAAACTTCCGCTGTCAACGATGCCGAGAATTCTTGCGTTTAAGTCGAACGTTTGCGAAATCCACTCGCGCGCAAAGTCATAGCAGTCAATATTCATGCTCAAATAATCAATCGCCTCCGAATCGCCGTTGCCATACGCTTCGCTCCATTTCTCGCGTTGCTCCAAAGTCATCTTCGGCACGTGGGCGTAATTTTGTTCGGCGGCATAGGCGACGCCTGTTTCCGCATTCACAAACGCGTTGTAATCGTACATCCCGTCTTGGCGTTGCGACGTGGCGACAACGTAATAATAGATGGGCTGTTCGTCGCCCGTCTGTTTATATTCTCCGTCGAGATAAGTAGCTCCGGCTTGTGTCGCATACGTAACGGTCGCTTCCGTTTCGTTCACATCAAACACATGGTTGATGAACGCCAACCCAATCTCCTTCGCTTCGTCTTCCCCGATCAGTTTGGGCTTTCCCGCCGAGAGGAACAGTGCTGCGCAGGTAACGGCGGCCAGAAGAATAACCAGTTTTCGTTTCATTTTTTGTCTCCTGTTTCATACGGTAAGTGAATGGTCCAGCTTGACCGAGCTTCCGTTGTCGGTCAAACGACGGCGCATTGGCGCATCAGCGGAATCTTCTCGCGCAAACGGTCATCCTTCGTTTCATGGGTTCGTTCCCCTTCGATGCCGTCCCGGCCTCTCCGTCTCGTCATGCTCCGGCGCAGGCCAGGAAAGCCCGATGCGATAGAGCGCGCCGTCCGCCAGCGTCACAAAATAGCCGATGCTTGCGCGCGGCGCGCAGCCGCGATCCCTGCGGCAGCATCCCTGCGCAGAGGCGAGCGCGGCCTCCGTTTGAAACCGCCGCATCGCAACATCATCCGTCTTTTCTTCCGCGCCGTCGCCTGGCAGCGCCGCATCCGCCGCCGTATCATTCGGCGAACCGTCGATTCCTGCTGTTTGTCCGTTTTGTCCTTCCGGTTGCAGGGAGATCAGCCAATCGTTTTTGACCGCATAGTAGGCGACGCCCGTTATGGCGTCCACCTCCGCATAATAGAGATCCATGCCACGCATTTGATCGGATATGGTGACCAGATAGATTTGAACCGGCGTCTGAGTGTCCGGCCGCACCTCCGTGTTGTCTATCACGCTTGAGCCCGCCCGCTCGAAGTATTCGAC
The DNA here is from genome assembly GCA_012517905.1 of Clostridiales bacterium. GTDB lineage: Bacteria > Bacillota > Clostridia > Christensenellales > CAG-138 > UBA7703. Next base: position 1,143 of record JAAYUE010000060.1, on the reverse strand, counting down.
ATGCGCGTCTTGCGTCTCCCGCGCGCCGACGTCGAACGCCTGCCGAATCAGCGCCAGTCCTGCTTCCCTTGCTTCTTCCTCTTCGATCAGACGGGGTTTGCAGGCAGAGAAAGAAACCGTGATCAGCGCGAGCATCGTTGCAAGAGCCAACGTACGTTTGATGAAAGACCGCATCATTCCGCGTTCCTCTTCTTTATATTTTATCGTGTCTGCTTGATAAATAACCGGTTCTTTCGCTCATGTTAACACGATATACGTTTTTAAGTTGTGAATCGACCGTGAACCTTGCGCGGCGCACGGGTAAACGAATTTTGAACGACACTTTTATTCTGTATGCAATGCAACACACGCCGCGCAGTCTGTCGGAGATTTGCCTTTTTCCACCGATTCGACGTAAAATGTGGATAACAGAGCGAGTTGTTCGGAGGCGGCGATATGATTCACATCTACTGCGGGGACGGCAAGGGCAAGACCACGGCGGCGCTGGGGCTGATTATGCGCCATGTCGGCGCGGGCGGACGCGCGGTGCTCGCGCAGTTTCTCAAGAGCACGCCGACGGGCGAGCTGGCCGCGCTGAAAGCGCTCGGCGTGCCCGTCTACCGAAACGAGCTGCCGCACGGATTTTTCCCCAGCATGAGCGACGAGATGAAGGAAACCGTCCGCGCGATGCACGAGCACACGCTCGCGGAGGCGGCGCGACTCGTTCGTTCAAACGAATGTTCGCTTCTGGTGCTGGACGAGCTCAGCCCGACGCTCTCGCTGGGCTTGATCGACCGCGAGGCGGTGCTCTCGCTGCTGGACGACCACGGCGAAGCGGAGCTGGTGATCACCGGACGCGACCCGGACGCGGCGCTGCTCGCGCGGGCGGACTACGTCACCGAGATGAAGCTCGTCAAACATCCGTATGAAAAGGGCGTGTCGGCGAGAAAGGGCATTGAATATTAAATGTTTCACGGGAAACAAAAAGGGAATCCAAATGGATTCCCTTTTTTGATCAATCTTGGTGAATTATACTATCAAGTGCAACACAAAGGGAAATAAAGAAGTTCATGCAAGGCTCTGGTAGAATGGAGTTGCAACACAACCAAAACTACGGAGGAGGATTGCATGAACTATAAACATCTTAGCATAGAAGAGCGAAGT
>JAAYUE010000059.1 GCA_012517905.1 Clostridiales bacterium | reverse complement strand
CTTCGCTCTTCTATGCTAAGATGTTTATAGTTCATGCAATCCTCCTCCGTAGTTTTGGTTGTGTTACAACTCCATTCTACCAGAGCCTTGCATGAACTTCTTTATTTCCCTTTGTGTTGCACTTGATAGTATAATTCACCTCAAGCAAGAAAAAACAAGAGCCGTTCGGCTCTTGTTTTTAAATCACTATCTTCCGCACCGGAGCTGCCGGATCATATCCTTCGGATCAGCGGCGTGGAATACCGCGCTGCCGGCGACGAGCACCGTCGCGCCCGCGTCGATGCAGCGTTCAGCGGTTTCGGGGTTGATGCCGCCGTCTACCTGGATGTCGGTCGTGAGACCGCGATCGTCGATCATGCGGCGCAACTCGGCGATTTTTTCCAGCGATTCGGGAATGAATGTCTGTCCTCCGAACCCGGGATTGACGGACATGACGAGCACGAGGTCGCAATAGGGCAGCACCTCTTTCGCGGCAATGGCCGGCGTGCCGGGGTTGAGCACGACGCCGGCTTTGCAGCCGCCCTCGCGAATCTGCTGGAGCGCGCGGTGCAGGTGCCGTTCCGCCTCGACGTGGATGGTGATGCTGTCCGCGCCCGCTTTTTGAAACCAAGGGACGAACCGCGACGGCTCGTCGACCATGAGGTGCACGTCGATGGGCAGCTTTGTGCGCGGGCGGACGGCGGCGCAGACCGGCGGTCCGAAGGTGAGGTTTGGCACAAAGTGTCCGTCCATCACGTCGAAGTGGATCCAATCCGCGTTCCATTCGGTGAGCGCGTCGATGTCGCGTCCGAGGTTGGCAAAATCGGCCGAGAGGATCGATGGCGCAATCTTGATCATAACGATATAGTCTCCTTTGGTTGAATTACGGTTATCGATTTCGGGCGCTGACGCGCATCAACTCAATCGTACCGGTGCTTTTTCTTTTCTTCGATTTCAGACTGAATTTCAACATAGCGCGCGTATCTGGTCTGCGTGAGTTTTCCTTCGTCGAGCAGCGCTTTGACTGCGCAGTCCGGTTCTGCAAGATGGCGGCAGCCGGCAAAGCGGCAGTTTTCATATGCGCCGCCGAATTCCGGCCAGCAGTCGTTCAGCGCGTCCTGCGTCAGCTCGCTGAGTTCAAACAGGGAAAACCCCGGCGTGTCGAGCACCGCGCCGCCCAGATATGGCCAAAGCTCCGCCTGCCGCGTCGTGTGGCGGCCACGGTCGGTCTTCTTCGCAAGCGCGCCGGTTTCGAGCGAGAGCTCCGGAAACAGCGCGTTGAGCAGGGAAGATTTTCCGACGGCGGACTGGCCGGCAAAGCAGGATATCCGCCCGGTCAGCGCCGATTTAAGCGCCTCAAGCCCCTCGCCGCTGCGGGAGGAAGCGAGGAGTGTGCGGTAGGCCGCGTAGTCGGCGCGGAACTGATCGGCGATCTCCGGCTTTGCCGTATCGATCTTGTTGAGCACGATCAGCGGTTCGATGCCGAGCGTATGCGCCTGAATCAACAGCTTGTCCGCAAGCAGCCAGTCTGGCTTGGGGACGCTCGCGGAGAGGACGACCACGAGCAGGTCGATGTTGGCGACCGGTGGGCGAAGCAGCGCGTTGGTGCGCGGCAAAATCTCATCCAGCGCGGCATAGCCCGTTTCGGGAATGGAAACCTCTGCAAGATCGCCCACCATGGGGGTGACGCCCTCGTTGCGGAAACGGCCGCGCGCCTTGCAGGTGACGGTCTCGCCGCTGTCGAGCAATACGTCGTAAAACCCGCCGATGCCTTTGATAATCCTTCCGCGCATGCCGGTCAAGGCTCCTTGGCGGCGAAGGTGTAGTCCTGCTGCTTGACCTGAGTGCCGTTGCTGAAGAGGATCACCTCGCGCGTGCCTTCGACATCCGACGTTGCGGTAAAGGAAATCGGTACCATCTCGCCCTTTTCCAGCGTGGCTTCATATAAGATGCGATAATAGGAGAGGCCGTTAAACGCCTCCTGCACCACGGCGAGCACTTTTGTGCCGCTGTTGTCCACGCTGAGATTAAACGCGATATCAGACTCATAGTCGTAGACCGGCTTGCCGCACACGGTGAGCGTTACGGGCGTCTCGGGCAGCACCTGCGTGCCCGGCAGCGGGTCCTGCAAATATACCACGCCGTCCTCGACGATGTCGGATTCGGCATAGCGCACGAATATGTTGTTAAACGAAGCCAGGCGCAGCTGATCCAGCGTGAGGTTCAGCGGCAGGTCCATGGCGGAGGGCATGTCGAACGTCGTCTCGGAAGACGCGCTGATGACGATGTCGATCACCTGACCGTTGGTGGTCTCCGTCTCCGCCGGAATCGATTGTTCGCAGACATAGCCGATCGCCACCTCGGAGACGCGGTAGCTGACGTTGCCGAGCACGAGTCCGCTTTCTTCGAGTTCACGCTTGGCTTCGTCCGGCGAAAGGCCGATCAGATTCGGCACGGTCGGCGCGGCGGGGCCGAGGCTCACGATGCCGTAGATGACCGTGCCGCGCTTCGCTTTCGTGCCGCCCTCGGGGGTTTGGTAGATCACGTCTCCGGTGGCGACGGTGTCGTTGTTTTCATAGTCCTGAATATCGAACGAAAAACCGAAGTTCTCCGTTTTTTGCTTGGCCTCGTCTACAGAACGGCCGACGATGGTCGGAACGACCTCAAACGCGTCGGATTCCGTCTGATAGGTGTCCCGCAGAATGAAGAATGCACCGATGAGCGCGGCGACGATCGCGGCGACCGTAAGGCCGATCTTCAGCGCGCCGTGCGGCTTCTTTTTCGGCGCGGGTTTCTTCGCCTGCTGTGTTTTGGAGGAGGGGATAAACCGCGCGAAATCGCCCGTCGGCTCTTTCAGCGCGCGGCGCAGGTGCGCGCTCATCTCGCTTGCGGCGCTGTAGCGGCGGTTGATGTCTTTGTTCAGCGCGCGGAGGATGACGTCGTTGAGCGCGGGGGAAACCTTGTTGGTCAGCTCCGCGGGCGGGACGGGGATGTCGCTGATGTGCTTAAGCGCGATGGAGACGGAGGTGTCTCCGTCGAACGGCACGCGTCCGGTGAGCATTTCATAGAGCATGATGCCCGTGGAGTACAGGTCGCTTCCTTCGGTGACGGGCAGCCCCTTCGCCTGCTCCGGCGAGAGATAATGCACCGAGCCGAGCACCGTGGAGCCCGCGAACGTGACGGTGTTTGCGTCCACTTCGCGCGCAATGCCAAAGTCCATGAGCTTGACCTTGCCGCTCTGCATGACGATGACGTTTTGCGGCTTGACGTCGCGGTGGATGATGCCTGCGGCGTGCGCCGCGCCGAGCGCGTCGAGCACCTGTACCACGAGTGCGACGGCGATGCGCGAAGGCATCGGGCCGTTTTCGTCCAATATGTCCTTGAGCGTACGTCCGTCGACAAACTCCAGCACGATATATGGCAGGCCGTCCGTCTCGCCGACGTCGAACGCGCGCACGATGTTTTCATGGGAGAGGTGCAGCACCGCGCGCGCTTCGCGCTCAAAGCGGCGCAGGAACTCCGCATCGTTGCGGTATTCGTCCTTGAGCACCTTGATGGCGACGACCTTGCGGGTGCTGAGGTTGACCGCGCGGTAGACGTGCGCCATGCCGCCAGTGCCGATCAGCTCTACGATGCGATAACGATGCCCAACGATGGTTCCCTGTGCGATCATGCTGCGTCACCCTCCTCGAGCTGAATGAGAATCAGGGTGATGTTGTCCGTTCCGCCGTTGTCGAGCGCGAGTTGAACGAGGATGTCGCACATGCTTTCAAGCGAGCGGTCGGACCCGAGCACGCTGACGATGTCGTCTTCCTCAACCGCGCCGTGCAGGCCGTCCGAACAGAGCACAAGGATATCTCCCGCTTGCCAGTCGCGCTCGAAGAGGTCCGGCTCCACGACGGGGGATACCCCGACCGCGCGCGTGATGATGTTGCGCTGCGGATGGACGCGGGCTTCTTCCTTTGTAATGGCGCCCGCGAGCACGAGCTGCTCGACAAGCGAATGGTCGGTCGTAACGGTGTCGAGCGACGTGCCGTCAAAGCAGTACATGCGGCTGTCGCCGACGTTTGCGGCGATGTATTTTGTGCCGAGCAGCAGCGCGGCGACGAGCGTCGTGCCCATGCCGTGCAGTGAGCGGTCTTCTTCCGATTTTTGATAGACGCCGAAGTTGGCATTTTCCACAGCCTGACGGAGCTGTTCGAGTTCGCGTCCGGGTTCGATTTTCTGATCGAACGCCTTCAGTTCGTCGATGAGCGCGCTGCTGGCGACCGCGCCCGCGGCGTGCCCGCCCATGCCGTCCGCGACGGCGAACAGCATCGGATAGTCGCTTTTTTCGGGCAGCAGAAAGCTGTCTTCGTTGTGGATGCGTTTTCCGATGTCAGTCTTCACTGCGTATTTCATGCAGAATCCTCCTGCGAAGCTGGCCGCAAGCGCCCTCGATGTCCGTTCCCATTTCGCGGCGGACGGTTGCGGAGATGTTTCGCTCGTTCAGGCGGGCGGCGAAGCGCTCCGCCTCCGCGCGGGATACGCCGTTGAGCCCGCGCTCGGGGACGGGGTTGAGCGGAATCAGGTTGACGTGGCAGAGTATGCCGCGCAGCTTTTTGCTCAGCGCGTCGGCGTCCGCCGGCGAGGCGTTGATCCCGCCGATCAGCGCGTATTCAAACACGACGCGCCGGCCGGTCTTCTCGGCATAGCGCTTTGCCGCGGCGATGACGCTGTCGATGGGGTACGCCCGGTTGATCGGCATCAGGGAGGAGCGCGTCTCGTCGTCGTGCGCGTGCAGCGAGATTGAGAGCGTCACATGCGGCGCGTCGTCGATGAACGAATCGATCTTCGGCACGATGCCGCAGGTGGAAACGGAGATGTTGCGCGGGCTGATTCTCAGCCCGTCCTGCGCCGTGACGCGGTTGAGAAACGCGACTACGTTGTCATAGTTGTCCAGCGGTTCGCCGCTGCCCATGAGCACGAGATTCGTCACCGTACGGTGCCCCGGCTCTTTCGGCGGCTCGTCACGTTCCACGGCGAAGATCTGCCCGAGCATCTCGCCGACGCGAAGATCGCGCACGCAGCCTTCGAGCGTGGAGGCGCAGAATTTGCAGCCCATATTGCAGCCGACCTGTGTGGACAGACACAGCGTATTACCATAATGATAGCGCATCAGAACGCCCTCGACAAGGTTTTCGTCCTCAAGGCGGAAGAGGTATTTTACCGTGCCGTCTTTTTCGGAGAGCAGTTTTCGCTCGATCGTAACGCCGCCGTATGGAATTGCGGAGAGCTTTTCGCGCAAGGTGGCGGGCAGGTTCGTCATTTCAACGACGCGTGCGCCCTTGTTGAGCCATTCCCAGACCTGCGCGGCGCGATATTTTGGCTCGCCGAGCTCCTGGAGCAGGGATTCGATCTGCTGTTTGTTCAAATCGGAAAGATACATCGTTGATTCCTTTACCTATTCGGCGCGCCG
>JAAYUE010000058.1 GCA_012517905.1 Clostridiales bacterium | reverse complement strand
CAACGGCTTTACCGAAGGGGTTAATAACAAAATCAAAGTGCTCAAACGCATCGCTTTCGGCTATCGCAGTTTCCGAAATTTCCGTACTCGCATCCTCTGCATGACCAATGGTTAAGGGAGCTGTTCGCTCCCGCTCACAGCCCCCTTTGTTTCTCTTAGTCTACTGCTCACCCCAACTATTGACGGAGAGCCTGTTATTTCACGGTGATCAGTTCATATTGCCGGGTCCCGATGCCGAGCGACTCGGCGTGCTTCAATGTCAGCGTCCAGTCCGTGCGCGGGGCGGAGTCCTTGAAGTGGTCGTGATTGCAGACGCCCTTTGCCAGATTGTCGCTGAGCTGGCTGTCCGGCATGGCGGGCTGTTTGTTGCAGGCGTCCGCGCAGGCCTGATCGAGCGCCACGGGATCGAACGAGGCGAACATGCCGACGTCCGGGATGATCGGCGCGTCGTTGTCCGGATGGCAGTCGCAGTTGGGCGAAACCTGCATGACGAGGTTAATGTGGAAGCTAGGGCGGTTTTGCAGCACCGCGAGCGTGTACTCGGCGATCTTTTCGCAGAGCATCTCGTCGCTGTTTCCGCCCGTGTTTTCGATTGCGTCGAAGTTGCAGGCGCCGATGCAGCGGCCGCAGCCGACGCAGCGGTCATGGTCGATGCTGGCGATCTTCTTTTCGTCGTAGCTGATGGCGCCGTGCGCGCACTGCTTGATGCACTGGCGGCAGGCGCGGCAGAGCGAGCGGTCCACGGTGGGTTTTCCGTCGCAGTGCTGTTCCATCTTGCCCGCGCGGGAGCCGCTGCCCATGCCGATGTTTTTCATTGCGCCGCCAAAGCCGGTGCTTTCGTGTCCCTTAAAATGGTTGAGGGATACGAACACGTCCGCGTCCATGATAGCCTGGCCTATCTTCGCTTCCTTGACATGTTTGGTTCCCTGAAGCGGAACGAGTTTTTCGTCCAGGCCCTTGAGCCCGTCCGCAATGAGCACCTGACAGCCGGTGGAAGCGACGGAGAACCCGTTTTCCGCGGCGACGTCGAGATGTTCGAGCGCGTTCTTGCGCCGTCCGGGATAGAGCGTGTTACAGTCGGTCAGAAACGGTTTGCCGCCCTGCGCGCGGATCACGTCCGCAACCGCGCGGGCGAAGTTCGGGCGGATGAAAGACAGGTTGCCGGGCTCGCCGAAATGCACCTTGATTGCGACGAAACGGTCTGCAAAGTCGATGCTCTCGATGCCCGCGCGCTTGATGAGCCGCTGGAGCTTGATCGTCAGCGGGTTGTCGAAGTCGGTGCGCATGTTGGTGCAATACACTTTTGAAGGTTGCATGGGTCAGTGGATCTCCTTGGTTATGATGATTCAAAATGATTATGAGAATCATAGCACAAATGTTCGTGTTTCACAAGCCGCCGCGAGGGCTTGCGTTTTATCAGGAAAACAAGTATCATGTCTCGTTGAGTAGGGTCCGCGGTCATGCGGAAACGGAAACGGTGCGATAGAAAAAGATGTCAACCATGGAACACAAAGGCCGGGGCTTCGGCGCGGCGATGCTTCTCTGCGCGTCCCTCATCTGGGGCGTCGCGTTTGTCGCGCAGAGCGCGGGCATGGCCTATGTCGGCCCCTATACGTTTACGGCGGTGCGCGGCGCGCTCGCGGCGCTCGGCATGGCCGTCATGATGGTCGTGCTTGACCGCAAGGGCATCAGCCCGAAAAACACCGACAAAAAGGTGCTCTGGCGTGCCGGCATCCTTATGGGGACCATCATGGCGATCGCGACCAACCTCCAGCAGATCGGGCTGATGACCACCTCCGCGGGGAAGGCGGGCTTTATCACCTCGCTTTATATCGTGTTTGTGCCGATCTGCGGCCTGTGCATCCGCAAAAGGCCGCATCCCATGCTCTGGGTCAGCGTGCTCGTCGCGCTTGGGGGGCTGTATTTTCTGTCCATCCGCGGCGATTTTTCGATGAGCAGCGGGGATTTGCTGGTGCTCGTCTCCGCGGTGTTCTTTACGCTGCATATCCTGCTGATCGATCACTATGCGCCGAAGGTGGACGTCGTCCGCCTCAACTGCATCCAGTTCGGCGTGACGGCGGTGCTTTCCGGCGTGATGATGTTTCTCTTCGAGCAGCCGAAGCTGTCGGACATCTCGAGCGCCTGGGTGACGATTGTCTACGCCGGCCTTTTCTCCGGGAGCGGCGCGTATACGCTGCAGATGCTGGGTCAGCGCCGCGTGGAGCCGACGACGGCATCGCTGCTGCTCAGCCCGGAAAACGTATTCGCCACGCTGGCGGGATGGGTTCTGCTGGGGCAGAAGCTCACGCCCCGCGAGCTGTTCGGCTGCGCGCTGGTGTTCGCCGCGGTGATCGGCTCCCAGCTTCCCTGGCGGAAGATCTTCGGGAAACGGAGCGTGGCTACGGGCTCGCCGCAGCTGGCGGACGCGGTCGCGCAGAAGAATCCCTGATCGCGCAATCAAACAGGACGTTTACAGAAAAGCGGAGCGTGCGCTCTGCTTTTTTTGCGCGGCGTGCAGACGGGAAAAAACAGGAGGAGATGTTTATTTTCGGTAAAATAGAAGGAAAAGCCCGCGCGGGAAGCGATTCTTTCTTGTATTTCGCGCAAAAAACCGTATCATGATAAATATGAAGTATTCGAGCGCAACCAGCGATCCGCAACCTATCGTCGTCGTCTCCATCGGGCGCCATACGCGCCTTGGCGACGCGCTGGAGTATGCGCTGGAGGGCTTGCCGTTTGAAACGACGGACGCGAACGAGTTTACGCAGAAACGCCTGCAAAACCGCCGTCTGCTATTTGCCGCAAGCACGGACGCCGGCGGCGAAAACGCGCAGATGCGCGCCCTGACCGCGCGCCTTTCTGCTGGGGCCTGCGATTTGAGCGGCTGCGTCTGCGCGATGATTGCGGACAAAGAGCGGGGCGGAAGTGTGCATATAGACGCGCTGCGTCTGCTGCTTGCGGCGAACGCCGCGGGCGCGGAGGTGCTCTCGCGGCCGCTGCTGGAGGCGGACCGGGAACTCAGAAGCGTCTCGCAGGGTGGAAATGGCAAGGAGACGCCGTTTGAACGCTACCGCGCGCAGGCGCGGGTTCTGACGCGCAGGCTGTCCGGCGCGCGGACCACATCGGCGGAGTGGCCGCGCATGCGCTTCGACACCGCTCTTGAGGGCGGGGCGGCACACGACTGGCGCAGCGCGCTGACGCGCGCAATCTCCGCCGTGGGTGGCGAGCTGACCGACGAAGCGGACGCGGAGCAGACGATCCTGCTCTGCGAAAACGCAGACGGGTTGCCGGACGAGCGGACGCTTGCGCTGCTGTGCGGCGGCGGAAAGGTTCGGTTTCTCATCGCATCCCCTTCCGCGGGGGGAGAGCTCTACGCCGCGGCGCTGGTCGAGCGCGTTTGTCTGCGGGGCGATTTCGCTTTGCCGGGAAAGGCGCTGATCCTCTTTGAGGGATTGAGCGCCGTGGAGGCGCTGGCAAACAGGACGGAACTCGAGCGGGTGAAGCTTGCGCTTGTCCCGAAAAAGTAAAAAAGCAAAGGTAAAAAAGCAATCGAAAACAATCCCGCCGGCTCGGACGGGATGTTATCGCACTATTTCAGATTGTTGAGTATGATTCGGAATTTTTCCGTTGCCGGTTCGCTCGGCTCGCCTTTTTTGCACAGCGAGAGGCCGCTCAGCTTTGCGTGCGGACGCTCGACGACGACTTGATCGTCTCTCAGCTTGCCCTTCAACACGCTCAGCGCGTCGAGAAAGCGCGCGTCCCGCTTTGCGACGCCGTAAAACGAAAGCACGAACACATAATAAAACAGGTTGTAGCTTAAAAACGGAAACGTAACCTGATGAAACAGTGTTCCAATGCCGTAATGGCAAGGGCCGAGCGGCGCGCGGGTCTGCCAGTGGCCGAGCAGAAACTCCACCGCGCCGTCGAGCCTTGCGTCCGCGTTGGCATAGGGGGTGAAACGGAATGCGTCCAGCGCGGTCAGCGTCGGCCCGGGGTTGGAGCTCTCCGTCTCGGGCCCGTGTCCGAAGAAGAATTTATTGCAGCGCCAGCCGCCGTCGCCGTGCCGCGAATGCAACAGGTGCTGAAAGGTCCGCTCCAGCCGTGCGTCTGCGGCGAACCCGAGATAACAGAGCGTCTTTGCCGCGTGTATCGTTTGGCAGGGGAGGATGCTCCCGCCCGGTGCGGCCCGAAAGCGCCCGTCCTCGCGTTGCGCGTTCCAGATGAGCGACGCGGCCCCGTCCAGCACGGGATCGATCGTATTCAGGCCGAGTTCTGCAAGGATATACGCCGCCTCCAGCGTGGAAAACGGGCCGCCTCTGATGAGCGTGCCGTCCGGCTTTGCCCAAAAGTCCGCGCCGTTGTCCTGCTGGCGGGAAAGCATGAATGCGATGTCTGCCTGATTGGCGTTCATACCGTCCGTCCTCTCCTGTGCCGATGGTCGAAATTCGATGGGTTTCGGTTTTTGCGCTCACTGCAGGCGATCATCCGCGCGCGGCTTTACGAGAGCCGCTTTTCATACAGATAGAACAGCCCTTTGCGATATTGGATGGTCCCCGCTTTTTCATAGCCGCGCGATTCATAGAGCCGCAGCGCGGCGGGGTTGCGGGAAAACGCGTCCAGCCGGATGGCGTGGATGCCGCGCGTAAGTACACTTTGCTCAATGTGGTCCATCGCCTCTTTGGCGATGCCCCGCCCCTGAAACGCGGGATGCACGCAGAGCCGGTGCAGCACGACAAAGCGCGGCGCGGGATAGCGCCAGTTCGCCGGTTCGTAGTCGCCTTCGCCGCACAGCTCGAGTGAAAACGCGACGGCGATGGTTTCGCCGACGCGGCCGACCTCCATTTCGCCGCGCGAAATATCCTCCGCGATCACACGGCGGTCGGGGTAGATCTCGTCCCATTGGGGAATGCCCTGCGCATCCATGCTTTGGATGGCGGCGCGGTAGAGCGCAATCAGTTCCGGCAGATCGCACCGGCGCGCGGTCGAAAAGTCCATGCTGGCCCCCTGCAAATCGCGATACGGTATTATACCGCAAAGCATGCAAAAAGTCTGCAAAATTCAGCGAATTTGCTGTATAAAACAGGACAAAACCGCATGACTATACAAGCTCTTTTCCCACTTGTCCGCTGCATGCCCACACAGCGGCATAACAGCGCCGGCTTTACCGGAAACCGCGTAAAATCTGGAAATATTTCACATAAATTTGACCGTGTGTGAATTTTCTGTTGACTTTATGCGTGCATATATGTTTATATATAATATAACTGCTTGTTCGTAAGATAGAGCCATTATATACGTAGGGATCGGGCGTATTCATGTACGCCCGAATAATTGTTCCAAGACCTGTTTTGTCGCCGTCGGAATTTGGCGAGTCCGCGCGGCAACGCGATGCGGAACAATTGATGAGGAGCGTGTGCATGACATCTTATATCCTGAAACGAATTGGTTCGGCACTGATCACCTTGCTCATTGTTGCTGCTACCACATTCTTTCTCATGAACGCCGTACCCGGCAGCCCGTTTATCACTGAAAAATCGACGCCGGAGATGATTGCCCGCGCCGAAGCGAAATACGGACTGGATAAACCGTTGGTCGTTCAGTTCGTCAATTACATCAAAGGGTATTTTGTCGGCGATATGGGTGTTTCCCTGAAAATGCAGCAGGACACCAGCGTTGCCGAGATTATTTTTAATCAGAATAAACTTGCGCTTTCCAGTCGGATCGGTGCCTATGCGCTGCTTCTTGCAGTTGTGCTCGGCATTCCGTTCGGCTGTATCGCGGCGTATAACCGCGGCAACTGGATTGACGGATTATTGCGTGTGGTGACCACCATCGGCGTCGCCATACCCGGGTTTGTCGTTGCGACGACACTATTGGTGCTATTCGGGGTACAGCTGCAGTGGCTGCCCGTGCGGTCCGGCAGCATGGAAACTGCATCTGCGTTCATTCTCCCCGTTTTTGCGCTATCGTTTTATCCATCGTGCTATATCGCAAAGCTGACACGCGCGAGTATGCTCGATGCGATCAATCAGGACTATATTCGTACTGCCCGTGCAAAGGGCCTCAAGACCGGCAAGGTCATCTTCAAACACGCGCTCCGCAATTCTCTGATTCCGGTTATTACCTATCTCGGGCCGCTGACCGCTTATATCATCACGGGTGGTTTTGTTGTGGAGACTACGTTCAGCATTCCTGGCCTCGGCAAGTATTTTATTTCGAGCATTTTAAACCGCGACTACCCGATCATCATGGGAACTACTGTCGTGCTGGCTGCGCTGATCATCATCATGAACCTGTTGGTCGACATCGCTTATAAGCTCGTTGATCCCAGAATCAGCCTTTCGAAGGGAGACGTGTGAGCGATGGAACGGAAGATGCCGAAATACAATATTTTTCACACAAAGGTGGACGACATCCTCGCCGAGAACCAGTTTTCCAGCGCGGATTTTGAAAGCGCGACGGCAGAAGAAAAAGAGTCCATGGTTGAAATGCATAAAAGCGTTTCTTACTGGAGGGATGCCGTTCGCCGTTTTAAGAATAACAGCGTTTCCATGGTTGCGCTTGCGGTGGTCATTCTGTTGACGCTGTTTGCGTTCGTCGGTCCTTATCTGATCCCATATTCGTATGAAGAGCAATTTCGTGGTTCGATGAAACTTGGGCCGTTTGAATATTCGGAAGGGGAATTGCGCGCAAAAGAGGCGCTCGGAGACGCGGACGTGCTGTTTTCCACAGAACTGATGCCGGGTTCTCTGACCTCGTTGAAAAAAGGCGACTATGCGTTTTCCTATCGAGGGGATTGGTATCAGTTTTCGTTGAACAGGACGCTCCGTTCCGGTTTTCTGATGTATAATGGAAGCAAAGCAGAGCCGCTCTATACGGTGAAGATCGATGATTTCATCGCCGGAGGCGACTATGAAACGACTTCGGTAGCGTTCACAGTCGTAAAAGATAAACCCGTCGATCCGGACGTGACCATTATCAGCATGCGTTCAAGCGTTTTTCCGCATGTGTTCGGAACGGATTCCGCCGGTCGAGACATTATGTCCAGAACGATGTATGGCGCGCGCGTTTCGCTGCTCATCGGCGTGATTGCGAGTCTTATCGTGCTCGTCATCGGTTCGATTTATGGCGCGATTTCCGGCTTTCTCGGCGGTAAAACCGATTTTATCATGATGCGCATCGTTGAATTGATCTATTCGGTGCCGGACGTGCTGATCGTGCTGTTGCTGCAGGTCGTACTGCAGATACCGCTGCAGAATTGGTTTGATTCGTCCTCGTTGCCGATCGTGCGGGCGCTCAGCTCACTTGGCGTTGGCATCGTGAGCATTTTTATCACGTTTGCTTTATTGTACTGGGTCGGTATGGCGCGTATTATTCGCGGACAGGTGCTCATGCTTAAAAAGCAAGAGTACGTTACAGCGGCGATGGTGCTTGGCGCTTCCAACAGCCGGATCATTCGCAAACATCTGCTGCCGAACAGTATCGGTCAGCTTGTGGTTACGACGTGCCTGCAGATTCCGTCCGCAATCTTCCTTGAGTCATTTCTGTCCTTCCTCGGCCTCGGCATTTCCGCGCCGATGTCGAGCCTAGGCTCCATGTGCTCAGACGCCATCGACACCATCACGGTTTATCCGTACCGGCTGCTGTTCCCTGCGATCATCCTCAGTCTGCTCGTCCTTTCTCTCAACCTTGTGGGCGACGGGATGCGGGATGCGCTGGATCCGCGGCTGAAGAAATAGGAGGGCGTACGGCATGAGTGATAAGCTGCTTGAAATCAAAGATCTCAGAGTTTCGTTTTTTACCCCTGTCGGCGAGGTGAAGGCGGTTAACGGTATCGATTATTCCCTCGGCTACAACGAGGTAATGGGGATCGTTGGAGAATCCGGGTCCGGCAAGAGCGTTGAAGCGTACGCCATTATGAGTTTACTGCAGAGTCCGGGGCGTATCGTCGGCGGCAGTGTTTTGTTTGAAGGCGAAGACATCACGAAATATGACGCGAAGCAGATGACGGATGTCCGCGGGAACAAGATCAGCATGATCTTCCAAAACCCGATGACCTGTCTGAATCCTGTTTATACGATTGGCGACCAGCTTGTTGAGGCGCTGACCTGCCATAACTCGAGCATATCTAAGCAGGATGCAAAAAAACGAGCCATCGAAATGCTCGATCTCGTTGGAATCAACAATGCGGAAAAGCGCTTTAATCAATATCCGCACGAGTTTTCCGGGGGCATGCGCCAACGCGCCATGATCGCCATGGCACTCATCTGTAATCCGAAGCTTTTGATTGCGGACGAACCAACCACGGCGCTGGACGTCACCATCCAGGCGCAGATCATAGAGCTGATGAAAGACTTGCAAAAGAAAACGGACATGTCTATCATCTTTATTACGCATAACCTCGGTGTTGTCGCCGAAATCTGCGACAAGGTGACTGTGATGTATGCCGGCCATGTTTTGGAACAAGGTGCTGTCAACGATATTTTCTATACGCCGCAGCATCCCTATACGCGTGGCCTGTTGCGCTCGATGCCGCGGCTTGATTCCGAAAATCAAGATCGTATGATCCCTATCGAGGGAACGCCGGTCGACTTGTTGGATCCACCGAGAGGCTGCAGTTTTGGCCCGCGCTGTGAGCACTGCATGAAGATTTGTCTCCAAAATGTTCCACCGCTTGTGGAAATCGGTGAAAACGGCCATGTCTCCGCCTGCTGGCTGCACGTGCGGCAGGCTGCGGAGAAAAAGGAGGCAAAGTAATATGGAACAAGAACGGGAAAAGCTGCTTGAAATTCATAAGCTCCGTAAATATTTTCCAGTAAAGACCGGCTTTTTGCGTAAGGGTTATGTACAGGCGGTACAGGATGTATCGCTGCATATTTTCAAAGGAGAAACACTCGGCATTGTCGGTGAATCCGGTTGCGGCAAGACTACTCTGGGAAGAACGATTCTCCGCCTTTATGAACCGACTTGCGGTCGTATTGTCTACAACGGAGAAACCATCTTCGATAGCGAAAAGAAAATTGCTGTGAAGATGCTTCCGTACTGTCGCAAGATCCAGCTCATTTTCCAAGATCCTTCTGCGTCGCTCGATCCGCGTATGACAGTTGGAGAAATTGTCGGCGAGGCGCTGGATATTCACAAACTCTGTTCGAGCAAGGCAGAGCGTTGCTCGCGTATCAGTAAATTGCTTGAGGACGTAGGCCTCAACTCTGAGCATGCCAATCGCTTTCCGCACGAATTTTCCGGCGGTCAGCAGCAGCGCATTGGCATCGCCCGCGCGCTGGCGGTAGAGCCGGAGTTCATCATTTGCGACGAACCCATCAGCGCGTTGGATGTTTCCATCCAGTCGCAGGTGATCAATATGCTTGAGGACCTGCAGAAGGATCGTGGGTTGACGTATCTCTTCATCGCGCACGATCTATCCGTGGTACGCCACATCTCGAACCGCATCGGCGTGATGTACCTTGGTTGCCTTGTAGAACTCGCGGAGAGTTACGAGCTGTGCAATGCACCCATCCATCCTTATACGCAGACGCTGCTCTCCGCTGTTCCTCTTCCCGACCCGGAGAAGAATAAGAAGCGTAAGCGCATTCTGCTCGAAGGGGACATTCCAAGCCCACTCAACCCACCGTCCGGCTGTCGTTTCCATACGCGCTGCCCATATGCTATGCCGATCTGCAGCGAGAAAGAGCCGGAGTTTAAAGAGTATTCCCCCGGTCACTTCGCGGCCTGCCATAAGCTTGATATGGAGTAAAAGCGAAGCAGGTAAACTGGTTACAATACCGTTGAAACGGATTTGCTTCGGGCTAACAGTAAATCTGTGACGGTTTGTAAATACACCCAAAATACAAAGAGGAGGAAACAAATGAAAAAGACCATTGCGATTTTGCTCAGCCTACTGATGGTTCTTTCGGTTCTGAGCGCTTGCGCGAAGACCGAAGCTCCTGCCGCTGAAGCGACGGAAGCTCCCGCCGCAGCCACCGCCACCGCCGCGCCGACCGAAGAAGTTGTCGAGCCGATGACTTCCGGAGAGGGTGGCGGGTTCCCCGTTACCCCGATCTACTTCTATACCAACATGTATTGCCTGCATGATGGTGTGGAAAATGTATGGTACACCCCGTTTGGTTACTACTTCTTCACAGGCGCGACCGGCAAGGCTGACATCACGGCCTGCATCGCGTCCGAACCGGAAACCATCGATCCGGGCCTGATCAGCTCCGTCGACGGTTCCACCTACACGCAGCATCAGTTCGAGAATCTGATGAAGTATGCCACCACCGGTGCACAGTATCAGGACGATCCGTCTGTGCTGAATACGGAAATCGTAAACGGCATGGCCGAGTCCTACACCTCGACGACCAATGCCGATGGCACCGTGACCTACACCTTCACGCTGCGTGACGCCAACTGGAGCGACGGACAGCCTGTCACAGCGAATGACTTTGTCTATTCCTGGCGCCGCTTGGTCGATCCCGCTACCGCGAGCGATTACGGCTATATTCTCGATGGCATCGTCGTGAATGCGACCGAAGTCAACGGCGGCGAAATGACGCCTGATCAACTCGGTGTTGTTGCTGTGGATGACAAGACCTTCCAGGTCAACCTCGTTGCAGAGTGCCCGTACTTCCTTGAACTCTGCGCGTTTGCAAGTCTGATGCCGCTGCGTGAGGATGTTGTGTCCGCCAGCGCAACCTGGACCGATCCGTCGACCATTGTTGTCAATGGCCCGTACAAAATCTCAGAGTGGGTACATGACAGCTACATCAAGCTCGTCAAGAACCCGGCTTACTACGATGCGGCGAATGTGACTGGTCCTGAGACCATCACCTATTACCTCAGCGACAGTGAAACCGCGATCCTCTCCGCCTATCAGGCCGGTGAATATGACTTCATCGAAAACTTCCCGGCGGATATGATCGAGTCGCTCAAGGCCAGTGGAGATTGCTATATCAATGATTATGTTGGTACGTACTTCCTCTATCTGAGCACGAAGAACATTCCCGACTGGCGTATTCGCGCTGCTATCACGCTTGTCATCGATCGTGAGAACATCGTTACGAACGTCACCCAGGGGGGCCAGGTGCCTGCGACGAACCTCGTTGCCGCCGGTATCAAGGACAGCGAAGGCAATAACTTCGCGGCCAAATCCTCCGAGACGCTGCCGGTTATGTGGCAGTGGCTGCAGGCAAACCTTGGCGATGCCCTTGGTCTCGACCTGAACAGCTATGACGATCGCTGCGAGCTGGCCGAATATCTTGTCCAGCAGGCTGCCGACGATGGTTATGACATCGCGGCGACCATCTACTACTACTTCAACACATCCGCGACGCATCAGGCGATTGCCGAAGCGGTGCAGAGCGACGTCGAGTCCGTGCTTGGCCTCAAACTCGAGCTTTCCAACCAGGATTGGAATGTTTACACCAGCGGCCTTGCGGAAGACACCTTCGGTCTCGCGCGTCTTGGCTGGATTGCCGACTACAACGATGCCGTTACCTACCTCGAAATGTTCGTCAACGGCAATCCGTATAACTACGGCGAATGGGTTAACGACGAATATACCGCTCTGATTGAGCAGGCGAAGACCCTGCCCGGCGGCATGGATCGCGATGCCCTGCTCTATGAAGCAGAACCGATTCTTTTCGCTGGCACCATGAAATAAGAGAAGGATTGCTTCTGTTCGTTCCTGCAAGGGAGCGAGAATTACAACAGCGAACGCCACTGTATCTTTGCAGTGGCGTTCGTTTTTTGTGAGCATTTGAAGGAAAGGGTACGTTGTTCATGCGGATCGGGGCATTTATCGACGCTCATGAGCGTATAAGCAGAATAAGGAATTTATTCACAGCGGCGCTGAACGCGTTTCTGACGCTGCCTGTAAGCCGCTGGGAGTCATTGGATCGGATATCCTGCGAGCCGGGTTGCTGGCGGCAGAAGAAAAAAGCGGGCGGGAGAATAAGTCGGAAGAATAAAAAAAGAAGGCGCCCTCGGGCGCCTTCTTGATTGCGGTTGTGTGTTACGGGGTCGTGGGGGACGTGCTCGGCGAGGTGCTGGGCGAGACGCTCGGAGACGAGCTGGTCGACGCCGTTGCCAGCTTGGTCTTGTTGTTCGCCGCGCCGGTCGTCGCGTCCATGGCTTCCGTACTGTAGATCAGCTCCAGCGTGGCCTGTCCGGCGATGCCGTCGATTGGAGACAACCCGTGGTATTCCTGGAATTTCTGGACCGCCTGAACGGTGGTGCTGCCATACAGGCCCGTCGCGCTGCCCGTCAGGTAGCCAAGCTGAATCAGACGGTTCTGCAGGTTTGTAACGTCCTCTACGAGCTTCGTGATGACCTTGGTCCGGTCGTCGCCGTCGCCGCGCGCAAGATAGTATGCCTTTGCGTCGTCGCTCATGAGCAGCGAATAGGTGCCGTTTCCGATGATGCCGTCCCAGTTCTTCGAATCGTCGAAGTTCTTCACCTGGAAGAGGCGGATGGCCGTCTTGGTCGAGGGGCCGTATTTATTGGTATAGCCGCCCTCCGGTTCATCCATATAGCCGAGCTCGACGAGCCGCTTCTGGATGTCGGGAACCAAATCGTTGGTCGTACCCACGGCCGCGATGTTTTCCGTGAGCACCGGAATCGAAGGCGTTGGGGAAACTTCCTCGGTCGGGGCGGGCGTGTCGGTCGGGGCGAGCGACGGAGTCGGCGTGATGTCCGTAATGGCGAGCTGCCCGTCGTCGGTGCGCGCCGTGCGATCGCTATTGGGCAGAAGCACCGCCAGCAGTATGACCGCGACCAGCGCCATGGCGAACGTTCCGCCGATGATCACGAGTGTTTTAGCGGGAAGCTGTGCCAGATAGAGACCCAGCGCATGCATGAATTTAGCGAATTTACTGCGTTTTTTCTTGCCGGGACCCGAGCGAGGCTGATCGTAAAGATCCAGCTCGTCCCCGCTTTCGCGCATGTAGCGATCTTCGGATTGCGGATAGCGCGTGCGCCCCGTGCTGCCGCGCGGGGTATATTCTTCCACGCCGTCCGGCATCTGTGTTCGTCCCGTGCCGCTGCGCGGGGGATAAGGATCGTAGTCCGGATCGTCTGTGTGCATGGGGGTGCGTCCGGTCGCGCCGCGCTGTGAGTAGTCGGTAATCTGCCGGTGGGGGGTATATCCGCCTTCGGGGGCGTCGTAATAGCGTTCCGTGCTCTGCTGAGGGGCGTAGTCGTCGGCCGGCTGCTGCGGCTGCGCGTAGTAGCCCTGCTGCGGTTGAGAATAATACTCCTGCTGCGCGCCGTAGCCGTTGTTCGGCTGCTGCGGCGGCGCATAATATTCCTGCTGTGAGCCGTATGCGTCGACCGGCTGCTGGGAATAGTCATACCCATAGTTTGCGTCGATCGGATGCGGGGCATACGGATTTTCCGGATCGGTATAGGCGGGCGGCGCCTGACGCACGGAATAGCCACGTTCGTCATAACCGGCGCCGTTCGGATCGTAAGCGCCCGCGTTGGGATCGGCCTGTTGCGACTGGCCTGCTCCATAAGCGGCAGGATCATCGCGATAGGTGCGCGGCGCGTCCGGATGCTGTCCTGCCGCGCGCGGGTCCTCGTCGTATGGCGGATATCCGTAGCCGCCGTTCTGGGGATCCATGTGTTTCACGCTCCTCGTTTGAGAATCGGCTCAGTCAATACGTGTTGCTCGCCGTCGTGTCCGACAGACAGGGGCGGTTTCGCCTGTAAATGCAAGGCGCCGGGCGTACGCGGCAACAAAGCCCGGCGTACGCCGAAAAATCCCCATTCGGATACGTCTATAGTGTACCATAGCATACGGGGGTGAATGATCGAGGTTATTGTGAAGAATCTATGGATAAATTGTTAATCCTTTCACAGCTAAAACACGAAAAGTGGGGGAAAAACATAAAAACAGGAGCCGAAACGCCTGTTTTTGGCGCTCGGCTCCCAATTTTGGTACGCTTAAAGACTGTAAATTATGAACAAGGTGAATGAGCTCATTCCATGATTTTTTTCGTCGAGCTGCAGCCGATCCGGCTTGCCCCGGCCTCGATCATCGCGAGCGCCTGCTCGCGCGAGCGAACGCCGCCGCTGGCCTTGACGCCCATGTCCGCGCCGACGGTTTTGCGCATGAGCGCGATGTCCTCGACCGTCGCGCCGCCGGTGGAAAAACCGGTGGAGGTTTTCACAAACGCCGCGCCTGCCGCCTTGGCGGCAAGACAAGCTTGGACCTTTTCGTTGTCCGTGAGCAGACAGGTTTCGATGATGACCTTGACTATGGCGGGCTTTGCCGCTATCACGACGGCGGCGATATCCGCCTGAACCGAAGCCCAGTCGCCCGCTTTTGCGGCGCCGATATGCATGACCATGTCGATCTCTTCCGCGCCGTCGCGGACGGCAAGAGCCGCCTCGAGCGCCTTTGACCCGCTGGACATGGCGCCGAGCGGAAAGCCGACGACCACGCAGGTCTTAACCCCGCTGTCCGTAAGTTCGCGCGCAACGAGCGATGCATAGCAGGAGTTAACGCAGACGCTGGCGGTGTGATACTGCTTTGCTTCCGTGGTGACGGCGAGGATGTCAGCCGCCGTCGCGTCCGCCTTCAATAGCGTGTGGTCGAGATAAGTGTTGAGCGCTTTCATGAAAAATACCTCCTGAGCAGTCCTTCAAATCCTTTTCCGTGGCGTGCCTCGTCGCGGGCCATCTCATGCACGGTGTCGTGAATCGCGTCGAGATTAAGCTCCTTGGCGCGCTTGGCCAGCTGTGTCTTGCCGTCGCACGCGCCGTATTCCGCGGCCGCGCGCAGCTCGAGATTCCGCTTGGTCGAGGTCGTGATGACGTCGCCGAGCAGCTCGGCAAAGCGCGAGGCATGGTCCGCCTCCTCAAATGCATAGCGCTTAAACGCCTCAGCGATCTCGGGATACCCCTCACGGTCGGCCACGCGCGCCATGGCGAGATACATGCCGACCTCGGTGCATTCGCCGGAGAAGTTCATCTTCAGGCCTTCCAGCACCTCCGCGTCGACGCCCGCGGCGATGCCGACGACGTGCTCCGCGGCGTATTGCCTGACCTCGTCCTTCAGTTCGACAAACGACGCGCCCGGCGCTTTGCAGACGGGGCAGAATTCAGGCGCGGCGTCGCCGAGATGCACATACCCGCAGACGGGGCAACGAAACTGTTTTATCATGATTAGTTCGCTCCTTTTTTGAGTTGGGTTCGTGAAAACGATCCGGAAACAGCGGCGGGCCGACTGTGCCGACCGCTCATTTCAGTATACCCGCCGGAATGTTAACAATCAATCACAAAAGACAAAAACCCCTACCAAAGGGGGGCCTAGTTTGCTATACTGCAAATCGATGATCATGATTTACGGGAGATTGGGATGAAACGATTCCTTGGCGTTTTGCTGGTTCTGGCGATTCTGTTGACGCCGGCGGCCGCTCTGGCGGACTATGATTACGACTCGATTCCTACGCCGAATATCATCGTTGTGGACGGCGACGATCCGAGCGTGGTGTTTTTTGAACGCGATGCGGACCAGAAGGTCTATCCCGCAAGCACGACGAAGATCATGACCACGATCGTCGCGCTGGAAAACGGCAATCTCGACGATGAGTTCATGGTCGGCGAAGAGGTCCTCGGCACGACCATCAAGTTTACCAAGTATTCCTCGCTCATGGGCATCCAGCCCGGCGAAACGCTGACGCTGCGGGATCTTGTGTACGGACTCATGCTCGTCTCCGGCAACGACGCGGGCGAAGCGATTGCCAAACACGTCGCCGGTTCCGTGGATGGGTTTGTCACGCTGATGAATCAGAAAGCCGCCGAAATCGGCATGACGGGCACGCATTTTTCGAATCCGCACGGCGTGCAGAACGACAACCACTACACCACCGCGCGCGATATGGCCAAGCTCATGGCTTATGCGCTGAAGAACGAGGCCTTCGTTCAGATAGCGGAAACCAAGACCTACACCGTGCCCGCCAACAGCGTGCGCACGACCGAGCTGGTGCTCGTGAACACGGACCGGCTGCTCAACGCGGTTGCGACCGATCCGGTAAACACGGTCTATCCCTACGCCATCGCCGGAAAGACCGGGGACACCGACACCGCGGGCAAGTGCCTCGTCGCCGCCGCCGAAAAAGACGGCGCGCGCGTGATCATCGCCATGTTCGGCGACAAGGCGGATCTCTACAACGGGGATACGGTCACGACGAATCTCGCGCGCTTTCTGAACGCCGCGGGCATCTTTGAATACGTCTTTGCAAACGAGTATCAATCCGTCACGGCGAACGAACTGGGTCTGCAGAAGAGCTTTTCCACAGGCGTTGTCAACGCAAACGCGGACGATCTGGTCGACGGCCAGCTGACCATGACTGCGCTGCTCGACGATGTGAGCATCCGCGCGTTTTCAGACAAGATTGCAAACATCAAGGCAAACGCAGGCTCGATCACCGCAAACGTCGTGCTGACGACCGACGCGCAGGCGCCGATCATCGCGGGACAGAGCATGGGCACGGTCGAATACAGGATCGGAGACGAAACCGTCTGCACCGCGCCGCTGGTGGCGGATTTTGCGGTGGAGAAGGTGCTGGAGGTCTCTGCGGTGCAGCCGAGCGAAACGGCGTCGGTCACCTCTTCGCCGGATAGCACGCCGCTGATCGACAAGGGGCGCAAGGACTGGAGCACGGCGGACACGCTCACGCTCACGTTCATCCTGCTCGTGGTGCTGCTCGTGGCGCTGGTGGTCGTCTTCATCATCTCCGAGCGGAAGCGGCGCTATGAACGCAAACGCCGCGCGCGCGCAAAGAAGCGCAGGCAGCAGTATTACGAATAACAAAGCTCATAATAAAGACCGCCGCAGACCCGCGGCGGTTCTTTTGCGTTTGCGTGCAGGAAACGGGAGATTATCCGAGAGCGGCTTCCAGAAAGCGGGCGACACAGCTATTGTTGTTGTCCGCCGAAAGCACGATGTCCGCCACGGCCCTGACCTCGTCGATCGCGTTGGCGGGCGCGCCGCCGATGTCGGCAAGCGCGACTATCTCGAGATCGTTGTTGTAGTCCCCGATGGCGAGAATCTTGCGTACGTCGCCGCAGCGCGCGCGCACGTCCGCAAGCGCGGCGCCCTTATTGACGCCCTCGGCGACGAATTCCAGGTATGCGTCCGAGGAGCGGAAAACGGAGAAGCCTTCGAATAAACCCTCCTGAAATAATGCGGCCTGAAGCGCATTCAGCCTGTTTGATTCATGCGCGAGCAGAAACTTGAGAAACGGCTGCGGAACGCGCTCGATCGACGTGTGGATGGTTTGCATGCGTTCAATGACGGTCTGCGGGTCGTCGCGTTGGTTGGGGTTGAGCTCGTAGATGCCAAGCGTGTTGAAAATCTGCGGGCAGGTATCGGGCAGCAGCTCCACCGCGCGCGAGGTGACGCGTTCGGTCCGAACCGGATCGACGGGATGGACGGCGAGGAATGTTTTTTCGACCAGGTCGTAAAGACCCGCGCCGTTGGCGAGGATGCACGGGGCGTTGACCGGCAGGGAGGATTCGATTGCGCCGATGATGGACGGCACGCGTCCGGTGGCGACGCCGAAACGCCCGCCCTCCTCGATGAAAGAGAGAATCGCGGCGCGATTTTCCGGCGAGACGCGTTTTTCGTCGTCAAACAGCGTTCCGTCGAGATCACAATATAAGTAATATCCGTCAAAGGCTCCCATGAGGTCTCCCGTATCGTTCGGCGCGCCTTGCGTCGGCGCGGCACAATTGCGTCTATTCTAAACGACAGGCGGGCAAAACGCAACCGCTTCGGCGAGAGTTGTGCTGAATTTTACAGAATTCGGACACGATTGTGATGCTTTGCCGCAACGCTCCAATGGCTTCCGCGCGCTTGAAAACAGACACGCGTGCGAGTATACTGATATCTGCGGCATGGTCCTCCGGCAACGGCGCCGGACGGGGAAACGCCGCGCGGCGAACCGAAGAAATCACACCTCGGGGGATACGGCCGGATGAGCGAAACAGCAAAACGCACCGTTGCCGGCGTCGGCGCGGCCAACGTGGACGTGCACGGCCGCAGCCGGAAAGCCGTCGTCATGCGGGATTCGAACCCGGGTTATATGGCGACCTCCGTCGGCGGCGTGACGCGCAACATCCTCGAAAATCTCGTGCGGCAGGGCGTCTCGGCGCTGCTGCTTTCGGCCGTAAGCGACGACCTCTACGGCGAAAAGATCGTGCGCGACAGCGAGGCGGCGGGCATCGACATGTCGCATCTGCGCCTGAAAAAAGGCATGGCGTCCTCGAGCTACATCGCCATTCTGGACGAGCGGGGAGATATGCTGCTCGGCATGTCGGACATGCGCATCATCGAGGACATGCCGCCGGCTTACCTGGATGCAAACCGCACGCTGCTGCAAAGCGCGGACGCGATCGTCTGCGACGCCTGCCTGCCGATCGGCCTGCTCGACCATCTCGTCTCCGCTGCGGCGGGGGATACACCCGTGCTGATCGACCCCGTATCCACGGCGTATGCGCGGCAGATGGAGCCCATCGTCGGCAAGTTTTCCGGCGTCAAGCCCAACGAGATGGAGCTGAGCATCCTTTCCGGCCTGCCGACCGAGACGGAGACGCAGATCGAGCGCGCTTGCGAGGCGCTGCTCAGGCGCGGCACAAAGCGCGTCGCCGTCAGCCGCGGGGAAAAGGGCTGCTACTATGCGGACGCAGCGGGAAACCGCCTGTTTCGTGCGCTGCGGCCCGTGGAAAGCATGGTGAACGCGACCGGCGCGGGAGACGCGTTTATGGCGGGCTTTACCCACGCGCTGGTGGACCGCCAGCCGGTGGAGGCGATGCTGGACTACGCGCTGGCCTCCGGCATCACGGCGATACAGAGTATGACGACGATCAACCCCGATATGAGCGACGCGCTCGTAAAGGAGAATTTGAAACGATACAGGATATGAATGCCTGCACGCGAAAGGAGCGAATCAAACCGATGCAGATGAAGCAGTATCTGGATGTTCTGCCGGAAATTCAGGACGCGCTGGACCGCAACGGGCCCGTTGTCGCGCTTGAGAGCACGATTTTAAGCCACGGCATGCCTTACCCCGAAAACGTGGATTTCGCCGCGGAGGTGGAAAAGGTGGTGCGCGCGGAAGGCGCGGTGCCCGCGACGACGGCGCTGATCGGCGGCCGCATCAAGGTCGGCCTCAGCCCGGCCGAACTGGAGGTCATGTGCCGCGCCGAAAACGTCGGCAAGGTGAGCCGCCGCGATATGGCGACGTATCTCGCGGTCGGAAAGACCGGCGCGACCACCGTCGCCACAACGATGATCTGCGCGGCGATGGCGGGCGTAAAGGTGTTTGCCACCGGCGGCATCGGCGGCGTGCACCGCCACGGCGAGGTGACCATGGACGTCTCCGCCGACCTGCAGGAGCTTAGGCAGACGCCCGTCGCGGTGGTCTGCGCGGGCGCCAAGCAGATCCTCGACATCGGGCGCACGCTCGAATATCTCGAGACCATGGGCGTGCCGGTGCTCGGCAACGCAACGGCGGATTTTCCGGCGTTTTACTGCCGCAAGAGCGGCTATGGCGTCGATTATGCGGCAAAGGACGAGGAGGAGATCGCCTCCATCCTCAAGACGAAGTGGGACCTCGGCCTCGAGGGCGGCGTGCTCATCGGCAATCCGATTCCGGAAGAATACGCGCTGGACTTCGACTATATGGAGGGCGTGATCGACCGGGCGCAGCAGGAAGCGGACGAAAAGGGCGTGCGCGGCAAGGACATCACGCCGTTTCTGCTGGCCAAGATCAAGGAACTGACCAAGGGTGTGTCCTTTGCCTCCAACGTACAGCTGGCATACAACAACGCCCGCGTGGCCGCAAAGATTGCCAAAGCGCTTTGCAAGATCTCATAAAACAGACCGGATACAAACAGGCGCCGTCGCTTCCGACGGCGCCTGTTTTTTTGTGGAAGTGAAATTCGAACCGCCCAAAGGCGCACCTGCTATATGATGCAGGAGAACAGCTCGTCCAGCGTGATCTGATAGAAGAAATACTGCGCGTTGGCCGCGACGAGCGCGGCGCGGACGGCATCCGGCTCATAGCGGCAGCCTCTCAGCGCGGCTTGCAGCTGCTCCAACCCTTCCCGGGCAAAGAAATCCCCATAAAAGCGGATGTCGCTGATGCCGCCGTTTTCCACGAAAACACGCGCCGTGAGTTTGCCGCCCGCAAAGCGGCCTTCGTGCGTGACGTTGAACTTCGGATCGTTTCCAAAGTTCCATTCCCAGCGGTCGAAAATCGATTTGCGGAGATCGACGATACGGCGAATATCCTGCTCCGTCAGGACATAGGTCTCCATATCGCGTAGTAGATAGGAGAGCATCACATCCCGAAATGCGAGGCTGGATATCTTTTCGGGCAAGTAATCCGCAATATTGGTCACGCGCTGACGCACAGACTGAATCCCCTTGGAGACAATCTTTTCGTCGTCCACGCTGAGCGCGCGCACGAGCGCTTCCAGATCGGTGTCGAACAGCAGAGAGCCGTGATGCAGCACGACGTCCCGCCGGACATACTGCGCGTTTCCTGAAAATTTCTTCCCGTCGATGATCAGGTCGTTTCGGCCGGAGTACGACGCCTCCACGCCGAGCGCATGCAGCGCCTCGAGGATCGGCTTGGTGAAGTAGGAAAACTCGATTCTCTGCTCGCTGGGATGGCGGACAATAAAGGAAAACTGCCAGCCGTTCAGGTCGGTGTATATGGTGCCGCCGCCCGTAATGCGGCGTACGATGTTGATCGAATGCTCCTTTGCGTAGGGCATATTGATCTCGGAAAGCGTATTCTGGTATCGGCCGATCATCAGCGTAGGCGTCGTGCGCCAGAAAAGAAAATAGGAAGGGCCGATATCCAGCTCCTCGATCGCGTATTTTTCCAGCGCGAAATTGAAATTCGCGTCGGTGCTGTCCCAGGCAGGCAAATCGCCGGGCAGCGCGTCCGGTGAAGGCGGCGTGAGATAAATCATACGTGGTTCACCATCTCTTTCATCGCCTCGGCGGCGTGATACGAGCTGCGGACAAAGGGGCCGCTCGCGACGGAGCGAATGCCTTTTTCAAGCGCGGCAGCCTTATATTCTTCAAATTGCTGCGGAGTGATGAATTCCTCGACGGGGACATGATGCTTGCTTGGCTGCAGGTACTGGCCGATGGTAAGCATATCGCACCCGACGGCGACGAGGTCGTCCATCAGCGCAAGCACTTGCGCATGCGTCTCGCCAAGACCCACCATAAACCCCGTTTTGCTGAGGACGCCCGCCTGCTTTACGCGGCGTAATACCGTAAGGGAGCGGGCATAGTCCGCCTGCGGACGGATGGCGGAATAGAGGGAGGGGATCGTTTCGACGTTGTGGTTGATGATGTCCGGACGCGAATCTATCACTCTCTGCAGCGCGGCGGCGTCGCCGAGAAAATCGGGGATCAACACCTCGACAGTGCTGTCGGGCAGACGGTTGTGGAGCGCTTCTACGGTGCGCGCAAAATGCGCCGCGCCTCCGTCCGGCAGGTCGTCCCGCGTGACGCTGGTGACGACGATGTGTTTCAGCCCGAGCGTGCTTGCCGCCTCGGCGATATGCCGAGGTTCGTCGGGATCGAGCGGCTGCGGAGATCCTTTGGTAACCGCGCAGTAGCGGCAGCCCCGCGTGCACGTGTCGCCAAGGATCATGAACGTTGCGGTCCGGCTGATAAAGCACTCGCTGCGGTTCGGGCAGTTTGCGCCTTCGCAGACGGTATGGAGCTCGAGCGAGCGAAGCAACGCGGTCATCTTCGCTTCCGCGATGGGGTCGATTTTTTTTCTGAGCCATTCGGGTTTTCTTGTGACAGCCATGCTACTCCTCGCAAACTTGTTAGTACTATTAACAATAATGCAGAAAACACCAAAAATCAAGCGACTGCACTTTTGTTAAGGCGACAAAAAAGCAGGCCGGCCCCGATGCCAAAGCGACATCCGGACCGGACCTGCGTTTGCGTATGGAAAGCGAAACCGCCTTATCCCAGCGCTACGTCGAGAACCATCATGATCAAAAACCCGCCCATCACGCCGAGCGTACCGATGTTGGAGTGCTCGCCGAGATGCGCCTCCGGAATGAGTTCCTCCACGACCACATACATCATGGCGCCCGCCGCAAAGGAGAGCATCCATGGCATATACGGCGCGATGAACGCCGAGACGAGCACGGTCAGGATGCCGAAGATCGGCTCTACGATGCCGCTGAGCATGCCGCTGACGAACGATTTGCCGACGCCCATGCCCTCCTGCCGCAGCGGCAGGGAGATGGCCGCGCCTTCGGGAAAGTTTTGAATGCCGATGCCGAGCGCGAGCGCGAGCGCCGCTGCGTAGGCCTCCGGGGACGAGGCGCCGTGTTGCGCGGCCAGCGCAAACGCAAGGCCGACCGCCATCCCCTCGGGGATGTTGTGCAGCGTCACCGCCATCACGAGCAGGGACGTGCGCTTCATGGACGTGGAGGGCCCCTCCGCGTTTTTAGCACCCGGATGCAGGGGTGGAATCAACAGGTCGAGCCCAAGCAGAAACCCGATGCCGAGCAGGAATCCGCCCGCCGCCGGAATCCAGCCGATATGGCCGTTTGCTTCGGCCTCCTCGATCGCGGGGATCAGAAGGCTCCAAACGGAGGCCGCGATCATGACGCCCGCGGCGAAGCCGAGAAACACCTTCTGCTCCTTGCCGCTCATCTGCTTGTGAAAGAAAAACACCATCGCCGCGCCGAGCGTGGTCATCAGAAACGTGAAGCCCGTGCCCGCGGAAGCGTAGGCAAGCGCCTGTCCCATCGTTGTCACCATCCTTTGCCCTTCTGCCGATCCGGTGGGACCGATCAGGAAAATCGTACCGGGTTTTGGGCTGTTCGTCAAGCGTTGCGCTTTGGACGAAAAGGGAATCGCCCCCGCCTGATCAGTGCTCCGACGCGCCGCGACAACAGACGGCGCGAAAGACTGAACGAGCGGGGACGACTCGAGGAGAGAGGATGAGAAGGATGACTGCCGCGCCTGCCGGCCAGGGATGCCGCATTGCCCGGATGCGGCGCCTGCGGGCAAGCGAGTCGATTCGCGTTTGCGCTCCGAAAGCGTTGAACCGGGACGTCGCATCGCAGCGATGCGGTTCCGTCCCGGCGGCGCGGGCCGCCGCAATACCCCAGCCGCGCAGAGGATGCGGCAAGCGGACAAACGGCGCGCGGCGCGCGGCTTGGGAACGCGGACGCGAAGGGGGTAAGAGTGCGGCGGCGGAGCTTTGATGGGCTCCGCCGGAACAGGAAGGAATCAGCCTTCGAGGATATATTGATTCAGAAGCGATTCGAGGTACTCCTGCCGTCCGGAGGCGTTGGACGTGACCCCGTGGATCAGCGCGTAGGCTTCCAGTTCGGAGAAGCCCACCCGCCCGCCGACGATGTCCTTGCCGATGCCTTCGTTATAGCTTTCGTAGCGCTTGGCTTTGAAGCGCTCGAACACGCTGTCCTCGAGCAGGCGCGAGGCGACGCGCAGGCCTTTAGCAAACGTATCCATGCCCGCGATATAGGCAAGAAACAGATCGTCCTCCTGAAAGGAACCGCGGCGCACTCTCGCGTCGAAATTCAGCCCGCCGCTCGTGAATCCGCCCGCGAGCAGAACCTCATACATGGCCAGCGTCGTGTCGTACACATTGGTCGGGAACTGGTCGGTGTCCCAGCCGAGCATGGGATCGCCGGTGTTTGCGTCCACGCTGCCGAATACGCCGTTGACGCGCGCGGTGTTCAGCTCGTGCTGGAAGGTATGCGCCGCGAGCGTGGCGTGGTTGGCCTCGATGTTCATCTTGAAATACGGTTCGAGTTGATACTTACGCAGAAACGAGAGCACGCTCGCCGTGTCAAAGTCGTACTGGTGCTTCGTAGGCTCCTTCGGCTTGGGCTCGATGAGAAGCTGGCCGGTGAAGCCGATCTTCTTTGCGTAGTCCACCGCCATCTGCAGAAGCCTTGCGAGGTTGTCCAGCTCCAGCGAGGTGTCCGTGTTGAGCAGGGTTTCGTAGCCTTCGCGCCCGCCCCAGAAGACGTAGTTTTCCCCGCCGAGCGTCTGCGTGATTTCGATCGCTTTCTTGATCTGCGCGGCGGTATAGGCGAACACGCTGGCGTTGGGGGAGGTCGCCGCACCGTGGACAAACTTATGATCCCCAAAGCAGTTGGACGTGCCCCAGAGGCACCGGATGCCCGTGCGGTCCATCTCCTGCCGGATGACGGAGACGATTTCGTCCAGCACGCGGTTGGTTTCGAGCAGGTTTTGCTGCCGCGGGGCGATATCCGCATCGTGAAAGCAGAAATACCCGATCTGCATCTTCTCCATGAACTCGAACGCCGCGTGGACGCGCGCTTTCGCACGCTCGATGTCGTCTTCCGCCTCGTCCCAGGGACGGAAAATGGTCACGTCGCCGAAGGGGTCCGTGCCGCGAAAGGTAAACGTATGCCACCAGCTCATCGAAAAACGCAGATGGTCCTTCATCGCTTTTCCGGCGATGATCTCGTTTGGATTGTAATACTTGAACGCAAACGCGTTTTTGCTCCCGGGGCCTTCGTACTGCACGGTTCCGATCTGCTCAAAATATGCCATTGCCTTGTTCGCTCCTTTGATGGGGTTCCGATGATTCCTTGCCGGGGTTATCCGCCGGCGGGTGTTACGCGATGGATTTGACCGCGCGGCGCTTGGAGACGACGTCGAAGATGACCGCGACGAGCAGCACGAGACCTTTGACGACCTTCTGGAAGTTGGAGTCCACGCCGATGATGTTCATGCCAAGGTTCAATACGCCCATGAGCACCGCGCCGATGACCGCGCCGCTGACCTTGCCGATGCCGCCGTATGCGGACGCGCCGCCGATGAAGCAGGAGCCGATGGCGTCGAGCTCATAGTTTGTGCCCGCGGCAGGGTTTGCCGAGGTGAAACGCGCGGCGACGACCAGCGCCGCAAGCGCGCTGAGGAAGGAGACGTTGACGTATGCCGAGAAGTAGATGCGGTTGGTGTTGATGCCGGAGAGCTTCGTCGCCTTCTCGTTTCCGCCGAGAGCGTAGAAGTGGCGGCCGAACGTCGTCTTTGCCGTGATGTAGGTGTAGATGGCGACGATTCCGATGAGCCAGAGCAGGATGAACGGAATGCCTTTGTAAAGCGAGAGCTTATACATCAAAAGCATCACGATGACGCAGATGATCACGATCTTCGTGTAGAGCGAAGCGGGCCGCTCGGCCGTGTATCCTTTGCGCTTCTTGTTCATGTTCGTCAGAACCGTTGCGACGATATATACGAGGCAGCAGAGCACGCCGAAGATGATGCTGGAGTATTTCACGGCGCCGCTGTCGAGCGCGGGAATGTTGACGTAGTTGTTGAAGATGGAGAGGAAGTCTTCCGAAAAGCCGGAGATCGTGAGGCCGCCGAGGATGGCCTGCGCCAAGCCTCGGAAGAGCAGCATGCCCGCGAGGGTGACGATGAACGGCGGGACGCGTACGTAGGCGATCCAGAACCCTTGCCAGACGCCGATTGCGACGCCGATGAGCAGGCAGACGACCATGGAGAGATAGATATTCCAGCCGAGGTTGACCATGAGCACGCCCGCGATGGCGCCGACGAGGCAGACGGAAGCGCCGACCGAAAGGTCGATGTTGCCGCCGGTCAGGATGCAGAGCAGCATGCCGACCGCGAGGATGACCACGTAGGAGTTCTGCATGATCAGGTTGTTGATATTCTGCGGCAGGAACATGCGTCCTTCCGACTTGATGATGAAAAACAGGTACACCAGCACGAGGGCGATGACCATCGTGTTTTTCAGAAGGAAGGATTTTGTCTTTTCCCAGAGGTCTGCGTTTTTGCTGCTCATGGCTTATGCTCCTTTGTTTACGCTGAGTATGCTGGACATGATGCGCTCCTGCGTGGCGCTATCGGCATTCATCTCGCCGACGATCTTTCCCTCGCTCATGACGTAGATGCGGTCGCACATGCCAAGCACCTCCGGCATCTCCGAAGAGATCATGATCACGGACTTGCCCGCTGCGACGAGATCGTTGATGATGCAGTAGATTTCGTATTTGGCCCCGACGTCGATGCCGCGCGTCGGTTCGTCGAGGATCATGATGTCCGGCTCGGCAAACATCCACTTGGCGAGCAGCACCTTCTGCTGGTTTCCGCCGGAGAGGTTTCCGACGATCTGCTCGACCGTCGGGCATTTGATGCCGAGTTTGTCCTTCATATCGACGGCGAGGTTATGCTCAAGATCCAGATCGATGACGCGATGGCGGCTCACCTTGTCCAGCCGCGCAAGCGAGGTGTTGACGCGGATGGGATTGCTCAGGATGAGGCCGTTTCCCTTCCGGTCTTCCGTGACATACGCAAGGCCGTGCCGGATGGCGTCCCGCTCGCTGTTGAGCACGACTTCCTTGCCGTGGATTTTGAGCGTGCCGCGGATGTCGTTGCCGTAGCTCCTGCCGAAGATGCTCATGGCAAGCTCGGTCCGCCCGGCGCCCATCAGTCCGGCGATGCCGACAACCTCGCCTTTTTTCAGGATGAACGAAACGTCGTCCACCACCGTCCGGTCGGAATAGAGCGCATGCTGCACGGACCAGTGCTCCACCTCGAGCACGACCTCGTCCGAAACATGGTGTTCGCGCCTGGGAAAGCGGTTTGTGAGCTCGCGGCCGACCATGCCGCGGATGATGCGCCCTTCGTCCACGGCGGTCTGCGCCATATCCAGCGTTTCGATGACGGAGCCGTCGCGGATGATGGTGATCTGGTCCGCAACATAGGCGATTTCGTTGAGTTTGTGCGAAATGATGATGGACGTGACGCCCTTTTTCTTGAATTCTTTGAGCAGGTTGAGCAGCTTCATCGAGTCGCTCTCGTTGAGCGAGGCGGTTGGCTCGTCCAGGATGAGCAGTTGGACGTTTTTGGACAGCGCCTTGGCGATCTCGACAAGCTGCTGTTTGCCGACGCTGATGTCCTTGATCAGCGTGTGCGATGATTCGTGCAGGCCGACGACCTGCAAAAGCTCGTCCGCCTTGGCGTAGGTTTCGTTCCAGTTGATGTTCAGCGCGCTGCCGCGTTCGTTGCCGAGAAACATGTTTTCGGCGATGGAGAGAAACGGCACCAGCGCCAACTCCTGATGAATGATGACGATGCCGCTCTTTTCGCTGTCGCGGATGGTGGAAAAGCGGCAGGGTTTGCCGTTGTAGACGATTTCGCCTTCATAGCTGCCATGCGGATAGATGCCGGAGAGCACGTTCATGAGCGTGGACTTGCCCGCGCCGTTTTCGCCGACCAGCGCGTGGATCTCGCCGCGGCGAACCTCCAGGCTCACGTCGTCCAGCGCTTTGACGCCGGGGAATTCCTTTGTGATATGCCTCATTTCGAGTATGTGATCCGACATAGCGTTCCTCCAAGATGCGTGTTGCGGGATGCGGCCTGTCTGCCGCGGACGGCGGCCTGCAAAGATTTCGCTGCGGCAGAGCGCGCTGCCTGACGCACCGAAATCCCGACAGGGGAGAGCGAGGGGAGGGATTGGCGAAGGGCGGGCGGGAGACCGCCCGCCCTTCGACCGGTATCAACCGAATGTTACCGATGCTGCATTACTGAAGCTCTTCCGCTTTGTAGTAACCGGAATCGATCAGCAGCTCTTTGTAGTTATTGATGTCCGCAAACACCGGCGCGCAGAGGTAGGTCGGGATGATGCCCGTGCCGTTGTCGTAGGACTTCGTGTCGTTGACCTCGGGGGTCTTGCCGGCGAGGATGTCGCTGACCATCTGGACGGTCTGCGCCGCGAGCGTACGGGTGTCCTTGAAGATGGACATGGACTGCTTGCCCGCGATGATGTCCTTCGTGTTGGCGACGTCGCAATCCTGACCGGTGACGATCGGATACATGCCGGTGTAGGAGCTGGCCAGAGCGTTCGTTACGCCCTTGGCGGTGGAGTCGTTCGAGCAGAGGCAGGCGTCGAGCTGCGTGCCGTCGGCATAGAAGGACGCGAGGATGGCTTCCATGCGGGCCTGCGAGGTCTCGGTGCTCCACGCGGGGGTGGCGACTTCTTCAAACTTGACCTGGCCAGAGGGGACCGTCAGAACGCCGCTGTCGATGTACGGCTGGAGGACGTCGATTGCGCCCTGATAGAAGTAGAGGGCGTTGTTGTCCGCCGGGTCGCCCGCGGTGATCTCGATGTTGTAGCTGCCGCCATCGTCGAGCTTGAGCTGATCCTTGATGTACTGGCCCTGGATGGTGCCGACCATGTAGTTGTCAAACGTGCAGTAGTAGCTGACGGCGTCGGTGTCCATGATCAGACGGTCGTAGGCGATGACGACGATCTTCGCGTCCTTCGCCGTGCCGAGCACCTGGGTCAGCGTCTTGCCGTCGATGGCGGCGATGACGAGGACCTTCACGCCCGCGGAGATCATGTTTTCAATCTGGCTCACCTGGGTGTTGACTTCGTTGTTGGCATACTGCAGGTCTACCTTGTAGCCGGCTGCCTCGAACTTTTCCTTCATGTTCGCGCCGTCCTGGTTCCAGCGCTGCAGGTCCTGGGTGGGCATCGAGATGCCGACGAACTTGTCGTTCTTGGCGCTCGTGCCGCCTGCGCATGCCGCCATGGAAAACAGCAATGCGACGACTAAAAGTACGCTGATGAGTTTCTTCATGTGTTGGTTTCTCCTCCTTAAGATGTGATGTGTTTGATGTGCCTACCTGGCTGTATCTACAAGCTAACACAGCGTTTTGCAATCATAAATAGGACATATCCGTGAAATTCTGCTTAAAATTGGCTTATTTTTTAACGCTTTGTTCAGAACCTGTAAAATTTTGCGTCTCCATGTAAAAATCATGACAAAAATATCCTGCACTGCAAAAAAGTGCTAACAACACAAAAAAAGCCCGGGCGAAAGGCCCGGGCGCATGCGCAAAAACGGTTGCAGGTGGTGAAGCCGCAGTTAATCCATGTTGAGGTAGACCTGCTCCCGGCGGTGGAATCCGCCGTCGATGATAACTTCGTCGATGTTGTCGCGCGTCACCATGATGGGGGAGAGTTTTTCGTAAGGGACGTTGTACGTTTCGTCGAAGATGGTGGTGGAGGCCTCGATCTTTTCGCCGCGGATCATGCGGACGGTGATCTCGGCGGCCTCCTTGGCGAGCTTCTCCACCGGTTTGTAGACGGTCATGAGCTGCGTGCCTTCCACAATCCGCTGGCAGGCGGCTAGGTCCGCGTCCTGTCCGACGAGCTTGACGTCGCTGGCGAGCCGGTGCTCGGAGAGCGCAAGAAACGCCTGGCTGGCGAGATCGTCGTTGCCGCAGCGGACGCCGTCGAAGGTCAGTCCGTCCGCAATCGCTTTGTTGACCACGTTGTAGGCGGTTTCGGCGAGCCAGTTCGGGGCGTATTCCTGCCGGACGACATGCAGACTGCTCTGCTCGATCACGGCGTCGAACCCCTGCTGCGCCTGCGCGACGTTCTGGTCCGTCGGCGAGCCGGCGATGCTGAGGATGTTTCCGCCGCTCGGCAGATTTGCCACGAGCGCCTCGGCCATCATGGTGCCGACCATCTCGTTGTCAAAGGAGATATACAAATCGACGTCCGCGTTCATGACGAGCCGGTCGTAGGCGATCACATAGATACCCGCGTCGTGCGCTTTTTTCACGATGCCCGCAAGGCCATAACAGTCCACGGCGACGACGACGATGGCGTCCACGCCCTTTTGGATGAAGTATTCGATCTGGGAGATCTGCTCCTCCGGATCGCCGTTGGCGATCTGCACGTTGACCTCCGCGCCGAGTTCGCTGGCGGTGGAGACGAATACGTCCCGGTCCCGCTGCCAGCGTTCGATCAGAAACGAATCGAAGGACATGCCGATGAGCGGCTTTTGTTCGCCGCTGGGCTCCTTCTTCGTTTCCGCCGCGCCGTCGCCGCAGCCGGGAATCGTCAGAAAGAGTGCGAGCGCCGCTGTCAAAAGAAGCGCCCGCCTGAGAAGCGATATCAGTTTCATCCGCCCGCCTCCTTGCGCAAATTGCGTGGTGTGTGAATCGAACGCGGGGCGTTACGCCCCCGCGCCCTTGAGCGCCTGATCGCGGTATTCCGTGGGCGTGACGCCCTCGAAGCGCTTGAAGAGGCGCGAAAAATAGTTCGGGTCGTTGTAGCCGATTTCGCCGCAGATGCTCTTGATGTTGAGCCTGCCGTCGGCGAGGAGCTGCTTGGCCGCCTCGATGCGGCGCAGCGTGAGATAGTTGATGAAGTTGTCGCCCGTCTGCTCTTTAAAGAGCTTGCTGAAGTAGTAGGGGCTGACGTGCACTTCTCGCGAAACTTCCTCGAGCGTCAGGTCCCGGTTGAAATTCCGGTCGATGAACGCGCGGGCTTTCGCGATGACGCGGTTCGCCTTTTCGT
>JAAYUE010000008.1 GCA_012517905.1 Clostridiales bacterium | reverse complement strand
GCGTGCGCCCTTGTTGAGCCATTCCCAGACCTGCGCGGCGCGATATTTTGGCTCGCCGAGCTCCTGGAGCAGGGATTCGATCTGCTGTTTGTTCAAATCGGAAAGATACATCGTTGATTCCTTTACCTATTCGGCGCGCCGTCTCATGCGCGCAATGAAAAACCCGTCCGTACCGTGCAGATGCGGCAGCAGTTGCAGCTGTCCGTTGTTTTCGATCGGAAGGGGCATGGGCTCCGGCGCAAACCCGTCGTGCGTGCGCAAAAAAGCCGCCAGTTGATCCTCGTTTTCACGGCGGGAGATCGTGCACGTTGCGTAGACGAGCACGCCGCCGGGTTTGACATACCGCGCGCAGGTTTCGAGGATGTTTTTCTGGATCTGAACAAGCGCGTCGATATCCGCTTCCGTCTTGCTGTAGCGGATGTCCGGCTTGTTGCCGAGCAGGCCGAGCCCGCTGCATGGCGCGTCGATCAGCACGCCGTCGAACGCAAATTCCAGAGCGGGATCGAATTTTGACGCGTCCCGCTCGACCGTTTCGGCCGCGACGTGCAGCCGCGTCAGGGTCTTGTCGAGCAGTTCCTTTCGGTGCGCGTGCAGTTCAAAACAGGTCAGGCGGACGTCGTTCTTCGTCAGGCTCGCCAGATATGCGCTCTTGCCGCCGGGCGCGGCGCAGGCGTCCAGCACGCGCTTTCCCGTCATGTCGCCGAGCGCACGGCAGGCGAGCATGGCGCTTTCGCCCATCACGGTAAACTTGCCCTCCTGAAAGAGTGGGGAGGACGCGAAGTCGAATCCGCTGTCGATCGAAATCGAGTTTTCGTCCCAGCGATTGACCGTTGCGGGCACAGGGAGCGACGCGATCAGCTCGTCCCGCGAAAAGGGATACTGCGCGCGCAGCTCGATGGCCGACGCCGGGCGGGAGAGGATTGCCTCCGTCTCCGCTTCACCGAAGCGCGAAACCCACTCGGACACGATCCATTCCGGATAGCTGTATTGAATCGAGAGCCGCTTGACCGGTTCGGCCGGAAACGGCGGAAGCGCATTCCTGCTGCGGTCGATGTTTCGAAGCACGGCGTTGACGAACCCGGCAAGCGCGGGTTTTCCGACCTCGCGCGTGAGCGAGACGCTCTCCGAAACGGCTGCATGGGCGGGCGTGGAGAGAAACAGCAGCTCGCAGACCCCGAGGCGCAGGATGCCGCGGATGACGGGCTTCTGCGCGCCTTTGACGAACTGCGCCAGGTAATAGTCGATGGCCAGAAGATGGTCGAGTGTATGGTAAACGAGCGCGGCGGCCAGCTTGGCCTCGCGCTCCTGCAGGGACGAAGTCAATTGTTTGACGCGGAGGTTTGCGTATGCTCCGCGGTCGGTGATGTCGCAGAGCGCTTCGAGCGCCTGCCTGCGTGCGTTCAAACGAGCACCTTTCCTTCCAGCGTTTTTCCTGCGAGATAGTCTTTTGCAGCGAGGCGTTTACCGCCCGTGGCCTGCAGTTCCAGAATCTCCAGCCATTCGTCGGCGCAGCGCACATACAGGCCGGATTTCGCGTTTCCGGTCAATAGCCCGGCGGGCTCCGACGCGGCGGGCCGGTCCGAGCGGCGCGTTTTGTGAATCTTCAGCACTTCGCCGCCGAGCAGGGCGTAGGCGCCCGGCCAAGGATTCGTGCCGCGCACGCGGTCGTGCACGGACTTTGCGGGCTGCGAAAAATCGAGTTTGCCATGCTCCTTCTTGAGCATGGGGTATCTTGTCGCCTGCAATTCGTCCTGCGGGGTTCGGACGAGCTCGCCCGCTTCCAGCACGGCGATGGTTTGCTTCAGCGTCTGAGCGCCGAGCACGGAGAGCCGCGTAAACAGCTCGCCCGCCGTCTCGTCCTCGCCGATGGCGACGCGATCGGCCAGCAGGATGTCTCCCGTGTCCATGCCGACGTCGGTCATCATGGTGGTGACGCCCGTCTCGGTTTCGCCTTCGATGATCGCCCACTGGATCGGCGCCGCGCCGCGGTATTTCGGCAGCAGCGAACCGTGCACGTTGATGCAGCCGTATTTTGGAATCGCCAGATTTTCTGCGGAGAGGATCTGCCCGAACGCGGCGGTGACCATGAGCTCCGGCGAGAATGCTTTCAGCGCGGCGACGCCCTCCGGCAGGCGGATTTTTTCAAATTGGAAGACGGGGATGCCGCGCTCCAGCGCGTATGCCTTGGTCGGCGGGGGCGTGAGCGTCGCGTGACGGCCGACGGGGCGGTCCGGCTGCGTAAAAACGGCCAGCTCGTGCCCGCCCTGAAAGAGCATATCCAGCGACGGCAGCGCGAACTCCGGCGTGCAGAGAAAGGCGATTTTCATCCCATGTTCTCCTGTTCATGGTTCGCTTCGTCAAAGCCTTCCGGCGGCTCGGTCTTTTTGGTCAGATAGACCACGCCGTCGAGATGGTCCAGCTCGTGCTGCATGGCGCGGGCGTAGAATCCGTTCGTATCATAGGTGTGCTTCTTGCCGTGGCGGTCGTAACCTTCCACGATCACATGGTCCGCGCGCTCGACATACCCGCTCTGCCCGGGAAACGACAGACAGCCTTCGTAGCCGCCCTGGCATCCTTCCGCGAGCTTGATGGTCGGGTTCACGAGCTCCACGCGCCCTTCGCCCGCGTCCACGACGACGACGCGGCGCAGAATGCCGACCTGCGGCGCGGCAAGACCCGCCCCGTCCGCGGCGTCCATGGTTTCATACAGGTCGTCGATGAGTTCGGCAAGACGCGCGTCGAATTTTTCGACCGGTCTGCAGATTTTATAGAGGCACGGATCGTCGTCCGTGCGGATGGTTCTGAGTGCCATTGGAAAACCTCCTTATTC
This sequence comes from Clostridiales bacterium, assembly GCA_012517905.1. Classification (GTDB taxonomy): domain Bacteria; phylum Bacillota; class Clostridia; order Christensenellales; family CAG-138; genus UBA7703. Next base: position 17,888 of record JAAYUE010000008.1, on the reverse strand, counting down.
AACCAATGGTATTGTACAAGAAATGAACAACGCTGTAAAGAAAAGCGACGGTTGAGTAAAATTCTATTTGGGGTTGAGCGACGAAATTTAGAGTTGAGCGAAACTCTACTATCAGTTTAGAAGAAATTTCAAACTAGAAAAACAGGCTATGTACGGGCTTTTTTGTTTGTGCAATAATAAGGGCATGAAAGAGAGGGCATTGATATGGAACAACAGACCATGGGGAAGCGCATTATGCAGCTTCGAAAAGAAAAAGGCTACACACAGGAACAGCTCGCCGAACTGATGGGGGTTTCGGCGCAGGCTGTCAGCAAATGGGAGAACGACGTGTCCTGTCCGGACATCTCCATTCTGCCGCTGCTGGCGGAAAAACTCGGCGTTACGACGGACGAACTGCTCGGGGTGAAACCCATCGAGCCGAAGGTGGTCATCGTGGACGCGCAAAAGGACAAACAGGATGGAAAGGGCAACTTTTCCGTGTCCTGGGACGGCGGGAAAACCGTCAAGAAGGACGGCATCTGGTTTGCGGTGCTGGTCATCGTGCTGGGGCTCGCGTTTCTGATGCAGCGCGTCGGCGTCGTGTCGTTCGGCATCTGGGGCATCGTGTGGCCGGCGGTGATCATCGGCCTCGGCGTGAGCTGGATGGTCAAACGATTCTCGATTTTCAGCCTTGCGGTCGCGGGACTCGGCCTTTACTTCCTGCTCTATAACCTGGGCGCAACAGAGTTTGTGCTGACCTGGAGCGTCATCTGGCCGGGGCTGCTCGTTTTGCTGGGGCTTACGATCCTTTTCGAGGCGTTGGTGCCACATCGGCACAAATGGTGCGGAATCGACTTTAAGGACGAGCATCGCAAGCGCAGCGAATACCGCGAAGAAAATGGATTCGTCAACTATGACTGCTCGTTTTCGGAAGAAAACCGCAGGGTGGCCGTCGAGGAGTTCAACGGCGGGGATGTGGATGTTTCGTTTGGCAAGAGCGAGCTCGATCTGACCAGCGTCAAGCGCGTCAGCGAAAACGCGAAGCTGGAGGTGGACGTATCCTTCGGCGCGTTTGACCTGATCGTTCCGAAATCGATCCGCCTGTATGTCAAGTCCGACAAATCCTTCGGGTCCATCCAGATGAACGGCGAACCGAGCAGCGACGCTTCCGAGACGCTGATTGTCATCGGAGACGTGTCGTTTGGCGCCATGAACGTGTATTACCGCTGATCAAACCGACAAAAAACACCGCGCGGATATCCGCGCGGTGTTTTTTTGCGCGCCGTTCAGGCGAATACGAGATCGTAGATCAGCCGGACAAACAGCAGGCCGAGCACGACGAGGATAAACGGTTTGACGATCTTTTCGCCGTTTTTCAGCAGCAGTCCGGCGCCGAGAAAATGTCCGGAAACCGCGAAGACCGCCGCGATCAGCCCGATCGGCACGATGGCCTGCCCGTTGAGCAGAAACACGCTCAGGCTGCCGATGTTGCTCGAGAGGTTGGCGACCTTCACGTTGCCGGCCGCAAGGCGCAGCGGCAGCCGCGCCAGCTGCGTATATGCCAGCAGCAGGAAGGTACCCGTGCCCGGGCCGTAAAATCCGTCGTACATGCCGACAAACAGCGCAGCGAGGCAGACGATGAGAAACTGCCGCTTTCGGCTTACGGGCTGGAGGGATTCCTCGTCGAGGTCGCGCTTTTTCAGCACGACGAACGCAAGCGCGGGAATCAGCATGAGCATGATCAGACGGATCACGTCGTCCTCAATGGCGAGCACGAGGTTCGCGCCCGCGATCGAGCCGAGCACGGCGAGCGCCGCGGAAGGGATCGCCATCGGCCAGTCCACGCATTTGTTTTTGACAAACCGCGCCGTGGAGGCAACGGTGCCAATGCTGCTGGAGAGCTTGTTGGTCGCAAGCGCGTTATGCGGCGGCAGCCCCGCCAGCAGATAGGCCGGCAGCGAAATCAGCCCGCCGCCGCCCGCGACCGCGTCGAGCAGGCTCGCCGCGAACACGAGCGGGCAGACGATGAGCAGCGCCCAATAGTTGACCGTCATGCGGGTTCGTTCTCCGTTCCCGTCCTGCCGAGGGATTCCGCCGTGCGGTCTTCGCAGAACTGCTGCGTGTAGAGATCGTAGTAATAGCCGCGCTGGTTGAGCAGCTCTTCATGTGTGCCGCTTTCCTGAATCTTTCCGTCGCGGATGACCAGAATGCGGTCCGCTGTGCGGATGGTGGAGAGGCGGTGGGCCACGATAAAGCTCGTGCGATCCTTGAGGATATGCGTAATCGCATTTTGAATCAACTGCTCGGTCTCGGTGTCGATGGAGCTCGTCGCTTCGTCCAGAACGAAGATGCGCGGGTCCTTGAGCACGACGCGCGCGAACGAAAGCAGCTGTTTCTGCCCCGTCGAGAGGCGCGCGCCGCTCTCGCCGATTTCGGTATCGTAGCCGCTTTCCTGCGCAAGGATGAACGGTTCGGCATGCACGAGCCGCGCGGCCGCCATGACGTCCTCGTCGCTCGCCTCCGGCCTGCCGAAGCGAATGTTGTCCTTGATGGTGCCGGAGAAGAGGTGCGGCGTCTGCAGCACGTAGCCGAGGTTGCTCTGCAGCCAGAGCTGGGAGCGCTCGCGGTAGTCCGTGCCGTCGATGCGGATGGACCCTTCGGTCGGCTCGTAGAAGCGGCAGAGCAGGTTGACGATGGTGCTCTTGCCCGCGCCTGTTTCGCCGACGAGCGCGATGGTCTGTCCGGCGCGCACGTCCAGAGAAAAGTCGTCCAGCACGCGCTCGCCGTTCTTATACTGGAATGTCACGTGCTCAAAGGAGACGCCGCCGGTGATCGGCTCCCATCGTTCGGGGTGCGGCGTCATGATGTCGCCGTACTTTTCGAGGATGTCGGGGCTGTCCGCGATATCCGGCTGCGTATCCATCAGCGTAATGACGCGTTCCGCCGAGGCCTGCGAGCCGAGCATTTCGGCGAGGATATTCGCCAGTTGCTGGATCGGATCGAAGAGCTGCGTGCTGTAGGAGATGAACGCGACCAGCGTGCCGGCCGTCACCGCGCCGACAAACGCCGTGGCCGGATTCAGCACGCCCTGCCCGCCGAGGGTGAGCGCAAGTCCGGTGCCGATGGCGCCAAGCGACATGATGATCGGGAAAAACGATGCGGAAACCAGCGCGCTCTTGATGCTCGCCTGCTTCATCTTGCCCGTAAGTTCGTTGAACTCCTCTGCATTCGCTTCCTCGCGCACGAGCGTCTTCGTCGTCACGGCGCCCATGATGCCCTCGTTGAACGCGCCCGTGATGCGGGAGTTGAGCTTGCGCGCCTCGCGCTGGTGTTTGAGCATCAGCTTTTGCAGATGAATGCTGATGAACGCAAGCAGCGGCAGCACCGCAAGCGAGATCAGCGCGAGCTTCCACGAGAGCGAGAACATCGTAATGATGCAGCCGACCGCATAAAGAAGCGACCAGAGCACGTCCACAAGGCTCCAGGCGACCATGTCCGAAAGACGCGAGATATCCGACATCATGCGGGCCATGATATAGCCGACCGCCGTTCGGTCATAGAACGAAAACGACAGTTCCTGCAGACGCAGAAACGCGTCCTGACGGATGTTGTAGGCAATCGCCATCTCGAGCTTTCCCGCGAACGTGATAAACGTAATCACCCCCGTGCCCTGCAGGAGGATGACCGCCGCATAGAGCGCGGCGAAGCGGCCGAGGCCGACAAGCGATTTCGGCACGACGAAGTGGTCGATGGCATAGCTGGTGAACAATGGGTATGCGATGTCGAACAGCGCGACGATGACCAGCGCGCCGATGACGGTGAAAAACAGCTTTTTGTGCTGAAGCGCATAGCGGTACAGCCGCTTCCATACGTTCCAGTCGATTTTTTTCGCTGCGAAATCCTGTTCTTCGATATACATTATGCTTCGCCTCCTTCCGAGACGGCGTCCTGAATTTCGGCGATGCGCCGATACAGGCCTTCCTGTTTGATCAGCTGCGCGTGCGTGCCCTGCTGGGTGATGCGTCCGTCCTCGAGCACGAGGATATTGTCCGCCTCGCGCAGCGTCGTGATGCGATGCGAGATGAGAAACGTGATTCCGCTCTGGTTCAGCGCGAGCAGCGAGCGGCGGATGGCCGCGTCGGTCTCCGAGTCCACGGCGCTCATGGAGTCGTCGAAGATCAGGATCGGCGCGTTCTGCATCAGCGTGCGCGCGATGGCGACGCGCTGCTGCTGCCCGCCGGAGAGCGTGACGCCGCGCTCGCCCACGAGCGTGTCGTAACCCTTTTCAAACGACTCGATTACCTCGTGCACGCTTGCGGTGCGCGCGGCGGAAAACACCTCTTCCTCCGTGGAGCACGGCGCGCAGATGCGGATGTTTTCCATGATTGTGCGCGAGTAGAGAAACGGTTCCTGCAGCACGATGCCGATGTTGCGGCGAAGGTGCCCGTGTTCGATGTCGTTGACGTCCGTCCCCGCGATGGTGATACTGCCCGCCGTACGGACATACAGCCGCTGAAGCAGCTGCACGAGGCTCGTCTTGCCGGAACCGGTTGCGCCGAGGATGGCGACGGTCTGGCCGGGCTTTGCGGCAAACGAGACGCCGTCGAGCACGTCGTTATAGCGATCGTAGCCAAAGCAGACGTTGTCGAAGACGATGTCTCCGGTCAGGTCCGGCGTGAGCGCGCGACCCGGCTCCGGCTCCACGGGGGCGGAGAGGATTTCGTCCAGCCTGCCGAGGGAGACGGCGGCCTTGCCCATATCCGCGAGGATGCGCCCGAGCTGGCGCACCGGCCAGGTGAGCATGGCGACATAGGTGGTAAACAGCGCGACGTTGCCGAGCGTAAACGTCCCCTGGTAGACCGCGAGCACGCCCATGCAGAGCGAGAGCGCAATCTGCAGATAACCCACGCTGTCCGACATGCCCCAGTAGAACCCCAGAAGCCGGATGAGCTTATAGGTCTTGGTGCGATAGGCCATGTTCAGCCGCGTGAATTTTTCGATTTCACTCTTCTGCTGGCCAAAAGCGCGCACGACGCGCATGCCGGTCAGGTTTTCCTGCAGCATGGTGGACAGCGCGCCCTCCGCCTCGTCCGAGGCGGTGAAGTACTTTCGCACATACCGGAAGTAGACGAAAGAACTTGCGGTCAGCAGCGGAAGAAACGCCATGGAAATCAGCGTCATCTTCACGTTGACGGAAAACATGACCACGGCGGCGACGCCGAACATGACGAGCGTGCGCACGATCTCCATCAGCTGCAGCTGGATGAAGCGGCGGACGGTGTCCACGTCCGAGGTGCAGCGCTGCACGAGATCGCCCGTGCTCGCGTGCTTGTGGTAGTCGTATGGGACATCCTCGAGGTGGCGATAGAGCCGGTCCCGCATCCCTTTGGTAACGCCCTCGGCCGCGAGCGCGATGCTCTTGCGGCGCGTGTAGGTAAAGAGACTGTTCATCCCCGTAAAGAACACGAGCGCCACGCCGCAGACGAACAGACTGCGCACGAAATAGTCCCGGCCGCCGAGCAATTCTGCAAGGCGGAGGACAAACGCGGGGGTGGAGGTTGTGATGCCCTGAATGACATAGTCGAGCGTGAAGCTCGTCACATACGGGATGGCGTATAAAAACGTCGTTGCAATCAGGACGCTGACCACCGCAAGGAGGATATACCGGCGATAGCCGCGGAGGAGTTCTCCAACGAGCTTCCAGTTTGTCTTCTTGCGTTCGGTCCGCTCCTGCGGGGGCTTCTTCTCTTTTTTCTTCATAACATATCCTGTGGGTTCACCTCTACCATGGCGAAGAGTTCGCTTCTATGGTCCGCGGCGAACGTATAAATCGTTTGGATCGCGTCGCTTAAGCGCGCCGTGCGCAGCAACTTGATCAGTATCTGATAGCGATAAGCACGCTGTTTTCGCTTGATGGGCGCGGGAGAGGCACTGTAGAGCAGGATATCCCGCTCGCCCTCCTCGCCGAGGCGCTCGCAGAGCGCGGCCCGGAGCTGCTCGGCATAAGTCGAGACGCCGGCAGAGAGCGCGGCCTCGTCGTCCGAGGAAAACAGAATGCGGACAAACAGCGAAAACGGCGGAAAGACGGCTTTCTTGCGCTGTTCGAGTTCATAGGCGTAGAAGCTCTTGTAGTCGTGGGTTCTGGCGTAGCGGATGGCCGGATGCGCGGGCGAATAGGTCTGAACGACCACCTTGCCCGGGGTTTCGTCCCGGCCGGCGCGGCCCGCCACCTGCGTGAGCAGCTGAAAGGTGCGCTCCGTGCTGCGAAAATCCGGAATGAGCAGCGTCGCGTCCGCGGCGACCACGCCGACGAGCGTCACGTTTGGAAAGTCGTGACCCTTGGCGATCATCTGCGTGCCGACGAGGAACTGTGCCTCGCCGCGCGAAAACGCGCCGAGCATCTGCTGCATCGCGTCCTTGGTACGGACGGTGTCCGTATCCATGCGGAGGGTAACGGCCTCCGGAAAGAGCTTGTGCAGCTGCTCTTCCACCTGCTCGGTGCCGACGCCGAAGTATTTGATGAACGGCTTTCCGCAGGCAGGACATTGAGCGGGCAAAGGCTTGACCGAACCGCAGAAATGGCAGCGCAGCCGGTTTTCGCCCTTGTGGTAGGTCATGGAGATGTCGCAGTCGTCGCAGAGCACGACGTATCCGCAGTTTCGGCAGGAGACGAAGGTGGAATACCCGCGCCGGTTGATGAACAGCATCGCCTGCTGGCCCTTTTGCAGACACTCTTCGAGATACTGTGTGAGCTTGCCGCTGAAGATGCCGTTGTTGCCCGCCTGAAACTCCTGCCGCATGTCGATGATCTCCACATGGGGCAGGGGACGGTTCTGCACGCGCTGCGGCAGCTCGAGTAACGTATAGCGGCCGGACAGCGCCCGATAATAGGAGAGCAGCGACGGCGTCGCGCTGCCCAGAAGCAGAGGACAGCCGAACTGCCGCGCACGATAGGCGGCGACCTCCAGCGCGCCGTAGCGCGGGACGGTCTCGCTCTGATAGCTGCCTTCGTGCTCTTCGTCGACGATGATGAGGCCGACGTTCTGCATCGGCGCGAACACCGCGCTGCGGGCGCCTACCGCGACGCGCGCTTTCCCGAGGCGGATTCGGCGCCATTCGTCAAAGCGTTCGCCGGCGGAGAGCCGGCTGTGCAGAACGGCGATGCCGTCCGAAAAGCGCTCCTGAAACAGGCCGACGGTCTGGGGGGTCAGCGAGATCTCCGGCACGAGCATGATCGCCTGCCTGCCCATGGCAAGGCAGCGCTCGATGGCGTGCATATACACCTCGGTCTTGCCGCTGCCGGTCACGCCGTGCAAAAGCAGCGTGCCGCTCTTTGCGTCCATCGCCCGTTCGATCGCCTCCACCGCGCTCTTCTGCGCGGCGTTGAGGGTCACAAGCTTGTCGCCGGACAGCGCGCCGATGTTCGGGCGGCGAAAAGTGACGTGCCCGCCCTCTACGACATAGCCGCGCTTGACCAGCGCGGAAATGGCGCCGTGCGCATCCGGTACGAATGCGAGAACATCCGAAACCGACAGCTCCGTGCCGTTGGTTTTCAGCGTTTCGAGCACCTCGTATTGCTTCGGCGCGCGCGGCTTGCCGCTCTTGTCGAGCAGGGAGCGCAGCTGTTCGTCGACCGATTCGGGATCGGCGAGGCGAACGGTGCGCTCGATCTTTTCCTTCACGCGCGAGCCGCGAAGCTGCGCGGGGATCATGAGCCGCAGCGCGTCCACCAGCAGGCAGTAGTAGCTCTTCTGAATCCAGTATGCCAGCTCGATCTGTTCCGGCGTGAGGATGGGGTAGGGTTCGATCACGCGAAGCAGCGGCTTGAGGGGGATGGGCGACGGCGCGTTTTCGCCGCCGGGCGATTCCGGCGCCTCGGTTGCGTCCGAAACGCGGATGACAAACCCCTCGCGCTGGCGATTGCCGGAGCCGAACGGCACGAGCACATGGCAGCCGGGAAACACCTGCATCTGCTCAGGCATGAGATAGCTGTAGAGCCGGTCTACGTTTGCGTGCGCGATGTCCACGATGACTTCGCAGGTTCGTTCCATGCCGTTCACCTCCTCGATGGATTGGATTGTCGTTGTAGGATTCGGAAAGAATGCGGCGTGCGCGGAGAAATTTTGCCAAAACCGCAAACAGCCCGCAAGCGGGCCAGTGCACGCCGAAGCCGCGCCGGAAAAAAGCCGGAGTGCGGGTTCGGCAAGAATTCATATCATGTCGTATAAAAACGGGAATGACGATCCCGTGAGAAGTTCGGGCTTGTCAGTCCTGATAGAATTCCTTCGGATATTCCAGATTCAGCTCGTCGTGATAGAGCTGGTCGACCGCTACGGAAACAGGTTTGCGGCCGTCGAGCTTATCCGGATCCGATTGCAATTGGCGCGCTCTCTGCGCAACGGCGGTCACCAGCATATAGCGGCACCCCGCCTTCTCGATCAGTTCGTTCAACGGTAAGTTCATCATACTGCGCTCCTGCCTCCTTGTAACTTCTCGATCAGTTCGCCGTTTCTGGAAACCCTGCAGCGTTCTGCAACGATGATATCCTCCGTGCGCACGATGGCCTGGTCGAGGATATCGTTTACGACGACATAATCGTATTTTCCGATATATTCCATCTCCTGGAAAGCCGTTTTAAAACGGCGGTCGATGGCTTCGGTCGATTCCGTTCCGCGATGGATGAGGCGGGACTTCAGCTCGCTCATGGAAGGCGGCGCAATGAAGATGAGGACTGCGTCGGGATAGGCGGCCTTGACATTCATGGCGCCCTGAACATCGATCTCGAGGATGACGCTGCGGCCTTCGGCAAGTTCCTGCTCGACAAAGCTCTTTGGCGTTCCGTAATAATGCGTATCGAATACGCGCATATATTCGAGAAACGCGCCCTCGTCGATCATCTTTTGAAACGCTTCTTCCGTTTTAAAGAAGTAATGCACCCCGTCGATCTCGCCGGGACGCGCCGGGCGCGTCGTGGCGGAGACGGACAGGCGAATATCGCTGCTGCGCTCGATGAGCGCGTTGTTGACCGTGCCTTTGCCGACGCCGGCCGGGCCGGAAATCACAAGCAGCAGGCCCTTTCTGGTTTGCTTCATGGAAACAGGACTCCTCTCGTCGTCAGTCGTCGGCTTCGTCCGTTTTTGTGTCGAGCCGGTTTGCAATGGTCTCCGGCTGAATGGCGGAGAGTATCACATGGTCGCTGTCCGTGATGACGACCGCGCGCGTGCGCCTGCCGCAGGTCGCGTCGATCAGGCGGCCGCTTTCGCGCGCCTCCTGCACAATGCGCTTGATGGGCGCGGATTCCGGGCTGACAATCGCGATCAGGCGGTCCGCCGAAACGATATTGCCAAAGCCGATATTCACAAGCCGCAGGTTCATCATGGTTGGCTGCTCCTCATTAAAATCTTTCGTATGCTCCATTCGGCAACGGGCCGAACGTTGCTCTATTCGATGTTTTGCACCTGTTCGCGGATTTTCTCGATCTCCGCCTTGCCGGTGAGCACGAGCTTTGTCAGCTCGCCGTCGTTGGCCTTGGAGCCGATGGTGTTGAACTCACGGTTCATCTCCTGCACCACGAAGTCGAGCTTTCTGCCCGCGGGCTCCGCGTCTGCAAAAAGCGAGCGCATCTGCGCGATGTGGCTGTGCAATCGGGAGATTTCCTCGTCGATGCTCGCCTTGTCCGCAAAGAGCGCAACCTCGGTGGCCAGCCGCGCGCGGTCGACTTCGACGTTGCCCAGCAGAGCTGTAATCCGCTCGTCCAGCTTTGCGCGGTATTCGGTCACGACGACGGGCGCGCGGACGGCGATCTGCTCCGTCAGCGATTCCACCGTATCCGTGCAGCGGCCCAGATACTCGCGGAGGCGTTCGCCTTCCTGTTCGCGCATGACGAGCAGCGCGTCGATCGCGCCGTTGATGGCGTCGATCAGCAGGGCGATCACCGCGTCCGCGTCCTCGTCCGCTTCGCGGACGTTCGAGACGTCCGGCAGGCGCAGCGCGGCGGTGAGGGAGAGGTCGTCCCGCAGGGCGAGCGTCTCGTTAGCCTCGCGTGCGGCGGCGACAAACGCCGTCATCAGCGGCACGTCGATCTCCACGCTCCTTGCGTCGCTGCGGAGGTTTCGATAGTTGACGAAGACGTCCACATGGCCGCGCGAAAGCCGCGCGGAGAGCGCGGAGCGAATCGGGTCCTCCAAAAAAGAGAGGTGTCGGGGCAGACGCATGCCAACGTCAAGATAGCGGTGGTTCACGCTCTTGAGCTCCACCGTCAGTTCGCGCCCGTCGCCGGACGCGCTGCCTTTTCCATAGCCGGTCATGCTGTACATAAAAATTGTACCCCCCAGGTCGCAATTACAAATTATAGCATGGGATGCGACATCATTCAAGCGTTCAAATTAAACATCGTGTTGTTCATCTCTACCATAGAGCCGATAGAGCTCGTCCGCGTGCGGTTCGTCCAGCGGCGCGCCGTCGGCGAAACTCGTTTTTCCTTCGATTGCGCGGCCGATGCACGCGGCGGGAATGCCCTCTTTTTCCAGCGCGGAAACGAGCGCGCCGCCGTCTTTGACGGCGATGAGCAGGCTGCCGCTGCCGATGAGGCGGAGCGGATCGAGCGAGAGCGCGGCGCAGAGCGCGCGCGTGTCCTTCCGCACGGGGATGCGGTCCGTGTCGATCTCCACGGCGCAGGCGTTGGCAAAGCCGAGCTCCCACGCCGCGCCGAGGACGCCGCCCTCTGTTACGTCGTGCATGGCGCAGGCACCGTGCCGCATGGCGATCCTGCTCTCCGGCACGATGCTCAGAAACCCGCTAAGCGCATGCGCAGACTCGATCAGCTCGCCCGGGACGCCGCTCAGCCGATCGGGAAAATCTTCGGCCAGGATGGTGGTGCCTTCGACGGCGACCCACTTCGTCATCACGATTTCGTCGTCGGGGCGCATGCCGCGAAGCGCTCTATCGCGCGGCTGTCGCGCAACCACCGTCGCGCTGGTGACCGCGCGGGTCACCGCGTCCGTCACCTCCGTATGTCCGCCGAGGATGTCGACGTTCGCCAGCCGCGCCGCGGCGGAGAGATCGTCCGCAATGCGCGAAATCTGCTCCATCGTGCCGGTTTGCGGCATGAGCAGCGTAACGAGCAGCCCGACCGGCTCCGCGCCCGCGGCCGCCGCGTCGTTGCAGCTGACGTGTACGGTCAGCCGCCCGAGGTGCGCGATGCTCGCGGAGGTGATGGGGTCGCAACTGAGCGCGACGAGATCGCCGCCGAGGTCCAGCATGGCGCAGTCCTGCCCGATGGTGGGCGAAGAAAGCGACTCCGGACGCACGCGGCGGAATTTTTTGAGTACGAGACGATCGAGATCGTCATTGTCGAGTTTGCCAAGTCTCAGCATCGGTTTTTGTTCTCCCGTTTGATTCAAACAGCGCTATGGACGCGCGTGCTTTGGTTAGCGCGGCGCCGCGCCGATCAGTTCCAGAAATTCCGCTTCGGTCAGCAGGGGGACGTTCAGCTCGCGCGCCTTGTCGAGCTTGCTGCCTGCGCTTTCGCCGTAGAGCACGTAGTCCGTCTTCTTGCTGACGCTGCCCGCGGCTTTTGCGCCGTTTTGCTCGATGAGCGCTTCGGCTTCGCGCCGCCCGAGCGTGGGCAGCGTGCCGGTGACGACGATGGTCTTTCCCGCGATGGGCGAGAGGGTGTTGGCCGCCTGCTCGCCCTGCGGCGAAACGCCGCAGGCAAGCAGCTGATCGATCTGCGCGGAGATGTTCGCGTCCCCGAAGAAAGAGAGGATGCTGTCCGCCACGATGCCGCCGACGTCGGGAATCGCGATCAGCTCTTCCCGCGTCGCGCTTCTTACCGCTTCAAACATGCCGAACCGTCGGGCGAGATCTTTTGCGGTCTTGCTGCCGACGTTCGGGATGCCGAGCGCGAAGAGAAATGCGCCGAGCGGCCTCGTCTTGCTCCGCTCGATGGCGGTCAAAAGATTCTGCGTTTTTTTCGCGCCGAAGCGATCGAGCGCGACGAGCTGTTCGTGCGTGAGCGCATACAGCTCGGGAATCGAGGTGATATTTAGGTCCTCTATGAGCTGCGCGGCGGTCTTATCGCTCAGGCTTTCGATGTCCATCGCGTCCCGTGAGGCATAGTGCGCGATGCGCAGGGTGATCTGCGCCTTGCAGGAGAGCGAATTGGTGCAAAACAGATGCGCGCCGTTTTCCTCCACATGCGCGCCGCAGACCGGGCAGCGCGTGGGTTTCTGAATCTCCTGCGTGGCGGTGTCGTCCGGCACCGCGCCGAGAATTTCGGGGATGACGTCGTTGCTGCGGCGGATGAACACCTTGGAACCGATCTTGACGCGCTTTCGCTGGATGTCGTCGTAGTTGTTCAGCGTTGCGCGCCGGATGGTCGCACCCGCGAGTTCGACGGGGGAAAGGTGCGCCAGCGGCGTGAGCTTGCCCGTTCGACCCACCTCCCAGGTGACTTCCTCAACGGTGGAGGTCGTCTCCTCGGCGGCGAACTTATACGCCATCGCCCAGCGGGGAAACTTCTCCGTTTCGCCGAGCGTTTCGCGAAGGGCGAAATCCGTCACCTTGATCACCATGCCATCGATCAGAAAATCCAGCTTGCCGCGCGCTTGTTCCGCAAGATCGATCTCGCGCTTGAGTTCCTCGGCGGTGTGGCAGTAGCGGATATAGGGACTGACGGGAAAGCCGTTTTCGTCCAGAAACGCGAGCATCTCGCGCTGGTTCGTGAGTTCCATGCCTTCGATATAGCCGACGTTGTAGCAGAAGATATCGGGCTTTCGGCTCGCGGTCACCTTCGGGTCGATGTTTCTCAGCGCGCCCGCCGCGGCGTTTCGCGCGTTTTTCAGCGGTTCGTCGGCTGTCTTGTTCAGTTCTTCCAGCACGGAGAGGCGCATGATGCATTCGCCCTGCACCTCCATCCTGCCCTTAAACGGAATGGTCCGCGGGATGGAGCGGATGGTGAGCAGCTGGTCGTATACGCCGTCGCCCGTGATGCCGTTTCCGCGCGTCGCGCCCTGCGTGAACACGCCGTTTTCATAGGTAAGGCAGACGGTGAGTCCGTCGAACTTGTATTCCAGCGCGAATTCGATCTCCTGGCCGTCCGCGGCTTTCATCGCGCGCGCGGCCCAGTCGACGATGCCTTCCGCGGTACGGACCTTGTCGAGGCTGTAGAGACGGCGGATATGCGTGTGCGGCAGAAATGCGCCCGCGCCCGCGCCGACGCGCTTCGTCGGCGAGCCGGGCAGCACGACGCCGCTCTCGCGTTCAAGCTGCGAGAGCTCGTCGTAGAGCGCGTCGTACTCCGCGTCCGAAATCAGCGGGGTGTCCGCGTCGTAATATGCCTCGGCATAGCGTACGAGCTGCTGGGTCAGTTCCTCCTGACGGGTCATGGCAATCCGCCTCCAACTATTTTATAGAACATAATTTTATAATATTTCTATCGGCGCGAACGCCGCGGCAAACTTTTTATTCGCCGTTATCAAACGCAACCGATTATTCTTCAGAAATAATTGGTTATAAAACTTCAATCGGCGCAAACGCCGCAGCGAATTTTTTGTTGGCGCCGTTGTCAAACGCGATCTCTACGATGGACGACGCGCCGCCGCCGTTGACCGCGAGCACGGTTCCTTCGCCGAACGCCTTGTGGCGCACGCGCTGACCGGGCGAATAGCTTACGTCCTGTTCGACGGGCTTGACCTCCGGAGACGCCTGCTCGCGGCGGATGGCCCCCTGCGCGCCGCCGCTTTTGAGCGCGTGCACGGAGATGCCGAACGCCTGCTGCGGCGGGGCGCTCTTGAGCTGCGCCGGGCGCGGCGCGGGCTTTGCGGCGGCGGGAAGCGCCTCCTCCAGCTCGGTCAGAAAGCGCGAGGGCAGCGCGGGGGAAATCTTGCCGTAGAGCATGCGCTGCTTGGCGGAGGAGAGATAGAGCTTCTGCCGCGCGCGCGTGATGCCGACGTAGCAGAGCCGCCGCTCCTCCTCGAGCTTCTCCGGCTCATAGATGCTCTGCATGGAGGGAAACAGCCCGTCTTCCAGCCCGCAGAGGAATACCACGGGGAATTCGAGTCCTTTCGCGCTGTGCAGGGTCATCATGGACACGCGGCCGTTCTGTTCGTCCACGTCGTCCGCCGCGGAAAACAGCGCGACGTTTTCCAGAAACGCGGAGAGCACGTCCACCTTGGTTTCATCGAGCGATTCCGTAAATTCGCGGATGTAGCCGACGAACTCCTTGACGATGTCCGCGCGGGATTCGTAGTTTTCCTTGCGGTCGGCCTGCAGATACGCGTCGTAGCCGATCACTTCGAGCAGATATTCCACCACGTCCGGAAATGAGCGCACGCCGAACTGCATGTAGACGTCCGAAAGCAGCTCGGCAAACGAAACGAACTTTTCCCGGGCGGCTCTGGGCAGATCACCGTCCTGAAGCTGCATTACGGCGTGCAGCAGCGGCTGCGTGCGCGCGGTGGCAAACGCCTGCAGCGCCTCGACGGACGTATTGCCGACGCCGCGGCGCGGCACGTTGACCACGCGCAGAAACGCGATGTCGTCCGCCGAATTCTGTAACAGCCGCAGGTAGGCAACGATATCCTTGACCTCCGCGCGCTGAAAGAACGACGTGCCGCCATAGACGCGGTAGGGGATGTCGTAGCTCTGCAGATACATCTCGATCACGCGGCTCTGCGCGTGCGTGCGGTAGAGGATTGCGTAATCGTCGTAACGCCGGTCGCCATAACGCGCGCCCTCGAGGATACGGTTGGCGATGCGGTTGGCCTCGTCTCGTTCGTCCATCGCCTCGTAAACGTCGATGGGTTCGCCGCCCTTCTGCTGCGTCCAGAGCTCCTTCTTCTTGCGGGAGCGGTTGTTGGAGATGACGATGTTCGCGGCGTTGAGGATCACTTCGGTCGAGCGGTAGTTTTGTTCGAGACGGATGACCGCCGCGCCGGGGAAGTCCTTTTCAAACTCGAGGATGTTGCGGATGTCCGCGCCGCGCCAGCCGTAGATGCTCTGATCGTCGTCGCCGACCACGCAGAGGTTGCGATGCTCGCTGGCGAGCTGACGCACGATGTGATACTGCACGAGGTTCGTGTCCTGATATTCGTCCACGAGGATATAGCGGAATTTCTTGCGGTATTTTTCCAGCACCTCGGGAAACTGCGTAAAGAGCCGCAGCACCAGCAGCAGCAGGTCGTCGAAGTCCAGCGCATTGCACTGCTTGAGCTGCTTTTGATAGAGCTGATACGCCGCGACGATCTCTTTTGGCGCATAGCCGTCGTGCAGATAGGAAAGCGCGTCGAGGCTCTGGTTTTTCGCCTCGGAGATGCGGCTACTCAGCTCCCGCGGGGTGAATACCTTTTCGTTGAGATTCAGCTCGCGGATGATCTTCTTGAGCAGGGACTGCTGGTCCGCGTCGTCGTAGATGACAAACGTGCGCTCGTAGCCGAGCTGCTCGATTTCGCTGCGCAGGATACGCGCGCAGCAGGAATGGAACGTCATGACCCACATGTCGTTGACGCCCGCGCCGAGAAGACCGCCCACGCGCTCGCGCATTTCTCCCGCGGCCTTGTTCGTAAACGTCAGCGCGAGGATATTCCAAGGCGCGACGCCCTTTTCCTGTATGAGATACGCGATGCGGTGCGTGAGCACGCGGGTTTTTCCGCTGCCCGCGCCCGCGAGCACGAGAAGCGGCCCCTCGGTCGTCTCGACCGCCTCGCGCTGTCTGTCGTTGAGTGTGCTTAGGTCCATGTTCTTCCCCCTGAAACTGTTCAAGGCATTATATCATGCGGCGGGTGCAGATTGAACCCGTAACCTGCCGAAAAGCGAAAAAAGAACGAATGTTTGTTTCGCCGTTTGCCTTTACGCGCCGGGCGAACTCTGCTATAATCGGCGCATGAAATTGATTTTAGCGACGAACAATGCGCACAAAATGCGCGAAATTTTCGAGATTCTGGGATCCGACTTTCCGGAGATGACCACGATGAAACAGGCGGGACTGGATATCGACGTGGTGGAGGACGGGGACACCTTTCAGGCCAACGCGATCAAAAAAGCCGAGACCGTGCTGCGCGAGTCCGGCTTTCCCGCCGCGTTGGCGGACGACAGCGGCCTGATCGTGGACGCGCTGGACGGCGCGCCGGGCGTCTACAGCGCGCGCTATGCCGGAGAAGGACACGACGACAACGAAAACAACGCAAAGCTCATGCGCGACATGTCGGGCGTTCCCAGGGAACGGCGGACCTGCCGGTTTGCCTCCGCCGTCGCTCTGGCGCGAACCGGCAAAGAGACCGTCTGCGTGCTGGGCACGGTGGAGGGGATTCTTCTGCCCGAGCCGCGGGGAACAAACGGGTTCGGCTACGATCCGTATTTCTACTATCCGCCGTTTGGCAAGTCCTTTGCCGAGCTCAGCGCGGAGGAGAAAAACTCCGTCAGCCACAGAAAGCGCGCGTTGGAGGCGCTGCAGGAGATTCTGCGGCGGGAAAACGCGTGAAGCGGATCGCGGTGTTTGCGGACACGCACAATCTGTTTTCGCGCCTGCAACCCGCCGTGGCGCGGCTTGGCCAGGTGGACATGCTGTTTCATCTGGGGGACTATGCCATCGACGCCGAGAAGATCTCCGCCGCGCTCGGAGACGTGCCGTTTTTTGCAGTGCGCGGGAACAACGACGTCGGCAGTGTCTACCCGCGCTCCCGCATCGAGCGCGTCGAGGACGTCTGGATCATGCTGGTGCATGGCGACGCGTACCACAATCTCTACCATCTCGTGAACACCGCGCGGGAGCAGCGCTGCGCGGCGGTGCTCTTTGGGCACACGCACGTGCCGCTGCTGCAGGCGGACGGGGAACTGCTCATCGTCAATCCCGGCAGCCTGTCGCTGCCGCGGCGCGGCGGCAAGCCCTCCTGCGCGCTGCTGGAAGTGGACGGCAAGGACATCAACGTCCAGATGATTTCGCTGTAGACGACGGCGCAAAAACAGGCCCCGCGGCATTTGCCGCGGGGCCTGTTGACATGCGTTCTGCGTTTATACGACCGGAATCTCCTCGGAGGAATCTTCGATGACCTCCTGCGAATAGTGCGAGAAGTCCGGCATTTCGTCCACGCTGTGGATGCCGAACTGGTGCAGAAACTTGTCGGTGGTGCCAAAAAGCGTCGGATGCCCGACGACGTCTTTTCTTCCGACCTCCACAATCAGCCCAAGCTTGACGAGCTGCGTCACGGCATAGTCGCAGCGAACGCCGCGCACGCGCTCGATGTCCGCGCGCGTGACCGGCTGGCGATAGGCGACGACGGCGAGCGTTTCGAGCAGCGACTGGGAGACGCTTTTCGTCTCGTCCGGATTGACGAGCTGCTTGACGTCGTCGATAAAGTCGCGGTTGCTCACGAGCTGCGCGGTGTC
Organism: Clostridiales bacterium; assembly: GCA_012517905.1. GTDB lineage: Bacteria > Bacillota > Clostridia > Christensenellales > CAG-138 > UBA7703. The sequence continues at coordinate 524 of JAAYUE010000008.1, read as the reverse complement.
CCTGGTGACAAGCAACTGGATGCCACGCCCTTCGTCGCGATAGAGCTGCTCCATGTCGGACAGCGTGGCGCGCGCCGCGGCGAGCGGGCAGTCCAATACGCGCGCAAGCTCCGTCAACGGCACGGGATCGCCCGCGACAAAGAGCATGCATTCGATTTTATGATAAAGCGTTCTGTCTTCCATGCTTCCCTCAATGATGAACGAGGCGTTCCGTGCCTGCGCGCGGCTCAGTCCTCGGCCTCATCCATATATTCGTAGCTGTCGTCGTCGAGCAGCAGCCTGTCCGCGCTGATGCGAATCGGCGCGAACGGCGCTTTCTGCCGAAGCAGGATTTCGCCGCGCGCGATCATCTCCGCGCGCACGTCCGCAGGCAGCGCCTCCCACTCCTCGCGCTCATCGGCAGTGGGGAACGGATGACAGCGCTCACGCGGCAGCAGGATCTGGGCCAGCAGTTCATTGCTATAGCGTTCGGTGAACAAGGATGTGGCACCCTCTCATGGCATGGATGATGGCGTGCGCCGCCG
>JAAYUE010000057.1 GCA_012517905.1 Clostridiales bacterium | reverse complement strand
TGTCCCTACTCCAACGGCTTTACCGAAGGGGTTAATAACAAAATCAAAGTGCTCAAACGCATCGCTTTCGGCTATCGCAGTTTCCGAAATTTCCGTACTCGCATCCTCTGCATGACCAATGGTTAAGGGAGCTGTTCGCTCTCGCTCACAGCTCCCTTTGTTTCTCTTAGTCTACTGCTCACCCCAACTATTGACGGAGAGCCTTTTTTGTTTGCTATTCGATGTAATCCCGATAGACATACGGGCTGGTATATGCCCGAAGCAGCGCGCCGTAGTCCGGCGTAAAGGACAGCACGTCGCCGACGCGGTAAGGCTTTGCGCGCGTGAGATCCACGATCAGGTGGTCGGAACTCGCGCCGATGATCTTGATGTCGCCATCGCGCGGCGTCAGTCCGTCCGCCACCGTATCCTGACGGCCGATCTTGCAGATGCCGCGCACCTGCTCGCCGAGGCTCTCAAACGTCGGATGCTCGCCAAACGCGTTCGCGCCGCTCTCGCCGATGGGCACCGAGGGCTTTCGCTGCACCTCGATGAGCCGCGTGGAGAGCGTGAACGCATCGCCATACAGCCCGTTGAGCACGCGGCAGGCGGCGGTGTCGTTGCCGAGCAGGATGGACTCGCCAAGGCGCAGATGGTTGACCTCCGGCGGGACCAGACCGCGCTTGAGCAGGCCGATCGAGCTGGAGTTGCCGCCGGAGACGATCGGAATCGGCAGCCCCGTATGCGCGCGCAGCTCGCTTGCGATGCGGCAGAGCTCGCCGAGGTTCGTCTCGTCCGGTATGATTGCGCCATAGCAGGTGAGGTTGGTGCCGACGCCGAGAAGCTCGATTCCCTCCTCCGCCTTCGCCGCGTCCGCCGCCGCAAAGATCGCCTCGCGCCCGAGAAACAGCAGCCCCTCGCGCAGGTCGCCAAGATCGATCATGAGGATGATCGCGTGGCGCTTGCCCGCCGCCCGCGCGGCGCTGCCCAGCGCGCGGATGGACATCATTTCCGAAACGAGGCTGACGTCCGCCACGCGCACGGCCTCCTGCGCATCCTCCGGCGCGGGCGCGCGCAAGAGCAGCTTCGGTTTCTCCGTCTTCAGCCGGGCGAGGTTCTCCGTCCGCGCGTCGGCAAGCATGGTTGCGGCGCACCCGTCGAGCACGCGAACGATCCGCTCGTCGGCACAGACGCCCTTGGAAACCGCCGCGACGGAGACGCCATACTCCGCGCAGAGCGCGCAGAGCATGTCCGCGTTGTGTTTGATTTTTGTCAGGTCCGCCGTGATGCGCGGGTAAGTCGACATACCGTAGTCCTCGTATTGCAGCGATTACGCAAAGCGCAATGTTTCTTTCAATAAAAACTTTGCCGCGTTCGGGTTCGTCTTTGCCAGCACGCCGAGCGACGCCATGACATAGTGTTCGTCGAACGCAAGGCGCATGGCCCCCGGCTTGGGATAGAGCATCGCGCCGTTTGCGTTGCCATCCGCAAGCCGGCGCAGGATGCCCTCCCGCTCCGGCAGGCGTGTGAGCGCGCCGCCCGTGCCGACGAGGGTCTTCACCTGCGTAAGGTCTTTCCCTTCGGCGGCGGTCGCCCTGCCCTGCGGCGTGTAATAGTGCCGAAGCCTCCCCGCATGCCGGCTGATCGCCGTCTGTCCCGCCTCGAGGCAGAGGCGCGTGGTCAACTGAAGCTGCTCCGCCGAAGCGGGAATCGGGCGGTAGTCCCGCAGCACGGCGGATATGTCCAGCCCCAGTTCCTGCGCTAGTTTCGCTTCGCCGATCTGCTCCACCAAGTGATGCGCGTTGACATACAGGCCCAGATCGCCTTCCACCGTGCGCTTATTGAACGGCTCCGGCGCAGTGAGCAGCCGCGCGATTTCCTCCGATCCGGCGCTCACCGAGTGCACGTCCGTCGTAGCGCCCCCGATGTCCAGAACGACGAGATCGCCGATCTCTTCATAGAGCAGCATCGCCGCCTCCATGACCGCGCCCGGCGTCGGCAGAATCGCGCCCGTGACCATGTCGCGGATGTGCTCCATCCCCGGCGCGGAGACGATATGCCGCTCGAACGCGGCGTGGATCACCCGCCGCACGGGCTCAACGTTCAGCACGTCCAGCCGCGGATAGACGTTTTCCGCGAGGTACACGGGGACGCCCGCCTGTTCGAAAATGGCTTTGATCGCGCTTTGATTTTGCGCGTTGCCCGCGTAGAGCACCGGCGCGCCGGTTCCCTCTCTTGCCAGCAGTTCGGCGTTGTACAGCGCGGTTTCGCGCTCCCCGCCGTCCGTCCCGCCCGCAAGGAGGATCAGGTTTGGCCGGATCGCCCGCTGCTCGGCGAGGTCCGCCTGCGTGAGCCTGCCCGCCGTGGTCTGGCGCACGATCGCGCCCGCGCCAAGCGCCGCCGCGCGCGCCGCGCGCACCGTCATATCGTACACAAGCCCGTGCACGCACATCTTCAGGCCGCCCGCCGCGCTGGAGGAGGCGAGCAAATCGCCATAGGTCAGTTCGTCCGCGCCAAGGGTTCGCTTCAGCGCGTCGATCGCGTCGCTTAAGCCCAGACGCACGTCGCCCTCCAGCACCGTCGTCGCCGCCTGCCCCTGTGCGAGAAAGCGCGGGCAGGTATCCAGCGCGGAAAACGCGCTGACGAGCGTAGTCGTGGAGCCGATTTCGGCGATCAGAACGTCCGCAACCATAATTACTCTTCCCGGCTGCGTCTGTCGCGCTCTTTCACCAAAAAAGTCGCGACGTGATTGCCGTGCGTGCCCCTGCCGAAGCCGGCGTCCGCGCCAACGGCCTTCGCCGCGTCGCTCTCCACCTGCGTGCCGCCCGCAACGAAGATCAGCCTGTCCCGCACGCCCATCTCCCGCGCGATGCGGTCGATGCGGGCGATGTTTTTATAGTGGATGTCGTCATGCGAAATGATCATGGAGGCAAGCATCGCGTCCGCGTCGAGTTCGATGGCGGCGCCGACGAGCTTTTCCGGCGAAACGGACGTGCCGAGATAATGCACCTCGACGCCGTATTTCTCGATGCCGCCGTGCTTGATGTCGATGATCTCCCGCAGCCCCACCGAGTGCTCGTCCTCGCCGATGGTGCCGCAGACGATCCGCATGGGTCTTTGCTCGATGGCGGCGCGAAGCGCATCCTCGTCCAGCACGTCCGGTTCCGGCGGGATCACAAGCGAGGAAATGTCGATGTCGAAATCGACCTTGCCGCGCAGTTCGATGCGCGTGCCTTCCGCGCGGTGCAGCACCTCGCGCGAGATGACCGCCGCGTCCCGAAGGCCCATGCGCCGCGCGCACTCCAGCGCCGCCGCCTCGGCAATCTTCTTCTCCGCGGGAAAACAGAGCGTGAGCAGCACCGTTCCGTCGGCGAGCCACTCCATCTCCGGCCTGATCTTGCTTGCGCTCGGCCGGGCAAAGTCCTTCACCGCGTTCATGCGCAGATAGACGTTGTCGTCCTCGTCCAGTTCGTCGATAAAGACGATCTTCTCCGGTCGTTCCAGCGTGCAGCCGCCGATGAGTCCGGCGGGATCGCTCGGGTCTCCGCCGTATTGGCACACGTTGTTGTTGCCGTAGTGCGCGGTGACGGGCGCCATGTAGTCCGCCTCGCGTTTGATCACCTTGCCCGCGCCGATGCCGCCGTTCGTTTTGCGCGCGATGCCGTCCCCGTTTCGCTCCGGAAACAGTCCGCTGTCGACAAACATGCCGCTCTCGACCGCGTGGAAATAACCGCCCTGCTCCTCCATCTCCTCCAGAAACAGCACGGCGCGTTCGGTCAGCTCCCGCGCTTTGTCCTCCAGATAGCCGTCCTGCTTGAGCTGCACCATATCCATCAGCCCGTCGAGGCCGACGAGCGTCTGCTTTGCCGTATCGCAAGCCTCGATGTTATAGATGTGCCAGGGGACGTTTCGTCCCTCGTCCGGCGTGATGGTGGACTGGATGTCCGCGCTGGTGAGTTTGCTGACCAGCATATTCAGCACGTGCGTCACCGTCGCCTCGCGCGTGCTGGACTCGATGTATTTCGTGTTCATCTGCGCGCGCATGCGATAGCCCGTAAACAGCCGGCGCAGCGCAAGCGCATACGGCAGGTCCATATAGACGCAGGGCCCCGGCGTCGCCGTCGGCGGCACGGTGGAAAGGCAGATATTCTCCTTCGGCACGCCGACCTTTTCGGAATACAGCGCGTTGATCGCGTGCTGCACCATGAGCTCCGGCATGACCTTCCACGCGTCCCGCGCGGTGGCGTTGGCATTGTGCGCGCCGTCGATCTGCGCCATGTCCGCCCAAGCGATGAGGCACTTGCTCTCCGCCGCGTCCACAAACGAGCGCACCATGTTGATGTTGCGGTAGATGACGTTGTACTGCGGGTCCTGATGGCAGCCGTTGACGCCCTCCTCGGCGAACATGACGGCGATATCGGGTCCCGCTACGCCGCTGACATAGCTGTGGTAATTGATGGGCCGCCCGACCTCGTCCTCGATCAGATCGAGCGCCTTTCGCTGCGCGCGCACCTGCTTGCGCGAGATCGGCACCCCGCCGCTGCCCTGCGGCGTACCCTCGATCAGCCCGTCGAAGTGGCTCTGTCCCGAGGTGCGGATGACCATGATGTGGTCCGCGCCGTGGTGCGCGGCCATGCGCATGCGCCTTATGTCATCCTCAAAGCGTCCGCTCGCGATCTCGGTCGTGATGACGGGCATCGGCTGCGGGTCCACATCGCCAAAATAGTGCGCGGGCGGCAGCGGCACGCCGTCCTTGAGCGGCTTGCTGCAGTCGCGATAGGTAAAAGGCCCCATCGTCAGGTTGGGCGCGGGCTCGCGCCACGTCCAGCCCCGGCGGCGGGGACGATAGTGCTCCAGGTCTTCGAGAATCTTCCTAACGTCGATATTCTCGTCCGGCGGCAAAATATATTTACTCATGCTTCGCCTCCGAACAGGCGCGCGGCCTCGTCCATCTTTTCCGGACTCATGAGCGCAAGCCCAGCCTCTCGGATGGGCAGTCCTTCGTGTCTGGCATAGCGGTAGACCACGTGTCCCGCGCCGTGGCCCAGCAGGCAGCGCTCCATGCATCCGTCCACAAGCGCCTTTGCCTCCAGTGAGGAAAAGCCCATGCGCAGCAGCACGCTTCGCTCGATGGCGGGCGTGGTGTTCTCCTTTGCCAGCGCAAGCATCGGGTCGACAAGCCGCCCTGTCAGCGCCCAGAAGCGCGCCCTGAGCTCCTCGTCGCTCAAACTCGCCAAATGCGCCCGCCTCTTTTGATAATCGTCTTCGCGTTTGACCATATTCGCCTCCCGAACGGATTTCGAGTGGAACCGTGTTCGCTTCAGTTGAGCGCCTCGCGCACGAACGCCTCGCTTGTCTTCGTCTCCGCCGCAAGAAACGCGACGTCCGCGTCCGTCGGCGCGCGATCGATCGTAGACGCCGCGTGCAGAATCAGCGAGCGGCGCATGTGGTCGAGATCGACCTCCGCCGCGCGCAGCAGCGAGGGATGCGCGGGCAAAACGATGCTCTCGCCCGCTACTTCGTCCTTCGGATCGCCGAGGGACACGGTTACGCCGTTTTGC
>JAAYUE010000056.1 GCA_012517905.1 Clostridiales bacterium | reverse complement strand
GTTTGCCACTGTCAAGGAATCGGCTTCGCCTTGCCAAGGCATCCTTGACAGCGTCTGCCACCCTTGCTCCGATGTAATCAAGCCCAGCTTAAGCTGGCCTTTACTCTACCATGAGTGTCCAACTTGCAATTGCAATTTGCTGATATTAAATTCTGATTGGAAAACACATAATCCTGACAGTTGAATTCAACAAACGGCGCTGTCGCTTCCAGGGTGCCCTGGCTGACAGCATACCCATGCATGTCTTTGGCAAACTGCGCTTTCTCGTCCGCCGTCGCTCCAATCAGCAAGGTGTGTAATCCGCAGGGCGGATATTGAACGGCAATCTTCGCCATGTGGATGGCGTTTGCCAAGCTGCCGGTTTTTCCGATCACACAGTCAAAAGCATTGCTCTCCGGGTTTCCTTTCAATGTCCCGGGAGAGACAAATTGCGTGTAGTTCGATAGCTTTTCGTTCTTTGCAATGACGGAGGGAATAAAACAGTTGGGAAATTTCTGTATAATGGTTTCCCGGTCAAGGTACAGAGTAGGTCGGCCTTGAAACTTGATCAACTTGCCTTGACGGTTTAGATGATTCAGGTCTTTTGATATATTTGAGCGGTCCAGATGCAATACCTGAGCCAACTGCCCGGCATCCATCCCGACAGCCAGAACCCCGTTTTCATCCAGCTGTTGTTCTGTGTGAACTCTGACTCGGTCAAGAATATGGTCTTCTCTCAGATAACCACCATATGCGCTGTCAACTTTCATATATTCCCACCAGTTGCCATATATGTTTCACGCGTGTTTACCACGATGAAATGACCGAAGAACCATTCTTTATCTGTCATTTGCTAATTCCAGGGCCAGATCAGCAGCGAATGCATCGGAGCAGATCGTCGACCCGTTCGTGTTGCGATTCATATGTTTGCCGAAATACAAGCGAATCCAAATTACATGCAATGATCGACCAAAAGCGCGCATGGCGCCTTGAATGCTTATGATGGCAACTTTATATGCGGTTGAAGCGTATGCCTTTTGTGTACGCTTCGACACTCCGACGCCTGGCTGCCACGACCGTACTCTGAAAATATTATAGCATAACCCATCCGCTTCTTCCGCAAGCGAATTGAACTGCTCTTCTTTTCCGTACCGCTTTCTCCGGCCAATCCGAATTTGCGACTGCAGCATAATAGTTATTATCGAAGCTGCAGTCGCAATCAGATCGGGTTCTGCCGTTATACAGATATCGTCTCGGATTCAAGCACTTTCTTCAGTTCAAGACAGGCTTCCACTTCGTCGCAGCCGCTTGCTGTGATTATGATATTGGTGCCCTTCACAGCGGCCATCTGCAAAACCGAAAGAATGCTTTTCGCATTGTAGGAAGCGCTGTTCCCCATTCGTTGAACCGATATATCTGATTCGAATTTTTTCGCCGAGCGAACAAATAGATTCGCTGGGCGCGCATGAAGACCAATTTCGTCTTCTACAACCGCATTGACACTAAACATTACCATTGTCCTCTCAATGATTGGTTGCAGCTTTTACCAGCATCTCCGCCCTAGCAGGATCGATTTCGTTCCACAGTACGCCGTCTCGTTTGATGTTTGTGCCGACAATGACGCCGTCTCCAATCGCTAACAGGTCTGCAACATTGTTTTTATTTGCCCCGCTCGCCACAATAACGGGAATATCGGCGTACTTCTCTTTCGTCTTGGCAAGTTCTGAAACTTGCGGCGGCAAACCTGCTCTCGGTCCTCCCATCAGCATGCCGGCAATGCGTACCATGTTCCGGTGCACTTGGATGGCGCGCGCATTTTCAATGCCGCACTCGCGCTCGGCTGCGAGGCAAAAGACATCGCCAAGGACTGCGATTCGGTGTCCTTTTGCGTTTCGAAGGGGCTCTGCGCGCCCGTCGGCGGCCTGCTCTGCGGTAGCCGAGCATTTATCGAACGTGCGCGGCGAATGCGAAAAATTGTCGGCGGCGGCATGCGACAGGCCGGCGTAATCGCGGCCTGCGGCATCGTGGCGCTGGAACAGATGACAAAACGCCTGCACGTTGACCATGAAAACGCCCGCTATCTGGGGCAACGGCTCAACGACCTCACGGACGTCTCGGCCGATATGGGGCGTATCAGGATCAATATGGTGTTCTGGAAGACCACCAATCCTGCTTTTCATTCGGATGCATTTGTGGCGTTCATGCTCGAACACGGGGTTAAGGTATACGGCATACTCGTGGATGAATACCGCTTCGTGACGCACAATGACGTAACCAGGGAGGATATCGACCACGTGATCGGACTCATGGAGCAGTTCATCGCGGCGCTATAGTTCCTCCCATATTGATGAAAGCAACATGAGCTTTAGGAGGACGAACCCATGCGGTTTTCCAAAAAGGTACAGGAATGCAGTCTTTCGCCCATCCGTAAGTTTTATCCCTATGCAGAGGAAGCAAAACGACAGGGCAAGCGCATCTATCATCTCAATATCGGCCAGCCGGACGTGGAAACGCCGCGCGCTTTTTTCGACGCAGTACAGAATTTCGCGCAACCGGTGCTTGCCTACGCGCCGTCGCCGGGATTGCCCGTGCTGATCGAGGCCGTCATCCAATATTACGAGCAGCTCGGCATTCACTATGAACCCGGCGACGTAACCGTGACGACCGGCGGCAGCGAAGCGCTCTCCATCGCACTCAACTGTATTTTAGACGACGGAGATGAAATCATCGTTCCAGAGCCGTTTTATCCGAATTACAACACGTTTGCACGCATCGCAGGTGCGCACATCCGTCCAGTGGAGACTCGTCCGGAGGAGGGGTACCGCTTTGCCATACGTGAAAAAATAGAAGCCGCGATCAATGCAAATACGCGCGCGATTCTTTTTTCCAACCCGGGGAATCCGACGGGCACGGTGCTCGATGAAAGCGAACTGCGGCTGCTTGCGGACATCGCAAAGGAACATGATCTGTTTTTGATCGGGGATGAAGTCTACCGCGAATTCGTCTACGGCGGCGAGCAGCTAACGAGCATCGGGCAATACGGCGACATCGCGGAACGCGCGATTATCATCGATTCCGTTTCCAAGCGGTTCTCCGCCTGCGGCGCGCGTATCGGCATGTTGATTACACGAAACAAAGAGCTGCAGCAGCACGCTATGAAGATCTGCCAGGCGCGGCTTTCAGTCGCCACGCTCGATCAGATCGCCTCTGCTGCACTCTACAGCGCAGGCAGCGGCTACTTCGACACCGTACGCGCAGAATACCGGCAACGGCGCGATACGATCTACCAGAAGCTTTCGGTGATACCAGGCGTGATCTGCTCTGAGCCGAAGGGCGCGTTTTATGTGATGGCAAAGCTGCCCATCGACGACGCGGAAAAATTTCAAACTTGGATGCTGCAGGAGTTTTCGGACGGAAATGAAACCATTATGCTCGCACCCGGCGCTGGGTTCTATGCGACCCCCGGAAGAGGCCGCGACGAAGTGCGGCTGGCGTACGTGCTCAAGCAAAGCGATTTGGAGCGCGCGATGGACCTGCTCGCTCTGGGTATTCATGAATATCGCAATTTGAATCGGTAAGCCACAAGTCCGGTTGAATCGGACATCGGCAAAGACGGAGTTTCAAATTCAGACATTGTGCGGTACAACCTCATCCAACAAAAGCAATCACAAACCCCGCCGGATATCCGGCGGGGTTTGCAGTTGGATCGGTGAATTATACTATCAAGTGCAACACACAGGGAAATAAAGAAGTTCATGCAAGGCTCTGGTAGAATGGAGTTGCAACACAACCAAAACTACGGAGGAGGATTGCATGAACTATAAACATCTTAGCATAGAAGAGCGAAGTTGCATACGGAAGTATTACGTGGACGGATT
>JAAYUE010000055.1 GCA_012517905.1 Clostridiales bacterium | reverse complement strand
TCCATGTACAACACGCCGAACTGCTGGGCGATCTACGTCTGCGGCAAGGTGTTCAAATACCTCAAGAAGATCGGCGGCCTCTCCGCCATGCAGGCGATCAACGAGGACAAGGCGAAGGTGCTCTACGACTTCCTCGATTCGAGCAAGATGTTCACCGGCACCGTCGAGAAGAAATACCGCTCGCGGATGAACGTTCCGTTTGTCACCGAGAGCGCCGAGCTGGACGCGAAGGTCGTCGCCGCGACGAAAGCCGCCGGATACGACAACCTCAAAGGCCACAAGAGCGTCGGCGGCCTGCGGGCATCCATCTACAACGCCATGCCGAAAGAGGGCGTGATCGCGCTTGTGGACTTCCTCAAAAAGTTCGAAGCGGAAAACCTGTGATCGCCGGAGCAGAAAAGGAGAAAACGCTATGATTAAGATTCTTGCCAGCGACGGCATGGAAAAAGGCGCGATCGCCGCGCTGGAAGCGAAGGGCTGTCAGGTGGACGTGAAGTTCTACGATCCGGACGCGCTCTGCGAGGCCGTGCAGGATTACGACGTGCTCGTCGTGCGCAGCGCGACCAAGGTGCGCGAACCGCAGATCAACGCCGCCTGCATGACCGGCAGGCTCAAGCTCGTCATCCGCGCGGGCGTGGGCATCGACAACATCGACAAGGTCTGCGCGGAAGGCCGCGGCATCTCCGTCTGCAACACGCCCAAGGCGAGTTCGGACGCGGTTGCGGAGCTGGCGTTGGCGCATATGCTCTCCGTCGCGCGGTTCGTCTCCGTTGCGGGGCACACCATGCGCGAGGGCAAATGGGAGAAGAAGTCCTACGAGGGCATCGAACTCAACGGCAAAACCGTCGGCATCGTCGGCTACGGCCGCATCGGGCAGGCGCTCGGCCGCCGCTGTCAGGCGCTGGGGATGAGCGTGCTTGCGTACGACATCTATAAGGTGCCCGAGCTGCAGTGTGAAACCATGCGCTATGTCGAGATGGACGAACTGCTCAAGCGTTCGGACATCATCTCGCTGCACGTTCCGTCGCTGCCCGGCCAGCCGCTGGTGAGCCGCGAAAACCTCGCAAAGATGAAGGACGGCGTGATCATCATCAACACGTCCCGCGGAACGAACGTGGACGAAGCCGCGCTGCTCGAGGCGCTCGAGAGCGGCAAGGTATACGGCGCCGGGCTCGACGTATTCGCCGAGGAGCCCAGCAAGAACGAAGCGCTCTACATGCATCCGCATGTGAGCAGCACGCCGCACATCGGCGCCTCCACCAAGGAAGCGCAGGCGCGCATCGGCGCGGAGATCGTGGATTTGATCGCCAAGGCGTTCAACCTGTAACCCGAGTTTCCCGACAAAACGCTCCGGCGACGATCCGCCGGAGCGTTTTTTTTTGCGCCCGTGCGAAAACCGCCGGGCGTTCTGTGAACGCAAAACAAAAGCCACAAGCACAAGATGTTGATGAGGAATTCGCGATCCATACAAAATATTGTATCGAATTTAAAGATAATTTATGAAATCTTTAAAAACAAACAACATGTTTATACAGGTTATGCAGAAAGTATACAATAAATGTTGCAACGTCATTCTTGCAAAAACCAACAAATGACCTGCATTTTACGTGTTCTTGATCTTTGGTTGTATTTTTGCATGAATTGTCCACAGTCTGTCCACTGAATATATCAATATTTGGTATACACAACCGCATCTTGACACCAAATATAGCGGGGGCTAAACTGATATTGCACACAAAATCAGGGGGGCTTCGAACATGTTTCAGGAGATCATCAAGAGAGACGGCCACAGGGAAGCGTTTGACCGCGTCAAGATCAAAAACGCCATCTGGAAGGCTGCGCAAGCCGTCAACGGCACGGATGAAACCCTCTCCGCGCGGCTTGCGGACGAAGTCGTTCGCCTCGCTGAGCTCAAGTACGGCGAGTCCACGCCGGACGTCGAGGGCATACAGGATCTCGTGGAAAAGGTGCTCATCGAAGCCGGTCACGCCAAGACCGCCAAGGCGTATATCCTGTATCGCGAAAAGCGGCGCGGCACGCGCGAGATCAACGCGCTCATCGGCGCAACCATCGATATGTTCGGGGATTACCTCAACGACCGCGACTGGGGCGTGAAAGAAAACGCCAACATGCAGCGCAGCGTCAACGGCCTCAACAACTATGTGCGAGAGGCGTTCACGAAAAAATATTGGCTGTATGAGATCTATCCCATCGACGTGTGCAAGGCGCATGAAAGCGGGGATGCGCATATCCACGACCTTGGCTTCTTCGGTCCGTACTGCGCGGGCTGGGACCTTCGCCAGCTGCTCACCGAAGGGTTTGGCGGTGTGGAAGGGAAAGTGGAGAGCAAGCCCGCAAAGCATCTGCGTTCATTTTTGGGGCAGATCGTCAACTCCACCTTCACCACACAGGGCGAGACCGCCGGCGCGCAGGCCTGGAGCTCTTTTGACACCTACTGCGCTCCGTTTGTCTATTACGATAACATGAGCTTCGAACAGGTCTGCCAGTGCCTGCAGGAGTTTGTCTTCAACATCAATGTGCCGACGCGCGTCGGATTCCAGTGCCCGTTTTCCAACCTGACGTTCGACATCAAGGTGCCGTCCACGCTAAAGGACGAGCCCGTGCTCATCGGCGGCCAGATGACGGACAAAACCTACGGTGATTTTCAGGAGCAGATGGACCTCTTCAACCGGGCGTTCTGCAAGGTCATGCTCGACGGCGACGCGAAAGGCCGCGTGTTTACCTTCCCGATTCCGACTATCAACATCACGAAGGACTTCGACTGGTCCAGCGCCGTGGTGGACGATTTCATGCGCATCACCTGCAAATACGGCATTCCGTATTTTGCAAACTATGTCAACTCCGACCTTTCGCCGGAGGATGCGGTGTCGATGTGCTGCCGCCTCAGGCTCGACAAGCGCGAGCTTAGAAAACGCGGCGGCGGTTTGTTCGGCAGCAATCCGATGACCGGCAGCATCGGCGTATACAGCATCAACCTGCCGCGCATCGGCTATCTGGCCAAGTCCAAGGTGGACTTTTTTGAGCGGCTGAAAAGGCTGGCCGAGCTCGGCAAGACCAGCCTCGAAATCAAGCGCAAGATCATCGAGCGCCAGTCCGAGCAGGGGCTGTATCCATATTCGTCCAACTACCTGCGCAATGTAAAGCAGAGAACGGGCGAATACTGGACGAACCACTTCAACACCATCGGCCTCGTCGGAATGAACGAGTGCTGCCTCAACTTTATCGGCAAGGACATCGGCAGTCCCGAAGGGCTGGAGTTCTCGCTGGAAATCATGAATTTCCTGCGCGATCTGATGGTGGAGTTTCAGGAGGAGACGGGGCACAGCTACAATCTCGAAGCGACGCCGGCGGAGGGCACGAGTTACCGCCTCGCGAAAATCGACAAAGAGAAGTTCCCAGGCATCCTTCAATCCGGCGTGGACGAGCCGATGTACTCCAACTCTTCGCAGCTGCCGGTAGGATATACGGACGACATCTTCGAGTGCTGCGACCTGCAGGATGAGCTGCAGTCCCTCTACACCGGAGGCACGGTGCAGCACCTCTACATCGGCGAGCGGATCGAGGACATCGAGACCGCGAAGACGCTGATCCAGCGCGTGTTCGCCAAATACAAGATGCCGTATATCTCGATTACGCCGACGTTCTCCATCTGCAAGGAGCACGGCTATATCGCGGGCGAGCACTTCAGCTGCCCGTCCTGCGGACAGAAGACCGAGGTCTGGTCCCGCGTGGTCGGATATCTGCGCCCGGTGCAGAACTATAACCCCGGCAAGAAGGAAGAGTACATGATGCGAAAGAAGTTCGTCATCTGAGTGTTGCTTCTTCAGGGATTTCGCGGTCCATTGGTCGGAGATGTGCCAGGCGGCATATCTCCGATTTTTCGGCTCCGATCTGATTTTTCAATTGAGAAGGAACGAAACGACAGCCAAATCGAAAATATATGGTACAATAAAACAAGCGCGGCGCGAGAAGACGGCGGCAGATAAGCGCAGAAGAAGGGACGGGGAGGCGGAGCATGCTCATCGCGGGATTTCAGAAAACATCGTTCGTCGACTACCCGGGGCAGCCATGCGCGGTGGTGTTCACGCCGTACTGCAACCTCGACTGCGTTTATTGCCACAATGCGCACATCATCGGGCGCGAAGCGCCGATCATTCCCGAGGAGCCGGTGCTGGACTATCTCGAAAAGCGCGCGGGGCTGCTCAGCGCGGTAGTCATCTCCGGCGGAGAACCGACGCTGCAGCAGAATCTAGAGGCGTTCATCCTGCGCGTGCGCACGTTTGGATACAAAGTGAAGCTGGATACGAACGGGACCAAACCGCAGACGCTGCTCTCGCTGCTGAACAGGGAACTGCTCGACTATGTCGCCATGGACGTGAAAGCGCCCGCGGAAAAATATGCCGAAATCGTTCGCGCAAACGTGGACGTGGACGCCATTCGCCGCAGCATCGTGGTCTTGCGAAACAGCGGAATTCCGCACGAGTTTCGGCTGACCTATGCGCCGCAGCTGAATCAGGAGGACGCGCTCGAAACCGCACGCATGGTCAAAGGCTGCGACCGGTTTTACCTGCAGCAATACCGCCCGAGAAGCGACGCCGATCCGCGCGCGCACAGCCCCGCGGACGTGATGCTCACAGGGGAGGCCATCGCGCGCGAAATCGGGAACTGCACCGTGCGCGGACTCGGACCGGAGCAGTGATCCTTCATGAGCGAAACAACCAATTTCAAAAAGCGAAGCGCCCGTTTGTAACGGGCGCTGTTTTGCATAGCGCATTCGACTGATTACGATTGCCCGCGCTTCGCGGCGATGCGTTTTTCGCGCGCGGCGTTCAGGCGGTCCACCAGCGCGAAGATGCGGTTTCGAAACAGATAGAGCAGCAGCACGCCGACGACCAGCAGCGCGCCGAGCAGCGCAACCTTGAGATAGTCCCCGTGCAGCAGCTTGTTGCCGATGGCGTTGAGCAAAAGCAGCGTTGGGATGCAGCCGAGAAACACGGAAAGAAAGAACTGACAGGAGGTGATTTTCGTTCGCGCGGCGATATAGGGCACAAGCCCGTTCGGCAGCAGCGGAATCAGGCAGGAGAGCGCGACGATGAAGCTCGGATGCTTTGCTTCGGTGATAAATTTAAACCGAGAGGGACTGGCCTCGCTGCCGGAGAAGAGCAGTTCGAGGCGGTTTCCAAGCCGGCGCGCGCTGAAAAATACGGCGAGATTTGCCAGCACGTAGCCGGCGTGACAGATGAAAAAACCGCTGGATGTACCGAATACCACCCCGATGGCGATCTGAATCGGTCCGCCGGGAAAGAAGATGCTGATGATCTGGATGAACTGCAGCAGAAACGCGAGCGCAACGCCGCGCACGCTTCCGAACCCTCTGATGTAGGCGACGAGCTCATCCTGATCTCCCCGTTCCAGAACGTCGACAAAACCGGGCAGAATCGCGTTGAGCGAAAGCAGGATGATCGCCACGACGACGGCAAAGGAGAGCGTCAGCAGGAGAACGCGCAGAAAGTTATTGCGCTGTTGTTTGCGTTTTGAATTCATGCGAAACGTCGTCCGCCTTTGATATCAGATGATTCGCCGCAAGGCGGAATTCGCTAGCCGAACGTCCGACCGCGGCGCATTTGTTTTTGGATGCATTGATTCTAACACCTTACGCTGCACGTGTAAACAGTGCGATTTTGCCGGGTCAGACAGTGCGCTGCCACAGGAACGTCACAATTTCTCGCGTTGTATTCGATATCGAATTCTATTATAATACATGCTATGAAGCGTTATATTTCTGGAAAAAAGAGTTTGTTCCTCGCCATGGCTGTCCTGGTTGCATTGGGACTTGGCGCCTGTTCGCAGGTGCTGGACACGCTGAACACCGCGGCGGAGGCCGTGCCGACGCCGATGCCCGTGCAGACGCTGGAGCCGGTCGTCACCTATGGCGAGGCGATGACGATGCCGCTGCTCGATACGAGCGTGCTCCCGGAGGGCTACACGGCGGTCGATATCGGAGACGCGAGCAAATCGCTCTATGCGTTTACGGACAGCGACGGAGCGGTGCAGTACCGCGTCTACGGCGGATATACGGAGTTTATCAACGGCGTGGCGGGCGACACGTATCAGGGATTTTATCCTTCGGATGAAACCGGCGCCATTTTAGCGGAGAAAGAAGCATTTGTCGATACGGCGAGCGAGCCGTTCGGCGTTTGTGAGATACAGCCCCTGCCGGATACGATTCGGCTTCGCACGATGTATACCATGCTGGAGAACGGCCTGATTACAAGCACCGCCGGCGGGGCGTTCGTCTATGGTTCGTTCAACGGCGGAGACGGCGCGTTTTATCCGGCGGACGGCACCGGCGCCATGATCCCCGGCGCGCTGGCGAGCGACGAGCGCATCAGCGTGCCGTCCTATACGCCGGAGACGCCGCCGACGGAGGATGGCGAGCGGTTGATCCATGTCTACATCGGTACGGAGAGCATCGTCGTATTCAAGGCCGTGGACGGCGAGTGGACGGAAGAGCGCGTCATGATTTGCTCCACGGGCCGCACGAAGGAACTCACGCCGCGCGGAACGTTTCATATCGTCCGGCAGTATGTGTATAAGAAGATGGGCCAGATCGCCGGAGAAAACGTCTACTCGCAATATGCCAGCCGCATCTACGGCAGTTATCTGTTCCATTCCGTTCCCATCGGCGGCGAAAAGCGCGCGATTCAGGAAAACGGCAAAAAGCAGATGTACGTCAAATATTACGAGCAGCTTGGCACGACCGTGTCCGGCGGATGTGTACGCTTGCGCGTTATCGACGCATATTGGATCTACATGAACTGCTCGGTCGGCACGACCATCGTCATTGCGGACGACAATGGCCCGACGCCGCCAACGCCGGCGGCGCTGATCTACGAAGAGCCGTATATGGACGCAAGGCATCAATACGGCTGGGACCCGAGCGATCCCGATCCGGAAAACCCGTATCACGCGATCTATACGCCGGAAGTCATCCTCGACGGGCCGGTGGCTGATAAATCGAAAGACTGACGCTAACGGCATTGCGAAAACCACAGCAATCGCAGCACAATCGGAAAGCCGCCTGTAAGGGCGGCTTTCCGTTCTTGTCTGGAACGTGCGGTCGATGCGCAGCATCCTGCGAATATACGTGCGTCAACGCGCGATTGAAAACGGTGTTTCGCGGGGGGATTCGGAGCGAAAATAGTTTCCTTTTTTATTCGGATATTCTATTGACACGAAGACGATATTTAGGGTATCATATTGCCTGCAACCGCGCTCAGTTCGTCTAGTGGCCTAGGACACCGCCCTCTCACGGCGGGAACAGGGGTTCGACTCCCCTACTGGGTACCAAAGGAAAAATCCCCGGCCATTTGGCCGGGGATTTTGTTTTTGCGCTATTCGGATTTTAGCTTTCGCATATGATTCTGATATAGTTCCTCCGTCGCAAGCGCCATCTTTGTGACCGAACAATCGCAGTCGCGCGGATAGCAATACCAGGTGTCGTCGAGCGTGTTGAGATCGACGCAGTCTCCATATTTGCCGAGGTAGTTGTATTCGATGTGACACGAATAGAGCGATGGGACGGGTTTGACCATCTCAAACGTACCATAGTCGCCGGAGACGCGAACGGCGAATCCATCCATGTCGTGCGTGAGCGTGCCGCTTCCGATGTTGATGTATCCGTGCGCATTCGGCAGGGATTCCACGCCGACGGGGCAGGTGATGGAATAGGTTCCCGCCTCCACCTCGCGGCGCACGTTTGCGCGCTGCCATTCGTACCAGTCCGGAATATGCGCAAACTCGGTTTCGCCGGATGTTGCGTGCAGATCGCTCAGCTCGTCCATCTCCCAGCGTTTGCCGCAGGCGGTGCAAAACAGCTCCGTTCCGTCCGAGTTCATGCGGTATTCCGCCTTACAGTTCGGGCATTGATAAAGCACCTTGTGCAGGCCCTCCGCTCGCTTGACATAGGAAATGCGAATGCCGCGTTCGCGCTGCCAGGCGTAGTCGTCGTAGGTAAACGCGGCGTTGATCGCGGCGTTGACTTCCTCGGCGCTCGCCTTTGCAAGCGCTTCGGCGGAGAAGAGGCGCGTCATGACCGCTTCGGTCGGCTTGACGCCGCGTTCGTGCAGATTCCAAAACGGAGAGTTTACATGGTGTCCGTGCATGATCAGCGATACGACGGGGACTTTGAGCAGCTTACAGAGCTTGCCGAGCGACTCCGGCAGTATCGCGTTCGTTCCGCAGAGGGAGTAGCGCGCTTCCGGGTAAAGCACGGCGATGTCGCCGTGTTTCACCACGCGGTTGAGCTGGCGCACGAGAATCGCGTCGTTGGTAAACTTGCGCTTGCAGATGCAGCCGACGGTGCGCATGAGCCATTCCCGGCTGGTAAAGCCGCGCTTTGTCGGCGTGGTGTAGCCGTCGATGGCGACGACGTAGTTCGCGCGGTGCGGAAATATAGCGGCGGTCGTCACCTTGAAATCGAGAAACGCGTTGTGGTTGCAGAGCAGCAGATATGGCGGCTTCACATCGGCCATATCGATTTTCGTGATTCTGGCGCGGTGCGCCCAGACGTCGGGGTAGCTGATTGCCCATGCGATCGGACGCAGTTTCTGCCTCTTGGGCGTTGCCAGCATGTCGAAGCGGGGAAACGAATCGTTCACGGGAGCTCCTTCTCGCGGACAACACATCCGCAGGTGTTTGTTGAGAGCACTATTGCGATTATATTGGCAGAGGGCGGCGGCTGTCAATCAAAATAGAAAAGCCGCCGCCGGAGAGCCGGCAGGCGGCGAACAAGAGAAATCGGCCCAAAAGGCTGGCTACATGGTTTTGCTGTAACGTTGAAAAAAGACGATATAGCAGACAATCGTCGCCAGATACACGCCGGTGAGCAGCAGAATTGCGACATAGTGAATCTGAAGCAGCAAAAACGCGAGCATCAGCGCGGCATAGAGATAGATTGAAACGCTGAATGCTTTGGCCTTTGCGCGGGTGAATACGGCGATATTCCGTTCGTCCTGCTGCGCAATGCGCATTTGTTCTTCAAAGTCCTCGTCTTTGGACAGGTTACGGCGTTTCAGCGCCTGCCCGATCGCCGCGCCGAGCATGCCGCTGCCGAGGCCGATGCAGACAAACGGCCAGGGAGAAAGCGTGTCGATTGTAAGCGATCGGATGGCGAACACGATGCCTGCAAGAAGCAGAAGGGAACTGGCGGCGATCAGGATTGCGTTTTTTGTGGCGGATTTCATGGTTGCGATTCCTCCGTATACAGAAAGATTTCTTCTACCGGCAATTGAAAGTATCGCGATATCTTGATCGCGAGGATGATGGACGGGTTGTACCGGCCGTTTTCGATGGAGCCGATGGTCTGGCGGGAGACCTTCAAAGCGCGCGCGAGCTCTTCCTGCAGGATTCCGCGTTCTTTCCGCAGCGCTTCCAGTCTGTTTTGCATGGAATGTCCTTTCCGGGGGTCCCTGTAATGTAAAGCATGCTTTCCATCTAACAGTTTACCACAATCGATCAAAATGTCAAGCACACTTTCCATGCAAAACAAAAAAAGAGGCGCTGCGCGCCTCGGGGCAGTAGATTGAATCGGAATTGCGGAATCGGATGCGCTACTTCAGCAGGGCGAGGGCGTCTTCCATGGAAACCACGCTGGCGAGCGGTTCGTTCCAGATCATGCTTTCGTAAAACGAGATGATCTTCGCGCCCGGAAGGAAGGGGGTGTCATAGGTCGTCGTCGCGCCGGAGGGGATGAACACCTCATAGTCGTGTTCAAACGCGACCTTTACGCTCGTATCGATGCAGTGCTCCGTCTGCATGCCGCAGACGACGAGGCGCGAGATGTCTCGCTCTTGCAGATATTCGTGCAGTCCGGTTTTGCGAAACGCGCTGCCAAAGCGTTTGTCGAAGATGCGCTCGTTCGAGCGGGGCGAAAGGGAGCGGTCGAGCTGCCAGCCCGGGGTGTCCGCCTCCAGAACATCCCCGGGTCCGCTGTCGTGGCGAACGTAGATCACCTCCGTGCCGCCGGCGTGCGCCGCGTCGATGAGTAACTTGAGATTCAGCAGAAATCCGTCCATATGCGCGGGATGCTCGTCGATGAGCGCCTGCTGGACGTCGATGACAAGAAGCGCTGTTTTCATGCGGGGAATCCTCCTGTGTCAAACACTAGATGCTGCGCGTCAAAACCGGCCAGTCCGAGAAAACTTTGTTCAGAAAATCGTCGATCGCCGCGTTGACCGCCGTGGGGTTGTCGTAGTTAGAGTTATGGGACGCGTTGCGTATAATCTCCATCGGGTAGCCGGTCGCCTCGTGCCATGCGTTCGAATAGGCGAGCACTTTGCCGGCTTTGTCCTTTTCTCCGACAAGGATCAGCACGGGGCAGGGGATATCGAGATCCTGATTTTCCTTGACAAAGGCACCCAGTCCAATCCTGTTGAGCTCGCAGAACTCGCGGTTGTCATAGAAGGAGAGCGCTTTTCGCATGTTTTGGCGGCCGCTCTCGGTCAAAGCCACGTTTTTGACGATGGTATCCACGTAATAGGCATGCGGAATCATCCAGCAGAACCACCCGGCCTGCGCCAGCCAGAACAGGTCGGAGTTTGAGTAATACCGCAATCCAAACGGGCAGGTGTCGATGGCGACGAACGCGCTTGCCATCTCGGGATAGTGCAGTAAAAACGTCTGCGCGATATAACCGCCCATCGATTGACCGGCAAGCACCGCCCGATCAAAGCCTTCGCTCAGCAGTATGCCGCGCACATCCTGCGCGCAGTTTTCGTAAGAAAAGTCGCTGTACGGGCGGGAGAGCGCATGCGCGGGCGCGTCCCATGCGATGACGGTGTACCGCTCCGCAAAATACGGCATTTGGTGCTCAAACAGCGTATGATCCGCCGTCAATCCATGCAGAAAGAAGATGCAGGGCGCGGTCTGATCCGCATGCCGCACAATCCAGTAGGCGACGTCGCCGCGCGCGGAAGGATAGCTTTTTTGTTCCGGTAAATACAGACGCATACGATACCTGCCCTTGCGATGAAATCAGTGATCCAGAAACTCTTCCGAAACGTGCGCCGCGTCGCAAAAGGGCTTGTTCTTCGACATGCCGCAGCGGCAGAGCACGACGCGGTTTCGTATCTCATAGACCGAGCCGTCCGCGGATTCAATCGGAATGCCGCCTTTGACAAAGATGCCAGCGCTGACCTCCTCTTCGGGGTCCTGCAGGATTTCGACGCCGGGCTCATAGACGGGCTCGTGTACGCGCCCGTCTTTCTCAACCGCGGTCAGTCGGCCGGCCGGGCATTCGTTTGCCGCGATGACCGCTTCGGCATGGTGGAACGCGCTTGCGGAATCCTCGGCAAGCTCCCAGGCGTCTCCGCTGTCCCGATGGCAAAAGCGCGCAAACGCACAGCGTCCGTCGTCAAGCAAATCCAACCCGCTGCCGACGATGCGGGCCGCGCGGACGTTGTAATCCCGCTTGCAGGCGGTCTCCGTCCCATCGAATCCGCAGGACGTATGCGTGCCGTCGCAAAACGGCGGCGTCTTCGTCTTTCCGCAGCGGCAGAGCGAATAGGTTTCGCGCTGCGGCAACGCCCGGCCTTCTTCGTAAATATAGCCGTCGCCCTTGGGGATGATGATCTTTTCACTCAGCGGCACGCCGCCGGAAACAAGGTATGGCCCGTTTTTCAGGATGCGGATACGGGGTTCTTTTTTCTGCATAGCAATTCTGTCATTCCGGTTCGTCATATTTGCGCAATGGCTACTGATATAGTATGCGGGAATCGTCATTTTGTAAAGTGCGTGGCGATATCCCGATTGAATTCAGAGAAAAAACCGCTCCCCGTGCATGCGCAAAGGGAGCGGACAGGGTGCGATTTCAGCATCAGCCGCGGTCCAGATATTTCAGAAACGCGGTTGCCTGCTTCTCAAGATACGGCAGGCTGTCCTTCAGATGCAGCACGCCGTTTTCGTCGGCCTGATCCTGCGCGTTCGGCACCCGCAGGCGCGGAA
Source organism: Clostridiales bacterium (assembly GCA_012517905.1). Taxonomy (GTDB): domain Bacteria; phylum Bacillota; class Clostridia; order Christensenellales; family CAG-138; genus UBA7703. The sequence goes on along the minus strand of JAAYUE010000055.1, from coordinate 5,779 downwards.
AGTTCATCACGTCCGCATTGAGCATGCTCAGCAGCATGACCAGCAGATCCTGACCGGTGACGGTGCCGCCGAGACCGTTGGACGCGCCGCTGATGGCGATGGGCTTTCTCGAAAGCACCTGCCGCTCTTCCTTGCTGACAGGCCGGGAGAGCCAGTCGATCAGGTTTTTCAGATGTCCCGGGTACGAGTGGTTGTATTCCGGCGAAAAGATCCAGATGCCGTCCGCCGCCTTGATCTGCTCGCGAATGCGGCGGACGGATTCCGGCGTGGGGAACTCGATGTCCTGACTCATATTCGGAACGTCCGCATACTCGATGAATTCGAACTCGGCACGATCGCCCAAGACCTCTTGTGCCTTTTGCGCGAGCTGCCGGTTGAAGGAGTCCCTGCGAAACGAGCCGACGATGGCTACAATCTTCTTTTTGTTCATCTTATTCTTTCCCTTTCCGAAATCAACCGTTGTGCGATCGATCGTTTTTCCGTTGTAATATAAAATTCCTGAAAAGCACCTGTTACAGAATTGGCTTTTCCCTGATAAACGTGCCGTTGCGAAGCTCCTCAAAAGCGAGGTCGAGCTCTTCGCGCGTGTTCATAACGATCGGGCCGCCCCAGGCGACGGGCTCATGCAGCGCCTTTCCGGAGAAGAGGATCCAGCGCAGGTCGCGATCCGGCGTCGCCTCCACGCGGACGCTGTCGCCCCCGCTGAAGAGCACCGCCGTCTTTTCCGCGATCAGATGCGCATCGATCACGGCGTCCCCTTCGATGAAAAAGGCAAACACCGTTTCGTCCGGCTTGACCGGCAGCGTGATCTGCTCGCCCTTTTGCAACGAAACGTCGAGGATACTTGCCTGGATATGGCGCGGCAATACGCCGCTTGCGCCGCCGTAACTGCCGGAGAGCACGCGAATCTCCGCTTTTTCTTCCGACACGACCGGTATCATCTCCTGCGTGATGCCAAGATATGCGGGCTTTGCCATCTTTTCCTGCCGCGGCAGATTCAGCCAGAGCTGAAAGCCGAGCATGCGATCAGACGCGACCGGCATCTCCTGATGCAGGATGCCGCCGCCCGCGGTCATCCACTGGCTCTCGCCGGATTCGATGACGCCCTTGTTGCCGAGGCTGTCCATGTGTTCGATCCGCCCGCTGATGAGATACGTGACGGTTTCGATGCCGCGGTGCGGATGCCAGGGAAAGCCGGCGGTATAATCCGAAGGATTGGTCGAGTCGAAGGAGTCCAGCATCAAAAACGGGTCGAAGTCGTATACGTCGCGGTTACTCAGCACGCGCACAAGGCGGACGCCCGCGCCGTCGATCGTCTGTTGTCCCTGAACGGTCTTTTCGATTTTTCGCAGCTTCATCGTCCCGACACTCCTTTGCTGGTTCATTCGAATCGAACGGCGGCCTGCCGCGCGCGATTGCGCGCAAGGGAGATCGCCGCACTGTTCTTGTTACGCTTTCGCCTCGGCGAAAAGGTAGCTCGTCATACTCATAGAGGCGAGGGTGCAGTCCGTGTTAAACGAGCTGATCTCGTCGTTCTCGTCGCTTGCGCCGAGCACATAGAGAAGCGGCGCATAGTGATCCAGCGAAGGCACGGCCAGCTGCGCGGCTTCGCCCGCGCGCCCGTATTCGACGACATCGTCAAAGCGGCGGCTCGTTACCGCGCGATGGATGTATTGGTCGAACTCCTGCGCCCAGAGCTGTCCGTCGGTCATGCGCCAGTCCACGCGGGAGAGGTTATGCACGATGTTGCCGCTGCCAAAGATGAGCACCCCTTCCTCGCGCAGGGGCCGGAGTTTTTCTCCCAGCGCGAAATGCTCGGCGGGGGAAAGCAGCGCGTTGACGCTCAGCTGCACCACCGGCACGTCCGCTTTCGGAAACACGCGCCGCAGCACCGACCAGGTGCCGTGGTCGAGGCCCCAGTTGTTGTCGATCGTAACGAAATCGCCCAGCAGTTCCTTTGCGCGATGCGCGATTTCGACAGAGCCCGGCGCGGGATATTTCACCTCATACAGCTCCTCGGGGAAGCCGTACATATCGTAAACCATCGAGGGCGCGGGAGAGTCGTTCACCTTTGTGCCGCGCGTAAACCAATGCGCGGAGACGGACAAAACGGCTTTGGGCCGCTCCAGCGTCGTTCCGAGCGCGCTCCACGCGCGGGAATAAGTATTATCTTCAATCGCGTTAATCGGCGAACCGTGGCCGACAAATAGGACGGGCATCTTCTTGTTCATCATATCAAACACCTCGATTCAGATGTCCTTACATCATAGTATTCCGCAAACGCCGTCTTGTAAAGTGCGTTTGGCACAGAAAGAAACTTCCTCTTGACAGAAATATTCGAACATGATATAAATTGAACGATAATTCAATGAACAAACGTTCAACAAAAAGCAAGTCGAAAGAAGGGATGCGGATGACGGCGCGAGACGATCAGAAAGAAAAGCGCAGACAGGAGATTTTGTTTGCCGGGCTGAATCTGTTCATACAAAAAGGGTATTCGGGGACGACGATCAAGGACATCGCCTCGGCGGTGGGGATGAGCACGGGATTGCTGTTTCATTATTTTCCGTCGAAGGAGTCGCTCTATCTGACGCTGGTCACGCTCGGAATCGAAGGGCCGATGAGCAGCGTACAGCCGACGAGGGAAGAACCGCTTGCGTTTTTCGAAGCGACCGCGGAACGGATTCTAACATATATCAAAGAGGAGCCATTTTTCGCGAAGATGTTTGTGCTCATGCACCAGGCGTATTACAGCGCGGACGTACCCGCCGGCGTGAAGGAGATGCTGACGGGGTTCGACGTATATACGCCGACGGCCGAGATCATTCGACAAGGGCAGGCAAACGGCACCATTCGGGACGGGAATCCGCTTGCGCTGGCAATCGCGTTTTGGAGCGCGATTCAGGGCGTCGCGGAGACGCTGGCGATGCATACGAACCTGCCCTGCCCGGAAGGGCGCTGGGTGACGGATCTATTACGAAAAGAAACATGGGGGAAAACGATATGAAAAACGTTGCGATCGTCGGCGCCGGCATTGCGGGACTGTCCGCGGGTATCTACCTGCGCCAGAGCGGGTTTGACACGACGATTTACGAAAGCCACAGCATACCCGGGGGGGCCTCGACCAGCTGGCGGCGCAAAGGCTACTATTTCGAAGGCGGGCTGCACTGGCTGACCGGCTCTTCGCCGGATACGCAGCTCAACCGGCTCTGGCGTGAAGTCGGCGCGCTGGACGACACGGTGGATATCCAGAACCGTGACCCGTTCTTTGCCTATGAGATGGAGGGAAAGCGGGCGAACCTGTATCGCGACGTCAAAACGCTGCGCGAGCACCTGACTGCGCTTTCGCCTGCGGATCGAAAGGAGATCCGGCGCTTTTGTGCGGACGTTGAAAAGTTTACGCGTGTGAAGATGCCCGCGATGGACCTGCCGAAGCTGAAGGCGAAATATCCGGTGAAGTTTCCGCTCTCCGCGCTCCTTGCCATGCTGCCCGCGATGCCGCGCATGAAGTATTATTCGAGCATATCCGCAAAGGAGTTCGGCGAAAAGTTTCAGAGCCCGCAGATTCGAAGCCTCTTCTCCAGCATGATCGGCGAGGAATTCAGCGCAAACGGCGTGCTCTTCACCATTGCGACGCTCGCGTCCGGAGACGGCGGGTACCCTGCCGGCGGGTCCGTGGCGATGGCGCAGCGCATGGCGAACTATTACGAGTCGCTCGGGGGCAAGGTGCTGTATCGTACGCCCGTAGAGCGGGTGATCGTAGAGCGCGGCGCGGCGACGGGCGTGCGGGTCGCCGGGGAGGCGGTTTCATACGACGGCGTCGTCGTGACGAAGGATACGCTCAGCGCCATCGACACGTTGTTCGACGAGCCGATTCACGAGCCCTGGGCGGAGAAGATGCGCCGGGTGACAACGCCCGTGCTGAATGTGTTCGTCGGCATCGGCGTGCAGGCCGATCTGTCCGATCTGCCGCGGAGCATCACGTTTCCCGTAAGCGAACCGATCACCGTCGGCAACATCCGGCACGACAGCATCGGGTTCAACCACTACGCGGGGTTTGCCGGATATGCGCCGGAGGGCTGCACCGCGCTCACGACCGCGCTGCTCGGGGATAGCTATGATTTCTGGAGCCGCTGCAGGGAAAACGGGACGTATGAGGCCGAGAAGCAGAAGCTGGCCGAGGCGGTCATCCGCGAACTGGTGAAAAAGTATCCGCAGATCGACGGTAAGATCGCCGTTTGGGACGTGGCCACGCCGTTGACCTACGAGCGGTATCTCGGATCTTACAAGGGGTCATGGATGACGCTGACGAAGAAGGGGGAGGAGAACGCGCGGTATCCGGGTAAACCGGAGAGCATCGGCAATCTCTATTTTGCCGGGCAACGGCTCATCTCGCCCGGCGGGCTGCCTGTTGCGCTGATGACGGGACGCACCGCGGCGCAGCATATCTGTCTTGATACGGACACGGTGTTTCAGGGAGAACTGTGACAAATATGCTAAAACGATTCGAACTTCTCCTTAAACGATTCGAGTAATTTGAAAAATCTCGTCAACAAGAAAAAGCTCTTCATTTCTGAAGAGCTTTTCTGGTGCAGGAAACAGGACTTCTTTGCTCCTGTCAGACACGTTAGCTCGCATTTCATGCTTCGCAAACGGTCTTAGTGGCAAAGCCTGCCGCTCAAAACGCCGACACTGCGGCGTTTTGTCAGCCGTTGGCGCGGCGGCCGCGGCTTCAAGTCCTTTTGAATGTGCTGTCAAATCAAAAAGGTCACCCGAACTGGATGACCTTTTTGATTTGGTGCAGGAAACAGGACTTGAACCTGCATGAGTGTGACCTCACACGGACCTGAACCGTGCGCGTCTGCCAATTCCGCCATTCCTGCAAAGATAAATTGGTGGATGGGGATGGATTCGAACCATCGTAGTCTGTGACAACGGATTTACAGTCCGCTCCCTTTGGCCGCTCGGGAACCCATCCACGTAACTGGGGGTACTGGAATCGACGATTCGGTTTTCAAGGATTTTGTTGGAGCTGGTGATGGGACTCGAACCCGCAACCTGCTGATTACAAATCAGCTGCTCTGCCAATTGAGCTACACCAGCGGACTTACTGGTGCCTCAGAGTGGAGTCGAACCACCGACACAGGGATTTTCAGTCCCTTGCTCTACCAACTGAGCTACCGAGGCAAAAATGGCGACCCGGAGGGGGCTCGAACCCCTGACCTCCAGCGTGACAGGCTGGCGTACTAACCAACTGTACTACCGGGCCATACCGATTGCCCTTTTAAGAAAACTGGTGGGCCTTCAGGGACTCGAACCCCGGACCAATCGGTTATGAGCCGACCGCTCTAACCAGCTGAGCTAAAGGCCCAAGCCCGTGAAAAAACGAAAGTGGTGACCCCGAGGAGACTCGAACTCCTGTTACCGCCGTGAAAGGGCGGTGTCTTAACCGCTTGACCACGGGGCCATACTTGGTCGGGGTGAAGGGATTTGAACCCCCGGCCCCATGCTCCCAAAGCACGTGCGCTACCGGACTGCGCTACACCCCGTCTGCTTCAAGCCCATACAGGCGACGAAAGATATCATACACAAACCGCTTTCGGTTGTCAAGAGGGTCGGGCGAAATTTATCCGACTTTCTTTGTAGGTTTGTCAAACATGTTGGACAGTGTGGTTGCGAAGGAACTCACGGGGCGAGAGCCAGCGAAGCGGTCGCATGGGGAGATCGTTACTGCGATTTTGGTGGGCAGCGAGCTGCCCACCAAAATCGGCGAGCGAGT
>JAAYUE010000054.1 GCA_012517905.1 Clostridiales bacterium | reverse complement strand
TTCGCTCTTCTATGCTAAGATGTTTATAGTTCATGCAATCCTCCTCCGTAGTTTTGGTTGTGTTACAACTCCATTCTACCAGAGCCTTGCATGAACTTCTTTATTTCCCTTTGTGTTGCACTTGATAGTATAATTCACCAGACAAAGAAGAAAGGGCTGACCAAGCGGTCAGCCCTTTCTGATGTTGTAAGCAGTTGGTATGGTAAGGCTTAGTCTTCCAAACCCGCCTGGCGTTCCACGGCGGCTTTTTCCAGCTTCTTGAGCATCTCCGCGGGGTCTTTGACCTTCGCAAGGAAGATCATGGCCGCGATGACGTAGGGCTTGAAGGAAGCCTGCTTGTAGAGAGGATCGCGGTAGCGGTCGAACACCGTTGCGGCGACTTCGCCCGCTTCGCAGCTCACGCCGGTGATGTCGGCAGGCAGGCAGTGCAGATACAGCGCCTTGCCGTCTCTGGTGGTGGACATGAGTTCTTCGGTGCATTCCCAGTCCTTGTGCTCGGCGTTTTGCTGGAGCAGCTTCTTTTCCAGCGCCTTGATGCCGTCAAGATCGCCGTTGCCGTAAAGCTCCGTGCGCTCTTCCATGGCCTTAAACGGCGCCCAGCTCTTGGGATAGACGATGTCCGCGTCCTTGAACGCGTCCGCCATGCTGTTGGTGACGGTGAACTTGCCGCCGCTTTCCTGCGACTGGCGCTTGGCAACCTCGACCACGTCGTCCATGACTTCGTATCCTTGCGGATGCGCGAGCGTCACGTCCATGCCGAAGCGCGTGAAGAGGCCGATGACGCCCTGCGGGACAGACAGCGGCTTGCCGTAGCTGGGGCTGTACGCCCAGGTCATGGCGATCTTCTTGCCCTTGAGGTTTTCCACGCCGCCGAACTCGCGGATGCAGTGCGCCATGTCGGCCATACACTGCGTCGGGTGGTCGATGTCGCACTGGAGGTTGACCAGCGTCGGCTTCTGCTCGAGCACGCCGTCGATGTTGCCCTGTTTGACGGCGTTGACGACTTCGTGCATGTAGGCGTTGCCCTTGCCGATGTACATATCGTCGCGGATGCCGATGACGTCCGCCATGAAGCTGATCATGTTGGCGGTTTCGCGGACGGTTTCGCCGTGCGCAATTTGGCTCTTGCCTTCGTCGAGATCCTGTACCTCAAGGCCGAGCAGGTTGCAGGCGGATGCAAACGAAAAACGCGTGCGCGTGCTGTTATCCCGGAAGAGCGAAATGCCGAGGCCGGAATCGAAGATCTTGGTGGAGATGTTGCGCTCGCGCAGATTGCGCAGCGCGTTGGCGACGGTGAACACCGCGTCGAGCTCGTCACGCGATTTTTCCCAGGTGAGGAAGAAGTCGCCTTCGTACATGTCGGCAAACTTGAGGCCTTCCAGCGCCTTGGTGAACTGCTTGATGTCTTCCTTTTTACCCATAAAATGCACTCCTGTTATTTAATGACGGTTTCAAAAAGTGATGTATCATGAGAAAAACGCGGTGCAAGCGAAAGGATCTTCGCATTGCACCGTATTTTTCTTATTGCTCAGCAGGCGGACTTGTCCGAGGTGGTGTCCGTGCCGCCGGCGCGAAACTGGCACGCGTCGTCGTCGCCCTGGCCTTGATACATGGAGGGCGTAAGCGCGTACACCGCCGCGCAGGTGACGAGGTCCTGCTTCCAGGTGATCTCGTTCGGCGCGTGGGCCTGGCTCTCCGCGCCCGGGCCGAAGCCGACGCAGGGGATGCCGTAGCGGCCCTGGATGGCGACGCCGTTGGTGGAGAAGGTCCATTTGTCGATCAAGGGGCGGTTGCGCAGATGCATGGCGCCGTCGGGCCCGATGCGCTTGTCGCCGAAGAGCGCCTTGTGCGCCTCCGCGACGGCCTGCACGTGGCCGGCGGTTTCCTTATTGATCCATGTCGGGAAGTAGCACTCCGTCTCATAGACGAGGCCGGTCCACGCGGGACGGTCGTAGAGATACATGCTCACTTTTGCGCCGTGCTTCTGGCAGGCGGGCAGGGCTTCGATCTCCTTGATGCAGCTGTCCCAGGTTTCGCCCGCGGTCATGCGGCGGTCGATCGAAATCGAGCAGCTGTCCGCAACCGCGCAGCGCGAGGGGCTGGTGAAGAAAATCTGCGAAACCGTGCAGGTGCCGCGGCCTAAGAAGCGCGCGTCCTCATAGTGTTCGGAATTGAACTTCGGGTCGAGCATCTTGCAGAGTCCCTTGATTTCGTCGGAGGATTCGCAGCCATTGGCGTTGAGGGCTTCGACGTCCTTGAGGATGTCTGCCATCTTGTAGATCGCGTTGTCGCCGCGCTCCGGCGCGCTGCCGTGGCAGGAGATGCCCTTGACGTCCACGCGGATCTCCATGCGGCCGCGGTGGCCGCGGTAGATGCCGCCGTCCGTCGGCTCGGTGGAGACGACGAATTCCGGCTTGATGCCGTCTTCGTTGTGGATGTACTGCCAGCAGAGGCCGTCGCAGTCTTCTTCCTGAACGGTGGCCGTCACGAGGATTTTATAACCTTCCGGAATCAGGCCGAGGTCCTTCATGATCTTCGCGCCGTAAACGGCCGAGACCACGCCGCCTTCCTGATCGGACCCGCCGCGACCGTAGATCACGTCGTCGGTTTCATAGCCCTGATAGGGGTCTTTTTCCCAATTGTTGACGTTGCCGATGCCGACGGTGTCGATGTGCCCGTCGAACGCGATGATCTTGTCGCCCGTGCCCATCCAGCCGAGGGCGTTTCCTTCGGGATCGATTTCCGCTTTGTCAAACCCCAGCGCTTCCATCTCCTGAATGGTGCGCTTGATGACGCCCTCTTCTTCGCAGCTCTCGCTCGGAATGGCGATGAGATCGCGAAGGAACTTCGTCATCTGCTGTTCATAGGCCTGCGCCGCTTGCTTGACCTTGCCGTAATCCATGGTGTACTGTTTCCTTTCTTCTGCCGTGGCCGCGGCCGCAGCATGCAGGCCGGGTCAGTCTTTTTTTGCGTCGATGTAGGAGTAAAGCGTATATTTGCTGATGCCGAAGTATTTCGACACCTTGTCGCCGCTCTTGGTGACGAGGAACGCGCCCGCCTGATAGAGAAACTGGATCGCGGCGATCTTGTCCTCCTTGGTCATCATGGCCACGGGTTTGCCGACGATGGCCACGCTCTGCTCGATCAGGTCGTCCAGCAGATCGTTGACGTTCTGCGGAATGCGCTCCGGCATGGCCGGTTCGCTGTTGTGGTGAAGCACGGAGGAAATCGCCCGCTCCGCCATCAGAAGCTCGGTGATGTCGTAGTTGATCGAGAGCACGCCCTCGATGTCGCCCGCGTCGTCGCGCAGGTAGACGGTGCTGGATTTGAGCACCCTGCCGTCGCGGGTCTTGGTGAGATAGCCGAGTTCATCCGTGAGCGAGGGATCGTGTTTTCGCTGAATCGCCTCGAGTACCACGCGGGAGGCGCTTCCGCCCGCCTGCCGGTGGGACACATGCCCGTTTTCGATCACCGCGATCGTGTGTTCGGTGTCGTCGCCGGAGATGTTGTGCACGACGACTTCGCTGCTCTCGCCAAACTCCGCGGTGATGGCCTTGGCGAGCCGCTGCAAGAATTCCAGATCCATGTCGCGAACCCTCTTCCTCATAATAATATACAGGACAAAACGAAAAAACAAGCAGGAAAACAAATATATTTTATGTAACCAGAAATATTTTTTGTTCTTCGCCTCTAAATATTAATTTTATTGTATCATAAATAGAAAGCAGTTGCCAAAAAATTTTGCTTCGCGCGCCGGAGCGCGCTGGGGAGGACGCGCTTGCCGCGGATTTTACAGAACCATGCGTCGATATTTGGCATGGATAAAACGCAATCAAAAAGTTGTCACAGAATCTGCGTAACAAACTCACGTTCCTTTCTTGTTCTCGGTCCGGAAATAGGGTACAATAATGCTACCTGAGATCAGGCAGAAACGTAAAGGTGGTGAACCGCATGGAAGAACAGCGCGATCTGGTGGTTTTTTCCGATGATGAAGGCAACGAATTTGAACTGGAAATCGTAGATTATTTCGATCATGAGGGTCAGGAATACGCGGTGCTGGTCGATCCCGAATCCGGTTGTGAGTGCGAGGACGACGAGTGCGAGTGTGAGTGCGAAGACGAACACGGCGCGGAAGTCTATATCATGAAGATCGTCGTCAACGGCGAGTACGAGGAGTTTCTCCCCGCGGACGAGGATAAGATGGAGGAGCTCTCCAAAATCGTGGAAGCGCGTTTTGAAGCGATGGACGACGACGAAGACGGCTGCGGCTGCGGATGTGGCTGCGACGACTGCTCCGAAGAAGAATAACGCGTTCTCATCCGGCATAACAACCCAAAACCCGCGGCGCCATTGCCGTGGGTTTTTCCGTTGCTTCGGGTGAACTGCGCGAATCATCGGATATCCACCTCTTTTCCACAGAGGGTTATCCACAATGGTGGATAAATCGGTGGATAACCAGTTGGAAATCCGCCGGTCCGCCGGTCCGAGAATTTTCTTGGCGCCTAAGGCGGCGCTCAATTGTGAAAATTAGAAAAAATTACGAAAAACACGCGCGGATTTTTTGATAATCTGGTATAATCGCAGGGATAGTACGAACAAGTGTTTGTGAAAAGCACAACATCGCGCCCGGCATCGGGCCGGGCGGCATCGGAAAGGGACTCCTCATGAAGGACATCATCATCAAAGGCGCAAGGGAACACAACCTCAAGAACATCGACCTCGTGATTCCACGCGACAAGCTCGTGGTCTTCACCGGACTTTCCGGCAGCGGAAAGTCGAGCCTCGCGTTTGACACCATCTATGCCGAGGGGCAGCGGCGCTATGTCGAGAGCCTCTCCTCCTACGCGCGCCAGTTTCTGGGGCAGATGGAAAAGCCGGACATCGACAGCATCGACGGGCTTTCCCCGGCCATCTCCATCGACCAGAAGAGCACGAGCCACAACCCGCGCAGCACCGTCGGCACCGTTACGGAAATTCACGACTACCTGCGCCTGCTCTACGCGCGCTGCGGCGTGCCGCACTGCCCGGAATGCGGCCAGCCCATCGAAAAGCAGACCATCGACCAGGTGGTGGACCGCGTGCTCACCCTGCCGGAGGACACGAAGATACAGGTCATCGCGCCCTGCGTGCGCGGCAGAAAGGGCGAACACCAGAAGCTATTTGACGAGCTCAAGCGCGAAGGCTACGTGCGCGTTCGCGTGGACGGGACGGTCTACGACATCGCCGACGCGCCCGCGCTGGATAAAAAATTCAAGCACACCATCGAGGCGGTCATCGACCGCGTGGTCATCAAGCCCGGCATCGAAGGGAGGCTGACCGACTCGCTGGAGACGGCGTTTCGTCTCGGCAGCGGCCTTGCCATCGTCGCGGTTGTGGACGGCGAGGAGATGCTCTTTTCGCAGAACTACGCCTGCCCGGACTGCGGCATCAGCATTGAAGAGCTGACCCCGCGCATGTTTTCCTTCAACAATCCCTTCGGCGCGTGCCCGACCTGCTCGGGCCTCGGCACGCTGCTCAAGATCGATCCCGACCTCGTGATTCCGGACAAAAAGCTGTCGCTGGCGCAGGGCTGCGTCAACGTCATGGGCTGGAACAGCGGCTCGAAGGGCACCATCGCGAGCATGTATTTCGACGCGCTGACCAAGCACTACGGCGTGTCGATGAAAACGCCGTTTGAAGAGCTGCCGACGCAGGTGCAGGACGCAATTCTCTACGGCACCGGCAAGGAAAAGCTGCACATCGCCTATAAAAAGGAGTTCGGAAGCGGCACCTTCGACGCGCCGTTTGAGGGCATTGCCGTCAATATGGAGCGTCGCTACCGCGAGAGCACCTCGGAATACAGCAAGCAGGAGATCGAGCGCTTCATGACGCAGACGCCCTGTCCGGACTGCAAAGGCAAGCGCCTCAAGCGCGAGAGCCTCGCCGTCACGGTAGGCGATGTGAACATCGCAGACCTCTCCGACCTGCCGGTGCGGAATGCGCGGGAGTTTCTGCGCGACCTCAAGCTCGGCAAAACGCAGGCGATGATCGCCGAACAGATCCTCAAGGAGATCGACGCGCGGCTGGGGTTTCTCGTCAACGTCGGCCTCGACTATCTGACGCTTTCGCGCTCGGCGGTGTCGCTCTCCGGCGGCGAGGCGCAGCGCATCCGGCTCGCCACGCAGATCGGCAGCGGACTCATGGGCGTGCTGTACATTCTGGACGAACCGAGCATCGGCCTGCACCAGCGGGATAACGCGAGGCTCTTAAAAACCCTGCAGCGCATGCGCGATCTTGGAAACACCCTGATTGTGGTGGAACACGACGAAGAAACAATTCGAACTGCGGACTATGTGGTGGATATCGGACCGGGAGCGGGCGAACACGGCGGTGAAGTGGTTGCCACCGGCACGCCGGAGGAGATCGCCGCAAACGAAAACTCCGTCACCGGCGCATACCTCAGCGGGCGCATGCGCATCCCCGTGCCGCAAGAGCGCCGGCCCGGCAGCGGCAAGTCGCTGGTCGTGCGCGGCGCGCGCGCGCATAACCTCAAAGACATCGACGTGGAGATTCCGCTGGGCAAGTTCGTCTGCGTCACCGGCGTCTCCGGCAGCGGCAAGTCGAGCCTCGTCAACGAGATCGTCAAAAAATCGCTGCTGCGGGATCTCAACCGCGCGCACACCCGTCCCGGCGACCACGACCGCATCGAGGGCGTGGATGCGCTGGACAAGGTGATCGACATCGACCAGAGCCCCATCGGGCGCACGCCGCGCAGCAATCCCGCGACCTACTGCGGGCTGTTCGACCTGATCCGTGCGGTGTTTGCCAACACGCCGGACTCCCGCATGCGCGGCTACAGCAACGGGCGCTTTAGCTTCAACGTCAAGGGCGGCCGCTGCGAGGCCTGCAACGGGGACGGCATCATCAAGATCGAAATGCACTTTTTGCCGGATATCTACGTGCCCTGCGAGGTCTGCGGCGGCAAGCGGTACAACCGGGAAACGCTGGAGGTGCACTACAAGGGAAAGACCATCTACGACGTGCTGGAGATGACGGTGGAGGAGGCGCTTCGCTTCTTCAAGCCGCTGCCGAAGATCGCGAGAAAACTCCAGACGCTCTACGACGTGGGGCTGGGCTATGTGAAGATCGGACAGCCGAGCACGCAGCTGAGCGGCGGCGAGGCGCAGCGCGTCAAGCTCGCGACCGAGCTCAGCCGCAGGGACACGGGTCGCACGCTCTATATCCTCGACGAGCCGACCACTGGCTTGCACGTGGACGACGTCAAGCGCCTGCTGGAGATCTTGCAGCGGCTCTGCGAAACCGGCAGCAGCGTGCTGGTGATCGAGCACAATCTGGACGTGATCAAATGCGCGGACTATGTGATCGACCTGGGGCCCGAGGGCGGAGACGCGGGCGGCGCCGTCGTCGCGACCGGCACGCCGGAGCAGGTCTCCGCCGTGGAGGGCAGCTATACCGGGCAGTTTTTGAAGCATGTTTTGTAACAATGCTGTGACGAAACGGGGACGCGTGTAGGCGCGTCCCCTCTTTCTGTCATATAATGCTGTTGCCCGCCGAATCGATCGCGGGCGGACCGGCAACAGCCAGCCTTTGCCGCGGCCGCCGGTTTTCTGCGGGGCCAATTGAAAGACAAGCGACCGGAAAGGAAACGGAACACCATGTATACCAGATGGAGACTCTATATCCTCGCCGTGTTTCTAATCGTCATCGGCGTGCTGCTCTTTTGCTGCCGCGTCTGGCGAAAGCGGGGCCATTCCTTCAGCGCGCTGCGGGAAGCGTTCCTCATCCTCGGCGTGGTGCTCATCGTGGAGACGCTGATCGTATCCACGCTCTCCAACTACAACCTCGGCGTGATTCTGCCCGCGTTTTTCGGCGTGCCGCTCGTGTTTCTCGCGCTCGTGTTGCCGAAGATGGACAAGGGCTTTCTGCGCTTTCTCAAGTGGCTCATCGCGGCGTGTTACGCCGTCGCCATCGGCATTTTCCTCGTCTGCGGGTTTCTGATGATCCGCGCCTCGAGCGCGGGCGAACATGTCGAGGCGGACGCGGTGATCGTGCTCGGCGCGGCGGTGCACGGCGACAAGGTCACCTGGGTGCTCGAAAACCGGCTCAACACGGCGGCAGACTATCTCGAAGCGCATACGAACGCGGTCTGCGTCGTCTCCGGCGGACAGGGCGCGGGCGAAACGGTCACCGAAGCGTCCGCCATGAAGCTCTATCTGGTCGAGCGCGGCATCGACGCCGGACGCATCTACACCGAGGAGCAGGCGAAAAACACGAAGGAGAATTTCGAGTTTTCCAAGGCGATCATCGACGAAGCGGTCGGCAAGGACGCGCGCATCGCGTTTGTGACCACGAATTTCCATGTATACCGCGCGGGGCAGGTGGCCAAGGCGCAGGGCGTGGACGCCGTCGGCATCCCGGCGGAGGACGTCTGGTATCTGCGGCTGAACAACTTTCTGCGCGAATGCGTCGGCATCTGCGTCTATGCGCTGCGGGGCGATATCTGACCCCGCTTTTTCCGTGAACGGTTGCGGTCGGCGCGGCCTCAAGACCTGTCCGCCTTGCCAAGCGACGGGTTTGTGTGTATGATGATGCGGGAAAACTTTGACGACTGAGAGGCTGTTATGACGATCTGGATTGCGATGCTGCTCGGCCTGGTGCAGGGCCTTTGCGAATTTCTGCCGGTGAGCAGTAGCGGACATCTGCTCTTGCTGCAGCGGATGTTCGGCGTGACGGAGGGGGCGATGTTCTTTACCGTCATGCTCCATCTGGCCACGCTGATTGCGGTGTTCATCGTATACTGGAAGACCATCCTCAAACTCGTTGCGCATCCGTTTCAGAAGACCGTGCTGATGCTGGTCGTCGCGACCATTCCCGCAGTCGTCGTTGCGCTGCTTTCGAAAAAGATCGCGTTTCTGGAGACGTTTTTCGCCGCCGCGGACGCGGGGCAATACCTTGGCTATGGATTTCTGATCACGTCGGTGTTTCTGCTGCTGAGCGACCTGATTCGGCACACGCGCGTGGACGAGGACGGCAACCGCGTGCAGAAAAAAGGCAAAAAGATGAAGCATATCCGCGTGAGCGACGCGCTGGTCATCGGCTGCATGCAGGGCGTCGGCGTATTGCCCGGCGTGTCCCGCTCGGGCAGCACGATCTCCGGCGCGCTGTTCATGGGGCTGAATCGAAAGACCGCAGCGGACTTTTCGTTTCTCATGTCGATTCCCGCCATCCTCGGCGGCGCGGTGTTCGAAATTCCGGACGCGATCGAAACCGGCATGGGCGGCATGCACTGGACGACGCTCGTCGCCGGCATGCTCGTCGCGGGGTTGACGGGATATTTCGCCATCAAGTTCATGATTTCGGCGATCAAGAAAAAGAAGCTCTGGGGGTTTGCGCTCTATACCGCCGTGCTCGGCGCGTTTGTGCTCGTCGACCAGTTCGTCACACACTATTTCTTTTAAACCGAAACGACAAAAACCGGCGGGGATTCCCCGCCGGTTTTTTGATTGTGTTTGTCTATAAGTCCGTCACGCATCGCACCGCTTCCAGCGGGACGCCGACGGTCAGCGTGTGGCGCGCGCCGTCGCGCTGCATGCCCTGCGATTCGTAAAACGCGATCGCGCGGCGGTTTTCCTCCAGCACCCAGCAGCAGAGCCGACCGTACCCCAGCTCGGCGGCTTCGCGCTTGATGTGGCGAAGCAGCGCCGTTCCGTATCCGCGTCGCCAGACGGCGGGGAGGAAGTAGAAAAAACTGAACTCCGCCGTGTTGGCCAGATCCCCGTCGTTCGTGGCGTGCAGGCAGGAGGCGCCGACGGGCTCGCCGTTTTCCTCGAAGAGGTAATAGCGCATTTCGGGCGCGCGTTCCAGCCCCTCGGCCATGCGCTGCGCGCGGGACAAATCCTCCAGCGAGTCGAGGTACGATTGCGGAACGATGCCCGCGTAGGCCGTTCGCCAGGCCGCGTTGACGATGCGCGCAATGGCGGGCGTGTCCGCGGCATAGGCGCGGCGGATTGCGGTTTGATGCATGCGGTCCCCTCCTGCGGCGGCCGAAACGCGCCGGACCAGTCCGGATCTGCGCTTACTGCGCCGCCGGCGGCGCGGCGGGCGGGATGGCGGCTTTGTGCCTGGGCTCGATCTCGATTTCGCCCGCCTTGATGAGCGAGAGCTTGGTGACGATCGGCCCGACCAGTTCGTAGATCAGCGTTGCGCAGAGGATGACCGCCTGGATGGACGCGCCGTATTCCGGCAGCTCCGTGACGACCAGCTGCGCAATGCCGATGGCGACGCCGGCCTGCGGAATCAGCGAGAACCCGAGATACTTTCGAATCTTATGCGACGTCTTGGAGATGGTGCATCCCAAAAACGCGCCGAAATATTTGCCCGTGACGCGTGAAATGATGTAAGCGACGCCGACGAGGCCGAGTTTTGGCAGCACGGACACGTTGAGGTCCGCGCCGGAAATCACAAAAAACAGCATGAACAGCGGCGGCGTCCAGGTGTCCGCCTGCTCGAGCGTATGGATCGCGTCGTCGCGCAGGTTGACGTATGTTGCGCCGATGGCCATGCAGAGCAGCAGATGTGAAAGTCCGAACTGCTGCGCCAGCCCCACGCCGAGCATCACGGCCGCGATGCTGATGGAGAGGCGGTTTGCCTTGCTGTGGAAAAAGCGGTTGGAGATGGCGACGATTGCGCCGATCACCGCGCCGGCGCCGAGCGAGAAGATGATCTCGAGCAGCGGGTTGACGACGGTGCTCATGACGTTGAACGCCTCGCCGTTTTGAATCATCTTCGCGATGGAGACGGACAGCGCGTATGCCATGAGGCCGATCGCGTCGTCCATCGCGACGACGGGCAGCAGCGTGCTGGTCAGCTCGCCTTTCGCGTGATACTGGCGCACGACGAGCAGCGTCGCCGCGGGCGCGGTCGCTGCGGCGATCGCGCCGAAGCAGAGCGCCATCGGCACCGGGAAACCGAGCGCGATGATAACGGTGTCCACGACGATGACCGCGCCGAGCGCCTCGCAGGCGGTGATGATCAGGATCTTTCCGCCGATGGCTTTGATGTGCGAGAGCTTGAACTCGCTGCCGATGGAAAACGCGATGAACCCGAGCGCGGCGACGGTGATGATGTCCAGCGTCGCCAGCGCGTCGGCGGAGATCAGCTTGAAGCAGTACGGCCCGATCAGAAGCCCCGCGATGAGATATCCCGTGACGTTGGGCAGTTTTATCAGCTTGACGACGCGGGTGAGCAGGAGACCCGCGATCATGGCGATTGCGATTGTGAATAACGTATGCATGTTACTTGTGCGAAACTCCTTCCCAATTCATCACCGGCACGGTGAAGAGGATGCCGGTGTTGGGGCTCTTGAGATCGCCCGCCACGCTGTGGATGATGTCTTTTACAAGCGGGACGTCCTCGTCCTTGAGGACGATGAGTATCATCTTGTTCGGCTGGCGGCAGGGGTTGATGAACTGCCGCAGAGAGCCGAAAATCGGCGGCGCGTCTTCGCTGTTGCACTCGCTCAGCGTCGTCAGCATGCCCTGACAGTCCACGACGGTCGCGCCCTGCAGGCCCGCTTCCATCATCTTGGTGAAAATCGGGGTCACGCTCTCCTCGTGATTCGTGATATGAACGAATAGCTGCATAAGTCCCATCTCCTCTTTCCGGCCGCGCTGCTGATGTGAACGGCGGTTGTCCCTGCGAAAGCGCGGTACTGTGTTTCTTGGTTTTTCATTTGATTTGACAATAGAAAATTACGCCCAAGTACGGCGTTTGTCAATAGCCGCACGTTTTATATGCGTGGAGCTACAGCAATTCATCGTTTTTGCGAAAGATTTTTGGTTACTTGCTCTCGCCCTTTTTCAGGTGCCCGTGTCCGTGGCAGTAGATCTGGCGGTTGTCCAGCGCCCACTGACGCTCCGAAAACGCGCCGACGGACACGCCGGAGAGCGCGTCGAACATCTCGTACATCTTGCTGTCGAGCAGGTCGATCTCGGCGAGCACCTCGGCCTCGGGGAACATCGGCAGCTTCGGACTGCCGAACTCCGCCTGCCCGTGGTGCGCCAGCAGCATATGCTCCACCAGCATCGCGGTTTCGAGGGGCACGCCGAGCATCTCGCAGGCGGCGGACACGTCGGAAATGCCGATGGAGATGTGGCCAACCAGCATGCCGTGCGCGGTATAGCCGCTTGCGATGCCGAGCTCGCCCGTGTCCAGTTCCTTGAGCTTGCCGATGTCGTGCAAAATTGCGCCGGTGTAGATGAGGTCCCCGTCCAGCGCGGGATAGATCGAGATCACGGCTTTTGCGAGCTTGGTCAGCGTCCAGGTGTGGTGCAATAACCCGCCGCGCGTCGCGTGGTGCAGCTTGACCGCCGCGGGGAAGAAGAGCAGTTTATCCTTGTTTTCGCGCAGCAGATACTGCACGAGGCGGCGCAGGTCGTCGTCCTGAAACTGTTCGGCGAGGGAGAAAAGCTCGTCGTAGAGCCATTCGGGATCGAACGGCGAGCAGGGAAGGAGCTTCGACATATCCACGTCGTCCTCGGGGGAGACATGGCGGATGCGGTCGAGCTTGAGCTGTTCGGTGTCCTTCCAGATGTTGATGGAGCCGCGCACTTTGATCACGTCGTCCGGTTCGTAGGAACCGTGCAATTCCTTATTATAATCCCAGAGCTTTGCGGCGCATTCGCCCTCGCAGTCCGCCACGACAAGGTCAAGGTACTCCGTGCCCTTGATGTTGGTCTTCACGCTCACGCTCTTGACGAGGCAGAACCCCTCAAACGACTGTCCGTTGCTTTCGTTCAATAACCGCATGCGGCCCATGGATGTTGTTCCCCCTTGGTGAGATGGCGCGAAACCACGCCTTTTCCTCAGTATAGCACACTCAGGCGCTTAGCGCGCAAGCGCCGTGCGTCGAGCCGTGGATTTTGCCTTAGAGCGGCCTGCGCGCGCCGCCGCGTTGCCAGTGCGCCGCGCGTGTGATAAAATGCGCGTGTGCCGGACGCGCCGGAGGGTAAGCGCGCGTCGGCGCGGATTGGAACGAAACGAACCCATATGGAAACGAAACGCACACAGACATACGACGTCGTCGTCATCGGCGCGGGGCACGCGGGCGTGGAAGCCGCGCTTTCCTGCGCAAGAATGGGGCAAAAGACGCTTCTTTTGACGCTGAATCTGGATTCGGTGGGGCTGATGCCCTGTAATCCGGCCATCGGCGGCACGGGCAAGGGACACCTTGTGCGCGAGATCGACGCGCTCGGCGGCGAGATGGGTCTCGCCGCGGACGACACGCTGATTCAAATGCGCATGCTCAACACCGGCAAAGGACCCGCGGTGCATTCGCTCCGCGCGCAGATGGACAAGCGGCGCTATCACGAGCGCGTCAAGCGCGCGCTGGAGGAGCAGGAAAACCTCACCCTTGCGCAGGGCGAGGCGAGCCGCTTTTTGACGGAGGGCGGGCGCATCAGCGGCGTGGAGCCGGCGGAACGCTTTGTCTACCCCTGCCGCGCGGCGGTGGTCTGCGCGGGCGTCTACATGAAGAGCCGCATCCTCATCGGCGAGCTGGCGCGAAACAGCGGACCGTCGGGGCTGCTGCGCTCCGAGACGCTCTCGGACGCGCTGAAAGAGCTGGGCATCCCCATCCAGCGGTTCAAGACCGGCACGCCAGCGCGCGTCAACGGGCTGACGCTGGACTACGACGAGATGGAGCGGCAGGACGGCGACGTGCCTACGCCCGCGTTCTCGTTTCTCAACGGTCGGCTTGAGCGGGAGCAGACGCCCTGCTACCTGACCTACACCAACGACGAGACGCATCGGATCATCCTCGAAAACCTGCACCGTTCCGCCATGTACAGCGGACAGATCCACGCGACGGGAACGCGCTATTGCCCGAGCATCGAGGACAAGCTCGTGCGCTTTGCAAACAAGGAGCGGCACCAGATCTTCATCGAACCCGAAGGGCTCTCCACGCACGAGATGTATGTGCAGGGCATGAGCACGAGTCTGCCGGGGGACGTGCAGATCGCCATGCTGCGCACCATGCCCGGCCTGCACCGCTGCGAGGTGATGCGCCTGGGCTACGCCATCGAATACGACTGCATCGATCCGACCGCGCTGGATGCGTCGCTGAACATCCGCGCCGTGCCCGGCCTGTATCTGGCGGGGCAGGTGAACGGAACCAGCGGATATGAGGAAGCCGCGGCGCAGGGCCTGCTGGCCGGCATCAACGCCGCGCTGTACTGCCGCGGGGAGGAACCGTTCACGCTCGGGCGGGACGAAGCGTACCTCGGCGTTCTGGTGGACGACCTTTCGGTCAAGGGTACGCCCGAACCCTACCGCATGATGACCTCGCGCTGCGAATACCGCCTGCTGCTGCGGCAGGACAACGCGGACGAACGGCTCACCGAAAAAGCCATGCGCACCGGACTGATCTCGGGCGAGCGTTACGAGCGGCTCATGCGCAAACGGGAACGGCTTGCGCGGGCGCTTGCGTCGCTGGAGCAGATCGCACCGCCGGGCGAAGCGCTGCGGCAGCTGCTGACGGAGCGCGGCGAGAGCGTGCCGGTCTCCGGCGTGAAGCTCTTCGACCTGCTCAAGCGCACCGGCGTTTGCTACACCGATCTGCTCGCCATCTTCGCTTCGCTCGGCCCGCTGGACTGGGAGACCGAGGAGCGCGTGGAGACGCTCGCGCGGTATGACGGCTATATCCAGAAGCAGCAGGAGCAGGTGGAGCGAAGCCGCGCGCTGGAACACACGCCGCTTCCGCAGGACGTGGATTACCTGACGCTGGACGGCCTGCGCCTCGAGGCGCGGCAAAAGCTCAACAGGCACAAACCCGCCAGCATCGGCATGGCGGGACGCATCTCCGGCGTGACTCCGGCGGACGTAAACGTGCTGCTCATCTATGTAAAGCGCGGATTTTCCGCAAAGGCGGTTGGCAAGGAGGAAGGCGTATGATAGCGGAGCTTCTCGCGCCCCTGCGTCCGGATCTGACCGCGCGCCAGCTCGGGCAGTTCGAAACCTATTACGCCATGCTGGCGGACTGGAACGAGCGCGTGAACCTTACCGCCATCACCGCGCCGGAGGATGTAGCGAAAAAACACTTCCTCGACTCGCTCGCGGCGGAGCCGTATTTAAAGGAAGGCGCGCGCGTGATCGACGTCGGCACGGGCGCGGGATTTCCCGGCCTGCCGCTGCTCATCGTGCGGCCGGACCTGAAGCTCGTGCTCATGGACAGCCTGCAAAAGCGGCTGACGTTTCTCGAGGCGGTGCTTGCCGCGCTTGGGCTGGACGCCGCGTGCGCGCACATGCGCGCGGAGGACGCGGGACAGAGCCCGCACTATCGCGAGCAGTTTGACGCGGCGCTGACGCGCGCGGTCTCCGCGCTGCCGGTGCTCTGCGAGCTGACGCTGCCGCTGGTCAAAGTCGGCGGCATCAGCATCGCCTACAAGGGCGACGCGGCGGAGGAAATCGCCGCAAGCGCCAACGCGCTGAAGCTGCTGCACGCGACGGCGGAGCGGGTGGCGGTGGCGTCGGACTACGGCGCGCGCGAACTGGTGATTTTGAAAAAAACGGGCCAAACGCCAAAGATCTATCCGAGAAAAGCAGGTACGCCCGCGAAAAAGCCGCTGTAGGCAGGAGAACCATTGGAAAGAAAAGCAAGAAAATCTTCCCCGAAGAGAAGGTCGCAGATTGCGGCCGCGTCGATCGCCGCGGGCGTTGCGGGGCTGCTGCTCGCGGCCTGGCTCGTCTACGGCACGGCGAGCATCGACCCGTTCCGCTGGGGGCTGTTTGTCGAGGAGCTCGTCGTCGCGCTCTGCGCGCTGGCCGCGCTAAGGCTGCTCTGCGTCGTGCGCCTGCCGAACTGGACCGCGCTTGTGTGTATCTCCCTGCTGCCCGCGGGCATCGCGCTCTACGGCCTGCTTGCGGACGCGGGGGACGGCGCGCTGCTCGGGCGGGCGCTTTGCCTCGCCGCCGCGGGCGTGTTTGCGCTGCTCACCGCGCGGCAGATGGACACGCGCCCCGACGGCGTGCTGCTCGCCGCGCTGCTCTTTGCCGCGTGCGTTCCCGTGCTGATCTCCGCCGGAACGCGGCCCATCGACGAGCTTATGCGCGCGCTGATCATGGCGGGGATGTTCATGAGCGTGCTCGCCGCGCGGCAAAAGTCGGTTTCTCTGGCATATCTGGCGTCCGTTGCCTTTGCGCTCGCGGGCGCGGGAGGGCTGTACGCCGCGTTTGCCGGGGCGGGCGCGGGAATCGGCGCGCTGCTGCTCGCGCCGAAACGAACGCGCGGAAACTGGACGCTCGCCGCGGTGCTCATGGCGGCGCTGCCGGTTGCGGGATGGTTTGCCGCGGGCGCGCTGCTGTCGAAGAGCGCGCCTCTGTTTTTGCAAAACGCGCTGTCCGCGGGCGCGTTTGCGCTGCTGGTCAGGACGCACCTGCTGCGCGCGCTGGCGCTCGGGCTTCTGCTCATGGCAACGCGGTTTTTCTTCAGCCGGGAGGACGCGGCGGCGCCGGTGATCCTCGCGCTGGCGGGCTGCGCCTGCGCGCGGCTGCTTCCGTTCGTTTCCGCGCCGGACGTCTGGATGGACGCGCTGCCGCTGTGTGCGCTCGCGGGCGTCGGCGTGGCGAAAACCGCGCGGGGCAAAGGGCGCTGAGCCGCAGTTTGACCCGCTTGATTGCCGGGGCAAGACCTGATATACTTGCTTGGCGATGCCGCCCGAATAGCCGCGCTATCCGGGCAATTTTTACGAAAAGCCGCAGGCGGCAGGACGCCTGCTTTCGCGGGAGGGGGGGACACGATGCTGAAAAAGCGGATTGCGGATCTGTTTGACCGCGGCTTCTGGGCCGCGGCGCTTCCGCTCGCGCTCCCGATCGCGCTGCAAAACCTGCTCATGACGTCGTTTCGGCTGATCGATACGCTCATGGTCGGGCGGCTGGGGGACGTCTCCATCGCCGCGGTCGGCCTCGCGGGCTGGGCCTCGTTTTTCGTCGAGCTGCTCGCCTTCGGCATGTCCAGCGGCGCGGCGGTGTTCGTCGCGCAGTATCACGGCGCAAACAACGAGGACGGCATCCTTCACACCTACGGCATGATGCTCAGCTTCATGGTGCCGCTCGGGCTGATCGCCACCATCGGCGTGGGGCTGTATCCGGAGTTTGTGATGCGGCTGTTCACCGAGGACGCCGCGCTGATTGCCGAGGGCGTGAAATATCTGCGCTTTGCCTGCGTATCCTATCTCTCGCTGACGATCAATCTGGCGGTTTCCACCATGCTGCGCTGTACCGAGCAGGTGAAGATTCCGATGGTGACGAGCGGATTTTCCGCCGCGCTCAACGCCGTGCTGAACTATACCTTTATCTTCGGCGCGTTTGGATTGCCCGCCATGGGCGTCGCCGGCGCGGGGCTGGCGACGGCAATCTCCTCGCTGGTCAATCCGCTGTTCATGCTGGTTCTCTCCGCCGTCAAGCACACGGTGGTCATCGCGCCGCTGAAACGCATCTTTGCGCTGAAGGGCTTTTTCAAACTGTTCTGGGGGCGCGCGCTGCCCGTGCTGCTCAACGAATTTTTCTGGAGCGCTTCCATCATCGGCATCAATATGGTGCTCGGGCGCATGGGCACGGACAACTACGCCGCGCTGACCGTGGAGCGCACCATCGAAGGGCTGGTGTTCGTCTTCTTTGTGGGCATCTGCAACGCCTGCAATATCCTGGTCGGCAAGTCGATCGGCGCGGGGGACATCGAGCTGGGTAAGCGGTATTCGCGCAGCTTCATGGCGCTCTCCCCGATGCTGGGCGTGGCGCTCGGCCTCGTCATCGTCGCGCTGCGGCATCCGCTGATCGGGCTGTTCGATCTCTCGGCCGCGGCGTCGCACACCGCGCGGACGCTGCTGGTCATCTTCGCGATCGACGCGGCGGTGCGATACATTCCGTTTGTGGAGGTCGTCGGCATTTTCCGCGCGGGCGGCGAAACCCGATACGGACTGCTGACGGACGTGGTGTCCCAATATGTGTTCATCCTGCCGGCGGTGCTGCTCTGCGGGCTCGTCTGGAAACTGCCGTTTATCACCACCTATATCGTGATGCTGGTGGTGGACGACGTATCGAAGCTCGCCATCACGCTGCCATACTACCGCACGATGCGCTGGATCAAGCCGATCCGCCAGACCGAGCTGCCGGAGCGCGAAGAGGCGCTGATTGAAATCGGGGACGAACCCGTGCTGTAAATTTGCATACGCCGTCGAAAAAACGGAAAATTATGGTATAATCAGGCATCCGGGCGTATGGCATATGCCGCCGGTTTGATGCGTATATCAAAAGAATCTCTTCCGCAGGCGGCGAAAACGACGATAATACAGCTGAACGATATGGTTCGGTAGTGGGCGGGCGGAAACGGCCCGCAACAGGGGGCTCTACAGGTCTATGCGCAAGCCAAAAACGGGGATCAAACCGATCAATGTTCTGCCGCTGGGGTTCATCGGCGTGATCGTAATCGGTGCCGCGCTGCTCATGCTGCCGATTGCAAGCAAGAACGGCTCGTCCCTTCCGCTGATTAACGCGCTGTTCACGGCGACGAGCGCCACCTGCGTGACGGGGCTCATCGTCGTGGATACGGGCACGTATTTTTCGCTCTTCGGGCAGATCGTCATCCTGCTGCTGATTCAGCTGGGCGGGCTCGGACTTATGACCATCTCCATGATCCTCTTTTCGCTGACGGGCAGAAAGATTTCGCTGCACGATCGCATGAGCATGGCGGAGGGCCTCGGCGAGAACCGTCTGCAGGGCATCGTCCGGCTCGCGCGGGGCGCGCTGCTGGTCACGGGGCTGGCCGAGACGGTCGGTGCGGTGCTGCTTTCGTTCCGGTTCGTTCCGGAGTACGGGTTCATCAAGGGAATCTGGTTTTCCGTCTTTCACAGCATCTCCGCGTTCTGCAACGCGGGGTTCGATCTCATCGGCAACTATCGCTCGTTTACGCAGTATAGCCACGATCCGTATATGATGCTGGTGCTCATGTCCCTCATCGTCTGCGGCGGCCTCGGCTTCGGGGTGATCATCAATCTGCGCAAAACGCACGACCTGAGGCGGCTTCGGCTGCACAGCAAGCTCGTTCTGACCGGGACGGCGTTCATGATCCTTTCGGGCATGCTGCTCTTTCTCTGGATCGAGTACGACAATCCCCGCACCATCGGGGAGATGAACCTTTTCGACAAGGTGATGAACGCGCTGTTTCAGTCCATTACGCTGCGCACGGCGGGCTTCAACACCATCGAGCAGGTGTCCTTGCAGGACGCGAGCAAGGGCATCTCCATCCTCTTTATGCTGGTCGGCGGCGGTCCGGCCGGCACCGCGGGCGGCCTCAAGATCACGACGATCTTCACGCTGCTGCTTGCGGCGCGCGCGTATATCCGCGGACAGTTTGAAACGGAGATCTTTGGCCGCACCATTCCGATTGAGCAGGTGCGCCGCGCGCTGACCATCACGCTGCTGGGCGGGCTGTTTCTGTTTGGCATGGCGACCATGCTGTCGTTTTCCGAGCAGGACATGCCGGCGCGCAGCCTGGGCTTTTTGAACCAGATGTTTGAGGCGACGAGCGCGTTTTGCACCGTCGGCGTTTCGACGGGCGTGACGGCGGCGACGTCCAACGTCACGCGCATCATCTTGATCCTGCTCATGTACGCGGGCCGCATCGGCCTGATCACCGTCGCCGTGTCGCTCGTGGAGAGCACGGGCAAGGAGACGGTCCTGCACTATCCGCAGGAGGACATCCTGATCGGCTGATTCGCCGAAAAGACCAAAACGACTATTTATCTGCAAGGAGCGGAAAAATCACTATGGCAAAGAGCTTTCTCATCATCGGGTTGGGACGTTTCGGCCAAAGCACCGCGCGGATGCTCACCATCCTCGGGCATGAGGTGCTCGCCGTGGACAAGCGTGCGGACCGCGTAAACGCCGTCAAAGAGAGCGTTTTGCATGCGGTGCAGGCGGATTCGACGGACGAGCGCGCCATCGCGCAGCTCGGCATCCGCAATTTCGACTGCGTGGTCATCTGCATCGGGGACGATATCCGCGCCTCCGTGCTTGCGACGGTGCTCTGCCGTGAGATGGGGGCAAAGAAGATCGTCGCCAAGGCGCAGGACGACCTGCACCAGAAGCTGCTGATCAAGACCGGCGCGGACCGCGTGGTCCAGCCCGAGCACGACGGCGGCATCCGCCTCGCGCGGTCTCTGGTCACCGAAGGCGTGCTGGATTCGCTCGATCTTTCGGAGGAATACAGCATCCACGAGATCGAGATTCCGAAGGACTGGGTCGGGCGTTCGCTTGCGCAGATCGACGTGCGCAATCGCTACGGCGTGTCCATCATCGCGCAGCGCAGGGACGGACACGTGACGGTCAACATCGACCCGAACGATCCCTTCCACAAGGACGACTCCATCTATCTGCTCGGCGACGACGCGAGCCTCGACAAGATCAACTGAAGATTGCCATGCATCTGCCCGGCGGCGCTCTGCGCCGCCGGTTTGCCGTTTTGCGCGCGTTCTGCTAGAATGCTCATCAGGGAATCACCGTCTATTTTGGGAGGGACCGTATGGCGAAACACCGAAGAACACTTGCCGAGCGGCTTCACGCAAGAAAGATCAAAAAGCCGCCGACGCTGATCTATTGGATCCTGGGGTATCTCTGGCGGCTGCTCTATTTTAAAAAGCTCGGGCTGCAGGTCGATATCAGGGAAGATCCGCGCAGGTGCAAGGGGCCGTATATCGTGGTCAGCAACCACGCCTCCCGCCTCGACTATATCTATACCGGCGCGGTGCTGCTGCCGCATACGTTCAACTTCGTCGCGGGATACAACGAGTTTTTTCGCTCGCATCTTGCGTTCATCTTTCGCCTGCTGCAGGTCATCCCCAAGAAAAACTTCACGCCGGACATCTACACGATCAAGGAGATTGCGCGCGTCATCCGCTCCGGCGGACGCATCATGCTCTTTCCGGAGGGCATGAGCAGCATCGGCGGCGGAAACCAGCCCTGCGCCATCGGCAGCGGAAAGCTGCTCAAGCACTTTGGCGTGCCGGTGTATGTGACAAAGATCTCCGGCGGCTATCTCACCAGCACGAAATACTGCCTCGACGAGCGCCCCGGCGAGGTGAGGGTGGTCGTCGACGCGCTGTTCTCGCCGGAGCAGTTGAAACAGATGAGCGCGGACGAAATCCAGCGCGCGCTCGATCTGGCGATTCAGAACGACGACTATGAATGGAACAGGATCGCAAAGGTTTCCTACGACGGGCGCGGGCGCATCGCGCACCGGCTGCACACGCTGCTCTACCGCTGCCCACGCTGCGGCGGGGAGTTCACCATGCGCGGCGAGGGGGAGACCATTCGCTGCCTCGGCTGTGGCAACGGCGCGCGGCTGAACGCGGACTACAGCTTTACCCCGCTGGACGAAACCTGCGTGCTGCCGGAAACGCCCCGGCGTTGGTTTGACGAAGAGAGAAAGCATGTTTACCGCGCGCTGCTCGATCCCGCGTTTTGCCTGACGGAGCGCGTTCGCCTCGGCGTGCTGCCGAAGTTTGAGCCGTTGAAGCAGCTCGCGACGAGCCTCATCGCCGGGGAAGGCGAAATCCGCCTCGACCACGGCGGCTTTACCTATACCGGAACAAAGGACGGGGAGCCGTTCTCCTTCCACCTCGAGCCGAAATTGCTGCCGACCTATGGCATGTGCACGGACGTATCCCGCGTCTACACGTTTTTCAACGGCGAGTTCTACGAGTTTTTCCCGGAGACGGAGTGCGTCGCCAAGTGGTTGCTGGCAACCGAAGAGCTGCACCGCATGCACGGCGGCGAGTGGAAGCAGTTCCCCTGGGCGGATACCTATGCCTGAGGCGAAATCGGCGGCGCGGGCGGACGCGGCGACGACGCTCGACCTGCACGGAAAGACGCAATATCAGGCGCGCGTCGCGCTGGATGCGGCGCTGCGGCGAAGCCGCGGGCTGTATCGAATCCACGTGGTCCACGGCTATCACAGCGGCACCGCGCTGCGGGATATGATCTGGCGCGAATACGCCGCGCACCCGCTGGTGCTGCGGTTGGAGGAAGCGTCCGAGGGCGCTACGGACCTTGTGCTCAGAGAACTGTGACGACACATAAAAAAACGGAGCGAACCGCTCCGTTTTTTGCATGTTCGGGGATGCTATTTCGAGCCTTTTTTATTGCGCTCGATCAGCATGGCATAGCGATCCACCGTGCTCCTTGCGATGCTGTCCCAGGAAAGATAGATCGTCCTTCGCGCGGTCTTGCCGATGCGCCGCGTCATCTCGCGGTCGCCCATCGCCATGTCGATGATCTGGCAGAGGCTCTCGGTCGTGTCCTCGCAGAGAAACCCGTTTTCGCGGTCCAGAATCGGCTCCGCCGTCGCGCAGCCGCGCACGACCACGCTCGGCGTCTCCATCGCCGCCGCCTCGCGCACCACCATGCCGGAGGTGTCGTAGAGCGAGGGAAACACGAACAGGTCCGCGTTTTCATAGAGGCCGTAGAGTTCGTCTTCATCCGTGATGTGGCCGGTAAAGCGCGTTCGGCCGCCGAGGCCGAGCTCCTCCGCCTTCTGGCGGATCGACTTCGCGTCCGGTCCCTGTCCGGCGAGCACGAGCGTAAAGGGTTTGCCGCGCTGCTGATAGCAGGCGCAGCCTTCGAGGATGCGCAGGATGTTCTTTTTCCAGTTCATCTGTCCGCAGTAGAGCAGAATCGGCTCGTCCGGCAGGCTGAAGCGCGCCCTTGCCGCCGCCGCGCGCTCGGGGCTCGGGTCGATATCCGGCGTGCCGTTGGGCATGACGACGATCTCGCCGACGTAGCCGTAGTCGTAGAGCGTTTCCTTCGAGCTCTGGCTCACCGTCCAGACCTCGTCGCAGCGCTGATAGAAGTTGACGATGGTCGCCACGGCGAGGTTTGCGAGCATCTCCGTGCGCGTCAGCTGGTAAAAGTCGTCGTAGTAGCGCGAGTGGAACATGCCGACGATCGGAATATTGCGCCGCCGTGCGAGCCGCTGCGCCTCCAGCCCCGCGATGAAGGGGGAATGCGCGTGGATGACGTCCAGCGGGATGCTGCGCATGCGCGCGTCGTAGTGCGTGTCCAGCTGGGGAATGCCCGTGCTGTATTGCCGCTGCCGCGGCAGCTCCATGCTGATGAAATCCACCAGCTCAAACGGGTATCCGCCGCGAAAGCCCGTGTCCGCCATCGGCGCCACCACATAACACTCCTCGCCCAGGCGGGAGAGCGCCATCGCGTAGTTGAACACCACGCGGCCCACGCCGTCCACGATCGGCAAAAAGGAATCGCTGAACTGTCCGATTTTCATAGGTATCGCACAATCCTTTCCGTTTGCTGGAGGGCGCGTCCGCGACCGTCCGTGCGGGGAATGCGCCCTTGCAGGAACATTCTACCACAACACCCGAAAACGTGTTATGATGAAAGGCAAGGTTTTTGTGCCGCGGATGTAAAAGGTTTTTGATTTCGGCGCAAACCCGCGCGGCGGCCCGCCGCCCGATGCAATGAAAAAGAGGCGACGACCGCGCTATGATGAAAACAACCCGTATGCTGAAAGCCGCTTTGATCTTCTGTTCCCTCCTCGTCTTCGCCGCGCCGGCGCAGGCGGAGGAATCGCCCGCATACGGCGATTTGACCGGGGACGGGATGATCGGCGCGGCGGACGCCGCGGCGCTGCTGCGCGGCGTGGCGTTCGGCCGGCTCAGCGAACAGACCCGCCCCGACCTCGATTTCACGAAAAACGGGCAGATCGACAAGACGGATGCGCGCGCGGCGCTGCTCTACGCCTGCGGAGGCATCGAGGACATCATCGCGTTTGGCGAGCGCGTCGCAAGCGGCCTTTGCGACGAGCGGCTTTTCGACCGGTTCAGCTATACCGGCATCCAAAACGACCGGCTCGGCAATTACCGGAGCGAAAACGTCGCCGTAACGATCTCGAGCGGACGCTCGGGAACGAGCAACTATCACCTGGCCGATATCTACCTGCAGGACATCACGAGCTTTATCACCGCTTTTGGCGGCGGGGCGTTTGGCGGCGGAACGGAGACCGTCCGGAGCATGTTTGAATCGGTGCCGGACGCCGTCGTCGCGCTCAACGGGGATTTTTACTCGCTGCATATCTACGGGCCGGTGATCCGAAACGGCGTGACGTATGAAGGGCACGTCTCAAACGCCTGGGACATCGGTGTGCTGCTCACCAGCGGAGAACTGCTTACGTGTCCCTACCGGACGCTCACGAAGGAAGCGCTTGCCGAGATGGACGCCTACCAGACCTGGGTGTTCGGCCCTGCGCTGCTGGATGAGCAGGGGCATGCCAAGACGTCGTTTCGCAGCTGGGTGACGCCGACCAATCCGCGCTCGGTGCTCGGCTATTACGAGCCGGGGCACTATGCGTTTCTGACCGTGGACGGCCGCTCCAGCGAGTCGAAGGGCATGACGATGCAGCAGCTTTCGCAGCTCTGCGAGGACCTCGGCTTTGCGCGGGCGTACAATCTTGACGGCGGACAGTCCAGCGTGCTGATGGCGCAGAACGGCGCAATCAACGATCCGTATCGCGGGGGAAGAGCCACCAGCGACATTCTGGTGATACGGGACTTGCAGCCGGGTTGATTTTTTTGAAGATTTTCTTTAAGAAATCTTCG
>JAAYUE010000053.1 GCA_012517905.1 Clostridiales bacterium | reverse complement strand
GTTTGATCGCTGGGAGCAAGACCGGATTTTACATCTGCTCGGAATGTATCCATCGATTTGCCATGCTTTGGAAACCAGTGCATGACGTCGCCGTGGTTGCTGGCAATCCCCAGCTTATAACCCTCGCTGTGGCAAATGATATCCTTCTCCGTCAGCCCGTACTGCTTGCAGAGATAAACGCAAAGCTCCACGGCTTCCTTATAAACGGCAGAAAAATATGAGGCATCGGTCAGACCGTCCTCGCAGATTTCAAAACTGATGTGCGTATCATTTGCTGAACCTCCGGCGTGCCATCCGCGATGATTCCATGGCAGTGTCTGATAAGTGGCGATACTTCCGTCAGCCAGCTTGCCGACGAAGGCATGAACACATACCTGCCGGCCGTCCGGCTTGTCCTGATTCCAGTAGTTGTTGTACTGGTTCTTACCGAGCAAGCCGTCGTCGGGACCTACATAACGTTTGAGGTTGGGATTATTCGCTCCGGTGGAATGCACCATGATGCCCTTCGGCGTAATGGTTCTGCCTGCCTTGTAGCAGGCGTTGTTTATAAGTATCAGCTTATGCAAGTTCATAGATTAATCCTCCTTGTCGCTTCTGTTATGAAGCTGTTCTAAAATGTCCTTCAGCTTTTGCGGTACGGGCAGGCCGATGTGAGCTGAATTTTCGAGTATAGAGACGCCTTCATTGGACAAATAAAAGAAGATGACAGCTGTTCTTATTACAGCGCCATCTCCGATTACACTTTTGTCTATAATGTGTGCGACCGCAACTAGCGAGAAGATAAGTACCTTCTTGAAAATGCCCCGGAAGCCGACCTCGCTGGACAGCTTCTTATCAAGCACTGCACACATTATTCCGGTTACGTAATCGATGACTACAAATGCAAGCAGTGCATACAAAAAGCCGTCCCACCCTCCCAGAAAGCAACCAAGCCAACCTCCGGCAGCGGCAATTGCTACCTGAATCCAGTTCCAGATTTCTTTCATTTAAATTACCTCTTTCCTTGTTTTTAATATGAAAACAGCACCCCGAGCCGGAGTGCTGCCATCAGAAATATAATCAGGAGATTACCACATTGCTTCGTGTGGATTTGCCACCGATTTGAGAAACATAGTCCTTGAGAAGCGCCTTGCCTTTTCTGCCGGAACTGTCAACGGTGAACTCGGTGATAAAGCCGCCTTTTCCGAACTTGTGGCGGACGCTTGTAACTGTGCCGGTTTTGCTGTGCTTGCTGTTCGTTTCGACAAGCTCGATTTCGTCGCCGATAATCAGCTGCGGCGTGAAGATTCCGGCAAAGCTCTCTATTCTTCCGCTGATGGCAATCAGCCTTGCCAGCTCATCCGCATATGCTTCAATCTCGGCACTGCCCGTTCCGTCAGGCACGGTGATATACATCGTCTTGTTCTGCGAGGAAACCCACCACCTGTGCGGCGGAAGCGTGACAGAAACCGTCTCGGCAGGCTCCTTGCAGGAAACACAGAGCTTGGCATAGGTATTTTCATCGGAGTATTCCACATCGTAGCTGAAGCAGGTCCTTTCTCGCTCAAACACATAAATCGAGGGCTGCTCAAAACGGCTGTCTGTAATCGGAGCAATTCCGACCGTTCCATCCGTATTCTCACGCATCTGCCAGCCGGGAAGAAGCGAAATAACCTCTTCAATGCCGGCCTGCAAAGACGTATTCGGTTCAAAAGTCAATCTCCATGTTTTTTGCGAATTGCCGACGAAGTAGCTCTCTATACCGGACAGCAGCAGTATTGAGCGCCTTTTCGCGGGTGGCATCAAGGCTCACCACGATGCACTCCACGCTGTCATAACCAAGTGCTTTCAAAACCGAAAGCCGCTGATGCCCAGAAATGACCGTGAAGCCCGTCGCCTCGTTTACGATGATGAGCTCGACGTATCCGAAGCTCTCGATGGAGCGCTTGAGCTTTTCAAACTCTGTGTCGCCCGGCTTTAGCTCTTTGCGAGGGTTATATTTTGCAGGATTCAAGTCCGACAGCTTTAATATCCGTATGTCCACTATTTACCCCTCCTCGCAGTAAGCAGCCGTTCCATAACGTCATCTTGCGGATTCGAGCCGCTGTATTCGCCGGTGCAGTTTTCCTTTACAATCTGGAAAATCTCATACCACATGCGGTTTGTTTGGCTCATGTAGTTTTGTCCCATCGCCACATACGGGCTTTGGATAGCGTTGCCGGTAGTAGGATGCCGCGCCAAAAAGCCGAAACTTGACACCGCTTCCTCGCATTGAATCCAACGCGCCACGCTCATAGCGTAACGTTCTAAAAGCTGGGGTGAAACGAGCGCAGCACAGCCTCTTGCATTGAGCCACGTCCATGTGTTTTTATATATTTCAGCGGCGGCAAGCGTCGTACCGTCCTTTTGCTCCGCCGAAAGCATCTTGTTCGGCTCCGGCATTTCACATCCTTCGAGTGCGGGTGCGTCAGTAAACTCCATTACCGTCAGCTTCCTGCCGCCTGGATTACCAGCTGATATTTTGTCGGCGAGTGGCTTCTTTTTAGCACCAGCACCGACTCGAGCACCGCCTCTACAGGTGCCGTCTTTCGCCATATTCATCACACTCCTTTTTAACTTGGGCTATTCAACCCTTTGAAACTGCGTTTTTCAACACGAAGCCCCACGCCGCTGTCCGCATTGGAAAGTCCTGGAGGTTTCACCGCCCCCACCGGGATTGACCAAAGCAAATAAATTGCTTTGAGGCATCGTACCAAAATGTATACGATGCCTCATTTTCCCCATCGGTCACCGCTCTCGGCAGTGATTCGAGAGTGGCAGGATTTACAGAGTGCCATGAGGTTGCTCTTCTCGTTGCCGCCGCCCTTAGAGAGCGGGCGAATATGGTGCACTTCCTCGGCTGGCGTCAGCCTGTCTTGTTTCTCACACTCCTCACAGAGTGGGTGCGCTTTGATGTAACGATCACGGATACGCTTCCAGGCACGACCATATCGTTTATTGGAAGCGGGGTCACGCTCGTACTGGTTGTATTGTTTTGTAACAACCTTCTGATGTTCGGCACAGTATTGCTCGCTCTCGGCAAGCCGACCGCAGCCGGGGTAGGCACAGGGACGCTTTGGTTTATATGGCATGGGTTCACCTCCTCACGGGCATAAAGAAAGCCCTGCGGGGTTGCTCCCACAAGGCTCATTTGGATTCTACTTTCCTGATTATAATACTATCATAAGAAGCAGGTGTCTTTCAGTGTCTTTTCATGTCCACTTCAGGAGAAACGGGAATTTTGCATTCCTCCAGCGCCCGAATGTGGAGCTTGTGTGTGTAACGCAGGTCGTAGCCCATATCCACAGCAATCTTCTCCCAAGAGAGGAAACAGAGGTAGCGTTTCTCCAAAAGAGTCTGATGCTCCGCATTCACAACAGCCTTGATGACACCCATGATTTCTTTTTTGAGGTCAACCAACGTGTCAATATCGCGGTTAATTTCGTTCTGCAGGTCGATAATCTTACAGATGGCATCAGCCATGCGAGAGGTAGAAGCACTGGGATTCCTGGGCATACCTGTCAAGACCGATGAACAGTTTGTCGCCAGTTCGTTTAGGGAGTCTATTTGCTGAAGCTTGGATTTGATGCGCATATCGAGATAGCGGGCCTGAGAAAGGTAGGTTTTAGTATTCATAGCGCACCTTTTCCTTTCTCAGCTTGGTTATCAGCATTTCCGGGTCAAGGCTTGTTAGGACACCAAACCAGCCGGAACGAAAGAAACGCTCAATACTGGCGAGTTCTTTTTCATCGTCATGCAGCCGATAGTCCTTCACTGCTTGCAACACGATGGCATTTGCCAATTCTTCATAAGGGTTCATAATCTGTACCTCCGATAAATTTTGTTTCACTCGGATTGGCACGGATTGACTCCTAAGATTAACTCCGTAGATTAGCTCTATAAATTTGCTTTTACCGCGTCAATTAAAGCGGTTTGTGTTTTGTCCTTGTCCCGCAGGGCTTTCATTACCCGCTCATCAATCGTATTTTTTGCGATGATATGGTGTAGAACGACTGTGTCGGCATTTTGCCCTTGCCGCCATAGGCGGGCATTGGTTTGCTGATATAATTCCAGGCTCCACGTCAGCCCGAACCATATAATCGTGCTTCCGCCCGATTGCAGATTCAGCCCGTGTCCGGCAGAAGCGGGGTGGATAAGGGCGACAGGCCATGCTCCCTCATTCCAGCTCGTGATGCTTCCCGAAGTATCCAACTTTGTAAACGGAATATGGCGCTCTTTCAACCTTGTCGATATCCGTTCCAAATCGTGCTTAAACCAGTAAGCCACAAGTACGGGTTTGCCGTTGGCGGCTTCGATTAAATCTTCAAGGGCATCCAGCTTGCGGTCATGGATATGGTGGATAATGCCGTCATCACCATAAACCGCACCATTTGCCATTTGGCAGAGCTTGCCCGACAGGGCGGCGGCGTTTGCGGCTGTGACATCGCCGCCCGCTAATTTCAGCACCAAGTCCTGTTTTAAATCGTCATACCGCTCACGCTCTTTACCCGATAGGGTAACGGGATATTCGGCGGTCACCAGCTCCGGCATGGTCAGATGGTCAGTGGATTTCATGGAAATGGTGATGTCGGCGATTTTATGGTATATTTGCTTTTCCGCATTGGGCAAGGGCTTGTAGCTGAAGATAACCTGACCATTTCGCTTATCGGGGATGAAATATGCCGTGCGGTACTGTCCGATAAACCTCCCGAGACGCTGTCCCATATCAAGGAGCCGGAACTCTGCCCATAAATCCATTAATCCGTTGCTGCTCGGTGTCCCTGTCAGTCCGATGACGCGCTTGACCTTATGGCGCGCCTTCATCAATGACCTGAAGCGCTTTGTCTGGTGGTTTTTGAAGCTGGACAATTCGTCTATAACCACGGTGTCATAATTAAACGGGATACCGCTGTCCTCAATGAGCCACTGGACGTTCTCGCGGTTGATAATGTAAATGTCGGCTTTGACTTTGAGCGCCGCTTTCCGTTCCGTTTCCGTGCCGACCGCTACCGAGAACCGCAGATCGGAGAGATGCTCCCATTTGCGAAGTTCGTCAGGCCAAGTTAGAGAAGCCACCCGTAAAGGTGCGATCACCAAAATCCTGTGGGCTTCAAAGCTGTCGAACAACAAATCGCAGAGAGCGGTCAGCGTGATTGCCGTTTTCCCAAGCCCCATATCAAGCAGCAGACAGGACACTGGGTTTTTATCGATAAAGTCGGTGGCGTATTCTTGGTAGCTGTGTGGATTATATTTCAAAACAAATCACCTCTGATTTCTGTCAATAATCCCGGTATTTGCTCTCCATCGTCCAAAATATAAACGTCAAACCCTAAACGCCGTAACAACTCATGCCTTGCTTCCTGTAATGGTCGAGGTTTTTCTCCATACCGCTTGACCTCAACAAAAGCAATTATGCCGGTGGGGAGAAGCACGAGGCGGTCGGGCATTCCGTCGAAGCCGGGGCTTATAAACTTAGGCGCGATACCTCCCATCGCCTTAACTGCTTGGACGAGTTTTTGTTCTATGGTTTTTTCACGCATTTTGTTCTCCTTGTGCCGATGTGCCGATTGTGCCGATTTTTCTACGCGGGCGCATACAGGGGTATTCACACACGCAAAACCCTTTAATATATAGCTGTATAAAAGGAGTAGAGTTTTATAGGCACAATCGGCACAGACAATATTCTTTATAGGTTTTATCGGGGCTTGCGACCGTGCCCATGGTCTGTGCCGAAGCCTTGATAGGCACACTTATTTTTCCCGAACATAGATTTTTTGGGGTCCATAAAGCGGGATATTTTTCTTGCCGGTCTTACTGCCTGTGTACCGCTCCCAGCCGCCGATACTGTTTACAATCGCTTCTATCTCGTAGCGGTCGTGGGGCCAAAGGAGGGCCCATATTATGCAAAAGCAAGACAATCAAAGCAAATCCAAGCGTTTCTTTATCCCGGTCAACGGGACCCCTATCGAGGTCAGCGAGGAAGTTTACAGGGCATACTACCAGCCCATTTGGAACACCCGCTACCATGCCCAGAAGAACGGCGAGTGCCGCTGCACCAAGTCCCAGCTTTGGAAGTGCGACGGTGTTTGCCCCGGCTGCCCGTTCTACGCTGCCGGTAAGAAGGTTTCCATCGATACACCTATCGGCGGCAACAAGCCGTGACATTCTCAGCTACGCTATGCGGACACTCCGGCACTGTGCCATTGTAATGCACGTCCATGACGAAATCGTCATCGAAGCTGACCGCCGATTATCCACCGAGGTTTTATTCCAGCAAATGAGCCGGACACCGCCTTGGGCAAAGGGGCTTTTGCTCCGTGCCGACGGCTTTGAAACGGAATTTTATAAAAAAGATTAAAACAACTACGGAAAACCGCTTCTCACTGTCCTTTCGTAAGTGAGGGCGGTTTTCGCTTATCAAAATAACGGAGGTTTCAGATATGTTCTATGTAAAAACAAGTTTTGGCTACGCAGATGTAGTTACGGAAATCCACTGCGACAATGTGTTCACCCGTTGCCCGGAATGCGGCAGTGAGTTGAACGTTGACCTTGCGGAAGTCTTCTCGGACGGTGATGCGGACTTGGAATCCACCTCCATCATCTGCTCCGCCTGCACAAAAAAGCGCATGGCAAATAAAGTGGCGCAAAGGAGATAGTGATGGACTACAAAAATACAGAAGGCTACGCCGATCCGACCGCATATGAAGCGTTGACGGCAGTGGCAAAATCAGAAAAGCCGTATAAACCGCTTGTATACATCGCATCGCCTTATACCGGGGATACCGAAACCAATGTCCGACGGGCGCAAGGCTACTGCCGTTTCGCCGTCACCAAAAACTGCATACCGATAGCACCCCACTTACATTATCCGCAGTTTATGGATGACAGCGATAAGGAACAGCGTGAACTGGGATTGTTTTTCGCCCTTGTTCTACTCGGTAAATGCGATGAGCTGTGGATTTTCGGTGACCGTGTATCAAACGGTATGTCACAAGAAATCAAGAAAGCTGAAAAGCGCGGCATTCCTATAAGACGATTTAGTTTCAAACGTGAGGAGGTCAACTAAATGAATAGTTACAGAGAAGTGATAGACCAACTAAAGAGCGATGCCCGTCTCCATCTTTTCCTAAACGCTACGGAAACTAAACTTGCTGAAATCCTTAAACCCATTGAAGAACTAAACGGCAACGAAGGATTTAC
Organism: Clostridiales bacterium; assembly: GCA_012517905.1. Taxonomy (GTDB): domain Bacteria; phylum Bacillota; class Clostridia; order Christensenellales; family CAG-138; genus UBA7703. Next base: position 78,194 of record JAAYUE010000053.1, on the reverse strand, counting down.
AGTTGGCGATTACAACGAATCACCTTTTGCCGGTTTTCATCCTTCGGCTGTCAGAATGGTTTTGATGGACGATGATTATTATCTCGGTTGCAGAGCTAATCATTTTGTGCTGATTTTCGGGCAATCAGAAGCTCTTAATGATGGATATGGCTGGAATGATTGTGTAGTGCGCCTTGCAAATCATAAAGGTGGGTTGTGTGTAACAGTATTCATTTTTGCCGATGAGGAGGTCAGATAAATGCGCCAATTGAAGATTTCTTATGCTTGAGGTAGCTGATCGGGATGAAAGATATATGTCAAGAGTTGATCTTGCACCCGGAGAATCCACCGGCGGCTGGATGATATATCAACGTCAAGCCGATAAAAGCGAGATTACAATGCACTATTACTCCGGCTTTGTCAATGTGCCGCCGGATTTGGTGTTCAAATTCACGGTTGAATAAGTTTCAAGGAGGATTTACACAATGAAACGAAGACTATTGTCCCTTATTCTGACTGCCATAATGCTGCTGTCGGCTATGGCAGGACTTACAAGCTGTTCGTCTGGCGACGGTTTAGCTTCCGGCAAGGTATCACCTAAGTCGGAAAAGAAAATCGGCAACGCGAAACGGGACGGCGTTGAAATCGTCATTCCCGCCGGAACCTTTGAAAAAGCCGTAAACGTGAGTATCGGTATAGCCGATGAAAACGAGATAGCGGCTGAGGATGGCGCGAGCTACCTTTTCTCTCCGATAGAGCTTACATCTGACGGAGGCGAGCATACGCTCGGCGAGACGGTTACAGTAAGAATAAAGCTTCCGAAGTCCGTCAGTGAGGACGATTATCTCACAATCATGGGTACGTATTACGACGGAGAAAGATGGGAATACATACTGCCTGATGCTAAAGCGATTCAGAATGGGTATTTACAGTTCGGCACTCCACACTTCTCACGCTTCGCTGCGGTGAAGCTCGAAAAAGAAAAGGCGCTCGACAAATACGCCGAAACGCTTGCGACGCAAAAAGTCACAGGGTCGAAACCGAGTGAAGAGCTTACGGACTGCTTCACCCAAACGCTGGACAATTTGGGCTTCACGGACGAGACTGTACAGGGCATTATCATGCAGAAGATTGCGAAGGAGCTACACAGCTCATCCGAGTTTATCATCAACGCGAAAAACGGAGATATCGGCGATATTGCCGGACAGGGCGCAGAGCTTGTAGCAGGGGCTATTTTGAAATCCATTGGCGACAAGAAGGTTGTCGAACAGCTGAAAACATACGCCGGAGGAGCAACATCAGGAGCTGTCGCGGCTGCTTTGAAATTATATGAGGGTGGCGACTACAAAGAGGCATCCAAAGAGTTTGTTTATGCGGCGTTGGACGTTATCCCCGCGGCAAAGCTCGGTAAGGCTGTTGTTGAGGCGACGAAAGCCGGAGCCGAGATGTGGCAGGATTATTCTGTTGAGAGCGCTTACAATGTATATCTTAAACAAAATATCGCTTCTGACGGAAATATTTCCGCCGATAGCTGGGACATCATTTTCTACAACATGGGCAGCGGTCTTGACTATATGCAGCGTGACTACCGCACGGCATACGCCAAGGCAAGCGGGAAAACGCTGAAGGAGATCGAAGCGGATAAGGAATTGAAAAACAGGCTTGACAATCAAGTGGTAAATGAAGTGAAGCGCAGCTTCATGTCCCGGTATACAAACGGCAACGCGATTGCACAAGAAAAGGATCGTATCAAGGAAATGCTTGCAACCTTTGATGCCTACGGTCTGCTGTCATGGAGCAATCTTCTGAAGTTCCCCGTAGATATGGACTATGCGACAAGAATAGATTCGCTTATGAAAATACGCGAAAATATCCTCGATCTTGTCGGAGGCGACCGTTCAGTATTCGGCTCGAATGAAGACGTGATCGAAGGTAACTTGGCGGAAGCCATTTCTAAATGGCTGCAATGCGGCAAGGACAGGGGTAAGTTTTACGACTGGATGCGCGAGAAGGGGTATCTTGCAAGTCCGAAGGAAACAATCGGCTATTGGAAGTTAGTTCGGTCGTTTGAAAATGACTTTATGAAAAGCGCATCAGATGAATATTATTCCAGCACATGGAGCGGCGGCAGCGGCAGCTATGCCTACAACTGTAAGGTAACCCACGATTCCACTTATTGGGCAAGCACACACGACAACTGCAATGGTGAATTTGTTAACAACACCTGAACGAGCAGTATTCCGAACAGCCGTTACGCGGGCGGAGAGCAGGCGCAGCTGACTCTGACCGTAAGCGCCGCTACATCAAGCAATATATGCTTTCATCTCGGAGCGAATCTGACCTCCTGTATCACTCCCGTCAACCATGACGATCCGTTTGTCAACTACGGAACGAACATGTATATGCAAAACATTGACGATGAGAGTGCGAGAGGTGATGTAACGACATATAAGAATGACACAAACACCGGCTATATCGGAGGAAGCGTCACGTCCGGAGTCGCAATGCCAATGGGCTACGAGGACGGTGATAAGGTGTATATCCTGATTATTTTCAGCGGCGGAAACAATGTGATAAAGACCGCTTATGAATATGAGTGGGTTAAAAAATAAATAGCGGGGGTAGGTCCATGGTAAAGAAGAAAAATAGTAAAAACATCCCTCTGCCTATCCTCGTCCTTATCTGTGCAGTTTTGCTGTTTGCTACATATAACAGCCTTTTCACTCTGGCGCTTGGGCTATGGGGCGATTCCGTCATGGGTACGGTGGACAGCTATGACAGCCGCCTGGATGACACGGATGCGGGACCAAACCGCTCCCGCACCGTTTCCAAGGGCTATTGGTTTCTGGTAAACGGCAAGGAGTATCACGGCTATGTGATATATGGCAGCGACGAGGCGTGGCCATCCTTGGATGAGGGCGAAACGCGCTCCGAGCGCATCCGGTACATTGCCCTATTCCCCTACATCAACAAGCCCGCCACACTGTGCGAATTTGACGAGATGGGCGAGGTGGCAATTATTTACCACATCCTCGCTCCTATCGGTTATCTGCTTTTGCTGTTGCTTGTCATACGAACAGCCAGAGGCGGGAAAAAGAAGAAAACAGCGACTAGGAAACCCGCCGCGCCTCAAATAATCGAAGCAAGGAGTGATACGGATATGTTTTGTCCTAACTGCGGAAACAAGCTGCTGGAGCGCGCATCTTTCTGTTCGGGCTGCGGCGCAAAAACACAAGCAAATGTCCCCGGCGAGTGTACGGCCTGCGGCGCAACGCTGCCGGAGGGGGCAGAATTTTGTATTGACTGCGGAAAGGCGGTGAATTCGGCAACGTCGGAGCCGATGGAACCACACCATGTAACAACTCCCGCGCCCCCACAGAGAGGCGCTGGGCTGGTCGGCTTTTCCGATAGGTATAACTGCCCGGAGATACTGGCAGCTGCGCAGAAAAACAAAAAATTCTCCATTGGATGTATGTGGATATTGGTGTTCGTGCCGCTCATCGGCTTTCCTGTCGCCGGTCTGCTGATGGACGATTTCCCCTTTGGAGAATCCATTATCATCGGCATGGGCATTGCTCTTGTCATGCTGGTCTTTAATCTGCTGGCGTTGAGAAGAACCAAGCAACCAATGTGGGAGGGTGTGGTCGTCAATAAGTATAGCAAGGAGAAAAGCGAGCATAGGGGCGGCGAGGATGATAATTACAGAACCTATACGGAATATACCACGATCATTAACACCGATGCGGGCAAGAAAAAGACTATCGTGGAAAAGGGCAGCGGGCGAGATATGTACGATTATCTGTCCGTTGGTGACAGGGTACGGTTTCATCCAAGATTCGGTACATACGAGAAGTACGATAAATCCAAAGACCGCATCATCTACTGCAACGTCTGTTCTATGATGAACCCCATACAAAATGACCGCTGCAAGAGATGTAATAATCTATTGTTCAAATAAGGAGACTTTTTATAATGGAGAGATTCGATACCATGCTGGAAGCGGCGGAACTTGCCGCAACACTCTGCGGAAGCTGGAGCTTTGCCACTTCCAATGATAGATACGATGTAAAAGGCTTGCTGGTGCTTGCCGAAACAAGCGACAATGAGAACCCCATCGACGAGGATAGCTTTTATGCAGTATCGCCCGCTGGGGCTATAGGATTGTGCGAGGACGGCGAGGACATTGACTGGCTGTTCCTGTCCGATAATGCGCCCAATGAGGATCTACCGCTGACATATGGGAGCGTTCCTCAGATGAAGTTTTGTCCTAAATGTGGCCTGCCCGTCGTTTCCGGTTCTCAATTTTGCGGTAAATGTGGATGTGAATTAAAATAAAAAGCCCTTGAATAGCCGAGCAAATCGGCTATTTAAGGGCTTTTGGGGTTTTGTCCATAAGGCGTGTATTCATCTGGAGGAAGCGGTGCAGAAAGCTGCGTTTTTAAAGGAGTTTTGCTACGGCGTGCGGATCGTCGGCCATGACGACGGCAGCGTGCTCTATTCCTCTCTGCCGCAGACGGGCGAGGACTTTGCGCCGCGCTATCCGGATGCCGACGCGGCAGCCGGCGCGCGTGCGTTTGGACGCGGCGAGAGCGAGCGCAGCGTCTACGTCGGCCGGAATCGGGAGTCCTACGAGATCACGAGCGTACCCGTCATGATCGGGGACGCGCGCTGCAGGCTCGAGATGATCCAGCCGCGCCGCCGCGTGATCTCCGCCGTAACGGGCGGACCGGCAAACGTGTTTGACGGCCAGGAATACCTCTCGAACACCATCGAAGGGATGCTTTTGAAAGATACGCTCACGGGGCTTTACAACCGGCGCTATATCGACGAATCCCTGCCCGCCGCGATGAGCGCCGCCTACGAGAGCGGGCAGCCGCTTTCGGTCATATTTGCGGACATCGACCAGTTCAAGGCCGTCAACGACCGCTACGGGCACATCGCGGGCGATCTCGTGCTGCAGCATGTCGCGCAGTTGCTCCAGAAAAAAGTGCGCCGCACGGACAGCTGGACCGCGCGATACGGCGGGGACGAGTTCGTCATTTGCCTGCCCGGCGTGGACGCCGCCTCGGCGCGCCGCATCGCCAACCGTCTCCGCGTTGCCGTCATGAGCGAGCGGTTCCCGCTCGAGGACGGCGCGCTCAGCCTGACCTGCAGCTTCGGCGTATACGCCATGGAGCAGAGCGATTTTCAGCTCTCGGCGATCATGCTGCTGCACCGCGCGGATGAGAACCTCTATCGCGCTAAACACGCGGGCAGAAATGCCGTCGTGTAACGAATTTGCCTCTCATCCTTCGACTCCCTCCTTGCGGCAGGGCCGCGCCCGTCGGGTCGGGCGCGGCCTTGTCGTATCGATATTTACCCGATTTGAAGCAGCCCGATCAGGCCGGAAACACGACTGTGAGCAGCATGCGAAACGGCGTCTCCGCCTCCAGCGCGTGCGGGATGCCCGCGGGCATAACGACGGTCTGTCCGGCGGTGAGGCGATGCGTGTTCGCCCCGATCGTGATCTTCGCCGTGCCGTCGAGCAGCTGCACCATCGCGTCGCCTTTCGATTCGTGCGCGCTGATCTCTTCGCCCGCGTCAAACGCGAACAGCGTGATGCTCACAGCCTTGTTTTGCACGAGCGTGCGGCTGACGATCTGCCCCGGCTGAGCATCTACGAGCGAGCCGAGCTCCAGCGGCGTTGCCGGATCGATGTTTTTGAGTATTCTGTTCGGCATATCTGTTTCCTCCTGTCGGTTTCCTGGCGCGCTTGTGTGCAGGGATGCATGTCTGAGTCCCTTTATCCGCTTCATGCCTGCGATACCAGCCTTTTTTCGCCTGTGATCGCCTGAATCGGCGCGATGTCCTGCGTCACCTCGAGCACGCCGAGGTATTCGCCGGACTCGCCGCGCACCGCGAAGTAGCGGATATAGACAAAGCGGTCGCCCATCCGGATCCAAAAGTCCTCGTGATCTTTCTTGCCGGACTTGAAGTCGGCGATGATGCCTTCGACAATGTGCACGCTCGCAGGCGGATGGCAGTTTACAACCTTGCGCCCGATGATCGCCGTCGTGCGCGGGAACACCCGCTCGCCGCCCTGCGAAAAATATCGCACCGTGTCGTCCGCGCCGACGAACGTGATGTCCACCGGGAGCGTGTTTAGAACGTTCGTGAGTTCCGGGACGGAGAGGAACCCCGTCGGCAGCTTCACCGCTCCTTCCGCGGGCGCGGTCGGTGCGGAAGGCTGCGCGCCGGGCGTTGCGCGCCGGACGGGCGGGGGATCGATCAGGCAATAGCCGATTCCGCCGCTTTCCTTTGCAACGGTCGCCCACTCCTCGGCCGAGAGCGTGTCGAGCAGCATGGGGATGAGAATGTTTTCTTCCTTGAAGATCATCTCTTCCACGCGTGTGAGCGCTTCGGTCAGCTTCACCGCCGTGGCCGCGTCGCCTGCCGCCGCGAGACGCGCGGATTCCTTCAGCAACGCGCGGATTTCGTCGTCCACGCCCCACATGACCTTCGGCGGCGCGGTCACGCCGTGCTGCTCGAGATAGGGAAAGAGCAGGTTTTCCTTGCGGGAATAGTGCAGGTCGATGGCGAGCAGCGCGCCGATCTCCGGCAGCAGCGCCTGCGGCGGCAGCGAGCCGGCGGCGACGCGTGAAAGCAGCGGGCGGATGCGCTCGTCCATCTGCTTTTGAATCGCGGCGTTTTCCGCGCGTAGCGTATGCGCGGGGTGGCCGGGGAGTTTGCTCGCGTCCGCGGGCGCGTGGATCTCTTCGATGCTGCCGCGAAATACGGCGGAGGGCACGTCGCAGAGGCGCTGCACTTCCGACACCGGCAGCCCTTCCGAAATGAGCGCCTGCTCCGCTTCCGAAATTTCGGAGGCGGAGACGCCCTCAAACGCTTCGCGGAAGACGCTCTGCACTTCCTTGGCAGTCTTTCCCTCGTGCAGCTGGCGCAGCATATCCTTGATGGCCGCTTTGCGCCGTTCGCGGTTGTTGATTTCCTGACTCATAAAATCGCCTCCTGATTCGGTTTGTCGTGTTTGTCGTTTTGTGAAACGGTCGCGTCGTAGCCGCGTTCGTCGAGCAGCGCGACGATCTGCTCCAGCGGAATGTGCTTGAACGCCGCGCCTTTGACGGGGGTCATGAACCGTCCCGCGCTCTGCAGCATGCCGGGCCTGGTAATATCCGTAAAGCCGAGTTCGCTGAGAATTTCGACAAGCGCGGGATGTTTCGTACACAGTGCATAGACGGTTTCGTTGAGGTCGATGTGGATTCGTTCCATTTGCGATGTACCTCCCGTGGGCTCTTTCTGCTATGAGTATAACGCTGTAAACGCAATATAAACGTTGTAATTACAACAATAAAACTAGAAATGCGACATAATTTTTTGAAAACCGCGAGAAAAAAGGATCCCGCGTATATACGCGGGACCCCAAAGGGCAGCGAACTCTATTTTGTCAGCGGCAGTTCGCGGCTGCCGGGCTTTTCGAGCTTCAACACGCCCGCCTCGCAGATGGGGCATTCATCCGGCTCGTAGGAGTCGATGGAGAGCTTCAGCGCCGCGTAGACGGGCAGCGCGAAGTCGCAGTCCGCCGCGCGCCGGTCGGCGATGCAAGCCGCGCCGATCACCTCCGCGCCCATGTCTTCGAGCGCTTTTACCGTCTCCATGGTGGATTTTCCGGTGGTGATCACGTCCTCGGCGATCAGGATTTTGTCGCCTTTGCCGACGGAGAACCCGCGTCGAAGCTGCATTTCGCCGTCCTTGCGCTCGGTGAAGATGCTCTCCACGCCGAGCTGGCGGGCGAGCTCGTAGGAGACGATCACGCCGCCCATCGCCGGACCGCAGACCTTCGTGATCGGCAGGTTTTTCACCTGTCCGGTGACGGTGGCAAGCACCGTTTCGGCCAGCGCGGGAAAGCGCAGCAGTTTTGCGCACTGGCAGTAGCCGCCGCTATGCCGCCCTGAGGAGAGCAGAAAGTGCCCTTCCAGAAAGGCCTCGCACTGCTTCATGATGGTAAGATTGTCGCTCATATCCATATACTCCTTATTGTTTGTCTTAAATCATGCCGACGATCTCCTGCAGGTTTTGCAGCTTCTCTTCGGCGCAGTAATCCGAAAGCCCGTCGACGATGTCGAGCATCGCGCCGGGCTTTGCAAACGTCATGGTGCCGACCTGCACCGCCCGCGCGCCCGCCATGAGAAATTTCAGCGCGTCCTCCGCGCTCGCGATGCCGCCCAGCCCGACGATGGGAATCCGCACCGCATGCGCAACCTGGTGCACCATCCGCAGCGCGATGGGCAATATCGCCGGACCGGAGAGGCCTGCGTACACGTTTTCAAACACCGCACGTTTCTGTTTCACGTCGATCGCCATGCCGAGAAAGGTATTGACGAGGCTCAGCGCGTCCGCGCCCGCGCTTTCGCAGGCGCGCGCGACGGCGACGAGGTCCGGCGCGTTGGGGGAGAGCTTCACCATCAGCGGGTGGCGCGAAACCGCCTTGACCCGGCGCGTGATGTCCGCCGCCGGTTCCGGCAGCATGCCGAAAGCCATCCCGCCCGCCCTGACGTTCGGGCAGGAGATGTTCAGCTCGAGGATGTCGATGTCCGCTTCATTGAGCAGGCGCGCGCCCTCGAGATAGTCCTCCTCGCAGTGCCCGCCGAGGTTGGCGATCACCGCCGGGCCGAGCGAGCGCATGTAGGGCGCCTCCGTCTCGACGAAGTGCTGTACGCCGGGGTTTTCCAGCCCGATGCTGTTGAGCATGCCGCTTGGCGTTTCATAGACGCGCATGCCGGCGTTGCCGGAGCTACCATACAGGGTAAGACCCTTGCCGCTGATGCCGCCGAGACGGGAGACGTCCATGATTTCGGCGTATTCATGTCCAAAGCCGAAGGTGCCGCTCGCCGCGATCACGGGATTTTGCAGCGGCACGCCGCAGAGCGTGAGGGAGAGGGGGTTACAGTCCATCGTGCACCTCCCGGTAGTCGAACACCGGCCCGTCTTTGCAGACGCGCTTTCTGCCGCCGCTTGTTTGGCAGGTGCAGCCGAGGCACGCGCCGACGCCGCAGGCCATGTGCTTTTCAAGCGAGACATAGAGCTTTGCGTTTGCTGCGTCCGCGGCGGCCGCCGCCGCGCGCAGCATCGGCGCGGGGCCGCAGGCATAGTAGGTTGCGTCCAGAGAAAAGTCCGCGTCGCCGGTGACAAATCCGCCGATGTTGACCGCCACCCGGTCGGCATAGCGTTCGAACTCGCGGGCGAGGTACGCCTCCTCGCGAAAGCCGAGGTAGACGTCGATCTCGCGGGCGGGATCGTCACCGCGCAGCTCGCGCGCGAGCTGGAGCATCGGCGCCGTGCCGATGCCGCCGCCAAGGATCACCGCGCGGCCCGATTCCAGTGAGAACCCGTTGCCGTAGGGTCCCTGCGCGTCGATCTCCTGTCCGGGCAAAAGCCTCGAAAACTGCTCCGTGCCGCGTCCGACGGTCTGATAGACGAACGCGGTTTCGCCCGTCTCGGCGTTGGTTTCGCAGATGCTGACCGGCCGACCGAGCAGCGGGTCGAGCGCGCCGGGCACGCGCAGCATGAAAAACTGTCCCGCGCGGCCGATTGGCGCGCCGGAGACGATCATGCGCCAGATGCCTCGCGCGATTGTTTCGTTGCTTTTGATTACAGCCACTGCAGGATGTCCTTTTTCATGTCCAGCACGGCGGCGCGGACCGAATCGGTAAAGTGTTCGTCCTCGCACTTGCCCTTGTGCGCCGTGATGAGCCCGCGGGAGGAGTTGACCACGCCGCGTACCCCGTCCTTGAAAAAGCCCGCGATGTCCTTGCCCGTTCCGCCCTGTGCGCCGTAGCCGGGAATGAGCAGAAAGGTATGCGGCAGCAGCGGGCGGATGCGCTCGAACTCCTCGGGGTAGGTCAGGCCCGTCACCGCGCCGATGGCGGAAAAACCGCTCTTGCCGATGAACCGTTCGCCCCATTCGGATACTTTTTTCGCCGTGCGTTCGTAGAGCGTTTCGCCGTCCACCAGCAGGTCCTGAAAGTCCTTTCCGCTGGGGTTGCTGGTCTTGACCAGCGCGAACACGCCCTTGTTTTGCTCGAGGTAGGAGTAGTAGGGAGAGACCGCGTCCTCGCCCATGAAGACGTTGATGGTCATCAGGTCGGTCTCGAAGTCGCCGGAGAAATGCGCTCTGGCGTATTGCGTTGCGGTGGAGGAGATGTCCCCGCGCTTTGCGTCCGTGATGGTCACATTGCCGCGACTTCTTGCGTATTGGAGCGTCCTGGAAAACGCGCGCATGCCGTCCAGCCCCAGCGCCTCGTAGCAGGCGATCTGGAGCTTGAAGCAGCCCGCCTCGTCCTCCGTCGCGTCGATGATCGCGCGGTTGAACTCAAAGATCTTTTCGCCGTCCGTGCCGACCTTCTTCTTCAGATAGTCCGGCAGAAAGCTCAATTGTGTATCAAGGCCCACGCAGACGGGGCCTTTTTGCTGCACCGATTCAAATAACCGTTCCATGCTCATCTATGTATGTCTCCTTCCGTGTTTCCTGAACCATCGAAATCTCTCTCTGTTCAAAGATTCCGTCTCCGATGAATCTATCTCAGACCACCTTTTCATATTCGTATCTCGTTTCGCCGTCCACGATGGTCTTCAGCACGCGCCCGCGCACGGCTCTGCCGTGAAAGGGCGTGTTGTGCGAGCGGGAGATCATGGCGTAGGCGTCCAGCTCGCTCTCCTCCTCGACCGCGAGCGCGGTCACGTCCGCAGGATACCCGGGCAGAAAGAGCCCGGCTTTGAGACCGAGGCGCCTTGCGGGGTTGAGGGAGAGCATCTGGGAAAGCCTTGTCAGCGGGATGCCGTGATCCGTGAAGACCTTGAGGTAGATCTGGAAGGCGTGCTCGATGCCGGAGATGCCCGCCGCGCCGTTTGCCTTGTCCTCGGGCGTATGCGGTGCGTGATCCGTCGCAAGGCAGTCGATCGTGCCGTCCTGAATGCCCGCGATCAGCGCGTCCACATCCGCGCGCATGCGCAGGGGCGGATTTACCTTATAGTCGCTGTCCCAGCCGAAGAGGTGGTGCGGCGTGACCTCGCAGGTCAGCTGCAGCCCCTCCGCCTTGGCGCGGCGGACCATATCGACGGTCTCCGCGCGGCTGATGTGGCCGATGTGCAGATTGCCGCCGACCTCGCGCAGCAGGCGGATGTCCCGCTCCACGATCGCCCGCTCCGGCTGGCAGTGCGTGCTGATGATGAAGCCGTATTTCGTCGAATCGAGCAGCAGGTTTTTCATGAACTCGTCCGAGAAGATCGTCTTGCCGTCGTTGGAGAGCACGTTTGTCACGCGGCTGAGCGCGGCGCGGTCGGTCGGCGTGTCGTCGCCGAGCGATTCGCCCGCGGCGGCGGCCTGCGTCAGCGCGCAGAGGCGCAGCCCCTTTGCCTTGTCGTGGTTCTGCGTCACCAGCATGGGTGTGGCGATCACCGGGTCGGTATTCGCCATAGCGATGAGGTGCGCGTAGCCGCCCTTGAGCGCGGCGCGCATGCCCGTCTCCATGGTCTCCTTCTGCGGATAGCCGGGATCGCGCAGGTGGCAGTGCAGGTCGATAAACGCCGGCATGAGCGCGTTTCGCCGCATGTCCACCACTTTGTCCGCCCGCTGCCAGCTCAGCGGCCCGCAGGCGGTGATGACGCCGTCCTCCACGGTGAGGTCTCCATAGCGGTCGCCCGTCGCGTCGATGAGGCGCGCGTTTCGATAGAGCGTGATCATACCGTTTCTCCTTTCGTCTGTCGGGGGTTACAGGTGCGTGCGCGCGTCGCAGTATTCGCAGGCGTACTGGTTCGTCTGCGCGTCCACGAGGTAAAATCTGACGTTGCCGATGTGCTCCTGATTGGTGATGCAGCGCGGGTTTTTGCAGCTCAGGATGCCCGTGACGGTCTCCGGCGGCGTGAGGCGGATCTTCTTCACCCGCTCACCGTTTTTGATGTAGGAGATGGTCACGTCCGGGTCGATGAGGCCGAGCACGTCGAAGTTGAGGTTGAGGTTCGTCTCGATCTTGATCAGGTCTTTGCGGCCCATCTTTGTGCTCTCCACGTTGCGCATGAGCACGACCACGTCGTCGAGCCGGTCCAGACCGAGCTGCTGAAAAATCTTATATCCATGACCGGCGCGGATGTGGTCGATCACGATGCCTTCCTTGAGCTTTGAAACGTTGATCATTTCATTATCCTCCTCTGTTTTCCGCTTTCAGTCCTGCGGCTCCCCTGCGCCGAGCAGCTTCATGATGAGCGCCATGCGGACGTACATGCCGAACTTCACCTGCTCGAAATATGCCGCGCGGGGGTCGGCGTCCACCTCGGTGGCGATTTCGTTGATGCGCGGCAGCGGGTGCATGACGATCATGTCCTGCCTGGCCAGCCGCATCTTGTCCGCCGTGAGGATGAAGAAGTCCTTCAGGCGCAGGTATTCTTCTTCGCTGATGAAGCGCTCTCGCTGCACGCGGGACATGTAGAGCACGTCCAGCTGCGAGATGCTGCCCTCGAGGTCGGCGGTTTCGGTAAACGGCACGCCCTTGGCGATCAGCTCCTCCTTGACAAACGCGGGCATGTTCAGCTCCTCGGGGGAGATGAAGAGGAAGCGCACGTTCTGATAGCGCGCAAGGCAGGTGACCAGCGAGTGGATCGTGCGCCCGAACTTGAGATCGCCGCAGACGCCGACCGTCAGCCCGCCGAAGTCGCCCTTATAGTGGCGGATGGTCAGCAGGTCCGTGAGCGTCTGCGTCGGGTGGTGGTGCCCGCCGTCGCCCGCGTTGATGACGGGGCAGTCCGCATAGCGGCTCATGAGCTTCGCCGTGCCCTCCTTGGGATGGCGCACCACGATGACGTCCGCGTATTTGCCGACCGTGCGGGCGCTGTCCGCGATGGTTTCGCCTTTGGCCGTGCTCGAGGTGTTTGGGTCGGAGAAGCCGAGCGTGCTGCCGCCGAGGCGCAGCATCGCCGCGTCGAAGGAAAACTTCGTGCGCGTCGAGGGTTCGTAGAAGAGGCTTGCCAGGAGCTTTCCCTTGCAGGCGTCGGCATAGCGCGCGGGGGATTCGATCACGCGCTCCGACAGGGCGAGGAGTTCCTCAATTTCTTCGAGGGTGAAGTCGCTCGGGGCGATCAGGCTTTTGTTTGTCAGCATACTCTTAGGGTTCTCCTTTCGTTCGCTCCCCGCCGTTCCGGCGGTCCGGCCATAAAAAAACACCGGCTAAAAAACCGATGTTGAAAAACAAATATAGAATTGAGGAGAAAGCCTCTTTGGCGTTGAACTTTTGAAAACAGCAATTCTGTCGACGCAGCAAAGACGGCGGTAAAGAGCAATAAAAAAGCTTTGATCGAAAAGGACAATTCCTTTCGTCAAAGCTTTGAAAACGAAAATCAAACGGGAAAGAACGGAGGGAACACGAGGAGCGCGGAGGCGGTCTTTTGTCCTTTTTGCTTCCACCCGCGGGCTCATACTGCGTCCTGCCTTTCTCTTCGGATTTTACTCATTTTGAGTAGTATATAAAAATGCGGGGCGCTTGTCAACAGCCGGCGAAAGAAAATTTTCACCGCGGTTTCCCGCCGCGGCGCGTCGTTTCGGGAGCCGGCAAGCAGAATGTGCCGGCTGCCGCCTGCCGCTGCGCCGCGATGCGGCAGAGCATGCAAAAAAACAAGAAAATTCCCATATATATTCATGCGGCCAATCGATTTTTGAGGGGACGTTGTCGCCGCGCAAAGCGGACGACAATCTGGATGTGCATACAGAAATCATCAGATACGGCCGATCTGTTGGTGATCTTGCAAAACTGGACGGATGTTACGAAACAACCGGACGGCCAAAATTATATATTGCATATGAAGTGCATAGAAGGGTTGCGCGGCGAGAAAATCGCGTTTATAATTTTTTTAGGCATCGGCCCGCATTCGGGCCGATCGTCGCGTCCTATCCTGTATTTCGAAAAAAGAAAATGGAGGAAAAGTTCATGAAGAAACTGGCAGCAATCCTATTGGTGCTCGTACTCGTCGTGTCGACTGCCGCGTGTTCGGCGCCGGCCGCGACCACGACCGACACCGCCGCCGCGGACCAGAGCGCTTCCGGCAATCCTGTCGTGAAGGTCGGCGTCTACGAACCCGCATCCGGCGACAACGGCGCGGGCGGCAAACAGGAAACTCTTGGCATCGAATATGCAAACGACGTGAGCCCTACCGTTGAAATCAACGGAACGACGTATGATGTTCAGCTCGTCAAGGTAGACAACGAGAGCTCCAACGACAAGGCGGCCTCCGCTGCGTCCACGCTGGTTTCGGCGGGCGTATCGGTCGTGCTCGGCTCCTACGGCTCGGGCGTGTCCATCGCGGCGTCCCCGACGTTTGAAGCGGCGGGCATCCCCTGCATCGGCATTACCTGCACCAACCCGCAGGTCACCGAGGGCAACACGCACTATTTCCGCATCTGCTTCCTCGACCCGTTCCAGGGCACCGTTCTGGCGAACTATGCGTTCAGCACGCTCGGCGTGAAGACGGCGTACTGCCTCTCCAAGCTCGGCGACGACTACTCCGGCGGCCTTGTGAACTATTTCGTCAAGGCGTTTGAGGCGCTCGGCGGCACCTGCGTGCAGGATACCTTCCCGGACGGCAACAGCGACTTTACCAGCTACATCAACAACGCCAAGAACAGCGGCGCGGAAGTCTTCTTCTCGCCGGTGTCCACGGAAGCCGCGCAGCTCATCATCGACCAGGCCGAGTCCCAGTCTCTGGGCATGCCGATCCTTGCGGGCGACACGTGGGACAGCAACGTCATCCTCCAGGCCGCCAAGGGCAAGAACGTTGACGTCACCGTCACCACCTTCTATCCCGAGGGCGCGAACGCCGAATTCGACAGCAGCTTCAAAGAGTGGGTCAACGCCGACGCGACGCGCCTTGCCAACAACGGCGGGGACGACACGGTCGCCGCGGTTACCGCGATGGGTTACGACGCGTACTTCTTTGCGCTCGAGGCCATGAAGAAGGCCGGCAGCATCGAGCCCGCCGCCATCATGGAAGCGCTCTGGAGCACCACGTATACCGGTGTCTCCGGCCCGATCGCCCTCGATCAGGTCAACGGCGACGCGATTCGCAACACGGCTTATGTCAAACACTGCAACAACGAAACCGGCGCGTGGGACGCCCTGCCCCCGGTTACGATCGGCTGATTGACGCTAGGAAAAGCGGCGGGGGTAGATCTACCCCCGCCGCGCTTCGTAAGCGGCTGAAATCTTTGCTCCGCCATCGCGGCGGCGCGGACAGCCGCCGGTTCAACGATTCGCATGCCGCTTGAACGGGAAACGCGTGCCGTTTCCCGTTCAAGCGGCATAGATGGAGGCAAATCAATGCTTGATTTTTTGCACGCCAACCTCTCGTATATTCTCTCGGGAATATCGGTCGGCGGCCAGTATGCGCTCATCGCCATCGGGTATACGATGGTATACGGTATCCTGCGGCTGATCAACTTCGCCCATGGCGACGTGTTCATGTGCGCGGGCCTGATGATGGTATACCTCTCGACCACGCTGCCGATGAGCGTGTCCATCCCGCTCGTGCTCGTGCTGACGGTGCTGCTGGGCTTTCTCATCGAGCGCGCGGCCTATAAGCCGCTGCGCACCGCGCCGCGCATGTCCGTCATGATCAGTGCCATCGGCGTTTCATACCTGCTGCAGAACGCCGCGCTGTACTTCACAGGCGGCCTTGCCAAAGTGTATCCTACGATTCCGTGGCTGAGCCGGACGGTCACCATCTGGGGTTCGACCACCAAGATGGTCACGCTGGTTACGCCGATTCTGACCATTGTGCTCGTGGTGCTGCTTTCGCTGCTCATCAAGTACACCAAGGTCGGCATGGCCATGCGCGCGGTCTCCAAGGACTTTGAAACCAGCCGACTCATGGGCATCCGCATCAATACGGTCATATCGGTCACGTTCGTGATCGGCTCTTTCCTCGCGGCGGTCGGCTCCATGCTGTACTTTACGAACTATGCGTCCGTCACGCCCATCTCCGGCGGCATGCCGGGGCTCAAGTGCTTCGTCGCCGCGGTGTTCGGCGGCATCGGCAGCATCCCCGGCGCGGTGATCGGCGCGTTTATCATCGGCATTGCGGAGAACATCATCAAAGGCGGCAGCTCGATTTTCGGCTTTGGCGGCAGCGGCTGGACGACGTTTTCGGACGCGTTCACCTTCGCGCTGTTGATCATCATTCTCGTGGTCAAGCCAACCGGCCTGTTCGGTGAAAAAGCCACGGACAAGGCGTAAGGAGGCGAGCGCATGAAAAAGAAAAACAAAGCGGAACTCTGGATCGCGTTCGCGGCAATCGCCCTGATCTATGTCGCGGTGGCCATTCTGGAGCAGACCATGGACAACAACCACATCATATTCACCGTGCTCAAAAAGGGCGCGATCTATTCGCTCGTCGCGGTGTCGATGAACCTGCTCAACGGCTTTACCGGCCTCTTCTCTCTGGGGCAGGCGGGCTTCATGCTCATCGGCGCGTATACCTATTCCATCTTCACCATGCCGACGGCGGTGAAGCTCACCGAATCGGTGTACAAATATTACGAGGCGGCGGTAAAGTTCGATACGGGCATCTTCGTCGGCCTCATCTGCGCCGGGCTTGCCGCGGCGCTGTTTGCCGCGCTGATCGGCCTGCCGGTGCTGCGGCTCAAGTCGGACTATCTGGCCATCGCGTCCCTCGGCTTTGCCGAGATCATCCGCGCCATCTTCCAGTGGGACGTGCTCGGCCCCGTGACCAACGGCGCGAACGTCATGCGCAACTATCTCGACCTGACGGATGTGAAAATCCCGTTTACGGACATCCCGTTTCCGCCGACGCTGTACGTCTTTCTCGCGGCGGGCGTTTGCATCGCGCTCATCGTGCTGCTGATCAACTCGTCCTACGGGCGCGCGTTCAAGGCCATTCGGGACGACGAGGTGGCCGCGGAGGCGATGGGCATCAACCTCTTCAAGCATAAGGAGATGAGCTTCGTCATCAGCTCGTTTTTCGCGGGCGTTTCCGGCGCGCTGCTGGCGATGTATCAGTACACCGTGCAGGCGGCGCAGTTCAAGGCGGCGATGACCTATGAGCTGCTGCTCATTGTGGTCATCGGTGGCATCGGCTCCATCTCCGGCAGCTGCATCGCGAGCTTTCTCTACATCGCGGCTTCCGAATGGTGGCTGCGCGGGCTGGATATGGGCAAGTTCCTCGGCATCGACGCGCCGAACCTCTTCCGCTCCGGCTTCCGGCGGTTCGTGTTTTCCATCATCATCATGATGATCGTGCTCTTCTTCTCGAGAGGGCTCATGGGGGATCGGGAGATTTCGTTTGCCGGGCTGATCCGGCGCTTCAACAGGCGACAAACCGCCGGCGCGACGAAAGGAGGCGGTATCGATGGCTGAGAACGTGCTGCGTCTTGAAAACGTAACCATGCAGTTCGGCGGCGTCGTCGCCGTCAACAACCTTTCGCTCGAGGTCAACAAGGGCGAGATCGTCGCGCTCATCGGCCCCAACGGCGCGGGAAAGACCACCGCCTTCAACTGCGTGACGGGCATCTACGACCCCACGAACGGCATGATCTCCTTCGACGGGAAAACCATCGTGGCGAACCACCCGCGCGGAAAGATGAAAAAACTCTACGCGGGTGAAAACGCAAAGCGGTATACCGGCGTCCGCACGGTGGACCCCACGCCGGATCAAGTGACCAAACTCGGCATCGCGCGTACCTTCCAGAATATCCGGCTCTGGAAGAGCATGACGGTGTTTGACAACGTGCTCACCGCAAAGCACATGCGCGCCAGGCAAAACGTGTTTTCCGCCACGCTGCGCCTCACCTATCAGGAGGAAAAGCGTATGCGCGAGGAGACCGCCGCGCTGCTGGAGGAGCAGAACCTGCTGCAGTATGCAAGCGATCTTGCCGTGAGCCTGCCTTACGGCCTGCAGCGGCGGCTGGAGATTGCCCGCGCGCTTGCGACGGAGCCCAAGCTGCTGCTGCTGGACGAGCCCGCCGCGGGCATGAATCCGCAGGAGACGCAGGAGCTCGGCGAGTTCATCGTGCAGATCAAGAACAAGTATCAGCTGACGGTCTTCATGATCGAACACCATATGGACCTGGTCATGCAGTTTTCCGACCGCATCTATGTTATCGACTTTGGCCGGCTCATCAGCCACGGTACGCCCGCCGTCGTGCAGGCGGACCCGAAGGTCATCAACGCGTATCTGGGGGTGAGCGAATGAGCGACACGATTCTGAGCATCAAAGACCTCAAGGTCAACTACGGCGGCATCGAGGCCGTCAAGGGCATCAGTTTCGACGTGCCGAAGGGGCACATCGTCACGCTCATCGGCGCAAACGGCGCGGGCAAGAGTTCCACGCTGCGCGCCATTGCGGGGCTGGTCAAGCCCAAAAGCGGCGTCATCGAATTCGAGGGCGACAACATTGCAGGAAAGGACACGACGGCCATCGTCAGCCGCGGCATCACGCTCGTTCCCGAAGGGCGGAGGATTTTCCCCGACCTGACGGTGTATGAAAACCTGCGCGTCGGCGCGTATATGCGAAAGGACGATATCACGCCGGACATCAACTGGGTCTACGAGCTGTTTCCGCGCCTGAAGGAACGGTCCTGGCAGGCCGGCGGCACGCTCTCCGGCGGCGAGCAGCAGATGCTCGCGGTCGGCCGCGCGCTCATGAGCCGTCCGAAGCTCATGATGATGGACGAGCCTTCGCTCGGCCTCGCGCCGCTGATCGTGCGGGATATCTTCAGCATCATCAAGGAGATCAACAAGCGCGGCGTGACGATTCTGCTGATCGAACAAAACGCGAACATGGCGCTCTCCACGGCGGACACGGGCTATGTGCTCGAGACGGGGCGCATCACCATGACCGGACCGGGGAAAGAGCTGCTGGTCAACGAGGCGGTCAAGGCCGCGTATCTGGGGACCTGAGAAAACAGAGCAAAGCGATAAAATACGGCCGTCATTTTTGGACGGCCGTATTTTTTATGGAACAAAGCGTTATGCTTTTGTGAGATAATAGACAGATAAATTCTGCATTGACGGGGTATGGCATACCGAATACAATAAAAGAAAGTGCGATTTCTTTCCCCTGACGAACCCCGCAGAATGCAACGACCCGAGACCTTACCGGCGCGCATGTGCGCCTTGAATTGATTTTTGCTGGAAAGGCGGCGACGGCGAATGAAAAGAAAGTCTATGGGATATCTTCTGGTGCTTCTTGCCGTCATGCTGCTCGCGGCGATCGGTTTCCTGCTGATGCGAAAATCGCGCGCGCCCGCCCCGGTTGAAACGGGAAACCGGCGGATGATCACCGTGGTGATGGACGACAACTATCCGCCCTACGTCTTTCGCAACGCGCAAGGGGAGCTGCAGGGCATTCTGATCGACGAATGGGCGCTGTGGAGCGAGAAGACCGGCGTGACGGCCAACATCGATGCGATGGACTGGGCGGACGCGCTGGCGGGTATGAAAAGCGGCCGGTACGATGTGATCGACACCGCGTTTTTTAACGAGGAGCGCGAGACGTGGCTGGACTTTTCCGACCCATATGTAACGATCGACGTGCCCATCTTTCACAGCAATAAAATCGGCGGCATCACGGACGCCGCGTCGCTTGCGGGATTCACCGTCGCGGTCAAGGCGGGGGACAGCTGCATTCCGATTCTGCAGGCGGCGGGGGTGACGGACATCGCCGAATACCCCAGCTATGAGGCGGTCATCGACGCGGCGAAAGACGGACAGGTCAGCGTGTTTGTCGTGGACGAGCCGCCCGCGCTCTATTATCTGTATCAAAAGGGCATCGCAAACCGGTTCAGCCGGAGCGACTCCCTCTATTCCGGCCAGTTTCACCGCGCGGTCCAGCAGGGGGACGCGGAGACGCTCCGTCTTGTCGAGGAAGGGTTTTCCCGGATTTCCCCAAGCGAGCTGCAGCGGATCGAGGGCAAATGGTTCGGACGCGAGAGCGTTTTGATCTATGTATCCTATTTTCTCGAATATCTGCTCATCGGCGTGGTCGTGGTCGGCAGCGTGCTGCTGTTCATCACGCTCTGGAACTACAGGCTGCGCGCTGAGGTGCGCAAAAAGACACAGGAGCTGGTGCACGAAAAGGAGCTCTTGAATATCACGCTCCAGTCGATCGGCGACGGCGTCGTCGCCACCGGCATAGACGGTGTGATCACACTGCTCAACCCCACTGCGCGGCGGATGTCCGGCTGGGAAGACGACGCGCTCGGAAGACAGTTTTCGGAAGTGCTGCATCTGATCAACGAGGAGACGGAGGAGCCCGCGAATTCGCCGATTGAAAAAGTGCTGGAGACCGGCGAAATCGTCGGCCTTGCCAACCACACCGCGCTGGTGAACCGCTCCGGCGACAAGATCCCGATTGCCGACGGCGCATCCCCGATTCGGGACAGCGACGGAAAAATCTATGGCGTGGTCATGGTCTTCCGCGATGTCACGGAGGAAAAAGCGCACCGCGACAGGGTCGAATACATCATGTCGCATGACTCCATGACCGGGCTGTACAATCGCTGGTATATGGAGGAACTGCTCAAAAAATACGAAACGATGCCGGAGGTCGGGTGCGCGCTGATCATGGGGGATCTCAACGGCCTGAAGCTGGTCAACGACGCTTTCGGGCACAATGAAGGCGACCGGTTTATCCAGAATATCGCGCATATCCTGCATACCAGTTGTTCGGTGAAAGATATCGTCAGCCGGTGGGGCGGGGACGAATTTCTCATCCTGATGCCGGACGCGACCGCGGCCGACGTCGAACAGCTGATCGAGCGCATCCTTGCGCGCTGTATCCTGGAGAGCGATGAGAAGCTGCAGCTCAGCATCGCGCTGGGGTACGCGCTGAAGACGGCCGGCGGCGATAGCATCCACAACGTCCTGCGCGAAGCCGAGCAGCTGACCTACCGGCGCAAGCTCATGATTGAAAAGAGCTTTCGCAGCAGCGTGATCAATGCGCTGCGCTCTACGCTCGAGGCCAAGAGCGAGGAGACGGAGGAGCACGCGGAGCGGCTGCAGAACCACTGCGGGCAGATTGGCAAGATACTCGGCATCTCCGCAAAAGAGCTGGACGAAATGTCCCTCTTTGCCATGCTGCACGACATCGGCAAGGTCGGCATCAACGACGCGATTCTCAGAAAACCCGGCCCGCTGACCGAAGCGGAGTGGCTGGAGATGCGAAAACATCCCGAGATCGGCTTCCGCATTGCGCAGAACAACGTGGATTTGGCGCCGATTTCGGAATACATCCTCTCGCATCACGAACGCTGGGACGGCAAAGGTTACCCGCGCGGGCTCGTCGGCGAAGAGATTCCGATTCTGGCGCGCATTCTGGCGGTGGTGGACGCATTCGACGCGATGACGAACGAACGCATCTACAGCAAGCCGCGCGGCAGGGAAGAGGCCGCGGCGGAAATTCTGCGAAACGCCGGAACGCAGTTCGACCCCCGCATCGCCCGCATCTTCGTTCAAGAGGTGCTGGCGTTATAAAGACGAAGAATTGAAATCAAACAGGAGCTCCGCCGGTACCGGCGGAGCTCCTGTTTGTCTGGAAAGAATCGGATCGTGCTTCAATCAGCCCGACTTGTCCTATCGATCCGAGAAATCCGATGCAGGCAGGGGATTCGTTGCCGGGCGGCTATGCTTCAGAGGAACAAAGCACCCGCGCAGTAAACAAGCGCAAGCGCCATTATGGCGTTGGTGACACGGGCGTGGCGGGTAAACAGCGTTCGAAACGCGGAGCCGAACGCAGCCCAGCACAGGGAACACAGGAACCCTACCGTGGAGAGCAGCAGCGCAAACAAGGCCAGAACCGTCGTCTGTCCGAAAAAGTGCGGCAGAATGTACGCCTCCATCGATACGATCGCGTATATGATGATTTTGGGGTTGACGAACTGCAGCAGCAGGCCGGACCAGAAGCTGTTGTTTACGGACGCGCCTTCCTCGGCAGGCTTGCTCCTGAACGTTTTATAAGCCAGAAAAACCATGTACGCCGCGCCGACGATCTTCATCGGCAGCTCGATTGCGGGCAGAACGGAGGAAAGCAGGCTGCAAAACGCGGCGCTGGAAAGCGTGACGAGCGTAAACCCCGACCATATGCCAAGATTGAAGGGCACCGCGCGCCGAAACCCGACGCGGCTGGCGTTGGACATGGACATGATGTTGTTCGGACCCGGCGTCACCGCGGTCACTACGATATAGGTGATGAACGAAACCCATGGAAACACGATCTTGAAATCCTCCGTCTTCGCTGATATAATAAAACAAAAGTACAATATACGGGAATACAATATATCGTACTATTCGTTTTATATATTGTCAACAGAAAAGAAGGAAGCCGAATGGATATCAACACGGCGGTATCGAAAAACACCAAACGAATTCGCGAACGAAAGAA
Source organism: Clostridiales bacterium (assembly GCA_012517905.1). Classification (GTDB taxonomy): domain Bacteria; phylum Bacillota; class Clostridia; order Christensenellales; family CAG-138; genus UBA7703. Next base: position 55,781 of record JAAYUE010000053.1, on the reverse strand, counting down.
ACTGACGCTGGACATGGCGGCAAAGGAAACCGGCGTTTCGCGCAGCATGCTGGCGCAGATTGAGCGCGGGGACGTGAACCCGACGCTCTCCGTGCTCTGGAAAATCGCGACCGGCTACAAGGTGTCGTTTTCCTCGCTCATCGAGCAGTCGCACGAACAGCCGACCGTGCTGACGGCGCGGGAGACCGTGCCGATTCTCGAGGACGAGGGGCGATTCGTCAACTATCCCTGCTTTTCTTTCGACGACAGGCGGCTGTTTGAAACCTACCGCATCCGCATCGCGCCGGGCGGCTCGCTGAAGGCGGAGGCGCATCTAGCCAATACGGAAGAATATCTCACGGTATTTTCCGGCGAGCTGGAAGTTGTTGCGGGGGGCGAGTCGTTTTTGCTGCGTGAGGGGGACTCGATCCGTTTCCGCTCTGACCGGCCGCACGCTTATGCGAATCCCGGAACGTTGGAAACGACGCTGTCGATGATCATTTATTACGATAACTAGCGGGTTTGTAAAAACAGGCGGGCGGGAACGAATTCGTTCCCGCCCGCCTGTTTCGGCCCGTTTTCAAGCCGGCTAAACGATCTGGTATCCCGCTTCGCCAAGCCACGAGACGGCGCGGTCGAAATCGGCCGTCCTGGAGAAGACATAGTCCGTGTTGAAGGTCGAAACGGCAAAGATGCTGATGCCGTGCTCGGCAAGGAGGGAGGCGATGCCGGCGAGTATGCCGACCAGCGAAAAGTCCAGCACGCCGCGGATGCGAAAACCGCGCCAGCCGTCCTCGCGCGCGAGCGTTTCTGAAGGGACATACTCCGTCGGGCAGACGAGGGAAAGCTCCTCGTCCGTTTTGCCGAGGAAACAGAACTCGCACAGGGGATCCACGCCGGATGAACCGGTGAGCTTACAGACTGTGAACGCCTGAGAAAGAACCTGAAGTTCCATATCATTTACCGCCTGTTAAAAGTTTCGCTGTCCGGATAAACAATGCCTGCGGACGGCGCCGCAGGCATTGCATGACGCCGGCCGATCCGGCGGTTATTCGTGCGTAAAGATCGGCAGGGCCTGAATGATCCGGTCCGCACAGCCCTCCTCGCCAAGTGCGGCGGAGTCGAGGCTGATGTCGAAATGTCCGGCGTCCCGCCAGTCCTCGCCGGTGTAAAAGCGATAGTAGTCCGCGCGGTTTTTGTCCTCGTCGCAGATGTATTTGCGGATCTCCGCTTCGGTCCACGCGAGCGAATAGGTCGCCACGCGCTGAATCCTTGCTTCGATTGGCGCATGCACAAATGTGCGGAGCAAATACGGCTTTCCTTTGAGAATCTGGTCCGCGCAGCGGCCTACGATGATGCAGCTGCTCGTCTCGGCCAGCTCCGCGATGATCTTGGCCTGAAACTGAAACAGATTTTGCTGGGAGGTATAGTTGTCGCTGTCCGGCGGCAGCACCTCGCCCGTATACACCTTTTGCGCGGCGCGCAGCATCTCGTGCTTGCCGAGACGCTCGTCCACCTCGCCGAAAAGCTGTTCGTTGATGCCGCTGACGTCCGAGGCGATGCGCAGCAGTTTGCGGTCGTAGAAGGGGATGCTGAGTTTTTCGGAGAGCCTTTTGGCGATGTCGTAACCGCCGCTGCCTTTTTCGCGTGCGATCGTGATTACATGGTGTGCCATCGAGATTCCGTCTCCTTTCCGTCGGGTGCGTTACGCGCCGAGATACGCCTTGCGGACGCGGTCGTCCTCCGCGAGCTCTTTGGCCGAGCCGTGCATGGAGATCTTCCCCGTCTCGAGCACATAGGCGCGGTCCGCGACGGCGAGCGCCTTTTTCGCGTTCTGCTCGACGAGCAGGATCGTGATGCCGCTGTTGTGCAGCTGATCGATGATGGTGAAGATCTCGTTGACGAGGATCGGCGAGAGTCCCATGGAGGGCTCGTCCATGAGCAGGATCTTGGGGTTGGTCATCAACGCGCGGCCGGTCGCAAGCATCTGCTGCTCGCCGCCGGAGAGCGTGCCGCCGAGCTGGCGGGCGCGTTCCTTGAGGCGCGGAAAGTGATGATACACGCGCTCCAGGCTGTCGCTGATGCACTTTGCGTCATTGATAATATACGCCCCCATGCGCAGGTTTTCCTCTACGGTCATGCGCGAAAACACATGGCGGCCTTCCGGAACATGCGCTAGACCCAGGTTGATGATGGTGTTTGCTGGCACTTTTTGCAGGTTTTTGCCGTCGAGCAGGATTTCGCCGCGGGATGCGTGCAGCAGCCCCGAAATCGTATGCAGGATGGTGGTTTTGCCCGCGCCGTTTGCGCCGACGAGGGAGACGAGTTCGCCGTCGTTGACGGTGATCGTGATGCCCTTGATGGCGTGGATTGCGCCGTAATAAACGTGAATATCCTTAATTTCTAGCATGCGCTGCCTCCTATTGCCCCAGATAGGCCGCGATGACCTTCGGGTTTTTCGCGATCTCTTCGGGCAGGCCTTCGGCGATGGTGATGCCGTAATCGATGACCTGTATACGTTCGCAGATGTTCATCACGAGGGACATATCGTGCTCGATGAGCAAAATCGCGATGCCGAAGCGGTTTCGAATGGCGTTGATACATTCGAGCAGTTCGGTGGTCTCCGTCGGGTTCATGCCGGCGGCGGGCTCGTCCAGCAGCAGGAGCTTCATGTCCGTCGCAAGCGCGCGGGCGATCTCCAGCTTTCTTTGCTGGCCGTACGGAAGGTTTGCCGCGACATACTCCGCCTTGTCCTCCAGATGGAAGATGGAGAGCAGATCGAGCGCCTTTTCCTTGAGCTCTTTTTCCGTTTTCCAGAATTTCGGCGTGCGAAACAGCGTCTCGATCATGCCGTATTTGATGTCCTTCGTGAACGCGGCCAGCACGTTTTCGAGCACCGTCATCTGCTTGAAGAGGCGGATGTTCTGAAAGGTGCGCGCGATGCCGGCGGCCACGAACTGGTGCGTCTTCTTGCCGTTGAGCACCTCGCCTTCGAGCAGGACGGAGCCTTCCGTCGGTTTATACACGCCCGTGAGCATGTTGAACACCGTCGTCTTGCCCGCGCCGTTGGGGCCGATCAGGCCGACGAGTTCGCCGCGGAACACCTTGATGTTGAAGTCCGAAACGGCGACCAGTCCGCCAAACGTAATGCCGAGCTTGCGCGTTTCGAGTACGGGGATTCGTTCCTCAGCCATTGCGCAGCGCCTCCTTGCTCTCGAGTTTCTGGGCCAGCCGGTTCTGGCGTTGCAGCTTGATATCCGAGAAGAAATTGCGCAGCGACAGCTCATAGCTGCCGAAGATGCCCTTCGGCCGGAACATGATCACGATGATCAGAATGACGGCGTAGACCAGCATCGGAAAACTGAAGATGTTCTGCAGCCACGCCGGCAGGTGCTGCACCCACACGCCGTTTTTGATCTGGTAATTGACGAGAAACATGATGACCGCCGCGACGATGGAGCCGGTGAGCGAGCCCATGCCGCCGAGCACGACCATGACGACGACGAAGGTGGAGTTCAGGATGCCGCCGTTGGCAAACGCGAACGACGATGTGGAGAGCGTCGCATTGGCGCAGGCATACAGCGCGCCCGCAACGCCCGCGAAAAACGCGGAATAGGCGAACGTGAACGTCTTGTAATAGGAGGTGTTGATGCCGGAGGCGGAGGCGGCGATCTCGTCGTCCCGGATGGCGCGGATCGCGCGGCCGTATTTGGAGCGCACGAACATGAACATCATCACAAGGCAGACCAGCGTGACGGCGATCGCCACCCAGATGTAGGTGACTTTCAGCGCGGTGCCGAACCCCAGACCGTTTTTGTAGAGCGAGGCGGAGGCGGAACCGAGCGCAAGGCCCTCCTGTCCGGCAAAGGGGAGGTTGTTGATGATGTTGACGATGATCATGCCGAATCCCAGCGTGATGATGGCGAGATAGTCGCCCTTGAGCCGCAGCGCCGGAATGCCGACGAGCAGGCCCACGATCGCAGCCAGGATGCCCGCGGCGATGATGCAGCCGGCCAGCACGAGCAGAAACGCCGTGCCGCTCTTGTCCTCGAACACGCCCGCGCGTTCCGCCGCAAGCGAGAGCAGCGCGGCGGCGTAGGCGCCGACCGCCATGAAGCCGCAGTGCCCGAGCGAGAGCTGGCCTAAAAAGCCAAGCGAGAGGTTGAGCGACGCGGCGAGGATGATCAGATAGCAGCACTGCCAGATGCTTGGCACAATGATGAGCTTGAATTCGCCGCCGCCTCCAAGGGCTCCCTTGAAGAAAGCAAAGCCGATCAGCAGCACCGCAATCACGACCGTATTGAGCAGATATCCCTGAGCGGTTCTGTTTTTAATCATACTTTTTCACCAATATTCTTTCCGAGGATGCCGGCGGGCTTGATGATCAGCACGATGATGAGGATGAGGAACACGAACGCGTCCGCCATGCTCGAGCTGACATAGCTGGTGGTGAACGATTCGACAAGACCGATGACAAAGCCGCCGAACATGGCGCCGGGGATGATGCCGATGCCGCCGAGCACGGCTGCAACAAAGGCCTTGAGGCCCAGCATCGCGCCCATGGTCGTATAGACCTTGGGGTACTGGGCGATATACATCAGGGCGGCGATCGCGGAGAGGCTGGAGCCGATGGCAAACGTCGTCACGATGGTGCGGTTGACGTTGATGCCCATCAGGATGGAAGCTGACTTATCTTCGGAGACGCAGCGCATCGCGCGGCCGATCCTTGTTTTCTGAGTGAATTGATAGAGTCCGATCATGACGACGACGCTGATGCCGATGGTGAGCATCGTCGTCCAGTCCAGCGTGACGTTTGCAATCTTCACGCCGCCTGCGATGAAAATCTGGCTTGCGACCTTGGGGTTCGGGCCGATCTGGGGGATGGCCTGCGCGAGGTTTTCCAGCAGAAGGCTCACCGCGATAGCCGTGATGAGCGCCGTCATCGCAGTGCCCTTTTTGCGGACCGGGCGGTACGCGACAAGTTCCGTCGACATGCCGACGGCGGCGCATACCAGAATCGCGATAAAAACCGAGGCCCAGCCGGGCAGGCCGAGCGCGACCATCACGGGAATCGTGAAGATCATCGTATAACCGCCGACCATGATAAAATCGCCGTGGGCAAAGTTGATCAGCCGGATGATGCCGTAGACCATGGTGTAGCCGAGCGCGACGAGGGCATAGATGCTCCCGAGCCTCAGCCCGACAAACAGTGTTTGCAAAAATGTGCTCACTTGTTCGTTCCGCCTTTCGAATTTAACGGAAAAGGAGACGCGGCGCGAGCCTCGCCTCCTTTTCCTGATATAGCGTTTTGCGAATAGCTGTTATTTGAGCTCTTTGATAACGTCGACCAGTTTCGTGGTCACGGAGGTGCCATCCGATGCAAACGAGAGGATGACGGCGCCCTTGGAAGGCGTGCCGGTCTCGCTGTTGAATGCGAACGTACCCGTGACGCCGCTGAAGGTGGTCGAAGGATCGGCGAGCGCATCGCGGACGGCTGCCGGATCGGCGGAACCGGCCTTTTCGATCGCGAGCTTGTACATATAGACGGCGTCATATGCAAGCGCGGAGATCGCGTTCGGCGTGGAGTTGAACATCGCCTGGTAGGCCGCGACGAACGACTGAACCATCGGGTCGGTGTCGGTCGGATCGTAGTGGTTGGTCCAGTAGACGTTGTTGAAGGCGGTCAGATCCGCGCCCTCGACGACGTAGTCCGGCGTGCCGTCGTAACCGTCGGCGCCCATGATGATGCCGGTGTAGCCGGCTGCACGGGCCTGGGTGACGATGTACGGGCCGATGACATCATAGTAGTACGGCGCGTAGACAAACTGAACGCCCGAGCTCGCCATGGAGGCAAACTGGTTGGTGTAATCCTGCACGTCCAGAGAGGCGGTGGACTCGACGGCTTTGATGTTCAGGCCGTAGGTCGCGGCGGCAGCCGCGAACGAGTCGTAGAGGCCCTTGGAGTAGGTGTCCGCCGCGCAGTAGACCACGCCGACGTCGGCATAACCGGCTTCTTTGGCATAGTAGGCCGCGATGGCGCCCTGGAAGCTGTCCGCGTAGCAGGCACGGAAGACGTAGTCGTTCGCGGTCGTGATGCTGTCGGCCGTCGCGGACGGCGTCAGCAGGACGACGCCTTCTTCGTTGGCGGCGCTGGTGATGGCGGAGGTGCAGCCCGAGGTGACGGAGCCGACGATGAGGCCGACACCCTGAGAAACGAGCGAGTTGAACGCGTTGAGCGTCTCGGCCGGATCAAACTGGTCGTCGGTGTTGATGACGGTCACCTGCTGGCCGAGGATGCCGCCGGATGCGTTGATTTCGCTGACCGCGAGATCGACGGCGGTGGTCACGGCTGCGCCGTATACCGCAAGCGCGCCGGTGTTCGGCGAAATGACGCCGAGGGTGATGCCTTCGCCGGTCGCTTCAGCCGGCGCTTCCGTAGCGGCTGCATCGGCAGCGGGGGCTTCGGTTGCCGCCGGGGCAGTGCCGCCTGCGCAGGCGACAAGGCTGAACGCAAGCGCGAGAACGAGCAGTAAACTAAGAAGTTTCCTCATTATTTGATTTCCTCCTTCGATAATAACAAAAATGGGTATGACCATCCTTTGATAATCACACGCCATTGTGTTATGCATGATTATAAAGAATGAAAGAAGCATTGTCAATATATTATATATGTTTAAGTTCATATAATATACCATGTTTTTTTGGACGAGCGAAAAATAAGCCGCAATTCGTCCAGCGTCTGTCGAATAATCGTCAGAAAACTCCGACTTGACGGCCTGTTTCGCCGAATCGGAGGAAACAGGGTACGATCCGGCGTCTGTGTCCGGCGGGCGCGGCGGGCAAACCGCGCGTTTCGCTTTGCTGCGTAAAACAGGAATATCTGCTATAATGAGGTATAAAAACCCAAAAGGAGATGCAGACCATGTTCAGCTTCAATCATTTTAATTTTAACGTGAGAGATCTGAATAAAAGCCTTGCGTTTTACGACGAGGCGCTCGGACTGAAACCCAAGCGTACGATCGACAACGACGATTTTACGATTGTATTTCTCGGCGACGGAACGGATACGTTTTCCCTCGAACTGACCTATCTGAAGGACCGAACCGAGCCCTATGACCTCGGCGAGCAGGAGTACCATCTTGCGCTGGCGACCGAGGATATGGAGGCCGCAAGAAAGAAGCACGAAGAGATGGGCGCCGTCGTGTTCGTCAACGAAGGCATGGGCATCTATTTTCTCGAGGATCCGGACGGGTACTGGATCGAAATCATTCCGCAAAAGAAGCGTTGATTGCCGCCAAACAAAAAACGCCGCGTTTTCGCGGCGTTTTTTTGCATATGGTCGGTTCTTATTCAAACGAACGGAAATAGCTCCTGTCCTTGAGCAGCACGTCGTGCGCGCCTCCCTCGGTCAGCGTTGCGGCGGAGACGAGCGTGAGCCGCGCTTTTTCACGCAGTTCGGGGATGGTCATCGCGCCGCAGTTGCTCATGGTGGAGCGTACCTTGCTCAGCGTCTGCTCCACGTTGTGGTGCAGACTGCCCGCGTAGGGAACATAGCTGTCCACGCCTTCTTCGAAGGTGAGCTTCGCCTCGCCGCCGCTGTCGTAGCGCTGCCAGTTGCGCGCGCGGGCGCTGCCCTCGCCCCAGTACTCTTTCATATAGCTGCCGTTGATGAACACCTTGCTCGTCGGGCTCTCGTCGCAGCGGGCGAAGTACCGCCCCAGCATGCAGAAGTCCGCGCCCATGGCGAGCGCGAGCGTGATGTGATAGTCCAGCACGATGCCGCCGTCCGAGCAGACGGGAACGTATACGCCCGTCTCTTTGGCGTAGGCGTCCCGCGCGGCGGCGACGTCCTGCACGGCGGTCGCCTGCCCGCGCCCGATGCCTTTCGCCTCGCGCGTGGTGCAGATGGAACCGCCGCCGATGCCGATTTTGACGAAGTCCGCGCCCGCGTCCGCGAGAAAACGGAACCCTTCGCCATCCACCACGTTGCCCGCGCCGACCTTGACGCTGTCGCCGTATCGCGAGCGGATAAACGCGATGGTCTTCGCCTGCCACTCGGTGTAGCCTTCCGAGGAGTCGATGCAGAGGATGTCCGCGCCCGCCTCGACCAGCGCGGGGACGCGGTCCTCGTAGTCCCGCGTGTTGATGCCGGCGCCGACGGTATAGCGCTTCTGGCTGTCCAGCAGTTCGCCGGGATTCTCCTTGTGGGAGTCGTAGTCCTTGCGAAAGACGAAGGAGACCATGTTGCCGTCCTTCGATACGATGGGCAGGGCGTTGAGCTTGTGTTCCCAGATGACGTCGTTCGCCTCGGAGAGGGAGACGCCTTCCGTGCCGCAAACCAACCGCCCGACGGGCGTCATAAAGTCCGCCACCTTCGTCTCGGGGTCCATGCGGCTCGGGCGGTAGTCCCGGCTCGTCACGATGCCGAGGAGCTTTCCAAACGGGCTTCCGTCCTCGGTGACCGCCACGGTGGAGTGGCCGGTGCTTGCCTTGAGCGCCATCACATCCGCCATCGTATGCTGCGGGGTGACGTTGCTGTCGCTTCGGACAAATCCGGACTTGGATTTTTTCACCGTTCGCACCATCGCCGCCTGGGAATCGATGGGCTGGGAGACGAAGAGAAAGGAGATGCCGCCCTCGCGCGCAAGCGCCGCGGCGAGCTTTTCGCCGGAGACGGACTGCATGACCGCTGAAACGAGCGGAATGCTCATGCTCAGCGGGCTCGACTCGCCGACGCGGAATTTGCACACCGGCGTTCGGAGCGAGACGTTCTGCGGCGTGCAGGCGGCGGAGGAGTAGCTCGGAACGAGCAGGTATTCCGAAAACGTATGCGAGGGTTCGTCAAAATATTGTGCCATGGCGGTTCCTTTCGAGTAATGTGGTGCCGGCGGAAAATCCGCGGGAGACTGCGGCAACGGATTCGTTTCGTAAGAGTATACGCCCATACGGGCCGGATGGGAACCCCCGAATGCAATCGTGCTGAAACAAGACGGGCAGGATGCAGGCGCTGCGCTGCGTCAACGACAGGCGAAATAAACTTGCACATATTATAATATGATACAATGAAAAAAACAAACCGGCGGTCGGACGAAAAGGAGCGCGCATGCCGCGACGCGGATGGCGCCCGTTCCACCGGCAGGCGTGGTGAGGGCATATAGAGCGGCGCGGGATGCGGGCGGCTCGGAATTTCTTCCCATTCTCTGCGAAACTGAGCTGGAGGCGCGTTTTTCAGCGCGAGAAATCTGGCGCTTTTTTATCGGGTATTGTATACTGTAACCAGCGCTTCGCGTAATCTTTATCAACAGAACATGGAGGGGGTAGCATATGCCGTTTTGTATGAATTGCGGAAAGGAACTGTCAAGCGAAAAATTCTGCCCGAACTGCGGGATGCCGGTGGATGGCGGAAAGCCGTTTCAGACGCGGAAACAGCACGTTGCAAAACCGGGCGTCCGTTCCCGCGACCTGATTTTTAAGGCGCTCAAAGTGCTCGAGCAGAAGCCGTTTCGTCTCTGGGGACTGTCCCTGCTCTGCCAGCTGCTCGTCGGCCTGGCGGCTATGTTCGGCGTGCTGCCGATCATCTCGGTGCCCATCGCGCTTGTGTTCAACGCGGGCATGGCGGCGGTGTATCTCGCCGGCTACCGGGGCGAGGAGGTCAATTCGGACGCGCTGTTCGCCGGATTCAAGCGCTTCTTCAAGGTGGCGGGCGGCATGGGCTGGATGGCGCTCTGGATTCTCATCTGGGGCTTGATTCCGCTCGCGGGCCCGGTGTTTGCAATCATCAAGTCGTATTCTTACCGGTTTGTGCCGTATATCATGATTCAGGACCCGGATATCTCCGCAACCGAAGCGCTGCGCCTCTCCATGAAGAAGACGGAGGGGTATAAAGGCAGGATGTTCCTGGCCGACTTCCTTGTCATGCTGGCCGTATGGCTCGTGCTGCTCGTATTCGGCGCGCTGTCGCTCATCCCGCGCGTCGGGCGCGCGTTTATCGTGCTCGGCGTGCTCGCGGCGATCCTCATGTCGCTTGTGCTGCCGCTGCTGCTCGGGCTCATCAACGCGGCGGGGTATGAGGAATTTTTCGTGAAAGCCGGCAAGGAGCCGGAGGAAGCGGAATAAGCCGAGGCCATCGCGCCGCGAATCCGTGCGGCGTTCGCTTTGCGTGCCCAATTGAACAAGAAAAGCCCTGTTCGAATCGATTCGAACAGGGCTTTTATGCGCTTTTAATCGCGGCGATGCCCGATAGCCGAAATTTGCTGAAAGCTTCGGCCGAAATCGCGCGCTACAGCGATTCGCGGATGATGATCTCCGCGTCGAGCATGATCTGGCGCGGGGCGAGGCAGGGGTTGTGCATCTGCTCGATGAGCATCTCGCAGGCGAGAAAGCCCAGCTGATACTGCGGCTGCTTCACCGTCGTGAGCGCGGGCTCGGACATGATGGAGATATTCGTGTTGTCAAATCCGATGACGCCGAGGTCCTTCGGGATGGAGATGCCGAGGCGCTTCGCCGCCTTGATGGCGGCGACGGCGAACACGTCCGAAGCGGCAAAGATCGCGTCCGGCCGCTCGGGCATGCTCAAAAGCTGCGTGGCGATGGACACCGCCGCGTCGTAGGAAAACTCCGGCACCGGCACGATCATGTTGGCGGCGGGGGTGATGCCGGCGTCCTCAAGCCCGGCGATGAAGCCCGCCCGGCGCTTTCTGGAATACTTGTATTTCAGCGGGCCGGTGATCAGCGCCACGCGGCGCCTGCCCTTGGAAAGGATATAGTCGACCACGGCGCGGCTGACCGCCACGTCGTCGATCGACACATAGGAAGCGGCGCTTTCTTCATTATATTCGGCGCATTGAATCAGCGGCGTGTGCATCTCGAGCTTTGAGATCGTGTCCGCCGAGGGGATGGGGTCGAGCGTGATCACGCCGTCGGCGTGCGTCTTGCCGATCATCTCCTCGATGAACGAGAGCGTCAGCGGGTGCGCGCCGGTGCGGATAATGATCTCCTGATACCCCTGCCGGCCCGCCGCGGAAGAGATGCCGCGGATCACGTCGGAATAAAACGGGTTATCGATGTCCGGCAGGAGAATCAAAATCAGATGGCTCTCGTGCCGGACCGTGCTGTCGTAGCCCAGCGCATACATCGCCTGCAGGATCTTCCCGTAGGTTCCTTCTTTGACGCTGGATTTGTTGTTGATGGCGCGCGAAACTGTGGCGATGGAAACCCCGGCCGCGTCCGCGACATCCTGCAATGTCGTTTTCTTTTTAATCTGAGACATGATCGATCCTTTTTTTACAACCTCATATTATCATATCACAAATGATTGGCTGTGTAAATCGACATATTTTAGCGACTAAATCGAGCTAAAATGTAAAAAATGTAAGCCAAAATAATATACCATGTAAATTATGTAAAATATATTGACATGTTGTGTAAGGGATGATAAATTGAAACCAAGGTGAGACCCTGCGGGGCCATCAGCATTTCCTCCGCCCGTCCAGAAGGGCGAATCGAAATACCAGGCCGGTCAATCGTTCGAACCCGGCGCAACAGACACAATAATTTGAACCAAAGGAATAAAGCCATGAAACTCGGATTTGCCAGCGCGATTTTGCCCGATCAGTCGTTTGAATACGTCGTGGACTTTGCTGCGGCCAACGGATACCGCAGCGTGGAGATGATGTGTTGGCCGGTCGGCAAGGCGGAGCGCCGCTATGCGGGTGTGACGCATATCGACGCGGACGCGCTCGACGAAGCGCGCGTGCAGGCGATCCGTGAAAAGCTTGCCGAGACCGGCGTGGAGATCTCCGCGCTGGGATACTATCCCAACCCGCTCGATCCGGACGCGGCAAAGGCCGAAGAGGCGAGAAGCCACATCAAAAAGCTCATCCTTGCCGCGCGAAAGCTCGACGTCAACGCGGTCAACACCTTCATCGGCAGGGACCAGCACGCAAATCTTTCCGACAACATGCGCATGTTCAAAAAGGTCTGGCCGGATATCATCCGCTTTGCCGAGGACAACGGCGTCCGCGTTGCCATTGAAAACTGCCCGATGCTCTTCACGCAGGACGAATGGCCGGGCGGCAAAAACCTCGCCGTCTCGCCGCGCATCTGGCGCGAGATGTTTTCCACGATCGACAGCGCAAACTTTGGCCTGAACTACGACCCCTCGCATTTTTTACTGCAGCAGATGGACTATATCCGCCCCATCTACGAGTTTACCGACAAACTGTTCCACGTCCATATCAAGGACGCGAAGATCCGCAAAGACCTGCTCGACGAAGTCGGCATCTTCGCGGCGCCGCTCGACTACATGCTGCCCAAACTGCCCGGCCTTGGGGAAATCGACTGGGGTAAATTTGTCTCCGCGCTGACGGACGTCGGCTACAACGGCCACATCGCCGTCGAGGTGGAAGACAAAGCATTTGAGGACACGCTGGAAGATCGGCTCATGTCGCTTCGCCTGTCCCAGCGGTACGTCAGTCAATTTCTCTGGAGCGAATAAGTGCTTGCTTCGCCGCGGGCGGGCCGCGGCCCCTTGATTTAACGGACATGTAATCCATTACATGTCGAGAAAACGTCCGGAGAGTCCCCGCACAGGGGCGAATCGCAGGAGGTGCTGCGGATGGTGAAGATCGAGGACGTCGCGCGCGCCGCGGGCGTTTCCGTCGCAACCGTGTCGCGCGTGCTCAACGAAACGGGACGCGTCCTGCCGGACACGGAGGCGAGGGTGCGCGAGGCGGTCGCTAGGCTCTCCTACGAGCCGAACCTCTCCGCCCGGAACCTGCGAAAAAACGAGAGCCGCATCATCCTCATCCTCGCGCCGAACTTTTCCAACCCGTATTATTCCAACGTGCTCGCGGGCATTTGCGACGTTTCGAGAAACCTTGGCTACAGCACCTTGATCTATAACACATACGACAGCGACGCGCTGGACGAATCGCTCGTGGAAAGCCTCTTCCAGAAAAACCGGGCGGACGGCATGATCACGCTGGCCTGCAACAGGGACGACCGCTGGCTGGAATCCTACGCAAGCCGATACCCGCTCGTCCAGTGTTCGGAATATGTCGAAGGCGCACAGATACCGCATATTTCGGTCGACAACCGCGCCGCCGCGCGCGACACGGTTTCACACCTCGTCTCGCTGGGACACAGGCGCATCGGCATCGTGACCAGCGCCAACCGATATCTCTCGAGCGCGGACCGCCTGCGCGGCTATCGGGACGCGCTGGAAGAGGCGGGGATAGACCCGGACGACTCGCTCGTTGCATATGCCTCGGCCGACTACTCGTTTGCCAGCGGCAAACAGGCGGCGCGGACGCTGCTGGAAGCCGCCGACCCGCCGAGCGCGGTGTTCTGCGTTTCGGACATTCTTGCCCTGGGCGTGATCGCCGCCGCCGGCAAGCTCGGGCTGCAGGTCCCCTGGGACCTCAGCGTCGCGGGATTCGACGACGTCGACTATACGACGATGTTTCATCCTTATCTGACAACGGTTGCCGTGCCGTGCTACGAACTCGGACGCGGGAGCATGCTGATGCTCTACGACCATATTCAGCAAAAACCCGGCGCGCAGAGCGAAGTCTATCTGCCGCACAAGATCGTCCTGCGGGAGTCGGCCGCGCAGAAAACGGACCGAACCCGAAGCAATACAGACTAGATTTCACAGGGGGTACCGACCATGTTAAACGTAGGCATCATCGGCTGCGGCTCGATTGCGAGACAGCGGCACGCAGCGGAATATCGACACAACGAGCGCACGAACATCGCCGCGGTGTTCGACCTCTCCCGCCCGCGCGCGGAAGCCATGGCAAAGGACTTCGGCGGCAAGGTATACGATACCGCGGAGGAGCTCATCGCCGATCCCTCCATCGACGCCGTGAGCGTATGCGTTGCAAACGCGTTTCACGCGCCGATTACGATCGATGCGCTCAATCACGGCAAGCACGTGCTCTGCGAAAAGCCCATGGCGATCACGCTCAAAGACTGCGAGGATATGCTCGCCGCCGCGAAAAAGAGCGGCAAACGCCTGCTGATCGACCACAATCAGCGCCTGACGCCCGCGCACCGCAAGGCAAAGGAACTGCTGGCCTCCGGCGAGCTCGGCCGCGTGATCAGCTTTGCCGCGACGTTCGGCCACAAAGGACCGGAGATGTGGAGCGTGGACAAGAGCAGCAACACCTGGTTTTTCAAGAAAAACGCCGCGGCGTTCGGCTCCATGGCCGACCTCGGCATCCATAAGATCGACCTGATGCGCTATCTGATCGGGGACGACGTCAAGAGCGTGTTCAGCCGCCTTGCGACGCTGGACAAGAAATTTCCGGACGGCACGCCGATCGAGGTGGACGACAATTCCGTTGAGATTTTGAGCTTCAAAAACGGCGCGCTCGGCACCGTCACCACAAGCTGGACGCACTACGGCGAAGAATGCAACACCTCCTCGCTCTACTGCGAAAAGGGCATCCTGAAGCTCTACCACGACCCGCGCTATGCGCTGCAGGTGGTGTATGCCGACGGGACGAAGGCGCACTACGAGCTCGATCGCATGCAGACCAACGACGACGCGCAGCAGACGAGCAGCGGTGTGATCGACCAGTTTGTCGAGGCGGTGCTGGACGGAAAGAAGACCGTTCTGGACGCGGAGGACATCGTCAACTCCATGCGCGTGGTCTTCGCCTGCCTGGAGTCCGCCGAGAGCAACCGCATCGTGGAGCTGTAAGCGTCCATCCGTCGGGCGGCCGCATACGGCGCGATTGGCTGAACCTCAATTCGGAGCATAACCGCTCAATGGGCCGTTATTCCGGCGCGACCTCTTTTTCCTGGGTAATGACCAAGTCATTGGTTGTTATAAATACAAAATAAAAGGAGAGAAATCATGAAAAAATTCCTCGCGATTCTCATGTGTGTTTTCATGCTGGCAAGCTTTGCCGCATGCGGAAGCACCACGACACCGGCGGCGGACACCTCCGCGGCCGATCAGCCCGCGGATACGGCTGCGCAGCCTGCCGCGGAGACGACAACGGAGACCGCCGGCGGCACCATCTACGTGCTTGGCCCCACGCCGGATCATGGCTGGACCGCACAGGCTGGCGTGTACGCCGAGCAGAAGGTTGCTGAGATCAACGCGGAAGGCACCTACAAGGCCGTCTACATGGCCGCGTCCACCGGCGAAGAGCAGGTTGACCAGGTGCAGACCATTCTCGCCAACAACGACGCCGTGGGCGTAGTCTTCTTCGCTCTTGAAGATTCCGCCAAGGCCGGTCAGGAAGCCCTGATCGCCGCGAACGTCCCGTTCATCTCGTTCGACCGTATCATCGAAGGTCCGGACCAGTATGCAATCCTGAACGCCTCCGGTAACAACTGGCAGTGCGGCGCGGGCATCGCCTATTGGCTCCAGATGAACGGCATGGTACCGGGTTCCACGCTCGTCACCCTCATCGGCGACAACGGCACCGTCTGCTCCCGCCGTCAGGAAGGTTTTGAGCAGTTCCTCCGCGGCGAACTCGACTACTACGACAAGGACAAGAACGAAACCTACCACACCACCCAGGTCTGGACCCAGGAAGAGATCGATACTCTGACCGCGGAATACAAGACGGTCTGCAACTGGAGCGCGGACGGCGCGTACCAGTACCTCGAGCAGAAGCTCTCCGACATCGTCGCAACGGCGAAACCCTCCGGCTCGCTGTACATCTACTCGATGGACGATGAAATGACCTTCGGTCTGATGAACCTGCTGGAAGCCAACGCCATCGACGAGCAGACCAAGGCCGACTTTGCGGCGCTGAACGTCTACACCTCCGCCATCGGCGGCATGGCCGAGCTCTATGCGGTCATCGACGGCACCTCCGCGCAGGCAGCTACGGCGCAGACATACTTTGACGGCCTCATGTCCGTCTACTTCTCGCCGAAGATGTTCGAAAACGTCATCAACTACATGCTCGACTACCTCTCCGGCAACTGGGATTACAAAGTCGGCGACGGCAAGTATGAGGACGTATGGATTGTGGACGCGGGCAACGTTGCCAACTATCAGGGCTTCACGGGTCATTAATCCGTAAAACCGAACAAACAGTACCTGACGAACAAAGTCGCACGTACGGATGCAGGCTTGCCTGCATCCGTACGTCGATGGTTACGGGCACCCGATACGGAAAAGTTCCGTAAAAAACGGGCTTTTCCCGGCGGGCAATCGATATTATACTGGTGATGACGAGCGGGCGCCGCAGCGCAAAATTGGCGGCGGTCCACCGGCTAAGACAGAGAACCACCCGCGGCGGAAACCGAACTCCGCGAAAAACGAGGAAAACGGGGACACAAACTATGGCAATCCTTGAAATGCAGCACATTTCAAAGGCGTTTGGCGGCGTGATCGCGCTCTCGGACGTGCATCTTCAGGTCGAGGCCGGGGAGATACACGCGCTGCTGGGCGAAAACGGCGCGGGAAAATCCACGCTGATGAACATCCTCACCGGCGTCATCCCGATGGACTCCGGCGAAATCCGGTTTGAGGGCAAGAGCTATCAAACGCCGTCCATCACGCAGATGGAGCGGGCGGGCATCGCGTTTGTCCATCAGGAAGTGAACGTGGTCAACGATCTGACCGTGTTCGAGAATATCTTTTTAAACCGCGAGCTGAAGACGAAAATCGGTCTTCTGGACAGAAAGCGGATGATCGAGGAAGCGAGCGTCCTGTTTGAGCGGCTGGGCGTGGACATCGACCCGACCGCCATGGTCTCCGAACTGAAGACGAGCCAGAAGCAGCTGCTCGAGATCAGCCGCGCGCTGCACGCGGATGCGAAGCTGCTCATTCTGGACGAGCCGACCACCGCGCTGAGCACGCAGGAGGTCGAGCACCTCTTCACAATCCTGAGAAAACTGAAATCACAGGGCAATTCCTTTATCTTTATATCGCACAAAATGCCGGAGATCTTCGAGATTGCGGACCGGTACACCGTGTTTCGCAACGGCAAGTTCGTCTCCCAGGGCAATATTGCGGACACCACGCCGCACCAGATCGCCTCGGACATGGTCGGCGAGCAGTACCTCGACAAGGATTATTACGAGAAGCGGCCGCTGGGGGAGCCGATCGTATCGCTTCGGCATCTTTCCGGCCACGGATTTTCGGACGTCACGCTCGACATTCGAAAGGGCGAAATCGTCGCGTTTACCGGCCTTGCCGGCAGCGGCGCGAGCGAAGTGATGCAGACGATGTTCGGCGTGATGCCGTTTGAAGGCGGCTCCATCCGCGTCGGAAATCAGACGCTGCGCGGCGCGATTCCGCACTTCATGAAACACGGCATGGCGATGCTGCCCTCCAACCGCAAGGAAAACTCCGTCGTGCCGGATGTGGACATCCTCGACAACACCTGCATTGCGGAGCACTCCATCTCGCTGAAAAAGCCGGTCATCTCGACCAGGCGCGAGCTCGAGCGGTACGAAGCGCTCAAAAAGCTGCTCTGGATCAAGGCGGAATCCCCGAAGGACTCCATCCTCTCGCTCTCGGGCGGAAACCAGCAGAAGGTCTTTCTCGCGCGCTGGCTCAACACCGACGCGGACGTGCTGCTGCTGGACAACCCCACGCAGGGCGTGGACGTCGGCGCGAAGGCGGAGATCTACCGGCTGATCCTTGAGTTTGCATCGCGCGGAATGACCGTGATCATCAATACGCTCGAGATCCCGGAGATCAAGAAGGTATCGGACCGCTGCGTCGTCTTCTTTGAAGGGCGCGTGGTCAAGATCTTCGACCATGATGAAATCAACGAGCATGACGTCATGCTGTATTCAACCAACGCGATCAATACGCGGAGAGGAGCCAACCATGCGGGCTAATAAAGGCGGTATCGCCGGAGTCGGATCTTTTCTTGCGAAGGCGTGGAAGCGCTACAGCTTCATCTTTGTCTTCGCCATTATACTGCTGGTCTATGCGTTCACCATTCAGGCGAACGGCAACACGTTTAAGTGGGGCCATATCACGGCGATCCTCGCCAGCCAGAACACGGTCATCGTCGGCACGATGGCGCTGGGCATGGCGCTCGTCATCATCACGGGTCAGATCGACCTTTCGGTCGGCTCGGCGCTGGTGCTCTGCAGCGGCGTGACCATCATGGTGTTCAACATCACCAATAGCATCCTGCTCACGCTCCTTGCGGCAGTCGCCGCCGGCGCGATCTGCGGCCTGATCAACGGCGTGCTCGCGGGCTATGCCAAGATGCCGCCGTTTATCGTGACGCTTGGCACCATGCTGATCTACCGCTCGCTCACGCTTTCGGTTGTGCGCGAGATCGATCCCGCCATCACCGGCTCGTCCAGCAGCCAGTTTGCCATGCTCAGCAGCAACAGCGCGTATGACGTGCTGCGCATGAAATTCGGCACCGGCAGCCTTGCGGGCGTGTCGATTCCGTACATCACGTTTGTGTTCGTCGCGGTGATGTTGATCATCCTGCTCATCTCCCGGCGCACGAAATACGGAAAGAGCGTTTACGCCACCGGCAGCAACGAAAAAGCCGCCTTCCTCGCGGGCGTCAACGTCCAGTGGGTGAAGGTCTCCGTGTTCGTGGTCACCGGCATCCTCGTGGGCCTCGCGAGCTTCATTCAGGCCTGTAAAATCGGCAACGTGACGCCCGCCTCCTCCGGCAAGAGCTATGAAATGTACGCCATTGCGGCGGTGGTGCTCGGCGGCGTGAGCATGAGCGGCGGACGCGGCAACCTGCTCGGCGTGTTCTTCGGCGCGCTCTCCTACACGACGATCAACTTCATCATCGTTTCGATTCCCGCGCTCACGACGGATATTCAGGATACGTTCCAGGGCCTCGTCCTGATTGCGGTCATCCTGGTGCAGACCGTCGGCCCGGTGATCAAGGACCGCTTTGTGGAGATGAAAAAACGCCGGCTTTCGCGCAGACAGGAGCGCAGCGAACTGGCGGCGGATAAGGGCTGACAAACTCGAGTGTAACCATAAAACCGGTGCGGCGCAATTGCCGTACCGGTTTTTTGTTTTTTGCGTTGCGCCGTGAGGCAACTACAAGAGTTCGCGGTAATACAGTCCGGTGGTATGCGGCGCGTCGGTCTTTTGCGCGGAGAGGAACCGCTGCGCGACGGATTCGACCTCTTCGGCGCGCTCCCGCGTAAAATACAGCAGCTGAAAATCCAGCCCGGCGAGATTTCGTCCCGCGAGGTCGAGCGGCACGCTGTTGAGCAGCGTCGCGGTTCGTTTCTCGTCGCATTCGACGGGGAAAACGATCCCTTTGCGGTCGGTCAGCGATTCTCTGCCGCCGCAGCCGACGCAGCCGACGGCGGCGCGTACGGGACAGTTGCGAACGTGCATCAGCGGCATGCCGCCATAGGACAGCGCGCCGCGCGGCAGCGATCCGCCGAGCGATTTGATCGCCGCCATGGAGAGCTCCGGCGAGACGACGACGCTCTTGAGCCCCCGCGCCTGAACCTCCAACAGCGCTTCGGTATTGGCGATGTTCAGCGCAAAGCCGCCGTGTACATCCACCCCCAAGCGCCTGCCGAGCGCGACGCCGTAGACGTTGCTCGCCCAGACGGCGGACAGCCCCAGGCCGGCCAGTTCGGCAAGGCGCGCGTCAAACGCCGCCTCGTCCTCCGGAAACAGCAGCGTCGGCAGCTGCGCGATCAGTCTGTCCCCAAAGCGCTCGATGATCGGCCCGTCGATGCGCGCCGCGGGCAGAAGGATGCGTTCAAACGAATCCTCCGCTGCGATTTGCCCGACGTCGTAAAAGCGCGCCCAGAGTGCCGGCTGTTCGCGGGCGGAGCGGTAACGCGCCGGCTTGGCGATGGCGTAAGGCTGCGGCGGAACCGGAGCGATCTGGCTGCGATCATCCAAAAGCGCGTCCAGCGCCTGCCGCCGCAGGGCGTTCAGCGCGGATGCGGGCAGAGTGTATCCGTCCTCGATATTCGCCTGAAACGAGCGGATAAAGAACGGCGTGCCGCCCGTTTTTTCCAGATTCTTCCTTGCGGCCGCTTCGTCCAGCGGCCGGTTGACCGCGCGCTCCGGCGCGGCGGACTGCGCGGTCGTTTCGCGGATGCCGTCGCTCGCGGTTAGACAAGCCTCGTTCGCGCGCAGCGTAAAGGCAAGGTCGACCGGGACCAGCGGCGTTTCGTTTCGATACAGCGCGGCGAGCGATTTCAGCACGCCTTCCGCGCCGGTCACGTCCTCTTTGGTGCGGTGGCCGAACATATCGCCGCCGCGCCTGCCGGTAAGGTATCCGTCCGTAAACCCGCCCCGGGAAAACACGGCGCGCAGCTGTTCCGCGTCGTAGGGCTTTCCCTCTAGCGCGAGCCGGCAGGCCTGCGTCGCCGCGGCGACATACTCCGGCCGCTTCATGCGTCCCTCGATTTTAAAGGAGCTTACGCCCGCGTCCGCCAGTTCGCGGATGTGCGAAATCAGAGATAGATCCTTGAGCGAGAGCGCGTATTCGCCGCCGCCGCAGGACCAGTTCAAGCGGCAGGGCTGCGCGCAGAGCCCGCGGTTGCCGCTCCGGCCGCCGAGCATGGCGGAAAGGTAGCACGCGCCGGACACGCTCATGCAATGCGCGCCGTGGATAAACGCCTCCGCTTTGATCGACACGGCGGAGCAGACGGCCTCCATTTCGGAGAGCGTGAGTTCGCGCGCGAGCACGAAGCTGTCGAACCCGGCTTCCTGCAAAAACCGCGCGCCGTCGATGTTGTGCGCGGCGGTCTGGGTGGAGGCGTGCCGTTCGATGGAAGGATAGCGCCCGACAAACAGACGCAGCACGGCCATGTCCTGAATGATCACGGCGTCCGCGCCTGCGGCCGCGATGCGCTCCGCCTCCGCTTCGAGCTCGGCCATCTCCCCGTCCAGCACAATCGTGTTGACGGTGACGTATACGCGGACGTTTCGCGCGTGGCAATAGGAAACGGCTTTTTTCAGACCGTCCCCGTCGAAATTTGCGGCGTTGCGGCGCGCGTTGAACGCCTGCCCGCCGAGGTAGACCGCGTTTGCGCCGCAGCGCACCGCCGCGAGCAGCTGTTCTTCGCCGCCCGCCGGCGCGAGGATTCCACAAGTCTGTCGTTCCATGCTTCTCATTATACCGTTTTGTGGCGGAAATGGAATCGATTCGCTGCTCGGTTCGATCGAAGCCGCCTTTTATAGTTCCTCGGTGGCCGCATGCTCGCTGCCCTGCTTTTGCTGCCATTGCTTGGGGGAGAGCCCCATCTGGCGGATGAACGCCTTTGTGTAGTGCGACGGAGAGGAGTACCCGAAGAGAAACGCGATGCGCGCGACGTCGTATTTTCGCGAGGCAAGCAGTGGCAGCGACTCGCGGACCTTGGAGCGATGCACATAATCGGTGAGCGTCGTCCCCATTTCCTGGCGGAAGCGGCGCGAGAGATGCTCCCGGCTGACATGCAGCTGCCGCGCGATATCCGCCAGCGAAATCGAGGAGGAAATATTGCGGTGGACGAGGATCACCGCGTTAACGATCAGCTCGGAACAGTTGGTCAGCGCGTATTCGCGGACGGCCTGCGTATAGCGCAGGGAGATTTCGCGAATGAGGTCGGTGATCGATTCCCGGCTGGTCATCTGCTCGACACGGATGGCAAACGCGCGGGACATGTTGTGCGCGAGACTGGAGTTGAGCCCGCCCTTGATGGCGGCGCGCAGGCAGATGGAGTTGCCGGTGATCGCGAGGTTTTTCATCTCCCGCAGCGGATCGTTCGGATATCGGGAGTGGACCATCGACTGCAGGCTGAAGGAGCGCATATTGCTGCCGAAGCTTTCGCGAATATACTCGATGTCCCCATACTCCACCGCGCTGAGCAGCTTCGCTTCGATGGCATAGTTTTCCGTGACGAAACTTCTCTGCTCGAATTCCGCTTCGGACAGCGTCTCCTCGCCCGGCTGCTCGATCGGATGGTCTTCGACCGACAGCGCAAACGCAGGAGAATCCGATGCAAAATAGGCGCTGAGCACGGCGGCGGCCCGGTCGCGCTCCGCTTTGTCAAATGTCGGCAGAATGCCGAAGAACGTTTCCAGCAGCAGACAGGCGTCGCTGCCGAGCTTCATCTTATATCCGACATAGCGCAGCTCGTCCGCGCTGATCCGCTCGGCGACGAACGGGCCGAAGGTGACGAAGCACCGCGCGTCGCCGCCGCCGACCGCCAGCGTCAGGTATCCCAGGCGGAACGGATCGATCCAGAGCAAGACGGTGTTTGCCTGCGGCGTTTCGCGCAGCTGCCGTTCCAGCGCGTGCACCTGCTTCTTGCGCGCGGTTTCGATGACGGCGCTGACGACGGAAGACATCTGCAGGCGAAAAAACGGCGTCGTCTCGCCGCCCGCGCTCAGATACAGGTTGCAGGGCGAGAGCAGCAGCAGGTTTTCACATCTTAGTTTCAGCGCGGCGATCGTTTCGGATTTCACCATCAAAGCCCTCAATAAAATCAAAAATAGAAAAGAACATATCAATAATTTACATGAATTTGTGCTTCTGTGCAAGATATGATGGTATTAAGAAAATGTTGGCAGTTCTCGATCGTTTCAGACCGGCCCGCACGAACCGGATACAAAACACACGCCCAATTCAATCAGACATGCACATGCCCCCGCGCGGCGGTTTGCCGCCTGCGCATCCGCATTTAACCGGACGGAACTGCCCTGTGCGGCAGGGATACAAACAAAACATCATACGGGAGGTACTGTTCACAATGGAAGCGATTCCCAACAAAGCGGTCAAGCCCCTGCGCCCGTTTGGCGCAAAGGACAAGTGGTCGTATGCCATGGGCGATTTCGGCTGCAACATGAGCTTTGCGCTCAACTCTTACCTGATGCTGTTTTACACGCAGTATATCGGACTGAGCCTGACCACATGGGGCGTCATCATCTTGCTGCTGAAAATTTGGGACGGCATCAACGACCCGATCATGGGCGGGCTGATGGACTCGCTCAAGCCCGGCAAGCGGGGCAAATTCAAGAGCTATATCTACTTCGGCTCGTTCCTTCTGATCGTGTCCGGCGCGATGTGCTTTCTGCCCATTCCGAACGCGCCGTACTGGGTCAAGGTGCTCGTCTGCGTCGTCGGCTATCTGGTCTGGGATATGTCCTATACGATCGTCAACGTGCCATACGGCGCAATGAACGCGGCGATTTCGGCGGACCCCACCGAGCGCGCGCAGCTTTCCACCTATCGCTCCCTCGGCGCGTTTCTGGCGAATATCGCGATCATGGTCGCGCTGCCGCTCTTCTGCTATGACCAGAACAACAACCTGCTGGGAAACCGGCTCTTCATCATCGCGCTGATCATGGGCGTCGCGGCGTTCTTTGCCTTCCAGATCCTGCTCAAAGGCACGGTGGAGCGCGTCCAGGTAAAGGAGGACGCCGCCGACCGACCGAAGTATAATTACTGGCAGGCGATGGCGAGCTTCTTCAAAAACCGCGCGGCGGTCGGCACGACCATCGCGGCAATGGCGAGCCTGATCATGATGTCCGGACTGGCCAGCGCGACGCAGATCCTGTTTCAGAGCTTTTTCCAGAACGCGCAGATGTCCGGCGTCATCTCGTTCATCTCGTATCTGCCGATGCTGATCATCATTCCGCTGATCAAGCCGATCGTGAAGCGGTTCGGCAAAAAGGAAGCGTCGACCTATCCGCTTCTTGTGGGCATGGTCGCCGCGCTGCTGATGGCGGTTCTGCCGATTCAGCCGAATATGAGCGGCCTGATCGTTTGGATCGTGCTCAGCGTCGTCGTCTCCTTCTCCTTCTCCATCTTCGCCATGGTCGGCTGGGCGATGGTTGCGGACTGCATCGATTATCAAGAGCTCAAGACCGGACGCCGCGAAGAGGGCACGGTTTACGCGACGTACTCGCTCGGCCGCAAGCTCGCGCAGGGTTTTGGCGCGTCGATCATCGCGTTCCTGCTGATGCTGACCGGATACATCAGTGAAAACGGCGCGCATCAGACCGTGGAGGTGGCCAACAACATCCGCCAGATGATCGGCTATGTCTACCTTGGCGGGCTTGTGCTCATGTTCGTGTTCCTCCAGTGGGTGTATAACCTCGACAAAAAAGCGGTCGCGGACATGGAAGCCGCGCTCGGCCGCAACAATTCGGAACTGGTCGGACAGACGGCCGAAGAAGACTGACATTCAGAAATCCGGCGGCGTACCGGACGCATCGATTCGAATGCGTCCGGCGCCCGCCTCTCGGCGAAAGGAAATACCATGCGAAAAACGATATCCATCAATGATAACTGGCAGTTTACCAAAACAGAAACGGCAAAACCGGAGCAGGTGACCCTGCCGCATACCTGGAACGCGCTTGACGGACAGGACGGCGGAAGCGACTATTACCGCGGCGCGTGCCGCTATGAGCGGACGCTGCCGAACATCGCGCGCGAAGCGACGGACCGCGTTTATCTCGAAATCCCCGCGGCGGGGCTCAATGCCGAGGTGCTGGTAAACGGCGTGTCCGCCGCAAAACACGAGGGCGGATTTTCAAAATTTCGCGCGGACATCACCAGCCTGCTCCACGGCGGCGATACGCTGACCATCCTCGCCGACAACGCCGAGCGGCCGCACGTCTACCCGCAGTTTGCGGACTTTACGTTTTTCGGCGGGCTCTACCGCGGCGTTTCGCTCGTGGTTGCGCCCGAGAGCCGGATTTCGCTGGACGACTTCGGCGACTCCGGCGTGAAGATCACGCCCGCGCTGGACGAACAGCGAACGAGAGCCGAGGTGACGGCGGACGTGCTGCTGACCAACGTTCGCTCCGGCCAACGGGTCCGCGTGGAGCTGTTGACGGCGGATGGCGCCGTCGCCGCAAGCGCGGAAAGCGAAGCGGTCGAAGCGGCATCGCTGCGCATGGCGCTGGAACATCCGCACCTCTGGGACGGGCTGGACGATCCATATCTCTATACGGCGCGCGTGTCGCTGCTGGAAAACGGCGCGGCGCTCGACCGGATCGAGGTCTCGTTTGGCGTTCGTTCGTTTCGGATCGATCCGGGAAAGGGCTTTTTCCTCAACGGCAGATCGTATCCGCTGCACGGCGTGTCGCGCCATCAGGACCGGGAGAACAAAGGCTGGGCGATTTCGCGGGCGGATCACGAGGAGGACATGGCGCTGATTCGCGAGGTCGGCGCGAATACGATCCGCCTTGCGCACTATCAGCACGACGACTATTTCTACGACCTGTGCGACAAATACGGCATGATCGTCTGGGCGGAGATTCCCTATATCTCCCGCCATATGCCCGAAGGGCGCGCGAACACCGTTTCGCAGATGACGGAGCTCGTCAGGCAGAACTGGAACCATCCGTCGATCGTCTGCTGGGGGCTTTCCAACGAAATCACGATCAACGGCGTGACCGACGACCTGCTGGAAAACCACCGCATCCTCAACGAGCTCTGCCATACGCTGGACGCGTCCCGCCTCACCACGATGGCGTGCGTTTCCATGCTGGAGACGGACAGCCCGCTGCTGCATGTTTCGGACATCCTCTCCTACAACCATTATTTCGGCTGGTATGGCGCGAGCGTAGGGGACAACGGCCCCTGGCTGGACGCGTTTCATCGGCAGCACCCTTCCATTCCGCTTGGGCTTTCGGAATACGGCGCGGAAGCCGTTCTGCGCTGGCATTCGGACCAGCCGAAGATGGGCGACTATTCGGAGGAGTATCAGGCGTATTACCACCGCCGCATGCTTGAAACGTTCGACGAGCGGCCGTATCTTTGGAGCACGCATGTTTGGAACATGTTCGACTTCGCCTCCGACATGCGCGACGAGGGCGGCGTCAAGGGCCGCAACAACAAGGGCCTCGTCACCTTTGACCGCAAGACGAAAAAAGATAGTTTCTATCTCTACAAAGCCTGGTGGGCGAAGGAGCCGTTTGTGCATATCGCCGAAAAGCGGTTTTCCGACCGCGCAGGCGAAAGCATGACGCTGCTGGTCTACAGCAACCAATCGCACGTGGACCTCTATCTGGGCGGCCGACTGTTGGCGCGGCAGGACGGGGCGCATGTCTTCTCGTTCAGCGTGCCGCTGCGCCGGATCGGCAAGACGCGCCTTCGCGCCGTCGCCTGGGCGTGCGCCGACGAGGCCGCGTTCCGCCGCGTGAGAAAGCCGAACCCGGAGTATTGCCAGGATACGGCGGCCGGCGCGGGCGTCAACTGGTTTGACAGCGAGGGCAATCCCTGCGAGCTGGACTATCCCGAGGGATATTTCTCGATTCGCGATTCCATCGGCGACATCATGCAGACGGACGCAGGGCGCGCGCTGATGGAGCCGATGCTGCAAAAGGCGCTCTCGGAATTCGGCGGCAAGGACTTCGCCCCGAGCGAGCAGATGCAGAAGATGATGAGCGGGTTTTCGCTGGAGCGGATGATCAAGCTCGCGGGAAAACAGTTCGATCCCGCGAAGACCGTCGAGCTGAACCGCGCGTTGAACAGGATTAAAAAGCCCTGATTCCGGCCTAAAGCCGCGAAAAAACTTCCTCGCGGAACGCACGGCGAAGCGGTACTTCGCTTTGAACGGCGGCTGGGAACCATTGAAGAACCTAACAAAAAAACGGGTCCGATTCGACAGCGAGCCCGTTTTTTTGTACAATGATAAAGCAGGCATATGAGGGAATCATCAAAACAGGGAGGAGTGTGCATGAAAACAGTTCACTTTGGAATCGGGTTTGCGACGGGCAGAAAGAGCTTCAAAAAAGTGCTCAACGCGTACGCAAACACATGGATGGAGTCGAAAAAAAGCCTCCCGCCGGACGTGGAAGTCCGTCTGAGCCTCTTTGTGGCATATGATCTGGACTATCTGAGCACGAAGTCCACCGACTATACCAACCTCAGCCAGGAGATCGTGGACCAGTTCGACCGCATCGTGTTCCTAGGCGCAAAAAACGCGCTGCGCAGCATCGAGCGGATGGAGTCCGGCGGAGAATTTACGAAAGCGGAGCTGCGCAGCGTATTCGGCGCGGGATACGCGGGAAAGCGCAACGCCATCCTGTTTGCCGCGCTCGAAAACGGCGTCGACCATCTGCTGTTTCTCGACGACGACGAGTATCCGCTTGCGGTGACCAACAACCACGGACACTGCCTCTGGAGCGGACAGCAGGTGCTGCTCTCTCATCTGCGCGAAATCGAAGGCGCGGACTACACAAACGGGCTGCACTGCGGATACGTGTCCCCGATTCCGCAGATTCGATTCAACGACGTGCTGACCGAGTCCGACTTTCAGGCGTTCATCGAGGCCATCAGCAACGACATCATAAGCTGGGACAGCATGAAGCGCCTCATGGAATCCGGCGGGGTGACGTATGCCTCCACGGATATCCTTACAAAAAAGGAAACGGAGGAGGTGCCGGAACTACAGGGCTGCAAGTTCATTTCCGGCGCGAACCTCTGCGTCAATCTGACAAAGCCGGAGCGGACGTTTCCGTTTTATAACCCGCCCGGCGCGCGCGGCGAGGACACCTTCCTCTCCACGTTGCTGCACGAGCGCACCGTCCGGCAGATTCCCTGTTATGCGTTCCACGACGGGTTTTCCATCTACCGGCACCTGCTCGACGGCGTGCTGCCGCAGCGGCTGGCGCCGATCACGGGCGACTCGCGGGAGGTTGCGTCGCGCTTTCTCGGCGCGTGCACGGGTTGGGTGCGCTATAAGCCGCTGCTGGTCAACCTTACGCGTCCGGACGATTTTGAAGCGGAGATGTCCTCCATGCAGGAGACGCTCGATGCGGTGCTGCCCAAATTTGCGGCGTATTTTCAGAACGACGGGTTTCTTGCGATCAAGGGCGAGTTCGAAAAGTTTCGCAAAAACGTTCCGCGCCACGCCGCGCAGTTTCGTCTTGCGCAGGCGGCGTGGCAGAAGATGCTGCGCGGGATGCGCAAGGACGGCGCGTACTGATCCGGTGCGCGGCCGCATGCACAAAAAAACGCGTTCCCGCTGGCGGGAACGCGTTTTTTTATCGCCATGGCCGCACAATTTGATCGAACAACGCGGCGGATCTGCGGCCCGGAACTACATAAATATTTATAATTATTGAATAAATATAATTAGCTTTCCTATTTGAATCATCTGTGTTATATTACACCCTAAAGATAAAAAGAGCCGCGGGCGCGTTGCGCCTGGGCGGCGGGAAACCGGTCAACCGCGGGAGGGTTTAAATGGAACAAGCGAGGTATCTCATTCTGGAAGACGGGCGGGTGTTCAAGGGAAAACCGTTTGGCGCGAGCGGACAGGTCACCGGCGAAATCGTGTTTACGACCGCCATGACCGGATATCTGGAGACGCTGACCGATCCGAGCTATTACGGCCAGATGGTCGTTCAAACGTTTCCATTGATTGGAAACTATGGGGTCATTCCCGAGGACTTTGAGGGAGCGGCCCCCGCGTTGAAAGCGTATATTGTGAGAAACTGGTGTCAGGAGCCTTCGAACTTTCGCAGTGAAGAAGACCTTGACGCCTTTTTATTATCCGCCAATGTCGTGGGACTCTGGGACGTCGACACGCGGGAACTGGTCAAGATCATCCGCGAGCGCGGCGTGATGAACGCCGTCATCGCGGACAGTCCCGATCTCGGAGAACGCGCGCTGCAGGAACTGCGCGCCTATCGCATCGAGCGCGCGGTCGAACAGGTCAGCTGCGGCGCGGAGCGGACGCAGCGCGCCGAAGACGGCAAGCGCAGCGTCGTGCTCTGGGACTTTGGCGCGAAGCGAAACATCGCGCGTGAGCTGCTTCGGCGCGGCTGCGACGTCACGAGCGTCCCTGCGGGCGCGACGGCGGCGGAGATCCTCGCCCTGCGGCCCGACGGCGTGATGCTCTCCAACGGCCCTGGCGACCCCGCCGAAAACACCGGCATCATCCGCGAGCTCGGGCGCCTGTGCGAGGCAAGGGTGCCGATCTTCGGCATCTGTCTGGGACACCAGCTGCTCGCGCTTGCGCAGGGCGGAAGGACGATGAAGCTCAAATACGGCCACCGTGGCGCGAACCAGCCTGTGCAGGAGCGCGGGACGAAGCGCGTCTATATCACGAGCCAGAACCACGGCTATGCCGTGATGACACAGGACGCGCTGCCGAAAAACGCGGTCGTCAGCTTTACAAACCTCAACGACGATACCTGCGAGGGGCTCGACTACACCGATTTGCCCGCGTTTTCCGTGCAGTTTCACCCCGAGGCCTGCGCCGGCCCGCTGGACACGCGGTTTTTGTTCGACCGGTTCATCCGGCTGATGGAAGCGGCGCAATCCGCGCGCGCGTAACGACCGGCGCAAAACCGCACGCACACGGCAGAACGGAAGGAGAAACGCAATGCCACTGGATACCGACATCAAGCGCGTCATGGTCATCGGCTCCGGCCCGATCGTCATCGGTCAGGCCGCGGAGTTCGACTATGCGGGTACGCAGGCCTGCCGCGCGCTCAAGGAGGAGGGCCTTGAGGTCCTTCTCGTCAACTCGAACCCCGCGACCATCATGACCGACAAAGTCATGGCGGACCATATCTACATCGAGCCGCTCACGCTGACAACGCTGGAGCGCATCATCGAAAAAGAAAAGCCGGACAGCCTGCTCTCCACGCTCGGCGGGCAGACCGGGCTGACGCTCTCCATGCAGCTGGCGAAAGAGGGCTTTCTGGAAGCGCACGGCGTACGCCTGCTCGGCGCAAATCCCGAGACCATTGCAAAGGCGGAGGACCGACAGCGCTTTAAGGACACGATGCTGGAAATCGGCGAGCCGGTTATCCCCTCCCAAGTCGTGACGAACGTCGCCGCCGCGCTCGCGTTTGCCGAAGAGATCGGCTATCCCGTGATCGTCCGTCCGGCGTTTACGCTCGGCGGCTCCGGCGGCGGCATCGCCGGGACGGAGGCGGAGCTGCGCGAGATCGCGGGAAACGGCCTTCGCATGTCGCCGATTACGCAGATCCTCGTGGAAAAATGCATCTCCGGCTGGAAGGAGATCGAGTTCGAGGGCATGCGCGACCGGAACGGAAACGTGATCACCATCTGCAGCATGGAAAACTTCGACCCCGTCGGCGTGCACACGGGCGACAGCATCGTCATCGCGCCCGCCGTGACGCTGGCCGACCGGGAGTATCAGATGCTGCGCTCCGCGACGCGGAAGATCATCGACACGCTCGGCATCGAGGGCGGCTGTAACTGCCAGTTTGCGCTGCATCCGACGAGCTTTGAATACGCGGTCATCGAGGTCAACCCGCGCGTGAGCCGCTCCTCCGCGCTGGCCTCCAAGGCGACGGGGTATCCGATCGCCAAGGTCGCCGCGAAGATCGCGGTCGGCTACACGCTGGACGAAATCAAAAATGCGGTCACCGGCAAGACCTCCGCCTGCTTTGAGCCCGCGCTGGACTACGTCGTGGTCAAGCTGCCCAAGTGGCCGTTCGACAAGTTTGTCTACGGCAAGCGCACGCTCGGCACGCAGATGAAGGCGACCGGCGAAGTCATGGCGATCGGGCCCACGTTTGAGCAGGCGATCATGAAGGCGGTGCGCGGCGCGGAGATTTCGCTGGACAGCCTGAACCTGCCGAAGCTGAAGGACAAACCCATGGATGCAATCGGGCGGCTGTTGCATAACTGCGATGACGAGCGGCTGTTTGTGGTGTTCGAGGCGCTCAAGAGGGGGATTTCCATCGAGGAGATCGCCGAAATCACGATGATCGACCGCTGGTTTCTGCATAAGCTGAACCGGCTTGTGGCGTTCGAGCAGACGCTGGAGCGGGACGGCCTCGACGACGAACGCTATCTGGAAGGCAAAAAACTCGGCTATCCCGACCGGGTGCTGGAGCGCATCTCCGGCGGCAGGGTGGAGCGGCATCTGTCCGCGGGCTACCGCATGGTGGACACCTGCGCGGCGGAGTTCGAGGCGCAGACGCCGTATTTCTACGCGGACTACGCCTGCGAAAACGAGGCCGCGGCGTTCCTTGCAAAGCACGACACGGGCAAGCGCCGCGTGATCGTGTTCGGCTCGGGCCCGATCCGCATCGGCCAGGGCATCGAGTTTGACTACGCGTCCGTGCACTGCGTCTGGTCGCTCAAGCAGGCGGGGTTCGAGGTGGTCATCGTCAACAACAATCCCGAGACGGTTTCGACGGACTTCGACACCGCGGACCGGCTCTATTTCGAACCGCTGACGCCGGAGGACGTGATGAACGTCGTCGAGACGGAGCAGCCCTACGGCGTGGTCGTGGCCTTCGGCGGTCAGACCGCCATCAAGCTCACGCGGCATCTCGTGGCGCGCGGCGTGCGGATTCTGGGCACGCCCGCGGACAGCATCGACGCGGCGGAGGACCGGGAGCGCTTCGACGCGCTGCTGTCCCGGCTGCGCATCAGGCGTCCGCGCGGGCAAACGGTGAAGACGGCGCAGCAGGCGCTCGTCGCCGCAAACGAGCTTGGCTATCCCGTGCTGATCCGGCCGAGCTACGTGCTCGGCGGACAGAATATGATCATCGCGTTTTCGGACGAGGACGTGACGGAATACATGGGCATCATCCTGCGGCATGAGATCGACAACCCGATCCTGATCGACCAGTATCTGCGCGGCACGGAGATCGAGGTGGACGCCATCTGCGACGGCGAGGACATCCTCATTCCCGGCATCATGGAGCACATCGAGCGCGCGGGCGTGCACTCCGGCGACTCCATCGCGGTCTATCCGGCCTGGAACCTCAACGGCCCGCTGATCGAGCGCGTGATCGACCACTCCAAGCGCCTTGCGCTCGCGCTGGACACGCGGGGGCTGATCAACATTCAATATGTGATCTACGAAAACGAAATCTACGTCATCGAGGTCAACCCGCGTTCCTCGCGTACGGTGCCTTATATCAGCAAGGTCACGGGCGTGCCGATGGTGGACCTCGCGACGCGCGCGATGCTCGGCGAGAAACTGACCGACATGGGCTTTGGCACGGGGCTGTACCAAACGCCGCCGTACGTGGCCGTCAAGGTGCCGGTGTTCTCCTTTGAGAAGCTGGCGGACGTGGACATCCTGCTCGATCCCGAGATGAAGTCCACGGGCGAGGTGCTCGGCATCGGCAAAACGCGGGACGAGGCGCTATATAAAGGCCTCGTCGCGGCGGGTTACAACATGAAGCGGCGCGGCGGCCTGCTCGTGACCGTGCGGGACAGCGACAAGGGCTAGATCACCGACGCGGTGCGGAAATTCGTCGAACTGGGGTTCTGCGTCTATGCGACGAAAGGCACCGCGAAAGCCATTCGGGACGCGGGCATGGAGGCGACGGAGGTCGGCAAGCTGCACGACAGCTCGGACAATATCATGACCCTGATGGAGAGCGGCAAGGTGGACTACATCATCTCCACCTCCTCCAAAGGACGGCTGCCCTCGCGGGACAGCGTGAAGATCCGCCGCAAGGCGGTCGAACTCGCGGTGCCGTGCATCACGTCCGCGGATACGGCGAACGCGCTGGCGGACAGCCTCATCAGCCGCTTTACCCAGCGCAGCACGGAGCTCGTGGACATCAACCACATGCGGACGGAAAAGACGCGGCTTGCGTTTACCAAGATGAACGGAACGAGCAACGACTATATTTACTTCAACTGCTTTGAAACGCAGATCGACGCGCCGGAGTCGCTGAGCGTCTATCTTTCCGACCCGCACGGCGGCGTCGGCGGGGACGGCGTCATCCTGATCTGCCCTTCGGACACGGCGGATGCGAAGATGCGCATCTTCAACCGCGACGGCAGCGAGGGCAGGATGTGCGGAAACGGCATCCGCTGCGTGGGAAAATACCTCTACGACAACGGCATGACCGACAAGACCGAGCTGAACATCGACACCCTCAGCGGAGAAAAACACCTGCGCCTCTATGTGCGCGGCGGAAAGGTCAAGTCCGTCTCGGTGGACATGGGCAAAGCCGCTCTTTCGCCCAAAGAGGTGCCCGTGCTGCTGGAAGGCGAGCGCGTCGTCGGCAGGCCCGTGCCGATCGAGGGGAAGGACTACCGGATCACCTGCGTCTCGATGGGAAATCCGCACTGCGTCGTGTTCGAAGAAAACCCGGATCTGCTGGACATTGCAAAGATCGGTCCGGCGTTCGAAAGCGCGCCAATCTTTCCCGACCGCGTGAACGCGGAGTTCGTCAAGGTGATCGACAGCCACACGCTCAAGATGCGCGTGTGGGAGCGCGGCAGCGGCGAGACGCTCGCCTGCGGCACCGGCGCGTGCGCGGCGGTCGTCGCCGCGGTGGAAAACGGCTTCTGTCAGAAGGGGGAGGACATCACGGTGCGCCTGCGCGGCGGCGACCTGCTCGTCTGCTATACGGACGAGGGCGTTGTCATGACCGGCGACGCGCGCAAGAACTTTGAAGGCGTCGTGGAGCTGTAACGTCCGCCGGTGGCAGGGTCGCAACGCGCCGTGACATACGGGTGAGAAACGCGAAAAATACGTTCGTCGCCTGCTTTACAAACATCGGCGGATGTGCTACACTGCTCGATATTGGTATTACAAATAGGTAGTACCAATGAAGAACGAACGGGCGGTGTCGATATGGGCGAAAGCATGCAGATGCAGACGGTGCGCATGCGGCTGCTGCGGGAGATGAAGGAGGGCGTATACCGCTACTCCAACATGCTGCCGCGCGAGGAAGTGCTTGCCGAGCGGCTGGAGATCAGCCGGACGCAGCTGCGGGACAGCCTAGCGCAGCTCGAGCGCGAAGGGTTCATCAGCAGGCGGCAGGGCGTCGGCACCGTGATCAACCGGCACGTGCTGGCGGTCAAGGTGCGCATGGACATCGAAATCGAGTTCATGGACATGATCGCGCAGTCCGGCCGCACGCCCGGCATACTGGTTTCGCGCTTTGAAACCATGCCCGCGCCGGAGCCTGTGTCCACGCGGCTTGCCATCCCCGCCGGGGAAGGCGTGCTGCGCGTCGAGCGGCTCATCGCCGCGGACGGCGTGCCCGCCATCTACTGCGAGGACTATATTCCGCTCTCGCTCATCAAGAAAAAAGACTACGCGGAGGAGGAGCTGGAAAAGCCGATCTTCTCGTTTTTGAAGCGGTATTGCGATCTTGAGCCGTATATGGACATCACGGAGGTGCAGCCCGCGGTTGCAAACGCAAAGCTAGCCGGGCTGTTCGGCGTGCCGGAGGGAACGCCGCTGCTCTATCTTGACGAGCTGGACTACGACAAGGAAGGCATGCCGATGCTGTACTCGCCGCAGTACTACATCGGCGGCGTGATCAAGCATACGCTGCTCAGAATGAAGTTTTAACAGGCCCGAATACAGCTCGGGCTTATTTGATTGGAGACGGAGGAGCTGATTTTGAAGAAAGTCGCGATTGTCATGGGAAGCGCGTCCGACTCGCCGCTGGCGAAAGAGGCGGTGAAAACCCTGTCCGAATTCGGCGTGTCGTATGCCGCGCGCGTGCTCTCGGCGCACCGCTCGCCGGTTCAGGCGGCGGAGTTTGCCGCGTCCGCCTCGGCGGAAGGGTACGGCGTCGTGATCGCAATTGCGGGCAAGGCCGCGCATCTGGCCGGCGTGCTCGCCTCGCACACGCGCCTGCCGGTGATCGGCGTGCCGGCGAGTTCGAAGGACCTTGGCGGACTGGACGCGCTCCTGTCCACGGCGCAGATGCCGAAGGGCGTGCCCGTCGCCGCCGTCGCAATCGACGGCGCGGCCAACGCCGCGCTGCTGGCCGTGCGCATCCTCGCGCTGGGGGACGACGGCCTGAACGAGCGACTGGAAAGCCATGCGCGCGCGCTGGCGGAGAAGACCTCCGAAGCGGACGCCGCGCTGCAGAAAGAGCTTCAGAAAGAACTTTAGTAAGAGCTTTAGAAAGAACTTTAGCAAGAACTTTAGAAAGAACTTTAGAAAGAACTTGAGAAAGAACTTGAGAAAGAACTTCAGCAAGAGTTTTAGAAAAGAACTTCAGCAAAAGCTTTGGAAAGAACTTCAGCAAGAGCTTCAGAAGGAGATGGAGAGCAAATGAAAAAACTGGAACAGATTTACGAAGGCAAGGCCAAAAAAGTATTTGCAACCGATGATCCGGGAATCGTGATCGTGGACTACAAGGACGACGCGACCGCGTTCAACGGCCAGAAAAAAGGGACGATCGCGGGCAAGGGCGTGGTGAACAACAAGGTGTCCAACCACTTCTTCCGCCTGCTGGAAAGCAAGGGGATTCCCACGCACTATATCGAGCAGCTCTCCGATCGCGAGACCGCGGTGAAGCGCGTGCAGATTCTGCCCATCGAGGTCATCGTTCGAAACCGCGCGGCGGGCAGCTTTTCCAAGCGTATGGGCGTTGCGGAAGGGACCGCGCTTGCCTGTCCGATCCTGGAGTTCAGCTATAAAAACGACGAGCTTGGCGATCCGTTCATCAACTCGTATTACGTCCGCGCGCTGAACCTCGCCACCGACGAGGAGATGGAGAAAGTGAAGACGTATTCCTTCGCCATCAACGACATCCTCAGCGCATATCTCGACGCGCTCGGCATCGAGCTGATCGACTTCAAGCTAGAGTTCGGCCGCTCGGAAGGCAAGGTGATCCTCGCGGACGAGATTTCGCCGGATACCTGCCGCTTCTGGGACAAGGCCACGGGAAAGAAACTGGACAAAGACCGCTTTCGCCGCGACCTTGGCGACGTGGAAGAAGCATACCACGAAATCATCCGCAGGTTGATGGGAGAATAACATGCCGCTTCGCATTCGATTGCCGAAAGCATATGAAAGGCTCAAGCCGGACGGCGACTGCATGAACGAAGAATGCGGCGTCTTCGGCCTCTACTCCGACGGCAGCGGGATCGACGCGGCGGAGGCGACCTATTACGGTCTCTTCGCGCTGCAGCACCGCGGCCAGGAGAGCGCGGGCATCGCTGTCTCGCGCAAAGGGCGCATCGAATGCCACAAAGAGATGGGCCTCGTGAGCGGCCGCTTCTGCGAGGGCCTTTCGGCGCTGAGCGGCGCCTCGCTCGCCATCGGGCACGTGCGCTATTCCACCATGGGGGACAGCTCGCTCTGCAACGCGCAGCCGGTCGTGGTGGAGTCCGCGGCGGGGCCGCTGGCCGTCGCGCACAACGGCAACATCATCAACGCGCACGAACTGCGCGCCGAGCTGGAGAGCGAGGGCGTCGCGTTTCAGACGACGATCGACTCCGAAGTCGCCGCGCAGCTGATCGCAAAAAACATCGGCGAGGGGATTACGCAGAGCGTCGCCAAAGCTGCGGAACGGCTCAAGGGCAGCTATGCGATGGTGCTGATGACCAAGACCCAGCTCGTCGGCGTCCGCGACCCCAAGGGTATGCGCCCGCTTGCGCTGGGCAGTCTGGACGGCGCGTATGCGTTCGCCTCCGAGTCCTGCGCGTTCGACACCATCGGCGCGGAGTTCATTCGGGACGTGCGCCCGGGCGAGATCATCGTTGCGGACAAGCGCGGCTTAAAATCGCATCAGGCTGTGCACGCAAACGACACCGCGCTCTGTATCTTCGAGTATGTGTACTTCGCGCGGCCGGATTCCGATATCGACGGCATCTCGGTGCACCGCGCGCGCGAACGCGCGGGCGAGCTTTTGGCCATCTCGTCCCCGGCGGACGTGGACGTCGTCGCCGCTGTGCCGGACTCTTCGCTGCACGCCGCGATGGGTTTTGCAAAACAGGCGGGACTGCCGTTTACGATCGCGCTGTCCAAAAACCGGTATATGGGGCGCACGTTTATCGAGCCTTCGCAGGACCGGCGGGAGATGGACGTTTCCCTCAAGTTCAGCGCGCTCAAGCGCAACGTGCGCGGCAAGCGCGTGCTGCTGGTGGACGATTCCATCGTTCGCGGCACGACGAGCAAGCGCATCGTGGAGATGCTGCGCACCGCCGGCGCCAAGGAAGTGCACATCCGCGTGAGCTCGCCGCCGGTCATGCATCCCTGCTATTTCGGCATCGACACCTCTTCCTACGAGCAGCTCATCGGCGCGAATCACTCCGTGGAAGAGATTCGCAGATTCATCGGGGCGGACTCGCTGAGCTATCTGAGCATCGAGGACCTGCTCAAAACCGTGGAGGGCGCGGCGTGCAATTTCTGCGCGGGCTGCTTCAATGGCAAGTATCCGGAGGATGTGTCCGCGCTGACAAAGCGCGACGGAAAGAAACTGTTGGATCGATAAGGAGGCAGCTATGCCATCATTGACCTATCAGGACGCCGGGGTCAGCGTCGAGGCGGGCTACGAAGCCGTCCGGCGCATGAAGGCGTATGCCGAATCCACCTTCGACGAGCACGTGATGCAGTCTCTTGGGTCGTTTGGCGGCATGTATTCGCTTGGCGAGCAGGTGCTCGTCTCCGGCACGGACGGCGTCGGCACCAAGCTCAAGGCCGCCTTCGCGCTGGACCGGCACGACACGGTGGGCATCGACTGCGTTGCCATGTGTGCCAACGACGTGGTCTGCCACGGCGCAAAGCCGCTGTTCTTCCTCGACTATATCGCGACGGGAAAGCTCGTTCCCGAGGTGGCGGCCGGCGTGGTCAAGGGCGTCGCGGAAGGCTGCCGGCAGGCGGGTTGCGCGCTCATCGGCGGGGAGACCGCCGAAATGCCCGGCTTTTACCCGGAGGGCGAATACGACCTTGCGGGCTTCTGCGTCGGCATGGTGCAAAAAGACAAACTGATCGACAACACGCGCGTGCGCGCGGGCGACGTGCTGATCGCGCTCGCGTCCTCGGGCGTCCACTCCAACGGGTTTTCGCTGGTGCGAAAGCTCGTCGAGATGCGGCGCGACGCGCTGGACGAATATCTGCCGGAGCTCGGCAAAACGCTTGGCGAGGAGCTGCTCACGCCGACGCGGATCTATGTCGGGCCCGTGCTGTCGCTGATCGAACGCGCCGAGGTGCATTCCGTCGCGCACATCACCGGCGGTGGATTTTACGAGAACATCCCGCGCAGCATTCCAAAAGGCCACTCCGCGCGCATCGAGAAACGGAGCGTGCGCGTGCTCCCCATCTTCCGGCTGCTGCAAAAACGCGGCGGCATGGAGGAAAAGGATATGTTCGGCACGTTCAACATGGGCGTCGGCATGACGCTCACCGTGCCCGCCGCGGAGGCGGACGGCGCGGTGGCGTTGCTTGCTAACGAGGGCGTGGAAGCGTATGCCATCGGCGAGATCGTCGCTGGCGGGGAAGGCGTTTCGCTATGCTGAAGCCGCGCGTCGCCGTGCTGGTCTCCGGCGGCGGGACCAATCTGCAGGCGCTCATCGACGCGCGGGACGCCGGAACGCTGTTTAGCGGCAAGCTCGCGCTGGTCGTTTCCAGCAAGGCCGGCGCGTTTGCGCTGGCGCGGGCGAAAGCCGCGGGCATCGAAACCGAGGTTGTGGAGCGCGGTTCGTTTTCCGACCAGAAGGCATTTGAAGAAGCGCTGCTGCGAACGCTCCGGCGACACCAAATCGACGTCGTCGTGCTCGCGGGGTTCATGCTGATTCTCAGCGCGGCGTTCGTTTCGCACTATCCCGATCGGATGATCAACGTGCACCCTTCGCTGATTCCGGCCTACTGCGGCAAGGGTTACTATGGCCTGAAAGTGCACGAAGCGGTGCTGGCTGCGGGCGAATCGGTGACGGGCGCCACGGTGCACATGGTCAACGAGGTGCCGGACGGCGGTGCGATCCTGATGCAAAAGCGCGTCCCCGTGCTGCCGGGCGATACGCCGCAGACGCTGCAGCGGCGCGTGATGGAGCAGGCGGAGTGGTCGCTGCTGCCGCAGGCGGCGGAGATGATCTGCTTTGCGCTCCTGCAAAAACAAACCGAAGGGAATACCGATGGAAGCAAATCACCTGTTTGATCGATTGAGCGAGAATCCTTACCCGGGCCGCGGCGTCCTGCTCGGCCTCACGCCCGATGCGAAGCATGCCGCGCTGGCATATTTCATCATGGGGCGCAGCGCGGGCAGCCGCAGCCGCGCGTTTGTGAAAAACGGCGACGACGTCGGCATCCTGATGCTGGACGGCGGAAAGATCGCCGACACCAGCCTGATTCTCTATACGCCGCTGCGCACGCTCTCCGACTGCACGGTCGTGACCAACGGGGACCAGACGGACACCGTCTGCGACGCGCTGGCGGCCGGTGGATCGTTTGAGGGCGCGCTGAGGACGCGCACCTTCGAGCCGGACGCGCCGCACTTCACCCCGCGCGTGAGCGGCATCCAGTATTTTGGCGGGGACCGATTTTCCTATGCGCTCTCCATCCTCAAGGCGGGCGACGCGGCGGGTACGGCGGCGCTGCGCCAGTTTTTTGAATACGAGCCGGTCGCGGGTGTAGGACACCTCATCCATACCTATGCCGGCGACGGGGCCGTGCTGCCGAGCTTTTCGGGAGAGCCCGCGCCCGTGTCGCTGCCGGACGGGTTCGCCGCCTTTGCGGACGGGCTTTGGAATGCGCTGAATCCGGACAACAAAGTGTCGCTCTACGTGCGCTATACGGACATCGAAAACGGCGCTTACGAAGACAGGATCTATAACAAATACGCTGTCGAGGGGGCTTGAGCATGAAGGAAATGAGTTTGAAATACGGCTGCAACCCGCACCAGAAGCCCGCGCGGATCTATATGGAGCGCGGCGAGCTGCCCATTGAGGTGCTCAACGGCCGGCCGGGCTACATCAATTTTCTGGACGCGTTCAACGCCTGGCAGCTGGTGAAGGAGCTCAAAGATGCACTCGGCCTGCCCGCCGCCGCGTCGTTAAAGCACGTCAGTCCCGCTGGCGCGGCGCTCGGCCTGCCGCTGAGCGGCGTCGACCTGCAGGCCTGTGCGGTGGACGACATTCCGGGCGTCAACGATTCCCCGATCGCCTGCGCGTATGCGCGCGCGCGCGGAACGGACCGCATGTCGTCCTTTGGCGACTTTATCGCGCTCAGCGACGTTTGCGACGCTCCGTGCGCCGCGATCATCAAGCGCGAGGTATCGGACGGCGTGATTGCGCCGGGATATACGCCCGAGGCGCTGGACCTGCTCAGGACCAAGCGAAACGGGACCTACGGCGTGATTCGGATCGACCCGGCTTATGAGCCGGAGGAGACGGAGCGCAAGCAGGTGTTCGGCGTTACGTTTGAGCAGCCGCGCAACGCCGCAAAGATCGACGCGTCGCTTCTCGAACAATCGGTGACCGCGAATCGAACCATCGACGAGGCGGCGAAGCGGGATCTGGTCCTTTCGCTGATCACGCTCAAATACACGCAGTCCAACTCCGTCTGCTTCGCCCGCGGCGGGCAGACGATCGGCGTCGGCGCGGGCCAGCAGTCCCGCATCCACTGCACGCGTCTTGCGGGAGACAAGGCGGACATCTGGTGGATGCGCCGCTGTGAAAAGGTGCTCGCGCTTCCGTTTTTGCCCGCCGTCAAGCGGCCGGAGCGGGACAACCTGATCGATCTCTACATCTCCGGCAAGGGAGGGGATGCGTTCGGCGAGAGCGGTTGGGACACGTTTTTCACCGAGCGGCCGGAGCCGCTGACGGCGACCGAGCGCGCGGCGCACATGGCCGCGCTTTCCGGCGTATCGCTCGGCAGCGACGCGTTTTTCCCGTTTGGGGACAACATCGAGCGCGCGCATGAGAGCGGGGTGACGTACGTCGCTCAGCCCGGCGGATCGGTGCGGGACGAGGACGTGATCGCCGCGTGCGATCGCTACGGCATGGCGATGTTCTTCACGGGACTGCGGCTGTTCCACCATTAAAACCACTTTGAACAAGAGCATTCCGAAACGGTCAGTCATCGGGATGATTCGCTGGGATCGGATATCAATGATATGAAAGTTATGATCGTCGGCGGCGGCGGCCGCGAACACGCTATCCTCGAAAAGCTGCGGGTAAATCCGCGCGTCGAGACCATCTACGCGCTGCCCGGCAACGGCGGCATGCGCGCGCATGCCGAGTGCGTGCCGATTGCGGCGACGGACATCGGAGGCATCGTCTCTTTTGCGCTGGAGCGCGGGGTGGACTTCGCCGTCGTCGCGCCGGACGACCCGCTGATCCAGGGCGCGTGCGACCGGCTTCGCGCGGCGGGCATCCGCTGCTTCGGACCTTCGGCCGCCGCGGCCGAGATCGAGGGCAGCAAGAGCTTTGCCAAGTCGCTCATGAAGCGTTACGGCATCCCGACCGCCGCATACGAACTGTTTGACAATGCAAACGACGCGTACGCCTACCTTGCCAAAGCGTCGTATCCGACCGTCGTCAAGGCGGACGGCCCCGCGCTCGGCAAAGGCGTCATTATCGCCCAAAACGAGGAAGAAGCGAAAGACGCCGTGCGCTCCATGATGGAGGACGGCGTGTTTGGCGCGAGCGGCAGCCGCGTGGTGATCGAAGAATTCCTCACGGGAAACGAGGCGAGCGTGCTTGCGTTTACCGACGGAAAGACGCTCGTGCCGATGGTCTCCGCGCTCGACCACAAGCGCGCGCAGGACGGCGATCTTGGCCTGAATACCGGCGGCATGGGCGCGCTTGCGCCGAACCCGTATTACACGCCGGAGCTTGCGATCGAGTGCCGCGAGCGTATCTTTCTGCCCACCATGCGCGCCATGAACGCGGAGGGGCGGGCGTTTAAGGGCTGCCTCTATTTCGGCCTGATGCTGACGCAGGACGGCCCGAAGGTCATCGAATACAACTGCCGGTTCGGGGACCCCGAGACGCAGGTCGTGCTGCCGCTGCTGGAGACGGACCTTCTGGAGATCATGCTTGCCGTGGAGGAGGAGCGACTGAGCGAGGTGCGCGTGCGCTTTCGCCCCGGCGCGGCCTGCTGCGTGGTGATGGCCTCGCAGGGGTATCCGGCGAAGTACGACACCGGCTATGAAATCTCGCTCGGCGGCGCGCCCGAGACCGAAAACGTGTTTGTGTATCAGGCGGGTACAAAATGGAACGACGGGCGGCTTGTTACGTCCGGCGGCCGGGTGCTCGGGGTGACCGCCGTGGCGAAAACTCCGCGCGAGGCGCAGCGCGCCGCTTACGACGCGGTGCGGCAGGTGCGCTTTGATAACGCGTTTTACCGGCGCGACATCGGTGAGCGCGCGCTGGCGGACACGGCGGAGGGAAAGGCAGAACGGCATGGTCTATAGAATCTATGTAGAAAAGAAAGCGGCGTTTGCGCAGGAAGCAAACGCGCTTTTGAGCGATATACGAGGCGTGCTGGGGATCGAGAGCGTATCAAACGCGCGCATCCTGAACCGCTACGACGTGGAGGGCGTGGATGAGGCGCTCTTTTCATCCTGCCGCTATTCGGTGTTTGCCGAACCGCCAATCGATCTTGTTTACGACGCGCTGCCGGACGGCGGCGGCGCGGTGTTCGCGGTGGAATACCTGCCCGGGCAATACGACCAGCGCGCGGACGCCTGCGCGCAGTGCATCGCGCTGCTCTCGCAGCGGGAGGCTCCGGCGGTGCGCACGGCGCGCGTCTACCTGCTCGGCGGGACGCCGAGCGACGCGGAGCTGGATGCGATCAAGCGCTATGTCGTCAACCCGGTGGAGGCGCGCCTCGCCTCGCTCGAACCGTACGCGTCGCTTGCGATGGCGGCAAGCGATCCCGCGCCGATCCCGGTGCTGACCGGCTTTACCGCGCTGGACGACGAGGCGCTGCATGCGCTGATTGCGACATACGGGCTGGCGATGGACCTCGACGACTTGAAGTGCTGCCGCGCGCAGTTCTCAGAAGAGGGGCGCGATCCTACGCTCACGGAACTCAAGCTTCTGGACACCTATTGGTCCGATCACTGCCGGCACACGACGTTTCTGACCGAGCTGGACGCGGTGGAGTTTCTCGACCCGCGCGCGGCGCAGACATACGAAACCTATCTCAATATACGGCGTGAGCTCGGGGGAAACAAACCGGTCACGCTGATGGATCTTGCGACCATTGCGGCGCGCTGGTTTTCCGCGCACGGCAGGCTCGATTTACTCGACGATTCCGCTGAAATCAACGCCTGTACGGTGAAAACAGAGATCGAGGTCGACGGAAAAAAGCAGCGGTGGCTGGTGCTTTTTAAGAACGAAACCCACAACCATCCGACGGAGATCGAGCCTTTCGGCGGCGCGGCGACCTGCATCGGCGGCGCGATTCGCGACCCGCTCTCGGGCCGCGCCTACGTCTATCAGGCCATGCGCCTGACCGGCGCGGCGGACCCGCGCAGGCCGTATGCCGAGACGCTGCCCGGCAAGCTGCCGCAGCGCAAGCTCGTGACCACGGCCGCCGCGGGATACAGCTCCTACGGCAACCAGATCGGGCTTGCGACCGGCCTTGTGGACGAAATTTACCATGCGGGGTATATGGCGAAGCGCATGGAAATCGGCGCCGTCATCGGCGCGGCGCCTGCGGAAAACGTG
This sequence comes from Clostridiales bacterium, assembly GCA_012517905.1. Lineage (GTDB taxonomy): Bacteria > Bacillota > Clostridia > Christensenellales > CAG-138 > UBA7703. The sequence continues at coordinate 12,540 of JAAYUE010000053.1, read as the reverse complement.
CGTCGCGAAACGCCGGAGGACGGGGACGTGGTGCTGCTGCTTGGCGGCAAGACGGGCCGGGACGGCTGCGGCGGTGCGACGGGATCTTCCAAGGCGCATAACATGGATTCACTTACGCAGTGCGGCGCGGAGGTGCAAAAGGGCAACGCGCCGGAGGAGCGCAAGCTCCAGCGGCTGTTTCGAAACCCCGAGGCGGCGCGGCTTATCAAGCGCTGCAACGACTTCGGCGCGGGCGGCGTATCGGTCGCCATCGGAGAACTGGCGGACGGCGTGAGCGTCGATCTCGACAAGGTGCCCGTCAAATACGAGGGCCTCGACGGAACGGAGCTCGCCATCAGCGAGTCGCAGGAGCGCATGGCCGTCGTGGTTGCCGCGAAAGATGCGGAGGCGTTCATCGCACTCGCGGCGGAGGAAAATCTCTCCGCCGTCGCCGTCGCGCAGATCACGCGGGAGCCAAGGCTTCGCATGCGCTGGCGCGGAGAGCGGATCGTGGATCTGCCGAGAAGCTTCATCGACAGCAATGGCGCGCGCAAGCATACGCGCGCGCGCGTTGACGCGCCGCGCGAACGACAAGCCGATGCCGCCGCGGATGGATTTACGGCGCGGTGCCTCGCGCTGGTGTCCGACCTGAACCATTGTTCAAAACGCGGGCTGAGCGAGCGCTTCGACTCCACGGTCGGCGCGTATTCCGTGCTCATGCCATTCGGCGGCAGGCGGCAGCTCACGCCTCCGCAGGCCATGGCGGCAAAGCTGCCGCTGCTGAGCGGCGAAACCGACGCGTGCACGCTGATGTCCTGGGGCTTCGACCCGGTTCGTTCGGAGGCGTCGCCGTATTCGGGCGGGTATGCCGCCGTGGTGGAGTCGCTCTGCAAACTTGCCGCGACGGGCGCGCCGCTGACCGAGCGCTATTTGACCTTTCAGGAATATTTCGGAAAGCCGGGGACGGACGCCTCCCGCTGGGGCAAGCCTGCCGCCGCGCTGCTCGGCGCGCTGCAGGCGCAGCTCGATCTCGGCGTGGCGGCCATCGGCGGCAAGGATTCCATGAGCGGGTCCTTCGAATCGCTGGATGTGCCGCCCACGCTGGTCTCCTTTGCGGTCGCCATCGGCGGCGCTGGCACGGTCTGCTCGCCGGAGTTCAAGCGGGCGGGGTCGGCGGTCGCGCTGCTTCGCCCCGACTGCCGCGCGGACGGCCTGCCGGAGGCGGGCTCGATGACGCGGCTGCTGCGGCAAATCTATGCGTTGATCGAATCCGGACAAGCGCTCTCGGCCTATACGCCGGGCTCCGGCGGCGTGGCCGACGCGGTTTTTCGCATGTGCCTCGGCAACGGGCTCGGGTTCCGCTTTGACGACGCGGCCGACCTCGAAGCGCTGTTTGCGCCTCACCTCGGCGCGTTCGTTCTGGAGCTTGCGCAGGGGGTCGATCTTGGCAAACCGCTCGGCAAAACGACAGCCGAAAGAGCGCTGCTCTGGCGCGGGGAGCGCGCGGACATGGACGCGCTGGAGGCAGCGTACGAGCGACCGCTGGCGGACGTCTTTCCGACGCAGAAGGCAGTTCCATCGGGTGGGCAAATCGACGTGCCGGTGATTCACGCGGCACAGCGCGCAAAACCGCGCAAGGCTTCTTTTGCAAAGCCGCGCATCCTGATTCCGGTCTTTCCGGGGACGAACTGCGAATACGAATCCGCCCGCGCCGTGGAGCGCGCGGGAGCGGCGGCGGACGTGCTGGTACTTCAAACACAATCCGCGGCGGCGATCGAGGCGTCGCTTCGCGCGTTTGCCGCGCGGCTGGATCGCGCGCAGGCGCTGTTTCTGCCCGGCGGGTTTTCCAACGGAGACGAGCCGGACGGCTCCGGGAAGTTCATCACCGCATTCTTGAAAAACCCCCTCGCGGCCGCCGCGCTGACGCGCCTGCTCGACGAGCGGGACGGTCTCGCGCTCGGCGTGTGCAACGGATTTCAGGCGCTCGTCAAACTCGGCCTGCTGCCGTACGGGCGCATCGAAGAGCCCACGCCGCAGTCGCCTACGCTGACGTTCAACGCCATCGGGCGGCATCAATCCCGTCTGGTGCGCGCGCGCGTCACGTCCGATCGCTCGCCCTGGCTGACGCTCGCGGGGGCGGGGGAGATTTACACCATGCCGGTTTCGCACGGCGAGGGCCGCTTCCTCTGTCCGCCGGACGTGTTTGCCGATCTTGCGGAAAGCGGCCAGATCGCCGCGCAGTATGTGGACGAGAGCGGCAAGCCGACCATGGACGTGCGCTTTAATCCGAGCGGATCGTATGCGGCGGTGGAGGCGATCACGTCGCCGGACGGGCGTATTCTCGGCAAGATGGGACACAGCGAACGCATCGGAAACGGACTGTATCGAAACGTGTCGGGCTCGTTCGACATGCGCCTCTTCGAGTCCGCGGTGCTGTACTTTTCATGACGGAGGCGCCGGACCGGTCGCGCCGGTCGTTCAAAGCGGAATTAATTTGTCGGGGAATTCATACCATACGGGGTAGAAATGCAACCGTTTGCCTTTTCCAAAGTATCGGTCCCGGCTGAGTTCAAATCGATAAAATATGATTTGAAGTACGGGGAGAAATAAGAGATATACCATGCGGGGTAGACGTTCGGGCCGACCGCACGTGCTTTTCATCATTACACGACTGGAAAGAAATTCTACTCCGGCGCGCATGCACTGAGGCGCACAGAGTGGAATAAACAAATCGACCGGTGAGCGGGCTGCGCTCGATCCGGTCGATTTTTTTATTGCAGTGAAAGATGTTCGGTCGCTTTCGTGCCGTCTAGTCTTCCGGCGTCAATACGCGGATGCCGCAGCGAGACACGACGCCGTCGTAGATCTCCGGCAGCGGCTGGTCTGTGACCACGGCGGTCAGGTCTTCAAAATTGCAGAAAGTCAGCAGCGCGTTGTGGCCGAACTTGCTGTGGTCCGCCATCAACACCAGATGCTGATTTTGCCGCGCGACGCTCTGCTTGATCTCCACCTCGAAATAGGTCGTATTCGTCAGCCCGCGCTCCAGCGTAACGCCGGTTGCGGCGAGGAAGACGAGGTTGATGGCCATCTTGGAGAGCTCGTCCAGCGTGTTGGAGCCGACAAAAGAACTGGTGGTCGAGTTATACATGCCGCCAAGCGCGATCACGTGCAGCGAAGGATATTTCGCCGCTTCATACAGCGCCATCAGGCTGTGCGTAATGACGGTTACGTTATGCTTTTCCGCCAGATAAGGCAGAATACGCATGGTGGTCGAGCCGGAGTCGAGGAAGATGCTCATGTTGTCCTGCACAAGCGATGCGGCCAGCTTGCCGATTGCCTGCTTGGCGGAGCCGTTTCGATTGGCCCGCTCGGACATCGGGATGACGGAGGGGGCGCGTGTTTCGGCGGAGACGCCGCCGTATACTTTTTTGAGCCGTCCGCGCTGCGTTAAGTCCGCAAGGTCGCGGCGCACCGTGTTCATGGACACGTCGAAGTGCTGGCAGAGTTCCTCCAGAGAGGATGTGCCTTGATCCAGCACATATTGTTCCATTTCGTTGAGTCGATCCAGTCGCAAGGGCCGTTCCTTTCAGCACGGAGCGGGAGTGGGATGCAACGAATTCGTTCGACTCCGCACCGTCTACATTACTTGCTTAGTATTATATCAGCTTTTGAGAGAATTTGCATAGCATTTTGAGAATATTTTGGAGTTTTCGCGCTTATATATCAATAATGGCACCATGAATTGGCCGGAAAATGCGGCTCGATTGCCGTGTCCATTACCTGTTTACAGAATAAAGGAAGGCGTTGCGTTTTCAATCGAATGCGGTCGATTCCATGAAAATCGCAGGTTAGTATTTTACAAACATATTACAGAATTGGAACCGGACCATGATGTTTGAGGCGTAAGCTCTTAATGTTTAGAAAAAAACAAAACAGTATGGAGGAAGAAAAATGAAGAAAATCTTCGCACTTATCCTCTGCGCGTTACTGAGCGTGAGCATGTTTGCCTGCGCCAGCACGCCGGAGACTGCAAGCACCGATTCCGGTGCGATCACCGGCTCCGTCACCGCCGCCGGTTCGTCCGCGCTTCTCCCGCTGGCTTCCGCAGCCGCCGAGAAGTTTATGGAAACCAACCCCGACTGCTCGGTCGTCGTCAACGGCGGCGGCTCCGGCGAAGGCCTCAAGCAGGTCGCCGACAAAGCGGTCGACATCGGAAACTCGGACGTGTTTGCCGATCAGAAGCTCGATGCGGCGGTTGCGGCTACGCTGACCGACCACAAGGTCTGCACCATCGCCATGGCGGCGGTCGTCAACAAGACCCTTGGCATCGACAACCTGACCACGGAGCAGCTCGTCGGCATCTTCACCGCGGCGATCACCAACTGGAGCGAAGTGGGCGGTCCGGATCTGGACATCCTGCTTGTCACGCGTCCCAGCTCCTCCGGTACCCGCGCGCTCTTTAAGACCTGGGCGCTCAACGGTGCGGAAGAAGCCTCCAACCAAGCGCTGGAAACCGACGACTCCGGCACGCTGATGGAAACCGTGCAGAACAACCCCGGCGCAATCGGCTATGTCGCGCTTTCCTATCTCGTGAACAATGACGCCGTGCAGGCGGTCGCTATCAACGGCGTGGCCCCGACGCTCGAAAACATGTACAACGGCACGTACCTCGTCTGGGGTTATGAGCACATGTACACCAACGGCGACGGCAGCGCGGCAACACAGGCGTTCATCGCCTACATGATGGGCGACGAGTTCGCCATGAACATCGAAGCCATGGGATACGGCGTGAGCTCCAAGCTCAGCGCGGAAGCCATCGCCTCCCATGAGCCGGGTATGGAACCCGTCGCCGCGGCCGTGGAACCGACCGCCGCGCCGATCACCGGCTCCGTCACCGCCGCTGGTTCGTCCGCGCTTCTCCCGCTGGCCTCTGCCGCCGCGGACCTCTTCATGGTAGCCAACCCTGACTGCTCGGTCGTCGTCAATGGCGGCGGCTCCGGCGAAGGCCTCAAGCAGGTCGCCGACAATGCGGTCGACATCGGAAATTCGGACGTGTTTGCCGCCGAGAAACTCGATGCGGCGGTTGCGGCCACGCTGACCGACCACAAGGTCTGCACCATCGCCATGGCGCCGGTCGTCAACAAGTCCCTCGGCATCGACAGCCTGACCACGGAGCAGCTCATCGGCATCTTCACCGCGACGATCACCAACTGGAGCGAAGTGGGTGGCCCGGATCTGGACATCCTGCTCGTCACGCGTCCCAGCTCCTCCGGCACCCGCGCGCTCTTTAAGACCTGGGCGCTCAACGGAACGGAAGAAGCCTCCAACCAGGCGCTGGAAACCGACGACTCCGGCACGCTGATGGAAACCGTGCAGAACAACCCCGGCGCAATCGGCTACGTCGCGCTCTCCTACCTCGTGAACAACGACGCCGTGCAGGCGGTCGCCATCAACGGCGTGGCCCCGACGCTTGAAAACATGTACAACGGCACGTACCTCGTCTGGGGTTATGAGCACATGTACACCAACGGCGACGGCAGCGCGGCTGCGCAGGCGTTCATCGACTACATGATGGGCGACGAATTCGCCATGAACATCGAAGCCATGGGATACGGCGTGAGCTCCAAGCTCAGCGCGGAAGCCATCGCAACACACGAATAAGCGTCGGGCATATGACAGTCCCGACGATCGACAGAGCAAGATAGTCAAGCAGGGTACCGAGCAGGCGTCTGAGCCTGCTCGGTACTCGCTTGGAAAGAGGGGTGCAGCCAATGACATCCAAGCGGGCCGCCGATCTGGAGGCGGCAAACGGATATGCGAAATATATGTCCAGAAAGGGCGCGTTCGGCCGGAATCTTGTGACCGCCTGCGGGGTGTTCATCATTCTTCTGACGGTGTCCATCGGCATTTTTCTGATCGTGAAGGGCACCGGCACCTTTACGAAATATCATCATACGGTGTGGGAATTCCTGTTTTCCGCAGACTGGGCGCCCATGGACAGCGCAAGCGAAGGCGGCGGCAGCATCGGAGCGGCGATCTATATCTACGGATCGCTGCTGACCTGCGGTCTGGCGCTGCTGTTCGTTACGCCGTTCAGCCTCGCCGCCGCAATTTTCATGACGGAGATCTCGCCCAAGGCGGGCAGCCGGATTTTTCAGCCCGCGGTCGAAATCTTCGTCGGCATTCCGTCCGTCGTCTACGGTTGGATCGGACTGACGGTGCTCGTGCCGTTTATTCGCGACACGTTTCACGCGAAGATGGGCGGGTATTCCGTGCTCGCCGCCAGCATCGTGCTCGCGGTCATGATCTTTCCGACCATCACGACCGTCGCCGCGGACGCCATCCGCGGCGTGCCGTCCGACTTTCGCAAGGCGGCGTACGGCATGGGTTCGACCCGCTGGCAGGTGATCAACCGGGTCGTGGTGCCCGCCGCCTCGCCGGGCATCTTTACGGGAATCATCCTCGGCCTTGCGCGCGCGTTCGGTGAAGCGCTCGCGGTCGCGATGGTCATCGGCAAAACGCGCGCGTTTCCGAAGGGGCTGCTCTGGCCGACCAATAACCTCACGGCGGCGATCGCGGCGGACATGGGCAACTCCGCCAACGGCGGGGAGCAGAACCTCGCGCTCTGGACGATGGCGCTGCTGCTGTTTCTCATCTCCATGTTGTTTATCTTTCTGATCCATATGATCTCGAGAAAGGGGAGTGAGAAGCATGCGTGATCCTGTCATGAGAAAGCGCATCGACCGCGCGAAACGGGTGGACTCCGCGATGACGGGCGTGTTTTATTCCGTCGGCGGGTTTTTCCTGCTGCTGCTGTTGGTGCTGGCCGGATATATCATCAGCAAAGGGCTGATCGACTTTTATCCGGACCTGCTGACCTTTACGAAAAAAGGCATTGGCAATCAGTTTTTCAACACGGTCTATCTGGTGTTTCTCTCGCTCGTCATCAGCGTGCCGCTCGGCGTGGCCGCGGGCATCTATATGGCGGAATACGCCAAGCAGGGCAAACTCACCACGTTTTTGCAGATATCGATCGAGTCGCTTTCGTCCCTGCCCTCCATCGTCGTCGGGCTGTTCGGCTATCTCGTGTTCATCCTGATGACCGGCGCGAAATGGAACCTCATGGCGGGCGCGCTCGCGGTCTCCATCCTCAGCTTGCCGCTATTGACCACGACGACGAAGGACGCGCTTCTCTCGCTCCCGAAAGGGTATAAAGAGGGTAGCATGGCGCTCGGCGCGACGCACTGGCGCACGATTGTGAAGGTGCTGCTGCCCGCGTGCCTGCCGAGAATCATCACGGGCGTCATCCTTGCCGCCGGCCGTGGGTTCGGCGAAGCGGCCGCGCTGCTCTATACGGCGGGCCAGAGCACGAACATCAACTGGTCGAACTGGGACATCACCTCCCCGACCTGTCCCCTCAACCCGTTCCGCCCGGGCGAGACGCTCTCGCTGCACATCTGGGTGATGCGCACCGAAGGCAGTATGAACCCGAACTCGGCGGCGATTGCAAACTTTTCTTCGGCGGTGCTGATCGTGATGGTGCTCGGCTTCAGCCTGCTGGCGCGCATGCTCTCCAAGCGGATCAACAAAAAACAGGGAGGGCTCATGTAAATGGAACAGGACACCAAATTTTCCGTCCGCTCGCTGGACTTGTTTTACGGCGACTTTCAGGCGATCAAGGGCGTGAGCATGGACATTCAAGCGCGCGAAGTGACCGCGCTGATCGGCCCTTCCGGATGCGGCAAATCCACCTTTTTGAAGACGCTGAACCGCATGAACGATCTGGAGCCGAACGTGCGCGTCAACGGCACCGTGCTGCTGGATCAATCGGATATTTTTGAAGAGATGGACGCCATCGAACTGAGAAAGCGCGTGAGCATGGTGTTTCAGCAGCCCAACCCCTTTCCCAAGAGCGTCTATGAAAACGTGGCGTACGGCCCGCGCATCAACGGGATTCGAAAAAAATCGCAGCTGGACGATATCGTGGAAAAGAGCCTCCGGCAGGCCGCGATCTGGGGCGAGGTAAAGGACCGTCTGCACAAAAGCGCGATGGGTCTCTCCGGCGGGCAGCAGCAGCGCCTCTGCATCGCGCGGACGCTCGCGGTGGAGCCCGAGGTCATTTTGATGGACGAGCCGACGTCCGCGCTGGACCCGATTTCAACCATGAAGATCGAAGATCTGGCGGTCGAGCTGAAGAAGGAGTATACCATCGTGATCGTCACGCACAACATGCAGCAGGCGAGCCGCATCTCCGACAAAACAGCGTTTTTCCTTTTGGGAGAGCTGATCGAATACGACAGTACCATGAAGCTTTTTTCGCAGCCCGAGCAGAAAAAGACGGAAGACTACATCACCGGACGGTTCGGTTAATCATAAACAGGAGGACAAATCCGAATGAGCCCAAGAATTCAATATGCGGACGAGCTGGATAAGCTCAACAACGATCTTCTGACCATGAGCACGGAGATCGAAAACGCGATCGACAAACTCGCGCTGGCGGTGGACATGCTGGACGTCGCGCTGGCGAACGAGTTGATTGAAGGCGACGACGTGTTCGACCACATGGAGCGTTCCATTGAAAAATACTGCATCGATCTGGTCGTCAAGCAGGCGCCGATCGCGTCCGACTGGCGGAGGATCGCTTCCATCATGCGCATCGTGTCCGATCTGGAGCGTATCGCCGACCATTGCAGCGACATCTCGGTCTATGTGATCCGTCTCTCCGAGCGTTCGCCGGTCGCGCCGCCGCTGGGCATCCGCGAGACCATCCGCGTGATGAAATCCATGGTGTGCGACACCATATCCGCCTTCGTCAGGCTGGATACGGCGTTGGCGGCGGAGGTGGTGCAGCGGGATGAGATTGTGGACGAGCGCTTTGAAAACACGATGAGCGAGCTCTGCGAAATGATCAGGCAGCGGCCCGACGAGGTAGAGCAGTATGTGGACTACCTGTTGATCAACAAATATGTCGAGCGCATGGCCGACCATGCGGTCAACGTTGCGGAATGGATTCCGTACATCGCCAGCGGCGAATACAGGATGTGATCTGGGGCTGAAAGCCGCAGCCCTGCGTCTAGTCGTTTTCCCTTGGAACAATCCGCGTCCAGCCGCGTTCGTCAGGAACGCGGCCTGTTTGTATGCCGGTGAGCAGATCGTAAAGCCGCCTTGCGACGGGGCCGATCGTTTCGCCGAGGCGGATGCGTTCGCCCCTGTATTCCAGCTCTCCGATGGGGGAGACGACCGCCGCGGTGCCGGTGCCGAAGGCTTCGCTCAGCGCGCCCTCGCGATGGGCCTGAAACAGCTCGTCGACGCGGATTGCCCGCTCGCAGGTTTGCAGACCGAGACTCTCGGCGAGCTCCAGCACGCTCCTGCGGGTGATGCCTTCGAGGATACTGCCGTCGGCGGCGGAGTGACCAGCGCGCCGTCGATGACGAACATCACGTTCATGGCGCCGACCTCTTCGATATAGCGGCGCTCGCGGGCGTCCAGCCAGAGCACCTGATCGTAGCCCCGCTCCTTGGCGTTTGCCGTGGCAAGGAGGCTTGCGGCATAGTTGCCGCCGGTCTTGACGCCGCCCGTTCCGCCCGCTGCGGCGCGCACATATGCGTCCTCGATATGGATTCGGACGGGCCGGATGCCGTTTGGGTAAAATGAACCGGAAGGGGAGCAGATGATAAAGTAGATGTGGCGCTGCGCCCGGCTGATGCCGAGGCGGGCGCCGTCCCCGATCATCGCCGGACGGATGTAGAGCGACGTCCCCGGAGAGCCCGGCACCCAGTCCCGCTCCAGGTCGACCAGCGTTTCGATGGCCTCGAGCTGCAGCGCGGCGTCGATCTGCGGCAGGCACATTCGTTCGGCGCTGCGGTTGAAGCGCTCGCAGTTCAGCGCCGGACGAAACAGCCCGATCGAGCCGTTTGCATGGCGGTATGCCTTGAGCCCTTCGAACACCTCGAGGGAATAGTGCAGCACCGGCGACGCGGGGTCGATGGAAAAGGGCTGGTATGGTACGACGCGCGCGTCATGCCAGCCGCGCGCGTCGTCGTAGTCCGCAATAAACATATGGTCGGTGAATACGCAGCCGAATCCCAGGCGCGACTCGTCCTCGGGTTTTGTCTTAGGCGATGCGGTTTTTGAGATTGGGATACGCATGGGTCGCCTCCTCGGACAGCCGCTTTGCGCCGCGGCGCAGCGCCTCGACGTTCAGCTCGACCAGCGCCGCCTTTGCGCCCGTGAACAGATGCAGAAAGATCTCCCGAACGGTGTCGGGCCGGAGCAGACCGGTCGCCTCCATGTAAGCGCCGAGCATGACCATATTGGCCACCTTTGCGCTGCCCAGCTCGTTTGCGATATCGAGGCAGGGGATGTAGTAAGCCGTAACGTCCTTTCGGGACGCTTTGATCTCGATGATGCTGCTGTTGACAAAGAGCGTGCCCCCGCTTGCCAGCTGCGGCTCAAATTTGACGAGCGACGGTTTGTTCATGACGATGAGCTCCGTGGGGTTGAGCACCATCGGCGAGATGATTTCGTCCTCGCTCAACACGACGGAGCAGTTTGCGGTGCCGCCGCGCATCTCGGGGCCGTAGCTCGGCATCCAGCTGACGCAAAGCCCCTCTTTCATGCCGGCCTCCGCAATCGTTTTGCCGAGGGCCATCACGCCCTGTCCGCCAAATCCGGAAATGATGATCTCGTGTGTCATATCAGGTTGCCTCCGTTCTGTCTGCGGTCACGCCCAGCGGGTAGTAGGGAATCATGTTCGTCTTGAGCCAGTCGACGGCCTCCAGCGGCGTCAGGCCCCAGTTGGTCGGGCAGGTGGAGAGCACCTCGACAAACGTAAAGCCCGCGCCCGATACCTGCAGTTCGAACGCCTTTTTGATCGCTCTCTTCGCTTTCAGAATGTTGGGGACGTCCACAACCGTGACCCGCTCGGCATAGACGCAGCCGTCTAGCGTGGAGAGCAGTTCCGCCATGCGGATGGGCATGCCGTAATGCGCCTTGTCCCGTCCCTGGGGTGCGGTGGTCGCCTTTTGCCCCAGCAGCGTGGTCGGCGCCATCTGGCCGCCCGTCATGCCGTAGATCGCGTTGTTGATGAAGATCGTGGTGATCTTTTCCCCGCGCATGGCGGCGTGGACGATCTCCGCGGTGCCGATGGCGGCGAGATCGCCGTCCCCCTGATAGGTGAACACCGCAAGGTCGGGGTGCGTGCGCTTGATGCCGGTGGCGACGGCGGGCGCGCGCCCGTGCGCAGCCTCCTGCATGTCGCAGGCAAAGTAGTTGTAGGCAAACACCGAACAGCCGACCGGGGCGACGCCGACGGCGGACCCGATCAGACCCAGTTCCTCGAGCGCCTCGGCCACCAGCTTGTGCACCACGCCGTGCGTGCAGCCGGGGCAATAGTGCATTTCCGCGCCGGTCAATCCCCTGGAACGCTGATATACGATACTCATGCGACATGCCTCCCGAGCGCCGCGTTCGCCTCGCGGACCAGCTCTGCCGGCTGGGGAATCGTTCCGCCGCCCGCGCCGACGAACCGGACGGGTTTTGCGCCGTCGACCGCGAGCCGTACGTCGTCAATCATCTGGCCCATGCTCATCTCCACGGTGACGACGGCTTTCACGGCCGCCGCCTGCGCGAGCGAACGCAGCGCGGCTTCCGGAAACGGCCAGAGGGAGATCGGGCGGAACAGCCCGGCCTTCACGCCCTGCCGGCGGAGTTGCAGCACGGCCGCGTGCGCGATGCGCGCGGTCGTACCGTATGCGACAAAGAGGATTTCGGCGTCTTCGGACATGAACGCTTCAAAGCGGATTTCGTGCTCCACGATGCGCTCGTATTTTTCCTGCAATCTCCTGTTTTGAATTGCGCAGTCCTTTGCGTCGATGAACAGCGAGGTGACGACGCGATGCGTCCGCTCACCCTTCGTGCCGTCGGTCGCCCAATCCTTCGGAGGCAGCGCGCGCGGCGCGGGCGTATGCCACTCGATCGCCTCCATCATCTGGCCGATCATGCCGTCCGCCGCCACCATGACGGGAATGCGGTAAAAGTCCGCGATGTCGAAGGCTTCCTGCGTGAGTTCCGCCGCCTCCTGAATCGTCGCCGGCGCGAGCACCACCGTGCGGTAGTCCCCGTTTCCGCCGCCGCGCGTCGCCTGATAGTAGTCCGCCTGCGACGGCGCGATGTTGCCAAGGCCCGGTCCGCCGCGCATCATGTTGACGATCACGGCGGGGAGTTCCGCGCAGGCGAGATAGCTGATGCCCTCCTGCTTGAGGCTGATGCCGGGCGAGGAGGAGGACGTCATCACGCGCGCGCCCGCGCCCGCGGCGCCGTACACCATGTTGATCGCGGCGACTTCGCTCTCGGCCTGCAAAAAGCAGCCGCCGTGCTCCGGCAGATGCCGGGAGAAATATTCGGGAATTTCGTTTTGCGGGGTGATCGGGTAGCCGAAGAAATAGCGGCATCCCGCGCGGATGGCGGCCTCGGCGATCGCCTCGTTGCCCTTCCAAAGCTCTTTTGCCATTTGCTCACGCCCTTTCCACGGTGATCACGCTGTCGGGACACATCCTTGCG
>JAAYUE010000052.1 GCA_012517905.1 Clostridiales bacterium | reverse complement strand
CCGAAGGGCCGCAACCTTTCCAGAGTCAGCCCCGACACTCTAAAACGAAACCTGGCGCTTCTCAACGCCAGGCCTCGTAAAGTTCTTAGCTTCTGTTCGCCTCAGTCTTTGTGGGAGTGTGAACTCCTTAAGTGTTGCACTTAGTTTGACAATTCACTTGAACACGCTCGGCTTTCATGAAAAGCAAATACATGAGAAACCAACTAACGGAAAGGAAGGGTGTCGCAATATGAAACGCAACCGCAGTTTACTCATCGCCCTGCTCACGGCGGCGCTGCTGCTCGCCGCCTGCACCGGCCCGGCCGCACCGGAGCCGACGGCCGCTCCCGCGGCGGAAACGCCATCGCCCGCAGTCACCACGGCCCAGTCCCCCGCCGTCACGCCGACGGAATTGCCCACGCCGACAGAACCGCCCGCGCCGACCCCGACCGCCATCGCAACGCCGGAACCCACGCCGACCCCGCAGAGCCCGCGCATGTACTCCAGTTATGCGGACCTCGTCTCGTTCGATCCGGACACCGGCGTTGCCAAATTCGACTATTTCGACATGCTGCGCGGGGAAGACGCCGTCGCGTTTCTGGTCGATCACGAAGGGTATTCATTAGCGGACGCACAGGAGCTGGTGGACAATTTCGCCGACTCCGAATACGTCAAGAAAAACACGAATCCGCAGCTGCGAGAGATCGATCTGGACGACGTTTCGCTGAGCCTCATGGTGCAGACCAGCGGCGAATTCGTCGAGGGCGCAACGCCCGTGCCGTCCAACGCTTCGGATTTCCGCGCCATCTACGCGCTCGACCCCACGCTTTTGACAAACACCTATTTCTATTATATTACGGTCGAAAGCGACGGGCGCGTTTCGCTTGTGGAGCAGGTATACTGGCCGTAACCCGTCTGCAGCTCGTCCTGCCGCATAAAACATACAACAAGGCGCCCGCATGGGCGCTTTGCGTTTTATGTAATCGGTTATTTTGTCTCCGTTTCCAGCATGATCGAGAGGATTTCCGCTTCGGTCGTGCGCATGCCGTCCTTGGCGAGGCGACCGACGTTGCGGATGGTGTTGTCCACGCCTTTGACCACGATGCCGTCCCCGCTGACAAACTCCTGCTTCTGCGTATACATGCGGTAGCCGAGAATGCCCGCGTCCACCGCGGCGGCGATCTTCGCCGCGCAGCTCGCCTTTGCCCCGTCGCACACCATGCCGCTGATGATGGCGAGCGCGTTGACCACCGCGTGCGCAACGCCGTCGTAGCCGCCGCCCTCGAGATAGGCGATGCCAGCGCCCGCGCCGCAACCCGCGCAGACCGCGCCGCAAAAGGCGGAGAGCCGCCCGATGCCGGTCTTTTGATGGATGGTCACAAGGTTGGAGACGATCAGCGCGCGCAGCAGCGCCTCTTCGCCAAACCCGCGCTCTTTTGCCCAGACGGCGACGGGCACGCTCGCGGTGATCCCCTGATTGCCGGAGCCGGAGACGATGACGACGGGCAGTTCCTCGCCGCTCATGCGCGCGTCCGATCCCGCGGCCGCCCAGGCGCGCGCGCGGGTGATCAGGTCCTCCGCCCCGCTGAGCAACACGCGGCCGATGTTCGCGCCGCAGCTGCGGCCCAGGCCGTATTCCGAAATCGCGAGATTCAGCGAGAGCTGCCGCTTCAGCGGCGCCTCGACGCGGCGCAGGTCCACCGTGTCCGCAAAGGCGACGATGTCCGCCGTGTTGAGAATGCCCGGCGCGTCGCTCTCGTGATCCGCGTCCACAACCGGCTCGTCGCGAAGCGTTGCTCCGTTTCGCTCGATGTGCACGATGTTGGTGTGCGCGCCCGCAATGCGGACGCACGCCGTGTCTTCGCCGCGCCAGCCGGTCACGCGGATGTCCAGCGTCAGGCCGTCCTCGACGCATTCGACTGGGATCGGCGTATCCTTCAGGTATGCACCGATCTGCTCGCGTTCGACGGGGGACACGGCGTCGATCACCTCGAGCAGGCGGGACGCGTCGCCCGCGACAACGCCGGCCGCAGCAGCAGCCGCAATGCCCTTTCTGCCGCCCGTGCCGGGCACGACCACGCTCTTTGCGTTTTTCAGGATGTTGCCGCTGACGCGGACGAGCATCCGCTCCGGCCGGCCGCCGAGCGCGTTCCGCATGGTCGCCGCCGCAAAGGCGATGGCGATGGGTTCGGTGCAGCCCGTCGCGGGCATCAGTTCGGTTTCCAGCAACGTACAGTACGCATCGATCGTTTCCGGGTTGAGCATGTCGGTCGGTTCCCTCCTGCGCAAGAAGGCGCATTTCATTTCAACAACTTTTTGATCTGGTCTTTGGTGAACAGCCCGCTCAGCAGCCGCTCGGCTTCGTCGGAAGCGGCGAAACAGCGTTCCTCCGGGTGCTTCTCTTCCCATCGCTCGGCCGGCCCGTAACAAAACGTGCACCAGTTTTCGCGAATCGTCGCGTCCCGGCGGATCACGGTGGCCAGCAGCTCCGAAACAAGCCGGTCAAGCGCCTTTGTCTGCGCTTTGCGATCGAGCCGGCACGCGGCCTGCATTTCCGCGGCGTTCGCCTCGCCCGCCGCGTCAAGATAGGCCATCAGCCGGGCGCTCTCGCCGTCCAGCCGCTCCAGCCTGCGTCGATACGGTTTGAGCGCGGCGTAGAGTTCGCGGGAAAGATAGGTGACCCTGTTTTGATAAAAGCGGCTGTAAAAAACGTCCCCGCTCTCCATCAGCGAAACGACCGCGTTCCAGCTGCCGCCGACCAGTTCGAGATACGGCAGCGCGGCGTTTTCGTTGCAGAGCAGCAGCCCGTATTGCGAAAAATAGGTCAGCAGCGCATCCCGTCCGCGCTCATCACGCCCGCGCATGTGGTTATTTCAGATAGAGGCCCACAAGCGCAAGGTCTTTGTCGAACGAGAGCGTGTAAACCAGGCTCGCGCTCGCGTGCTTGACCAGCACCTGCGCAACGGCATATGTTTCGCCCGTGGATTGATCCGCCGTGCCGGAGAGCACGGTCTTCGTGATGCTGGTAAACGCGCCGGCCTTTTCGTAAACCGGCGCCCAGCCGTCCCTGAGCTGGTCGGCCGTCACCGCGCCTTTCAGGTCGTCGCGCAGCATCGCGATCACCGCGTCATAGTCGCCGTCGGTCGAAAGCTGAACGATTTCGGCGGCCTTTTTTATCACCTCGTCCGCGTCGAATCCATCCGGCAGCGGCTTTGCCGAGCAGCCCAAAAGTCCAAGGCCGAGCAGCAGCGTAAGCGCCGCGCAGATCCATCGGTTCATCCGTTTCATCTCTCGATATCCCCCTTTGTTTCGTCCGCTCCAGTATATCATATTTCCCGCGCGGATTTCATCGGGCAGCGCAGATTTGCCGCTGACAGCGGCGCGCCGATCGCACTTGCGGGATGGCGGAATATTGTGGTATTCTGGTTGGGAAAATTCAAACGAAACGGACAGGTGAGCGCCATGCGTAAGGACGGCAGGCGCGTCAGGGACGCGAACCCCATCTATACGGTGATGCCGTATATCCTCAAATACCGCTACGACGCGATGAACATGATCGAGGTCGATATCCCGATCAAGCCCATGCAGGCGTATCTCAACGAAAAACGAAAGCAGGGCTATCGCTTTTCGCACCTCGGGCTCGTGCTCGCGGCGTATGTGCGCACCGCGGCGGAATATCCGCTGCTCAACCGCTTCATCGCCAACAAGCGCATCTACCAGCGAAACGAGTTCTCCGTCGCGATGGTCGTGCTCAAGCCCGGCGAGCTGGACGGCACCATGAGCAAGATGTACTTCAATATGGAGGACGACATCTTCGCCGTGCACGAGACCATGGACCGCTACGTCGTCGAAAACCGCGCTGAGGGGGACACGAACGCCACGGACGGCATCGTGCGCACGCTGCTGAAGATCCCCGGCCTCGTCAACTTCGGCGTCGGCCTGTTCAAGGCGATGGACCGCTACGGCCTTCTGCCGAAAAGCCTGATCCAGGCGAGCCCGTTTCACACAAGCCTGACGATATCAAACCTCGCGAGCATCCGCACGAACCACATCTTCCATCATGTGTACGAGTTCGGCACCACGAGCATCCTCATCACGCTCGGCAACATGCGCGAGGTGCCCGTGCGCAAGGGCGAAGAGATCGTGTTCGAGCGCTCGTTGCCCATGGGCGTGGTCATGGACGAACGCATCTGCTCCGGCAGCTATTTTGCCGCCGTATTCCGCCGCTTCAAGCAGTATCTGACCAATCCCGAACTGCTCGAAGGCCCGCCGAAAATCGTCAACACGGCGCTCGACTGAGCGGATGACGGTCGATTCAGCGGCGATGCAGCAACTGCGCGCCGCTTTTTTCACCCCGATGCGATCGCGGCGTTGCGCGCCGCCATCGATCATGGTACAATCGACGAAACAAGGAGTACCAGCACATGCAGTTTTCAGAAGCGTTTTTAAAACGGCATCTCGTATTCGACGGGGGTTTTGGCACCATGCTGCTCGCGGCCGGTCTGCCCGCGGGCGCCTCGCCGGACCAGTGGAATATCACGAATCCCGACCAGGTTCGCGCCGTGCACGCGGCGTATCTGGCCGCGGGCGCGGATGTGGTCACCACAAATACGTTCGGCAGCACCGCTCCGCGGCAAAAGCGCGGTGCATATCGGCCCGCCGATCTCGCCGCCGCGGGCGTACGGCTGGCGAAGCAGGCCGTCGCCGCCTCGGGGCGGAGCGCTTACGTCGCGCTCGACGTCGGCCCGCTCGGAGAGTTTCTCGAACCGCTGGGCGACCTGACCGAAGACGAGGCGCTGTCCTATTTCCGCGAATCCATCGAGGCGGGCGTTTCCGAAGGCGTGGACTGCATCCTCATCGAAACCATGGGCGCGCTGGACGAGGCGCTCGTCTGCATCCGGGCCGCAAAATCATTTGGCGGCGGCCTGCCCGTGCTCTGTACGATGACCTACGACGCCAACGGCCACATCATGACCAGCGAGCCGATCGAGACCGTCGTCGCCGCGCTGGAAGAGGCGGGCGTCGATGCGCTCGGCTGCAACTGCGGCGTGGGTCCGGAGCAGCTCGTTTCGCTGCTGCCGCGCTTTAGAGCATGCGCGCACCGGCCGCTCCTGATGCAGCCCAACGCGGGCCTGCCGGAATATCGGGATGGGCAGACGGTGTATCTCGTCGGTCCGAAAGCTTACGCGGAGCAGATGCGCCTGCTGGCGGCCGGCGGCGTCTGGGGCGTCGGCGGCTGCTGCGGCACCACGCCGGAGCACATCTCCCGCCTCGCGGCGCTTGTCCGCGCGGAGGCATAATTCCTCACAAATCTCATCGATTGATCAACTGTTTGGAGAAGCATCATGCAAAACGTCCTGTCCATCCTCAAGATCATCCTCCCGCTGCTGGTCGCTCTCGGCATCGGGTTTTTCGCGCGTAAGCGCGACATCCTCAGCGCCGAAGCCATCGAGGGCATGAAGACCTTCGTGATGAAGTTCGCCCTGCCCGCGATGCTTTTCGGGCTCTTCTTCACGGCGGAATACTCCGCCAACATCCTGCTCTTTGCCGTCACGATGTTCACGCTCGGATTCGCCGGCCTCGGCCTCGGGTTTCTCATCGGCAAACCGTTGGAAAAGCGCAGCCCCATGCTCAAGTTCATGACCACCGGCTGGGAGGTCGGCATGCTTGGCTACGCGCTCTATGCGCTGCTCTTCGGCGCGCAAAACCTGCGCTATCTGGCGCTGATGGACTTCGGCCACGTGCTCTTCGTCTTTTCGGGGTTCATCGCCGCGCTCAACGCGCGCATGGGCTGCTCCCCCAAGGAGTCCGTCAAAGCCCTGCTGACAAACCCGATCCCGTGGTCGATGCTCACCGGCGCGATCCTCGCCATCCTCGGCGTCTCCCGCGCGCTCGCGCCTTCCGGCGCGACGGAGCTTATCAAGTCGCTCTGCGACTTTGTCGCCGCGCCGCTCTCCTGCGTCATTCTGATCGTGGTCGGCTACGGCATCGAGTTTTCCAGGAAAAACTTTGCGACCGCGGCCATCTCCGTCGTGATGCGCACGCTCGTCTGCGCGCTGCTCTGCGCGGCCGCGCTGCTGTTCATCGGCGCGTTTATTCCGCTGTCCGACGCCATGCGCTGGGCGATCATCATCCTGTTCATCACGCCCGCGCCGTATATCCTGACGATGTACACGGTCAACGAGCAGGAACGCGCGGACGTCTCCATGTCGCTCTCGCTGCAGACCATGGTTTCCGTGCTCGCGTTCATCGTCATCACCATCATCCTGTTCTGAGCCGATTCTTCCGCTTAAGAACCACCAAACGCCGCTCTCCTGCACGGAGAGCGGCGTTTTTCATTCGTCTTTTGCTCGATCTTCAGCCGATCTTTATCCCGCCGACGGGGCGAACGGCAAAGCGATAACAGCAGCCCGCGCCAAAGGCACGCTCCATCTCCATCTGATACGCGTCCACCATCCCGAGCGGAACGAGCGCCTGTATCGTGCCCGCAAAGCCGCCGCCGTGAACGCGCCACGCCCCGTGACGGCCCAGCACGCGCTCCGAGAGCGCGAGCCCGAGTGCGAGTCCGCGCTCCGACGGGTCCGTCGGGCAGACGTTTTGCAGCAGCATGAAGCTCGAGCGCCCGCTTTCGTTCATGAGGCGACGGAAGGTATCCATGTCCTTTTGCCGGAGCGCCTCGGCCTGTTCCGGCACGCGCGCATTATCGCCGAAAAAGTGCATGGCGCGCAGCAGCGCGCGGTCGGACACCGCTTTTCTCAGCGGTCCGAGCGAGGCGTAAAACGCGCCCTCGTTCACCTCGCGCAGCACGCTCTTGCCGAAGAAGCGGGCGACATCGCCCATCTCCTTCGTCACCGCCGCGTATTCCTGCGTCAGGTCCGCGTGGTTGCCGCCGCAGTTGACGATGCAGATGGCGTAGCCGAGCGCGTCGAGGTCGCATTCGATCTTCTCGATCCTGGGCTGCTCGGGCTGTTCAAAATCGATGGCGATAAACCCGCCAACCGAGCAGGCGAGCTGGTCCATCAGCCCGCTGGGCTTGCCGAAGTGCCTGTTTTCGGCGTATTTGCTCACGAGCGCCTGCTCCACGGGAGGAATCCGCCCGTCGTTGTACAATTCCGAAAAAATCGTGCAGACCAGTATGCTGAACGCCGCGCTGGAGGAAAGGCCGGAGCCTTTCGGCACGTCCGAAGCCGTCACGGCGTCAAACCCGCCGACGCGATATCCGCTCTGCGTCAGGCGCTCCGCAATGCCGCGCACCAGCGCTTCGCTCGCGTTTTTCTCGGCGGCGTTCGGCGAGAGGTTATCGAGGGACACAAACACCGGCGTGTATCCCTGCGAATGGATGCGCACGACGTTGTCGTCCCGTCGGGCGACGACCGCGCGGGTGTCCATGGTCACCGCCGCCGCAAGCACGCGCCCGAGCTGGTGGTCCGTGTGGTTGCCGCCGATCTCGCTGCGCCCCGGCGCGCTGAAAAACATCGCCGCGTCGGTCTGTCCCATCACGCCTTCAAACGCGTCGGCCAGCGCGCCGTATTTTACCTTCTGCGCCTCGTACTCGGTTCCATAGAGATAGATCAGCGCGTCGTCGAACGCTCCGTTTGTCAGTTTGGCTCGAATGGGCAGCATAACGTCAGCGCCTCCATCGTTCGTCGATTGATGTGTCGTTACAGAGCAGAATTGTTCCTCAACTCTATTTTAGCCGCCGATGAACTTCAACGCAATGGCCATTCCGATTCCGAGGTAATTTCCGATGGCATAGCCGAGAATACCGCAGATCAGGCCGGGCAGCACCACCTCGCGGTTTCCCATCGCGTCCGCAACCGGCACGATGAACGCGGGCCCGTACAGGCCGGCCGTCGAGGTGATCAGCGAGGTGTCGGAGTCAATTTTGCAGGCTTTGCAGAGCAGCAGATGTACGATCAGGGAGCCAAACTGCGCGGTTGCGAACATCGCGAGCATCAGCAGCGCCGCTTTGTTCAGATCGCCAAAGTTAAACGAAAGCCCGATGCCGAAGGAGAACATCAGGATCAGATATTGTCCGACCATATAGGACCCCGGCGCCGTGCGCACTTTTTTGATGAACGAAAATCCGATGCCGCAGGTGGTGACCACGAGCATGATGATCACGACGTTCAGCGTACCCGTGAAAAGCAGCGCGATCCCCGCCGCAATCGCAAGGGAGAGCACGCCAAGCAGCAGTATCGGAAAATGCCGCACGATCTGCCGGAGCGAAAACACCTCTTTGTCCGGCACAAAGCTCTTCTCCATGGATGCGATATAGTCCGCATCCTCGCCCGCCCCCGCGTCGGTAAACGGCTTGAGGAAGCGGCGCGCAATCCTCGGCATCGCGGAGATCAGCAGCAGGAAATAGACCCCGCCGACCACCACGTCCGAGGCGTTCGCCAGCACGATGTGCGATTCGCTTACGGACAGCGCGGAGCCGATGGCCATGAGGTTCGGCGTACCGCCCGTGTAGAGGCCGATGATCATGCCCGCGTATTTATATGCCTCGGGAATCAGGCTGCGGAAGATGAAAAAGGCGACTCCGGCGACCAGCGTCACGGCGACCACCATCAAAAGAAACGAGTTCAACATCGGCTTTGCCAGCCGCTTGACGCTGGAAAGGTCCGCGGAAAACAGGATCAGCGGAATCGCGATGGGCACCAGAATTTCCGCGATATCCATGGCGATCTTCGTTTCGGGAAGCACGAGACTGAGCAGAATGCCGCCCGCGTAGCAGAGGAACACCGGCCCCAGCATGCCGAGCACGCGCACCCGCTTTGAGAGCGAAACCATCAGCCTCGGACCGAACACCATGATCAAAACAACGAGAATATTCCATACAAGCGTCATACCTGTCCCTCCCCGTCCGCCGCCAGCGGTATGTTTTTTTATACGAACGGTTCGATTATATCACGCACGCCAACCCCGATCAAACGCCGAACGGCAGTATGGACAACGGATTCCGACCTTCATATCCTGCTTTGATACGCAAAAAACGCCGGCGGAAATCCGCCGGCGCGCAAACGTTTGATGGTCGGGTCTGTCAGTTCTTCTCGATTTTGAGGCTGCCGCTGACCGTGTTGAAGCGGTAGCTCGCGTCGCCGTCGCCGACGACGACCTTATCGTCGCCAAGCGTGCCCGGGAAGTCGCAGCTGATGGAGCCGCTGACCGAGTCGAGCTTCGCGGTGAAGCCCGCGCCTTCAGGCAGGGCGATCGAGATGCTGCCGCTCACGCCGTCCACCTCGATCTTTTCCGGCACGTTTGCGCAGTCGAGGCGCACGCTGCCGGAGACGGTGTTCACATCGATCTGGTCGAATTTACCCTCGGTGCGAATGCTGCCGCTGACGTTTTCAAGATCGATCGATTTACCGGAGCTGTTTTCGCAGGCGATAGTTCCGCTCGTGGAGGAGAGCTTGAGATCGTCGCAGATCACGTCCGCACAGCGGATTCCGCCGGAGACGGTGGAGAGGTCGGTCTTAAGCCCATACATGCCCGCGAGGTCGATGCCCGCAGAAACGGTCTCGATATCGATCTGCGAGAGTTTGCCGATCAGGCTGGCGGGCACTTCCATGGTCAGCTCTTTTGCCGGCATGTTCGCGTCCACACTGAACCAGTTGAAGATGTTGTCCAGATCGTCGCAATAGCGAATCTGCAGCACGCCGCTGCTCGATACGCTGTAGCGCATCTTCTGCCGCTCGGTCAGGTCGCGATAGGACGTCTCATAAAACACGATGTCGCTGCCGCTGCCGGCGCGCAGAGTCACGCTGCCCGCCACCCAGTCGATCTTTATCTTCTCCACCGTGCCCGCCGAAACGCGCGCCTGCTCCGAAACCACGATCTCATTCGTATCCGCGTTTACGCCGCCGGACATATAGACGCCGCGCTCCACGATGCGGCCGATCCAGCCGCCGTCCCAGCCGAGGCGGTCAAAGACGCTGTTGCCCGTGAGCAGTACGACAAGGATTGCGGTGAGCAGCACCGCGATGATGAGCCCGATGACGATTCGAATAATCCCTGCTGTTCGCATATTGTTATGTCCCCCCTATTGCTTGAGCATGAATATGCCCCTGATCATCGAAGCGACGGCCGCCGCAATCAGGAATATGATCCACGTGATGTGCCATGCGCCGGTCAGAAAGCTCACGACGATGTATACGCACACGGCGATGAGCCAGAACGAACCGACGATCGCGCCGACGGCCTTGTCCTTCTGTTTGTTGTTCTGCTTCCATTCCTTAAACTCTTCCACCATGGTGTCGTCCGCCTTGACATAGCGCTCGCGGGTGACGCCGTTGTAGATGAGAAGCGCCGTCGCTACCGCGACGAACAGGAAGAGCAGCATCAGCCCCATTTCCCTCTGAATCAAAATGACCGGAACCGGGCTGAGGATATAGAGCGCAATGGCGATTGCAATCATGATGGCGGAACGCTTCTTGCTCTCCGCGCTCACCATGTGCTTTTCGCCGCTGAGTCCGTCGATCAGGCTCTGCACGTCCCCGATGCTCACCACGGCGATATTGTAGGCGGACTCCTCGCTCTTTCCCTCGGCGAGCAGGTCGTTGTATTTGTCGGTCAGGTTCTGATACATCTCCTCTTTGAGTTCCACCGCGCGCACTGTTTTCGGCGCGTTTTCAAAGAGGCCGTCGATGTAATTTCTGAGTTTCTCGTTCATATGGATTCCCCTTATACTCCTTCTTCCAATAGCTTGTCGATGACTGTTTCCGCAGTCTCCCATTCCTTCTTCCGCAGCCGAAACGATTCTTTTCCAAGATCGGTGATGGAGTAGTATCTGCGCCGCGCGCCGGTCGTCTCGTCCCCCCAGTACGACACGATGCAGCCCGCGTCCTCAAGCCTGCGAAACGCCGTGTACAGCGTCGCCTCCTTGAGCTCAAACCTTCCCCCCGTCAGGTTTAAAATCGCCTTGTTGACCATGTATCCATAGCCGTCGCCTTTCATCAGCTGCGCCAGGATGATCGTCTCCGTGTTCCCACGAATGAGTTCCGATGCAACGGACATGGCGCACCTCCTTTCCGTTTGCAGGTATATCTTAACGTTATATACCTCATCTGTCAATGTATTTCATCAAAAAATTTATATCTATTTTGTGAAGTATCTCCCATATGGAAAACAACATACCAGCGAGCAAGCAAAAATCCGCCGGATATCCGGCGGATCGTCGTTTTGCGCGGTATCTTATACTGCGGTCCGGGTGCAGCGCGTCTCTTTCCCTTCCTGCTCCACGCGGTAGAGGCGATAGAGCGTCGGGTCGATCGAAGACGCGCGCAGGAGCTCCTTCGCCCGCTCGATGGTTTCGTCCCGCAGCCGAAGCGACATGCCGCAGCTGGCGGTGATGGCCCGCAGCGTCGGCATGACCACCGCGCCGCAGCTTGCCAGCAGCCGCTGCGCCGCAATGGCCGCATGCGGCGAGTCGAAGGCAAAGAGCCAGTAGCCGTTTGTCAAAGCGAAATCACCTTGTCCGCGCGCTGCATGGCGCTCATGATGTCGTACATATTGCTGACGGTGCCGATCTTGAGCTGGTCCGTCAGGCCGTAGTAGTTCAGGCATGTGCCGCAAACCAGCACGATGCTGCCTTTTTCGATCAACGAGATGAGGCTGTCGATCACCTGCGGCTCTTCGCCGGCGGGCAGCTTCACGCCGCCGTTCATAAAGAGCACATACGCCGGCACGCTGTCGCCCTGCGCAAGCGTGTAGAGCGCCATCTTCAGCAGATTATAGCCAAGCGTGTGGTCGCCGGACCCCACCGTATCGCGGCCGATAAACACCGCATATCCGCTCCCCGTCGTCGGACAGGAGATCACGGGCTGCTCGACCGGTTTGGCTTCGCCGGTCAGGCGGACGAAAAAACCGCCCTCCGCTTCTCCGGACGCGACGTGCACGCCCGCGGAGTTGCCGAGGCGCGTGAGGTTTTCCACCGCGGAACGGTTATCGACGAGCACGGTCAGATCCCGGCAGCCGCCGTCCAGTTCTTTTTTTGCCATGATGACGGGCTGCGGGCAGGCCAGCCCCCTTGCATCGATCTGCATATGCTTCATATCCTTTCTGTTGCGCGCGGCGCAATCGCACTGCGCTACCATTATTCTAGCAAATGATAACGCTTTTGAACAGCGCAATCGGTTTTGTAGTTCTTACACAATTGGAAATAACCCCCAATATTTATTGAATAGAAAACCGGTTCACTTCGTGAAATATTCTGCATGTTTGCGAGCTTCTTTAATCTCTCTCTCTAGAATACGATCTTCGACCAAATTACCTGCTATTGTTCCAAGGTGTTTTATCGAGTGCTTTTCACTTAAGAGAAAGTACAACGAACCTAAAACTCCAAGTATCATTGGAATCAATATTTGCCATGCACTATTCACCAATATAAGCTGCATAGCTTGAAGAACAAGTGGTAATACAATTAAGCTAAATAAGATTAAACCAACTATTGAAGAAATCCCGATAGATGTAATTTTTTTCCATGCTTTCATCTTTGGAATAGCTCTCCGATTTGCTTTTTCTTCGATCATCAGTTCATTCGCCGCATTGATTACAATGTGTTCAGTAATTTGCGAGGGATCATTATCACTCAAATCCGCTATAATCTCTTTGGCTCTTGGATTTGATCGCATTAATAACGCTGTTTCAGGACGAATTTTGCCAACGACTTCAAGTTCGCGAGTATATTGAAGCATCTTTTTTATGACTCGATCACTTGCTTCTATTGTCGCTGAAACACTATATAGCAACATATCTTCTCGAAGTTTTGAAGAGCATCTTGAGCTAGACAACCATAGTATACAGCTCAAATCCATCACACTATAAACGAAATTTATCTCATTTGTTGGTGCTCCTTTACGAAGACTTGTATATGTTCTTCTTGCTGTTTTGCTGTCTGAAAGTAAAATTGCATTGCACTGACTAAAAGTTGTAGGTGTATTTCCATTTCTTGCTCTTACAACTGCCATAAGGGAACGTGTGTCATTTTCAATTCTTTTTTTACCTATGATTGTATCGTTTGGGGGTAGCTTTTCAAGAGATTGCATATAGTGCCGTTTAATTGCTTCTTCTATATTCAATGTCTCCCAATCTGATAAAATCCCAAGAGGAGGCGCATCCACAATTTCTAGTTCTTCCCGTATTACATTTGTAAGATTTTGTGATATAGCTAAAATACCGAGTTTGGATTTATATTTTCGTAATAAGCCATCAAGTTTAAACGTATTTGTATTTGGAAATACTTCACAGTACTTTTCAAGAATGCCTTGAAGCTCTTCCACATTATGGGAAAATACCTTAACTGCTCCACCAAGATGTTGTATTAAATTAATGATATCCTTTACTGTCCTAGTTCCTTCAGCGTTCCTATACTCGAGTGCATCAATTAAAACAGGAGTGTCAAGATAGACAATTACATCTTTCAAATCAACCGTCGAGACCATAGAAGGTTGTTTCTCAAAAAAATATATGGCTTGATAAATTATATAACCTCGCGTAAGCTCTTCAATTTTGTCGAAAACTGATGACGCTTTGTGTTTCTCGATGAGAATGAACTTTGCCACACGTCTTTTTTCTTTTTTTATAACTGATCCCGGAATAATACCTTTTTCAGTATCTAAAATTGTGGGGTCGATTGTAAAATGAAGATGGACACTTGAGAAAAAAATCCATAGCGATTTTTCCACATGGTAGAATGGAGTCACTACACACCCAAACTGCCAGAGGAGGCAATCACTATGGACTGCCAAGATTATACCACATTTCAAGT
>JAAYUE010000051.1 GCA_012517905.1 Clostridiales bacterium | reverse complement strand
CGTTTTGCGGTATCCGCAGACAAAAGCGGCGCGCCTCGCCGGCACGCCGCATGTAATTCGCTCAGCCGACCGTTAGAAGATGGTCAATAACAGCGCAAGCACACCGACGATTGACGCAAGGACGATCGTCAGTTTCTGAAGTTTCGCCTCGCGGCTTGCGGCCTTGCCTTTGGCGGTAAACGAGGTGGTCTCCCCGCCGAACGAAGCGCCGAGGCCGGAGCTTTTCGTCTTCTGCAGCAGCACGACGACAACGAGCAGGACCGAGATCAACATCAGCGCGATGCGAATGATAAGCGCCGCAGTTTCCATTTTGACAATTCCTCCAATTTTCGATCTCCGGCGCGCGCGTCATACGCACCGCGCGGAGCAATCATCTGCAAGATTCCGCCCGGGACGGACTTTCCCGGCGCCCAAGCCTAACGATTATAACACGCACCCGGCTTGAATGCAAGCAAAACCCCGCCGAAAATCAGCCGACGATCAGCGTTTTTCCGGTCATTTCCTTCGGCACCGGCAGGCCCAGCAGACCCAGCAGCGTCGGCGCAAGATCGCTCAGCCGTCCGCCTTCGCGGAGCGTAACGCTCCTGCGCCCATTGTCCACGAGGATGCAAGGCACGGGGTTCGTCGTGTGCGCGGTAAAGGGCGCGTGCTCCGCCTCGTCCCACATCTTCTCGCAGTTGCCGTGGTCCGCGGTGATGATACAGCGGCCGCCCGTCTTGAGGATGGCGTCCACAACCTTTGCCGCGCAGGCGTCCACCGCGTGCACCGCGGCGGTTGCCGCAGCCATCACGCCCGTATGGCCGACCATGTCGGGGTTGGCGAAGTTGAGGATCATCACGTCGTATTTACCGCTCTCGACGCGCCTGACGGCCTCGTCGGCCACTTCGAAGGCGCTCATCTCGGGCTTGAGGTCGTACGTCGCCACCTTCGGGGAGGCGATCAGCGCGCGGTCCTCGCCGGGGTTCGGCGCTTCCACGCCGCCGTTGAAGAAGAAGGTGACGTGCGCGTATTTCTCCGTCTCCGCAATGCGAAGCTGGGTCAGGCCCTTTTCGGAGATGTATGCGCCGAAGGTGTTGGTCAGAGATTCCGGCTTGTAGGCCACATGGACGCGCTCGCCGAAGGTTTTGTCATACTGCGTCATGCAGACGTAGTAGAGCGGAAAAAATCCGCCTTTGCGCGGGAACACGTCGAAATCGTCAAACACCAGCGTGCGCGTGATTTCGCGCGCGCGGTCGGGTCGGAAGTTAAAGAAGATCACGCTGTCGTTTGCACAGATCTTGCCCGTCGGCGCGCCGTTTTCCAGCACGACCGTCGGCAGCACGAATTCGTCCGTCTCGCCCTTGTCATAGCTTTGCTGCATGGCTTCCGCACCGGAATTCGCCGTCACGCCCTCGCCATACACCAGCGCGGCGTAGGCTTTCTCCACGCGTTCAAAGCGATTGTCGCGGTCCATGGCATAGTAGCGGCCCATGACGGTCGCGATCTTGCCCGCGCCGATCTTATCCAGCTCGGCCTGCAGCTCCTCGACATAGCACTTGCCGCTGCTTGGCGGCGTGTCGCGCCCGTCCATGAAGCAATGCACGTAGACCTTTTTCAGCCCGGCGTCCTTGGCCAGACGAACCAGCGCGTAGAGGTGCGTGTTGTGCGAGTGCACGCCGCCGTCCGAGAGCAGGCCCATCAGGTGCAGCGCGCTGTCGTGGCGCTTGCAGTTTTCCACCGCGGCGAGAAACGCTTCGTTCGTAAAGAAGTCCCCGTCGGAAATCGCCTTGGTGATGCGCGTGAGTTCCTGGTAGACGATCCGGCCCGCGCCGATGTTGAGGTGGCCGACCTCGCTGTTGCCCATCTGCCCGTCCGGCAGGCCGACGTCCATGCCGCTGGCCGCGATCTGCACATGCGGATACTCTTCCCAGAGGCGAGAAATATTCACCGCGCCGTCGGCTTTGATGGCGTTGAATTCCTTTTCTTTGGAGCAGCCAAAGCCGTCCAATATGATCAAAGCGGTGATCGGTTTCGTCATCAGAAGTGGACCACCTTTGAAAAGTCTTCGCTCTTGAGGCTCGCGCCGCCGATGAGCCCGCCGTCGATCGCCGGCATCGCCATGAGCTCGCTTGCGTTCTTCGGGTTCATGCTGCCGCCGTACTGGATGCGCACCGCGTCGGCGACCTTCGCGCCGTAAACGCCCGCGATGGCGTCGCGGATGACCTTGATGGTGGCGTTCGCGTCTTCGCTCGTCGCGGTTTTGCCCGTGCCGATGGCCCAGATGGGCTCGTAGGCGATCACGCAGCGCTCGGCCTCTTCCGCGGAAAAGCCCGCGAAGGCGGCGACGGTCTGCTTGCTCACGATGGTGTCGGTCACGCCGTTTTCACGCTGTTCGAGGGACTCGCCAACGCAGATGATGGGCGTAATGTTCGCCTCCAGCGCGGCCTTGGCGCGCTTGTTGACCGTTTCGTCGGTCTCGCCGAAATACTGCCTGCGCTCGCTGTGGCCGACGATGGCGTAGCTCACGCCCATGGCCAGCAGCATATCCGCGCTGATCTCTCCCGTGAACGCGCCCTTGGGCGCCCAGTGAATGCTCTGCGCGCCGAGCTTGATGTTGGTGCCGACGAGCAGCTTGCCAACGACCGCCAGGTCGACGTACGGCGGACAGACGACGACGTCGCACGCCGCGTCCTTCACGAGCGGGATGAGCTCCACGATGAGCTGTTCGGCCTCCGCGGGGGTCATATTCATCTTCCAGTTGCCTGCGATAATCGGTTTTCTCATGATGATAACGATTCCTTTCCAAATGGGTTGATCCGTCGCCAAGCCGGCGGCGATTGTTGAACCGCCGGAGCGCGCGGCATCGCGCGCTCCGGCGGAGGGTTCCGTTTATTTCTTGTCGTTGAGCACGGCAACGCCCGGCAGCACCTTGCCCTCGAGGAATTCAAGGGACGCGCCGCCGCCCGTGGAGATATGCGTCATCTGCTTGGCAAAGCCAAGCTTCTTGACCGCGGAGGCGGAGTCGCCGCCGCCGATGATGGTCGTGCCCTTGCACTCCGCGCAGGCTTCCGCAACGGCGCGGGTCCCTTCCGCAAACGCGGGCATTTCAAACACGCCCATCGGTCCGTTCCAGATGACGGTCTTGGCTTCCACGATGACTTTTTTGAAGATTTCGATGGTCTTGGGTCCGATATCAAGGCCCATCCAGCCGGCCGGCATTTCCTCGGACGCGACGATCTTGTGGTCCGCGTCGGCCTTGTACTCGGTCGCGACGACGTTGTCCACCGGCAGCAGGAAATTCACGCCCTTTGCCTTCGCCTTTGCCATGATGTCCTTGGCCAGCTCGAGGCTGTCCGCATCCAGCAGCGAAGTGCCGATTTCAAGGCCCTTCGCCTTGAGGAAGGTATACGCCATGCCGCCGCCGATGATGAGCGAGTCGCACTTGTCCAGCAGATTGGTGATGACGCCGATTTTGTCCGACACCTTCGCGCCGCCGAGGATGGCGACGAACGGACGCTCGGGGTCCTCCAGCGCCTTGCCCATGATGCCGAGCTCTTTGCCGATCAGAAAGCCTGCGACCGCGGGCAGATAGGCCGCAACGCCCGCCGTGGAGGCATGCGCACGGTGCACGGTGCCAAACGCGTCCGAAACATACAGCTCCGCAAGGCTTGCCAGCTGCTTTGCAAATTCAGGATCGTTCTGCTCCTCTTCGGCGTGGAAACGAACGTTTTCGAGAAGGACGATTTCGCCCTCTTTCATGTCGGCAACCGCGGTTTTGGCGGATTCGCCGATGACGTCGTCCGCCATCCAGATGCGCGTGTCGGGCAGCAGCTCGCTGAGGCGCTCGCCGACGGGCGCAAGGGAAAACTTCGGGTCGAACTTGCCTTTCGGGCGGCCCAGATGCGAGCAGAGAATGACTTTCGCCTTGTGGTCAAGCAGGTACTGAATCGTCGGCAGCGCGGCGACAATGCGCTTGTCGTCGCCGACCTTGCCGTCCTCCGTCAGCGGAACGTTGAAATCCACGCGCACGAGCACCCGTTTCCCGGTTACGTCTACGTCCTGAACGGTCATTTTTGCCATGATGGTACTCCTCCATGTCTTTTTTCTATTTCTATCTTATTTCAACCAACGTTATTATACTGCTCTTTGGTCCGTATTCAAACGAAAAAGAGCATAAAAAAGGCATCGGAAACCAAAATTCCCGATTACGCGGCAAATGGACGGAAGCGCGCGCCGTTTTTCGCGCAGCATCCGCCGCTTCTCCGCAAAAACGCGGCGTTCAGGCCGCGTTTACGGCGCGGGCGCGTCGCTAGATGCAATACCGCCCCCGTTCTTTTACCACAAATGCTGATGGAAAGTCAATCTCTTTTTTTACGGCTTCCTCGGTGTCGCGCTTTCCCCACATATGCGTGAGGTAAAGCGTCTTCACGCCCGCGTCCCGCGCAAGTGCACAGGCTTCCTTCACGTTCAGATGCGGGCCGGTCTGGGACGCGTCCACAAAGCACGCGTCGGCCAGCAGCGCATCCGCGCCGAGCGGGCCGCGCTCCATACCGGGATAGGGCTTCGTGTCGCCCGTAAAGAACAGCACGCTCCCATTTGCGTCGGTGATGCGAATGCCGTTCGTCGGCACGGGGTGCGCCATGGGCGTAAACGCGAGCGTCAGCGTGCCGATTTGAATCTCATCCCCGCCCTTGACGGTGTGCGGTTCAAAGAGCGCGCCGGTGGTGATGGCCTTGAGCACCTCAAACGGTTCGTTCGGCGTATAGAGCGGCACGCGCCGCTTCTCCTCCCCTTCGCGCACATCCTGCTGGTCGAGCGCATAGCGCATGACGAAGAGATCCGAGCAATGGTCGAAATGCATATGCGAAAGCACGATCGCGTCCAGATGCTCGGGGCGCACGTGTTCCATCAGCCGCGAGAGCACGCCCGAACCGCAGTCGATGAGCAGGCGGGTCGGCCCGTCCTCGATCAGATACCCGCTGCAGGCGCCGCCGGGTCTTGGATACGGGCCGTAACGCCCGAGTACGGTTAAAAACATAATTCCTCCGATCAGTCCACCGGACGGCGGATTTCCAGCATCCGCTCCGGCTGCATCACCGGCATGTAGCGCAGCACCGCCGCGCCGAGCACGGTGCAGACCACGCCCTGTATGAACTGGAGCAGCAGCGAAATCCCGACGACGCGAAACTCGCGGATGATCAGCAGATCGTACACGAAAAACAGCACGATCATCATCGCCTCGGCCATGCCCGCAACGACGAAGCTCTTTTTCCAGTTGTCGCACTTGGCCGCGAACGCGGCGATGAACAGCGCCATCAGGCTGCGGATGAGCAGATTGCCGATGATGAAGTCCTTGCTGCCCATCACGATATCGCCAAGTACGATGCCAAAGACCGGCGCAATGACCCCCCAGGGCGCGCCGAGCGCCATCACCGAGGCAAAAATACCCGCATCCTGCAGAGAGGCATATGCGTTCATATCCCCCAGCGCGGACGTTGTCGCGTTTACCTGGACGCGGATGACGGAAAGGACGAATGTCCCAAGCGCGCAGAGGAGAATGATGACAAGCTGTCGTTTATCCACCTTTTTCCAGTCCATATACGCACCTCCGGATAAAAAAGTAGGGCGCGCGCAAACGCGCTACTCGCCCGCTTTGATGATTTCGTTGAGTAAGTCGTCCAGCGAGATTTCCTCGCCGTCGCCGCTCTGGCCGACATAGCTCGAAACGGTCGGAATCTCCTCCATCTCCGGTTCGGGCTCCGGCTCCCACTCGCGCACCTCGCCATACTCGTTGTAGCGAGGCTTGGATTCGGGTTCCGGTTCCTCGCCCGGCTCTTCGGCGCCGAACAGGCCGCCCTCCGCCTGCGGCTCGTGGCCGCTCGTAAACGCGTCCTGCGCCCAGGCCGCCTCGGAATACGGCTCCGGCGCGGGGGCCGGCGCGGCAGGTTCGCCCGCGATGGCGTAAAACTCATTCAGCGCCGCCTGGGTTTCCGACGGCGCGGCCGCTTCGTCGGTCTTTGTCTCCGGCCCCGCGCCCGCTTCCGCCTCGGGCTCCGCAGCCGGCTCGACATTGAACAGGCCGCCTTCCGCCTGCGGCTCGTGGTCGCTCGTAAACGTTTCCTGCGCCCAGGCCGCCTCGGAATACGGCTCCGGCGCGGGGGCCGGCGCGGCGGGCTCGCCCGCGATGGCGTAAAACTCGTCCAGCACCGTCTGGGTTTCAGACTGCGCCGGCGCTTCTTCTGCGGCCGTCGGCGTTTCCGCCTGTATGTCATCCCCCGTTTGAACGGGTTCGGCTTCTTCGGCATGCATTTCCGGTTGGCCGAAGTTGGAAAAATACTCGTCGAATGCGCGCTCGGCTTCCGTGCTGGTCACGCCGCTCTGATTTTCGGCGGGTTTCTCTTCCGCCTGTGGCATCTGCTCCTCCGCGGTCGCTTCGGCGGCGGATACTTCTTCCGATTTTGGCGCGGACGCGTCCGCCTGCGGCAGCTCGCATTCGTTTGCGGGCACCACATAGTCGCTTTCGGCATATGCGTTGTCAAACGTCTTTGCAAACTCCGCCTGCGGCTCATGGTCGCTGGTAAACGTCTCCTGCGTCCATGCCGCCTCGGAGTATGGTTCCGGCGTGGGGCCCGCCTGCTCTCCGGCGTCTGCGGCCTTGTCTGCGGCGCTCTCCTTGTCCGGCTTCAAATCCCCGTCGAACAGCTCGTCAAACGCCTGCTCCGCCTCTGTCCGCCGCGCACCGCCCGCGCCGTACGCAAGCGTATTGAACGCGGCCGCCGCCGGCGCCGCTATCGCGCCCGCGTCCGTTTCAAAGCCCGGCGAGGTCAGCAGCGCGTCCAGCGCCTGCTCCGCATCCGCCTGCGTCAGGTGGCAGCCGTCCGCCTGGACGACAAAATCGCTCGCGGCGTATGCGCCGTCAAACGTTTTTACAAACTCCGCCTGCTCTTCGCTCTTGCTTTCAAATGCGTCTTCCTTCCAGGCCGCCTCGGAATACGGCTCCGCGGTGACGCTTGTCCGTCCGTCCGCGCCTGCGCCGCCGGCCAGATGGACGCCAAGCGTTTCCTCGGGCAGCGGACGCTTTTGAATGCGGTAGATATTCTGCATGAGCTGCGAAGGATCGTCCGTGGGGTCCGGAAGGTCGGTCATCGCGGCGTCGGCCGCGCCGGCGGACTTCTCCGGCGCGCTGTCGCCGCCCCGGTGTTCCGGCAGACGGATCTTGCAGCGCTCCATGAACTCGGCAAAGCGCACTGCGGTTACCTGCAGCTCGCTGGCGTTCTGTTCGATCAGCGTATTAAACGCGTCGATGATCTCTTCGTATTCGTTTTTAATGTGCTCCGCTTCGCGCAATGTTCGCTCGCTGTCGGCCTTTGCGCTGGCCAGCAGTTCGCGGACATGGTGTTCCGCCTCCGTCCGGAGCGCTTTTGCCGTCTCTTTCGTTTCCGAAAGCAGCGTCTCCGCCTCCCGGCGCGCCGCAGAGCGGACTTGCCCCGCCTCGGCGTTCGCGACCGTTCTGGCGCGCTCCGCGTCCGCAACGGCCGCCGCGCGGGTCTGCTCCGTCTCGGCCTTCAGCGCCGCGCGAATCTGCTCCGCCTCCATTTTGATGGCGGATCTGGCCTGTTCCGTCTCGGTGCTGGCCGATTTGCGGAGCTGTTCCGCCTCGGTCTTGGCCCCTTCCAGCGTTTTGGCCGCCGTCTGCTGCGCGGACTGCAGCGTGTCGAGGATCGCCTGCTCGCGCGCGCGATAGCCCTCCACCAGCTGATCCATGGTGTCGATGCGCGTCTCGAGCAGCGCGATGCGCTCAAAGCGCTCTTCCAGAAGCAGCTTCATCTCTCTGCGTTTCATTCGTCAACCTCCAGTTTCAACTGCTGCGTGTCGCCCTGATATCCCAGGTGCGCATACCCGGCGGGCATCACGATGCGCCCGCGCGGCGTCCGCGCGATAAACCCGAGCCGCAGTAGATACGGCTCATAAACGTCCTCAATGGTCGCCGCGTCCTCGCCAGTTGCGGCGGCGATGGTGTCCAGCCCGACGGGTCTGCCGCCGAACTTGACGATCATCGTCTCGAGCATGCGGCGATCCACCTCGTCCAGCCCCAGCTCGTCCACGCCGAGCATGGCAAGCCCTTCTCTGGCGGCCTCGATGTCGATCTCGCCGTCCTTGCGCACCTCCGCATAGTCGCGGATACGCCGCAGCAGCCGGTTGGCGACGCGCGGGGTTCCGCGCGCGCGGGAGCCGATCTCCACCGCGCCTTCCGCCGAAATCGCGATGCCGAGGATACGCGCGCTGCGCACGATGATCTCCATGAGCGACTCCGCGTCGTACATGGCGAGCTGCTCCTTGATGCCGAAGCGGTCCCGCAGCGGCGAGGTCAGCAGCCCCATGCGCGTGGTCGCGCCGATGAGCGTAAACTTCGGAAGATCCAGCCGGATGCTGCGCGCGGACGGCCCCTTGCCGATGATGATGTCGAGCGCAAAATCCTCCATGGCCGGATAGAGCACCTCCTCGACGTTTGCGTTGAGGCGGTGGATTTCGTCGATGAACAGCACGTCGCCCGGGGCAAGGTTGGTCAAAAGTGCGGCAAGATCGCCCGCGTGCGTAATCGCGGGCCCGCTGGTCACACGAAGCGACACGCCCATCTCGTTTGCGACGATGCCGGCCAGCGTGGTCTTGCCCAGCCCCGGCGGGCCGTAAAAGAGCGCATGATCGAGCGGCTCGGCGCGCTTGAGCGCGGCGTCGATGTAGATGCGCATATGATCCTTCACCGCGTACTGGCCGATGTATTCGCCGAGCGTCCGCGGGCGGAGGGAGTATTCGGTTTTCTCTTCGTCCTCGCGCATCGAGGAACTGATGAGGCGTTCGTCCATTATGTATCCTTACAAACCGCTTCCGTCCGGGTTCGGTTATTTTGCGAGTTTTCGCAGCGCGGCGGTGATGAGGCCCTCGACGCTCTCCGCCTTTTCGACGGCGGCGACCGCTTTTCCGGCGGCGAGCCCGTCGTAGCCGAGCGACACCAGCGCGGCGACCGCCTCGGCGCGGATATCCGGCGCGTCGGCGTTGAGTTCGCCGCCGAGCATTTCGCTCGTCTCCACGCGCTCCTTGAGCTCGAGCAGCACGCGCTGCGCCGTCTTTCTGCCCATGCCGGACACGCGGTCGAAAGCCGCGGCATTG
The DNA here is from genome assembly GCA_012517905.1 of Clostridiales bacterium. Lineage (GTDB taxonomy): Bacteria > Bacillota > Clostridia > Christensenellales > CAG-138 > UBA7703. The sequence continues at coordinate 915 of JAAYUE010000051.1, read as the reverse complement.
TTCGTTACGATCGCCGCGGCGACGTCGCTCGGCGTCAGCACCGAAAGTACCGCAAGCGCGAGTTTGGGGCCGACGCGCGTAACCGTCAGCAGGCGTCGGAACATCTCCTTTTCGTCCGGCTCATAAAAGCCGTAGAGCGCCATCACGCCTTCGGCAAGGTGCAGATGGGTATAGAGCCGCTCCTTCTGCCCGGCGCAAAGGCGTTTGAGCGTCATCGCGCTGCAGAAGAGCTCGTAGCCCACGCCGCCTGCCTCCAGCACGGCGCGATCGGGAAGAAGCTCGTCTACGATCCCGCTGATGTATGCGTACAAGGATGATATCCTCCCGATTTCATGATTACCGGATGCGGTATTCCTCCGCCGCCGGACCGATCGTGCAGCCGTGGCAGATGGCCGCGGCGAGCGCGTCCGCCGCGTCGTCGGGCTTTGGCAGGCTGCCAAGCGAGAGCAGCAGCTTTACCATCTGCTGCACGGCGCGCTTGTCCGCGTGCCCGTCGCCCGTGACCGCCAGCTTGATCTGCATCGGCGTGTATTCGTAGAGCGGGATGCCCGCCTGCTGCGCCGCGAGGATCGCAACCCCGCGCCCCGCGCCGACGGCGAGCGCCGTCGTGGTGTTCCGATAGAAAAACAGCTCTTCAAACACCGCCAGGTCGGGGCGAAATTTCCGAATCAGCGCGCACGTTCCGTCATAGAGGCGGTTCAGCCGTTCCGGCAGGCGCTCGTCCGGCGTCGTCTCGATGACGCCGTAGTCCACCACCGAGAGCTTTGTTCCCGCCGTATCCACAACCCCGTAGCCGAGGATGGCGTAGCCGGGATCGATTCCGAGGATTCTCATGCGTTCACCAACTCACCAGTATTCATTCCATTTTAGCATGAACACAGGCGAGTGTAAATGAACGCCATCCGAATGCCGCAT
>JAAYUE010000050.1 GCA_012517905.1 Clostridiales bacterium | reverse complement strand
TTCCAGAGTCAGCCCCGCCACTCTAAAACGAAACCTGGCGCTTCTCAACGCCAGGCCTCGTAAAGTTCTTAGCTTCTGTTCGCCTCAGTCTTTATGGGAGCGTGAACTCCTTAAGTGTTGCACTTAGTTTGACAATTCACTCTTGATCGTTTTTCTCAGTGAAGCAGCTTAAACGACAGCGCCATCTTCTCGACAGCAGGATACAGCTCGTTGTACTTGTCGTCCGTCACGGTTAACGTGATCAGATAAAGATCATCGCCGCTGACCAAAAAATATTGAATCACGACGCCATCGGTGCCTTGGTCTTCACTTTTCAACCGATAGATGCATCGCGCCATTTCGTTTCCGTTGACGGTACGAATCCCTTCGTCGAGCAACGTGTAGGTTTCATGCTCGCCTCTCTCAATTTCGCTGAGCCAACTCTCCAGCAGCGTTTCAATGTCGTCGCCGCCCGCCCCGTCTCTGATCACCCCGATCAATACCACGTTGATCCCTTCAGGAGCATTTTCGCTCTCTTCGGGGGGATAAAACGCCGCGGCTTCATCCGCAACCGAATTGATCTGTATCCAGCCGCGCGGATACTCAACCGAAAACCCGCTTTCCTTTTGCCAGAACAGGCTGGTTTCATCAGAGAGCTGAGTGACATTTCCAAATATATCTTTTACCGCGAACTCCACCTCGGCAGAGGGGGCCGATGCATCATCTATGTACAGTTCTACATGATAGATCCCGTCCTGAGCGATGTTATCAAGCTCCAGCGTGCTGAAGATATAGGAGTCTTCGGTAATCCTGGGATTCAAGGTTACGCTGTCTATTTTCACATCGTTGGCATCGTACCAAACGATGCGGACCGATGTGTCCGGCGCTGGATTGCGCAGGATTGCGGAAACAACCCAGGTTCCCATCGGGGCCGCCGTTAAAATCGTGTCGACAGGAACGCCGTCCTCATCCACATAGGAGGTCATGTGCACATCGTCGAGACGGGCGCTCTCGGTTACGGCAGCCTGTTCCTCGTCCGCAGCCGTTTCGTAGGGCGCAACGATGAACTTCGCAACCTTGTCCGGCGCCTCGCGCTCATCGATGTAAAACGCCACCTGATAGTCGCCCGCCGGCAACAGATACGGCGGCGCATAGGTGGCGATGATATCGACGCCGGGTCTCGTTCCACTGTCCAGCGTGAGTTCATACATCGATTTGCCGTTGGTTACATAGGTCCAGACGATTTTAATCCGGGTATGTTCGGGCGCATCCGTCAGCTTTGCATAGGAATAGAGCATCGCCGCATCGGCGGGATAGGACACGACCTCCTCGCCGGGCTGTCCCTGTTCATCCACACGGTCGATCATGATCGCGTCTTCGATCGCCGCGCCCCTGGTCTGACAGCCGATCGACGAGAGGACGATCGCTGTCGTGATCGCCAGAAACAGGATTCGCCTGCCAGTCTTCATAGCGTTTCCTTTCGTTTGCATCGAATAGAGTGCCGGTCCCGAAAGCAGGGCGTGGCAGCCGTTGCGGCATTCGGGCTACGGGCCTGACACGCCGGATCATTGCACTATTCCTTTTCCTGCTTCAGCAGCGTTGACAGCAGGCCGGCGTAAAGCGGTTCGGACTCCTTTTCCCAGTTTGCGCGGATGCGCTGCGCCATATCGCGCGACGCGACGCGCAGCGTCAGCTCCATGACCGCGGCGCTGTTTTCCAGCGCGCGCAGGCGCACGACATACCCGCCGGAGGCGAGCTCCTCCATGTCGGAGACGATCTGCGTCTGCAGCAGCATCTCCTCCCGGTGCTCGCGGTCGTACCGGTCCAGCCGCTCGCGCAGAGAAACCGGCAGGCTCTCCACGAACTCCTCCAGCACGTCCGCGCCGCGCACGGAGAGGCGATACACCTGCCCGAACGCTTTCGGAACGGCGGCGATGAACGCGTCCTCCTCCAGCTCGTGCATGCAGCTCTGGTAGTCGAAATAGCTCATCACGTCGTTTTCCACCATGACACGGTAAAGCTGATCGCGCGTGATGTCCACTTTTTTTGCGCGCAGATAATAGAGTATCGTAAGTTTATCCTTTGTAACCCCATGCGCAAAGATCGGCATGATGCGCCCTCCCCCTCGCCGCTGTGTTTCGTCAGTCGTTTTACGCGCCGATCGCCTCGGCGATGAGCGCCGCCGCGTCCGCCACATAGCAGCCGCAGGGCCGCCGCTCATAGTAGCCGTCCGTGCGCTCTTCGGGTTCATAGCCCGGCGTCGTTTCGATGTCCAGCAGGAGCTCGCGGCAGATGATGGAATGGTTTTTCTCGCGAAAACGCGCCGCAAGATCGCGCACGCGCGCATAGACGGCGCTCTTCTCCTCTTTGGCCTTCGGGTCGACATAACCGCCGACGAGACCCTCGATCATAAACATGGCGCTCACGGCGCCGCAGACTTCCCGCATGCGCCCCATTCCGCCGCCAAACGTAGAGGCCAGCCGCGCCGCCTGATCCGGCGCCAGCCCGGTCTCCTCGCAGAACGCCAGCAGCACGGACTGCGCGCAGTTGTATCCCTGTTCAAAATAGTTCCTGGCCAGCATGCTTTTCTCGTTTGGGTTCATCGGTTCAAGTGCTCTTTTCCATCTTTTTCACTCAGAGGATCATACCATATTTCAGCGCAGGCTGTCCAACCCAAGACGGCGCCTTAGCGCGTCCGCACAAAAAAAGAACGCCGTGGGCGTTCTCGTCTCAGCGACGCGTCCACGGCGTTTTACTCGGGTTTGTCAGGCTCAGATGGTCTGAAACGTCAGCACCATTCTCTCGACAAACGGATACAGCGTATCGAACGTTTGATCCGTTGCCGTGAACGTGATCACATACAGATCGTCTCCCTTGATGACGAGGTAATCCATCGTGTAGAGATTGAGTCCATCCTTTGCCCAGCCATAAGCGAAGACGGCAACGCCGTTGCCATTGACGGTATCGGTGCCTTCGTCGATATAGGTATAGTTCTCCAGATTTCCATTTTCCGTCTCATCGATCCAGGACTGCAGCGCCGTATCCAGCGTATAGCCGGACGCGCCGCCTTTTACCACCACGACAAAGACGGAGTTGATATCCTCCTGCCCTTCGGTGATATAATCCATTGGATAGAATCCCGCGGCGTAGTTCTCCTTCATGTCTACGGCTTGCCAGTCGGACGGATATTCGATGGAAAATCCGCCTTCCGTCTGGGAGAAATAGGCGAAGTCTGCAACGGACGCCGCATCCTCGGCGGAAACCGCCGCTACCGTGAAGTTCACCGTAGCACCGGGCGTCGCCGCGTCGTTGACGTAGAGCTCAACGCTATACTGTCCTTCCGGCGCAATGGTCGACAGCTCCAGCGATCCGGAGATGTAGATGTCCGTCTCGCCGTTCGGGTCGAGGTCGAACTGGTCGATCAGATTGCCGTTCGTATCATACCAGATAAAGTGGATGACCGTGTCCGGCTGCGTGTTGCGGAGGATTGCAGAGACATACCATGTTCCCGTCGGCGCGACGGTCGTGATGGAATCCGCCGGAGTGCCGCCCGGATCCATGTAAGAGGTCATGTGCGCATCTTCGAGATATGCGGTTTCTGCTTCCGTAGCGGGCTCTTCCTTCACCGCTTCCTGTCCGGGAATGACGACGAACTTCACAACCGCATCGGGTTCTTCGCGTTCGTCGATGTAGTATTCAACCTTGTAGTCGCCCGTCGGCAACTGCGTGGTCAGCTCCAGATTGGAAGAGATATAGTTATCCGACAGCGTCCCGCTGTCCAGCATGACCGTGTCGATCATCTGATCGCCGGTCACATACGTCCATACGATTTTTATCTGCGTATGGTCAGGTGCGTTTCGAATCTTCGCCGACGTATAGAGAACGGTCGCGTCCGTTGTGTAGGACACCACTTCTTCTCCCGGCATCCCTTTGTCGTCTATGCTGTTCGTCATGATCGCGTCTTCGATCTTTGCCGTGCTGAAGCTGAAGCTGCAGCCGACCGTGAATACGGCGAGCATGGCGACGACCGCAAAGAGCAATATTCGTTTTGAGATTTTCATTGCTGCTCCTTTCAACTGTCTTCTTTCAACTGTCTTCTTTGGAACACAGCCCCCCAATGAATCGGAAATGCAACGTGAATCCTATGACGGTATCTCCGTTCCTGTAAACGCCGGCCGTGATGGCGTCCACACAAGCATCATATGCCGGAACGGGAAATAATACTGTGACTTAATCATATCACAGCATAAGTGAATATAATATATATTTTTTAACATTCAATTGCTTCTGTGTCTATGAATTTATCTGCTTAAATCAAGAAATCTATCTCGCCGTTTCCCAGAGCATCCGTCCGTTTTCAAACGAAACGACGACCCGGCCGGCATCCTTCAGCCAGGCGAGATAGGAGCGGACCGTGCTGCCGACGAGCGCATACTGCGAAAAGTTCATCGTCAGTCCATAGTGCTGAAACAGCCGCTGAAGCGCCGTTTCAAACTGCGTCGGCACAGAGCAACTGTCCAGAATGCGCTCCGCGATCTCGTGCACCTTGTCGATATTCAGCTGCGCCAGTGGCGCGATGTCGTCCGTCGCCTCCGCATGCGCGGGGATAAAGACCCTCGCCTCCAGCGTCTTTACCCGTTCCAGCGTGTCGAGGTAGGCCGCAACATCGTATACGAACGTGATCTGGTATTTTTCGAGCGTCTCCCTGCTGGAAAGGCAGTCCGCCAGATAAGCGGCGCCGTCCTCGCTTTGAAATCCCGTCATGTCGAAAAAATGTCCGGGCAGCGGGAGTATGCGAAGTCCTTTCGGCAGCGCGTCCGGTGTCAGCTCCTCCGCCTCGCTCTCCTGCGCCATCAGAAACTTATGCCGCAAGTCCTGAGGCGGAAATCCGCCGTACAGAAACGACGGCTCGAGAATCGGATGCACCGTGAAGTCGCGCTCGACGCCCGGCGCGAAGATGTCGCAGCCGGTCTGCGTCTGCAGATATCTGTTGCCGCCGATGTGGTCGGCGTTTGAATGCGTATTGTAAATCGCCGTCAGGTGCCAGTTGTTGGCATCCAGAATCTGCCGCACTTTTCGTCCGGTTTCCTTGTCGCTCCCGCTGTCGATCAGGCATACGTCCGTTTCGTCGATTCGAACGAGGCCGATTTTTGCCGGACTTTGGATGTAGTAGCAGCTTTCGCTCACCTGGTGCAATTCGTACATTGTGGTTTCTCTCCCATCGTCTGTCGGCAAAGGTTCGGATCGCAAATGATCCAAGACAGTTTCTGTTTATTATAGCAGACGACCGGCCGCCCCACATCACTTTCGGCGCAAAATGCGCTTCGAATTCGACGAACTTATTCCACAACCGACGAAAAGATTGCGGCTACGTCGTTTTTATCCAAATCCATATAGCCGCGGAGAATTCCGTCCGGACCGCAATTGCACCTGCCGATCACCAGATGCAGGTCCTCCTTCGGTATGCCGAGCTCCTTCAGGGTCAGCGGCATGCCGATGGATTTGATCCAAGACCGGAACCGGTTCAGTCCTTCGTCCGCCGTCGCCTTCACATCCCCCATCTCCGGGTCCGCGCCGAATACCTTCACGCCGAATTGCGCGACGCGCGCAGCCTGCTCCGGTGTCCCATGATCGACGATATACTGCAGCCAGGCCGGCATCACAACGGCCAGGCCGGCGCCGTGCGCCGTGTCGTAAGCGCCGCTGAGCTGGGACTCCAGCCCGTGCTCGCCGCCATTTGCGGGGTCCGAGCGTCCGATGCCCGTCACGTCATTGTGGCTGAACGAACCGGCCAGCATCAGCTCCGCGCGGGCTTCGTAATCCCGCGGGTTTTGCAGCGCGACGGGCGCATATTTAACGACCGTCCTGAGCGTGCCTTCGCAGTATTCGTCGCCGAGCCGGCTGGAAGAGGCGGTGAAATAGCGCAACACCGTATGCGCGAAAATATCCGCCGAACCTGCCCCTGTCTGATACGGGGACACCGAATAGGTAAGCTCCGGATTCATGATGGCAAACACCGGGCGGCAGGCCACATACATCAAACCGCGCTTGCGGTGGTCGCCAATGTCGTCAACCAGAACGCTGGACCCGCTCGTCTCGCTGCCTGCCGCGGAGATGGTATGAATCGTACCGACCGGCGCCATCTTCTCGGCCTTCGTGCCGTTATAGAACTGCCAGTAGTTTCCGTCGTTGGCCAGCCCCAGCGCGATGGCTTTTGCGGTGTCGATCGTGCTCCCGCCGCCAACGCCGAGCAAAAAATCCACGCCTTCCTCCTTGGCCATCTGAAGGCCCTTTTCCACCAGCGAACGGCGCGGGTTCGGCTGCACGCCTCCCAGTTCCACAAACGGAATGCCGCCTTCGTTGAGCGCCGCCACAACCGTTTGGTACAGGCCGATCTTTTTGATGGAGCCGCCGCCGTATACCAGCATCACTTTTGTGCCGCCGTGCTTGCCGATCAGCCGGGCGACCTCGGTTTCGGTGTTTTTCCCGAACAGGATTTCCGTATACATATGAAACGAAAAGTTTGTAAAGGTTTTCATGCTGTCCTCCCGCGATTTTTTTGCGTCGATGTTTCCGATGTGTTCAGTTGAATTATAGAACTTAACGTTTGCTCTAAGTCAAGAGGAAATCGCCGTTTGCCGAAAAGAAGAACACATTTCAAATTGTGTCTGCCGCCCGACAACCGGATCGGCCGCATCGCTCTATTGGGCAACGGTTTGCATGCATGGACGATCCGCAAATCCGCCGTTGTCGGCGGTTCTTTGATCGATCTTATGATATAGTATTCCATTTGGTGTGCATTTTAGAAATTATAACAGATTATGGAAGATTGTGAAAATGAAACGAATATTTATCATTACATATTTCATGATTTATGATAGTATACAGTCAATGGAGGTGCGCTATGACTACAAATAATAATCAAAAACTCGTCTCGTATCTTACAGCTGCAGAGGCTTTTAACGAAGGTAAAAATATATATGACAGTTTGCTTCCATTAGTTGAATCCATCTTAATAACAAAAAGTGATGCTTTGCACATTTCGTTTCTTGCTCTACAACAAGAAATCAACAATGCATATCATTTGTCCATCCCAAAAACAACATTGAGATTTTTATTGTCGCGCCTAAACCAACAAGGCAAAATTGTTTTCTCTGATAATAGAACTATTTTCCCAGTGAAGAACGAGTTGAACCGTGTATTCTGGGAAAATCATGATAAAAGAGAATTGAATATTGAAGATTTTTTTATAGAATTTAGCAATTTTTTGTTGCAAAAGAATATTGAAGTTGAATTTCAGGAGATTAAAGAACAATGTTGCTTGTGGATCTTTATGCACTCCATCGAATTGGCTGGTTTTGTTAGCAAAGGGAAACTCAATATCAATCCTCTAGATTATGATGAATGGATACACACTCCTCAACTGATTCAATTTTTACTGCTCATCAATTCTAAAAAGACAACATTGTTTGAAACTTTTTTACTTATTTATAATGGCGCATTGCAAGCCTCTCTGTTAAATTTTGAACCTCAACAGATTGATAATATTTGTGAATCTGGGATTAGTTTGCCAAACGTAATACTAGATACTAATTTCATTTTAAGAATACTTAACTTGCAGTCAGAGTTTGATGTTGCTGCTGCAAATGAAACCCTAAATAGTTTGCAAAATGGGGATACAACATTTTATATTCTTGAACAAACAATTGAAGAAATACAGACAAGTATAAGGAAATTTTTAACTGATATTCAGCCATATACAATATACACGAATAAGTATTTTAGAAATACAAGAATCCAAATGTCTGGGTTCTGGGACGCTTACCGAAGGGGTGTGTCAAAAACGAATTTTCTAGAGCTTGCAAACCGAGAAAATTTAATCGATGCTATTCGTAGCCTTTTTAAAGTTACATTTGTTAATGACTTTAATGATGAAAATATATCTAGTGAAGACATTACTAGTCTTATTACTTCAAAAAATCGCAACGGCTATTCTGAAAAATCAGCTAGACACGATCTTGCTTTGATAGAATACTGTAGAAAGCAGAGAAGAAAGAAAATCCGTATTGCATCGGATATTGACTGGTGGGTATTGACGAACGATGAACGTTTATCCTATTGGAATCAATATAATTGTGGAGAATACCAGGAGTGCTTAACTGAAGTTCAACTCAGCAATTTGCTTTGGTTACACAGGAAACGGAATCCAAGTAATGGACTTATGCAAACAATAGTTTCTTTATCATGTAATACATCCGTTTCATATCAGGGGGTTACCTGTTTTGCATCAAAGATAGATACATATAAAGAATCCCATAAAGATGACACCTCGAAATTGGATAAGCTCGCAATATTACTCGCAAGTAATACTTTAACTGCAGAGGATATTCAAAAAATTAACGCAGAGGAAGATGCCCTCGATGCAATGATCGATGAAAAGATGCTTCAAAAACAAATGGAACAATTTGCACATGAGCAAGTAATCAATGCATCAAAAGAAAAAGTATCTGAACTAATCAACGAAAATAAAACCCTTACTAGCCAAGTTACACGAGTTACTGCCGAACTTGAGACTGAGAAGTTCGCTCGGCAAATTGACAAGTTAGCTTTAAATATAGAGCGTTCTATAGCCGAAACAAATGAAAGCAACCAACAACTGGTTAATCTAACCAAAATGAGAGAATACTCAAATGATAAAATGAAATCATCGGCTAGAATATTGGCTTTTCTTATTGTGTTTCCAATAATCGTAATTCTACTATTTATTTTTTCATCCAAATGCACCGTTTCGATGTATACTATTTTTCAGTCTCTAGACAAATGGCCAAGCAGTTTGCAAATTTTTTTAATTGATATATTATTTCCTGTTGTTATTATTGCTCTTTATTATCTATTAGTTGTCTGCTTCTTTGGTTCGCCAAAACCACCAAAGGAAGCATTTTTATATTTGAGCTCAAAATTCAATAATTTTAGGCGGTCGATTGTAAAATGAAGATGGACACTTGAGAAAAAAATCCATAGCGATTTTTCCACATGGTAGAATGGAGTCACTACACACCCAAACTGCCAGAGGAGGCAATCACTATGGACTGCCAAGATTATACCACATTTCAAGT
>JAAYUE010000049.1 GCA_012517905.1 Clostridiales bacterium | reverse complement strand
CAGCACGAATCCGGCGGACTACACGCTGACGAATAGCCCGACGGCGACGCACGTCGGCGAGAGCCGGACGGTGTACTTCGTCGCGACGAACGACAACTACGAACCGGCGTTCGGCTCGGCGACGATCACGATCACGCCGCGCAGCGTGTCGGTGAACACCTTCGGCGCGACAAAGGTCTATGATGGAACGCCGCTCACGGCGTCCGGTTGGAGCTATGCCGCTGCCAGCGACGGGTTTGTCGCCGGCGAAGGATTTGCAACGGCCGTGACGACGGGTACGATCACCGAAGTCGGTGCGGCGCCGAACGGGTTCAGCTATACCCTCAACGGCGCGACGCAAAACGGAGACTACAGCATCTCGGCAACGCCCGGAACGCTTACCGTCACCCCGCGCACCGTGCTCGTCTCCGCGCTCGATGCGGATAAGAACTTCGGCTCCGCCGATCCGGCGTTTGGCTATGAATACACGACCGGAACGGTAAGCGGCATCACCTACTATGCGCCTCTTGCGGCCGACCTTGCGGGGATCACGGTAAACGTGACGCGCGCGGGCAGCGACAGCGATGTCGGGCTGTATCCGGACGTGCTGGTTCCGAGCGTGAACGCAACGCCGGCGGTGCTGATTAACTACGTATTCAGCACGGCGACGGCGGACTTCACGATCGATCCGCAGGTGGTTTACAACCTCAACACCACGGATCCGGTGACGGGCTTCCCGGAGACGGCCTGGTTTACCCTCGGCACGAATGCGACGCTTGCTTCGGCGGACGGCGTGAAGCGCGTCGGGTATCGGCTGACCGGCTGGCAGGATGCGGCGACCGGCGATCCGATCGCACTCGGTGGAACGATTCCGGCGATCGACCGGAACTATTCGCTCAACGCCGTGTGGGAGATCGCGCTGTACGACACGACCTTCGAGTCGGGCGTGATGAGCGAAGTGCTCCGCATGCCGAGGAACATACTCGACCAACAGTACGGCACGCTGATCACGATTTCGGACGTCAAACCGTACTACTCCGGCTATGGATTCCTGTATTGGATGACGACGGACATCGACGGCTCCGAAACGCACTTCAATCCGGGCGATACGTTCAGCATGCCGGACAACGACGTCGTGATCACGGCGGTCTGGGAAGTGCGGACGTCGCCGATCTACTACCATCCGAACGGCGCGTCGGGCGGGACCATTGAGGAAGGCCGCTATCCGACCGACTCGCAGGTCACGGTTTCCGGCAACCTCTTCTCGAGGCCAGGCTACCGCTTCGTTGGCTGGAGCCTAAGCGCGGCCGGCGCGATTGCAAACCAGCCTGGCGACACGTTCACGATGCCGCCGCGCCAGCTGAACTTCTACGCGCAGTGGGAGCAGCAGCAGTACACGGTGACGTACATCGTCTCCGGCGGCACGGGCGATTTCGACGGAACGAAGACGTACGCGACCTACACCGGCCTGCTCTATGGCGACGCGACGCCGGTGCCGACCAATCCGGCGCAGGACGGCTACACGTTCGACGGCTGGACAACGGTAATCCCGGCGACGGTGCCGGACGGCGACCTCGTGATCTACGGGTCCATGACGGCGGTGAGGACGCAGCCAACGCCAACCCCCGTGCCTACGCCCGAACCGATCGAGGATAACCAGACGCCTCTGGCGGGACCGGTCTGGGCGCTGCTGAACCTGATTCTTGCGATTGCGACCGCGCTGACATCGCTTGTGATGCTGATCGGCTACATGGGCAAGAGGAAGGAAGAAGAGGACGGCGTCGTGGTCCGCGAGACGGAGAAGCATGGCTTCGCCCGCGTGCTCACGCTGATACCGGGCATCGGCGGGATCATCGCCTTCATCCTCACGGAGAACATGAAGAACCCGATGGTGTTCACCGACCGCTGGACGCTGCTCATGGTCGCCATCGCGCTGGTGCAGCTCGTGCTCGTACTCTTCGGCATCAAGAAAGACAAGGAGCCGGAGGTTGAGAAGATGGACGGCGCGGCCGGCGCGGAGTAACCGCAAAGACAGCTAAATAACACGCAATGCAGAACCGGCGCTCCCGATTTCGGGAGCGCCGGTTTTCGCTTGAATCCCGCGGTCGATTCCGCGCTGCGGCTCTCGCAGCGCGCCTTCGTCGTGTCGATGTGCCGTTTTATTTGACCATTGTGAAAAATCGATATACGGATATATGGGGAAAGCGTTACGCATGGAAATCGACCTATTATAAATAAGAGCAGAGTGGCGTAAATCTTGTAACAATCGCATATCGCGACGGAGATTGTGAACAATATGTAACAGACGATCGCCAAAAAGCCTGCATATTTCGGCGGTTACTAAAGTGGCAAAGTAACAATTTGTTGCATTTGCGTGATTTGTCGCTGTATAATCAGGCTATGAAAATTCGGTCGGTGGCCGGACGGCTGCAAAAAGGGGTTGCGTGTCTGCTTCTTTTCGGCTTCTTTTGCCTGACGGCCTGCGCGGCAAGCAAGTCTTCGCTGCAGACCGCGGCGGAAACCGGATTGCGCGGCACGCCCGCCGAGACGGAAGAATCGGCCGAAGAAGAGGCGCTTTTGCTGCCGGAGGCGTCCGGAACCGTCGTTTATGAGGGCGAAGGCGTCACGATCGACGCGTCGCACACCGATCAGGGATATATCATGGTCCGCTGCGAGCCGAGCGAAAAGCGGCTCAAGGCGCGCATCGCGATGGCGGAGCAGGTCTATTATTACGATCTGCCGGGCGGAGACGAATTCAGCGTCTTTCCGCTGCAGATGGGCGACGGCGCATATACCGTCCGCGTGATGGAGCAGGTGGAGGACACCCTGTATGCCGTTCGGTACGGCGTGGAGCTGGACGTGCATCTGGCGAGCGAAACCGTGCCGTTCCTGTATCCCAACCAATTCGTGTGGTATGATGAAACCACGCAGGCCGTGCAAACGGCGCGCGAACTGGCGGCGGGGCTGTCCAGCGACAAGGAGATCACGGATCGGTTTTACCGCTTTGTGGTCAGGCACATGACGTACGATACGGCTAAGGCCGAGACGGTGCAGCCGGGCTATCTGCCGAATGTGGACGAATCGCTGGACACCGGAAAAGGCATTTGCTTCGACTACGCGGCGCTGCTCGCCGCCATGCTCCGCGCAAAGGGCATTCCGACAAAGATGCTCATCGGCACCGTGACGCCGGAAAACCTCTATCACTCCTGGAACAGCGTCTACATCGACGGCGAGTGGGTCTGGATGGACCCGACGCTCGACGGAACCGGACACAGGGAGAGCGACTATATCACGGAGCGTATTTATTAGGTAGAAAAAGATCGTTTGCCGATGCGCGCGGGACGGCGCGGCGAAGGCCCGATCGATTTGAACGATACTGGAAACAGAATGGAAATAGAACGAGAAGATTGCAGAAAGGGAACCGGGATGCAGGATCAAACGACGCAAAAAACGCTTCCGCCGGACGAGATCGCGCTGTTTTGCGAGCAGGTCGCCATGGTGCTCAAGGCCGGCATTCCGCTCGGCGACGGCATGGAAACCCTCGCGCGGAGCTATGGGGACACCCGCTACGGCGCGCGCTTTGGGGCGATGCGGGACGCGGTGAACCGCCGCGGGTCGCTCAGCGCGGCGCTGGCGGAAGCGGGCATCTTTCCGGGCTATCTGCTCGCCATGGCGCGCATCGGCGAGCGCGCGGGCAAGCTGGACGAGGTCATGGCGTCGCTTGCAAACTATTACCAGTGGGAAGCGCAGATCAAGACCTCCGTCAAAAACGCAATTCTTTATCCGAGCGTGCTGGTCAT
>JAAYUE010000048.1 GCA_012517905.1 Clostridiales bacterium | reverse complement strand
TCCTGAGCCAGGATCAAACTCTTGAGTTCAATCTCTCACAAACCCTTTCGGGCCTGTTAGCTCACTTACTTTGTACGCTTGCTCAAATTCGTTGCGTTTGTTTCATTCCTTAACTTAAGCGCATTTCTGCGCCCTTGCCTCGGAATTACTGGCTTGTTTTTGTTTCCTGCACTATATAGTTTTCAAGGTGCCAGATCCCGTTTTTCGCCCCTGAAAAGAAGCTTGTCCGGGGCCGCCGTTCGTTCTTCCCGTGCGACAGCTTGCTTAGTATAGCAGCGAAACGGGCTCAAGACAAAGAGCGTTTATGGTCGATATCGTTCATATATTCCGATAATTCCTGAAATATGACGATTATTTTAAAATATCTTCATCGTTTGTTCTGAAAGTCCCTGTTTCTTTATTTTTTAAAAACAGTTGATAATATACGAAAAATGGGCTGAAAACACAAAACCGCCTCCCGTTTGAGGCGGTTCTGAAACGGCCGGATAGGGCCGGTTTTACGCGTCGCCGATCCGGCAGATCGTCGTTTCACGACCTGACCGGCTTCATGGTCGGAAAGAGCAGCACGTCCCGAATCGTCGCGGCGTCGGTGAGCAGCATGACGAGCCGGTCGATGCCGATGCCGATGCCGCCCGTCGGCGGCAGGCCGTATTCGAGCGCCGTGCAGAAGTCCTCGTCGATCATCATGGCTTCGTCGTCTCCCTTGGCGCGCTCCTGCGCCTGCTGCACAAAGCGTCCGCGCTGGTCGACGGGATCGTTGAGCTCGGAAAACGCGTTGGCGTATTCGTGCCCCGCGATGAAGAGCTCAAAGCGTTCGGTCAGGTGCGGCGCGGAGGGCTTGCGCTTGCTCAGCGGTGAAATCTCGACCGGATAGTCCGTAATAAACGTCGGCTGGGTCAGCGTCTCTTCGACAAACGCGTCGAACGCCTCGGCAAGCAGCTTTCCGCGCGTGGCGGTCTTGTCCTTGACCTCCAGCCCCAGCGCCTTCGCTTTTTGCCGCGCCTCTTCGTCCGAAGCGCAGGCGTAGAAGTCCACACCGGTCTGCCGCTTTACCGCGTCGTTCATCGTGATGCGCGCAAACGGCGGTGTCAGGTCGATGTCCTGTCCCTGATAGCTGATCTTCGTCGTGCCGTTGACGGCGAGGCTGCAGCGGGAGATGAGATCTTCCGACAGCTCCATCATGCCGTTATAGTCGGTATACGCCTGATACGCCTCGATGGTCGTAAACTCGGGATTGTGCATCGGGTCCATGCCTTCGTTGCGGAACAGCCGCCCGATTTCGTAGACGCGCTCCAGCCCGCCGACGACGCACTCCTTGAGGTGCAGCTCGGTGGCGATGCGCAGATACATGTCGAGGTCCAGCGTGTTGTGGTGCGTTACAAACGGGCGGGCGGAGGCGCCGCTGGCGGTCGTGTTGAGCACGGGCGTCTCGACCTCGATAAATCCCCGCTCGTCCATGCGGCGGCGGATCTCCGAGATGATACGGCTGCGCTTTTGAAACATGTCGCGCACCTCGGGGTTGACGATCAGGTCCACAAACCGCTGTCGGTAGCGCAGTTCCGGGTCCTTGAGCCCGTGATACTTCTCCGGCAGCGGGCGAAGGGACTTGCCCAGCAGCGTCACCTCTTCGGCGTGCACGCTGACCTCTCCGGTTCTCGTGACGAACACATACCCCTTAACCCCGAGGATGTCGCCGATGTCGAAGGTTTTAAATGCGTCGTAGCTTGCCTCCCCGAGGTCGTCGCGCTTCATATAAACCTGGATGCGGCCCTTTGCGTC
Source organism: Clostridiales bacterium (assembly GCA_012517905.1). Taxonomy (GTDB): domain Bacteria; phylum Bacillota; class Clostridia; order Christensenellales; family CAG-138; genus UBA7703. The sequence continues at coordinate 7,143 of JAAYUE010000048.1, read as the reverse complement.
CAGCAGGTGCGCAAAGCTCGCCTTGCCCATGATGCGACGGGAGACCATGCGCCCCGCGATGGACACCTGCATGCCATGCTCGCCTTCCTGCGGCCGGTCGGCGGCGAGGATGTCCGCGCTGGTATGGCTTACCTCATATGTGGTGTTGGCAAACGGGTCTTTGCCCGCGGCCTGCAGCGCGGAAAGCTTATCCCGGCGAATCTGTAACAGCTCCGAGAGCTGCTCCTGCGTGAGTTCCTGTTGTTCCTGCTCGATGGGCGGGTGTTCCATATCGATCCTCTCCTCTGTCCTGTCCTCTGATCCTGCGCGTGTGCAAAAAACAAGGGGGCTTGCAGCCCCCGTTGAACCTGTTTGCATTACTTGCCGATGGAAGCGACCTTCAGCTTCAGCATGCCGCCGGGGGTGACGACCTCGACCACGTCGCCGGCTTTATGCCCCAGCACCGCCTTGCCGATTGGCGACTCGTTTGAGATTCGCCCGTTGGTCGGATCGGTTTCCGCGCTGCCGACGATCTGGAATGTGTATTTTTTCGCTTTGTCGTTCACGTCGTTGAGTTTCACCGTCGCGCCGACGCCGACCGTCGTATAATCGATGGCGGTCTCGTCGATGACTTTCGCGTTTTTCAGTTCGTTTTCCAGCTGGACGATATCGTATTCGTTTTTCGCCTGCTCGTTTTTTGCCGCGTCGTATTCCGCGTTTTCGGAGAGGTCCCCGAACGCGCGCGCAATCTTGAGCTGCTCGGCGATCTCGAGGCGTCTCGTCGTTTTGAGGAATTCCAGGCGCTCCTCGCGCTTTGCGATCTCTTCGGGCGTCAGCCAGGTTTCTGCCATGGTTTATTTCTCCTTTTATGAGCGGGCTCCTGATATGCCCTTCTCATGTTTACCTATTATATTTGTGCAAAAAAGTCGTGTCAACCCCATATTTGCCGGAGTTCTTCCAGGGTTTTGCAGGCGTTGACGCGCGTTCGGAGTTTTGCCGCGTCCTTCGCGCCGCGCAGGTAAAACGCAAGGTGTTTTCGAAGCTCCACAATCGCGTGATCTCCCTTTTCGTAAAGCGCCATCTGCGCGTGGCGCAGCGCCGTCTCGCGCCGCTCGTCCCAGTCCGGCGGCGTATAAACGCGGCCTTCTAGCGCGCAGCGCACCTCTTCGAACACAAACGGATTACCCAGCGCGCCGCGCCCGATCATCACCCCGTCGCAGCCCGTCTCTCGCAGGACGTCCAGGGCGCTTTTTGCGTCGTGCACATCCCCGTTTGCGATCACGGGAATCCCGACCGCGCGCTTGACCGCCGCCATGCAGGCGCGGTCGGCTTTTCCGGCGTACATCTGCTCGCGCGTTCTGCCGTGTATGGTCAGAAACGCCGCCCCGCTCTCCTGACACACGCGGGCGAATTCCACGGCGTTTTCGTGCGCCGCGTCCCAGCCTTTTCGGAACTTGACCGATATGGGCACATGCGCCGTCCCAACCGCCGCCGCCACGATGCGTCCCGCCAGCGCGGGGTCGAGCATCAGCGCGCAGCCGTCGCCGTTCGAGGCGATCTTCGGCGCGGGACAGCCCATGTTGAGGTCGATGGAGAGCAGTTTTTTCCCGAGGTCGTTTTCCAGAATCCGAACGGCCCTTGCAACGGTCTCCGGCTCGCTGCCGAAGAGCTGCACGGAAAACGGTTCGTCCCCCTCCCGCGTAAAATACAGCGCCCGGGTCTTGTCGCTCCCATAGAGCAGGCCCTTGGCGCTGATCATTTCGCTGAATACGAGGTCCGCGCCCTTTTCCCGGCAAAGGATGCGAAACGTGCGGTCCGAAAACCCCGCCATCGGCGCGAGGCAGACGGCGGGCCGCCCCGCCGGAAACAGGCGCATCGTCATGGCGTGACCGTCGGCGCATCCGTCGGCTTTTGCGTCGGCGTCGCCGCCGGAATCGGGGATTCGTTCGGGTCCGGCGTACCGAGGTTGGAGCTGTCCGGGTTTTCCTCCAGCACCGTCAGTTCGGAGATATACCAGCGCGAGTTCGCGTTGAGAAACTTGATCTTATACCGCCGCGGCGTCCACTGCGGCAAGGGGAAATCGTCCGCGTTCTGGTCCTCGCCGAGCTGGTCGGCGTTGATCGTTCCCGAGAGCGTCACGCGCTCCGTCGCGGTCACCGTCGCGCTCATAGACCACGGCAGCACGCTGATCTTCTCGATCGCGAGGTCGTAGTTATAGTCCGTAATCGTATAGTTTGCATAGGTCGCGTCCGTCATGGCCGCGTCGTTTTCCAGAAACGTGAGCGTGAAATATTCCTCGAGGTCGTTTCGCGCGCCGTCGGCAAACACGCATTCCGCGCGCAGCGCCATGCCCTCAGAGGTCAGGATATACAGATTGGAATACCGCTCCGCCGTCAGAAACGCGCCGATGCACACGATGGCGCCCATGATGATCATCAGAAGCGTGCGCACGAGATACAGCATCGAGCGACGCGCGACGCGCAGATTGCGGACTCCCCTCGGTTCTGGATGGCCGGAATTTGTCATTTCTTCACCTTCGCTCGCTATGATAGCATATCCTCAAACGCTTGGCAAACCAACAAATTGGAAACAAAATCGGCGGTTTTCGCCGCAATTCCATCGGTGCGCCGCCCCGAGCGGCCGCGCGATATTCCCTTTTACGCGGGTGCCACGGATCGCGCGGATCGCCGCAATTCGTGATCATCTCACACAACGCCCCGCGCCGCGGTTGACACAGGTGTTGTAGAGCGTATAATGGAAACGCCGGGTTTTCGGCAAATATCGGAAACAAAGGAATCCAATCGCAATGGAAGAATGCACCCACGATTGCTCGAGCTGCTCCGCCAACTGTGACAGCCGCGAAAAAACAAGCCTCATCGAAGCGCCGCATGTGATGACGCATGTGAAAAAGGTCATCGGCGTGGTCAGCGGAAAGGGCGGCGTCGGCAAGTCCATCGTCACCTCCATGCTCGCCGTGCTCATGCGCCGCCGGGGATACCGCACCGCCATTCTGGACGCGGACATCACCGGCCCTTCCATCCCCGTCGCGTTCGGCCTGCACGGCCGCGCCGAGGGCTCCGATCAGGGCATCTTCCCGGTGCTGACAAAGACCGGCATCGAGGTGATGAGCATGAACGTGCTGCTCGAAAACGAGACGGACCCCGTCGTCTGGCGCGGGCCGATCATCGCGGGTTCGGTCAAGCAGTTTTGGACGGACGTGCTCTGGGGCAGCGTGGACGTGATGTTCATCGACATGCCGCCGGGCACGGGCGACGTACCGCTGACGGTGTTCCAGTCCATCCCCGTGGACGGCATCGTGGTGGTCACCTCTCCCCAGCAGCTCGTGAGCATGATCGTGCAGAAGGCCGTGCACATGGCGGATCTGATGAAGATCCCCGTGCTCGCGCTTGTGCAGAACATGAGCTATGTCCAGTGCCCCGGCTGCAACGAGGTCGTTCGTCCGTTCGGCGAGAGCGACATCTCCGCGCTGGCCAGGCAGCACGACATCCCCGTCACCGCCGAACTGCCGATTCAAAAAGAGCTCGCGACCGCCTGCGATGCAGGCCTGATCGAACTCTTTGAAGGCGACTGGCTCGACGGACTGGCGGACAGGTTCGAAGAAATGCTGAAGGAAGAGAAAAAATAAGTCTTCATAAAAATTCTGGCCCTGCTTTTACGGCAGGGTCAGTCCATCTTATTTAGAAATATCCCTCATTCGCATCAGAGCGGTGCAATCGACCGAATATGGTATAATTGCAGCAGGTTTATGCACAGCAATCTGATTTTCAATGCAAAACAAAGGAGGTACGGCATGATCCTATCGCACATTGATGAAACGAAAATCGTTACGCTTCCCGACGGCCTATATAAAAACGTTCAGGGACAGGTTCTGATCTCTCCGGCCTGCGGCTCCGACGAACATGTTTTGCGGCTTTTTCACATCGCACAGGACGGCTATTCCGCTAACCACGAGCACGATTACCCGCATTACGTTTATGTGCTCGAGGGGGAAGGTTTCTTAGAGTTAAATCATGAAAAGTTCCCGATCAAAGCCGGATCGTACGCCTTTATTCCCAACAACGTTCAACATCAGCTGGTCAACACCACCACGACCGGCCAAACGCTGAAATTCCTCTGCATGGTTCCGGTGGAAGGCCATAAAGGATTTCCCGAATAATCGTCCGGAGCAACCGCTTTTAATCGTGTAACCAAAAGGGCTTGCAGCTTGTGATTCACAAGCTGCAAGCTCTTCAACTTTGTTTCATCCGATCGAGTTGCGTTTGTGTTTTACAGTCCCATCTCCGCCTTGACGGCGGCGAAGGCCGAGACCGCGAAATCGAGGTCTTCTTTTGTATGCGCGGCGGAGACCTGCGTGCGGATGCGCGCCTTGCCCATCGGCACCACGGGATAGAAGAACCCCACGACATAGACGCCGTGCTCCAGCATCTTTGCCGCGAATTCCTGCGCGACCTTCGCGTCGTAAAGCATCACGGGTACGATGGGGTGCTCGCTCTTTGGCACGTCGAAGCCGAGTTTACCCAGCTCCGCGCGGAAATAACTTGTGTTTTCGTGCAGTCGATCGCGCAGCGCGGTGGACTCCTCCAGCAGATCCAGCACCTTGATGCTCGCCGCGCAGATGGCGGGCGCAACCGTGTTGGAAAACAGATACGGCCGCGAGCGCTGGCGCAGCAGGTCCACGACCTCCCGCTTGGCCGCCGTATAGCCGCCGCTGGCGCCGCCGAGCGCCTTGCCCAGCGTGCCGGTGATGATGTCCACGCGGTCCATCACGCCGCAGTATTCGTGCGTGCCACGCCCGTGCTCGCCCATGAATCCGACGGCGTGGCTGTCGTCCACCATCACGAGCGCGCCGTACTCCTCCGCGAGATCGCAGATGCCGGAAAGGTTTGCGATGAATCCGTCCATCGAAAACACGCCGTCGGTGGCGACGAGCTTGATGCGCGCGCCCTTTGCCGCCTCCAGCTGCTCGCGAAGGCTATTCATATCGTTGTTTTTGTAGCGATAGCGCGCGGCCTTGCACAGGCGCACGCCGTCGATGATGCTCGCGTGGTTGAGCTCGTCCGAAATCACCGCGTCCGCGTCGGTAAGCAGGGTTTCAAACAAGCCGCCGTTTGCGTCGAAGCAGGAACTGTAGAGAATCGCGTCGTCCATGCCGAGAAAGCCCGCGATGCGCCGCTCCAGCTCCTTGTGAATGCCCTGCGTGCCGCAGATGAAGCGCACGGAAGAAAGCCCGTAGCCCCATGTGTCATAGGCGTCCTTAGCGCTCTTTATGATTTCGGGATTGTCCGCCAGCCCCAAGTAATTATTGGCGCACATATTGAGCACGTCCGCGGTCTTCGTCGTGTCGATGCGCGCGCCCTGCGGCGTGGTGATCACGCGCTCCTCCTTGTAGGTGCCCGCGGCGCGGATGTCGCTTAAAATTCCGCTGTAGATGTCGTATGCCTGTTTTCTCATGCTCGCTCCTCCGTCCAGTCGAGTACCACCTTGCCGGACTGCCCGCTGTTCATCACGGCGAACGCGTCCTCAAACTCGGTGTAGTGAAACCGATGCGTCAAAATCGGCGAAAGGTCCAGCCCCGCCTCCACCATCGCCATCATCTTATACCATGTTTCATACATCTTTCGCCCGTAGATGCCCTGCAGCGTGAGGCCCTTGAAGATCACGTCGTTCCAGTCGATCACCGTGCCCGGACCCGCGATGCCCAACAGCGCCACCTTGCCGCCGTTTCGCATGAGCTTGAGCATCTGGTTCAGCGCCGCGCCGTTGCCGCTCATCTCGCAGCCGACGTCGAACCCCTCGACGATGTGCAGCTCCTTCATCGCATCCTCGACGGTCTGGTTTTTCAGGTTGACAACCGCGGACGCACCCATCTGCTTTGCGATGCCCAGGCGGTAGTCGTTCACGTCCGTCACCACGATGCGCCGCGCGCCGTTCTGGCGGCAGATGCCGACCGCCATCATGCCGATCGGACCCGCGCCGGTGATCAGCACGTCCTCGCCGGTGACGTCGAACATCGTCGCCGTGTGGCAGGCGTTGCCGTACGCGTCGTAAAACGCAACGATCTCCTCCGGCGTCGTTTCCGGAACGGCGATGACGTTCGTCTCCGGTATGCAGAGGTATTCGGCAAACGCGCCGTCGCAGTTGACGCCGACGCCCTTGGTAAACTTACACCAGTGCCCGTTGCCCGCGCGGCAGTTGCGGCCGTGGCCGCAGACGATGTGCCCTTCGCCCGTAACGATCTGGCCGACGTGATAGTCGTCCACGCCCGGACCGAGCGCGGCGATCTCGCCGACGTACTCGTGCCCGACCGTCATCGGCGGCACGATGGTCTTCTGGCTCCAGGCGTCCCAGTTGTAGATGTGTACGTCGGTCCCGCAGATCGCGGTTTTGTGAATCTTGATCAGCACCTCGCCGATGTTCGGCACGGGGGTTCTGACCTGTTTGAGCGTCAGCCCCTTGTCGGCGGTTTCCTTGACGAGCGCGCGCATATAAGCCGGAATCATGGATCATTTCCTCCAGAATTGCAGCAGATTTTGATGGGTCTTCCCAATTACAGTATGACTGTAACGCCTTTCAGCGGCGTTTTCAATGCGCCGTCGATAATATAAAATCTTGCGCGGAGCTAATGAGCCCGCCCGCCGGAAGACAGTTTTTCCGGCGGGCGGGCAATCGCTTCGTTTACACCCCGCTTAGTTGGGCCAGCGTGTCGAGCGCGGCGTTCGTCTCCTCGTCCGAGAAGCAGTACCCGAGCGTGGTAAAGCCCGCGCGGAGCTTCGTCACTTCCTCCGCGATGGGAATGTTCTTCAGCGCGCAGTCGGCGATGAGCTGCGCGAGTGTTTCAAACTGCTCCGGCCCGAAGCCAAAGCGCGTCATCTCGGAAACGCCAAGGCGCAGCGCGCCGCTTGCGGTGAAGCCCTCCTCCTCCGGCGTGGCCTGATAGTTGACGATGACGTTGTTCTCCTCCAGCCGCTCGGCGATCTCCGGGCCCGTGCCGTAGCCGATCTTCACGATGACCTGATGCGTCTCCGTATAGTCGATCGCGGGATCGCCCGCAACGTCCAGCCCGGCGGCCTTGAGGCTCCGCGCAAAGGATTTGGCGTTGGCGATCACGTTCTTCTGGTATGCGTCGCCAAACTCGTTCATCTC
>JAAYUE010000047.1 GCA_012517905.1 Clostridiales bacterium | reverse complement strand
TCCAGAGTCAGCCCCGCCACTCTAAAACGAAACCTGGCGCTTCTCAACGCCAGGCCTCGTAAAGTTCTTAGCTTCTGTTCGCCTCAGTCTTTATGGGAGCGTGAACTCCTTAAGTGTTGCACTTAGTTTGACAATTCACTAAAAAAGCACGTGCGAAAAAAACGAATGTTCGATATAATAACAGCCAGTGTATAACTTTATTGTGTAGAAGCGTATGCGGACAAACGGAACGACCCAAGCGCGGCTGAATGGATTCGGGAAAGATTAACCGCCGTGTCCTTGGACGAAATGCAGACGGTGGAATGAGCAGGCAAGATCGTTGGACGACGACAGAGGCGAATATCAAAGGCGGGGGACAATCGGTTGAAAACGGCAAAAAGTATTCGAAATATCATCTCTATCAGTTTGTTGATCCTTGCGGGCGCTTTGTGTTTTGCGCCTTTTTTTAACTACGCTCGTGCGGAGGGAACGTTTCGTGAGGCCGAAGGCGACGACTGGAGCATGTCTTCCGACGGGGTTTTGACGCTGGAGAGCAACGCTGGATGGACGGATTATTTGAAACATGGAGCTGGTGAAATCATTAACAAACTGGTCATTGGAAAGCGAATGACAAATTTTTATTTATTTGATTTGGATTATGAAGAGATCGATAAAGAGTTTGTTTTTGAGCCGGAGTTTTATGGGTACGATGAGGATGGAGCTCCGTATTATGGGGAACATGAGTATTGTCCTTGGCTCCAGCCACAGAAAATTGAAGTGGAAGATGGCAACAAAACCTTTTCCGTGACAAATGGTCTTTTGATTAATAACAAAACCCACGCGCTCGTGTTATCCGAAGTCGGCTTAACGGATGTTATCATACCAGAAGGTGTTGAGATCATTACAACTTGGGCGTTCCTAAGAAGGGATGTGGCGCACATCCAATTCCCTTCAACCCTGAAATCGATAGGTCTTGCTTCCTTCTGCCTGTGTGCCGATCTGGTCAGCGTCGAATTTCCGGATTCGCTTATCGAAATGAAGACGGGAGCGTTTTCTCTGTGCAGAAACCTCGCAAGCGTGACCTTTGCCGGCGGACTTCGATCAATTGGCGAGGAGGCGTTCGATGGATGCGACAGTTTGAAAAGCATCAATTTTGCTGACGGATTGACAGAGATAAAAGATCATGCGTTTCGAGACTGCACCAGTTTGCGCAAGGTCGTTTTTCCAGATTCGTTGGAGGTAGTCGGCGCGGATATTTTTTCCGGCTGCCTGCTGAATTTGATTCAACTGCCGCCAAAGCTTTCCATGGAGGACCCGACTGAGATCTTGGAATTCGGCACAACCCGCATCAGCACGGCGATATTTTCAGGCAATCAATATACGACGGGGATACCCGCGATAAAAGGAATGCGGAAGGCATACTTTCTTGGAGCGCCTCCCGAAACCCTGATGGACTACATAGACGAAGATTATACGGAAAACGTCTACTATCTTGACGAATTTGCAGAGGATTGGGCGATGGTTGACAAGCCGCAATGGACATTATGGAAGCTGGAAATGGTCACCCGCGACCAGGCGGAGGAAATGATCTACAAGGAGTTGAATCCACCGGAAGCGGTTAAGGTCACGCCTAAGTTCTTGCCGACGCCGACCAGCACCCCATATCGGGCACCCACACCTTCGCCGCTGCCGGAACCGAGCAATGAGGTCAGGACAGGCATCGATCCCGTCATGATCGTATTGCCCGCGCTCATCGTGCTTACGATTGCGGCCGTGGTTGTGATTGTGGCCAGACGGCGGAGAAAATAGGGAACCGCCCAACGGCAATGTTGTCCCGGTTTATATGAATGGAAAAGCATCTTTTCGGTTGGTGATGCGCAAAAAGCACCGGACCTTGACAGATCAAAGCGTGCGCACTATAATGACTAAAAGAGCAAAAATAGTCATTAAGGTCGAACCGTATGCCGAAGACATTTACCGAAACCGAGAGGGAGTACATCTCCGAACGTCTGATCAGCGAAGCACAAAAATGCCTCGCGCTGTATGGCATCCGCAAAACGACCGTGGACGAGCTGATCCGGCGCGTCAATATCCCCAAAGGGACATTCTATCTGTTTTATGAATCCAAGGATCGGCTGTTCTTCGACGTGATTTTAAAGTTTAACGACGAGGTGCAGGCCGATTTATTCAATGAGATCGCGTCCATGTCCAGCGCTCCGAACGCGGACGAATTGACGGATATCATTTTGCGGTTTTATCGGCGTCTGGACGATTCGTTTCTGCCGCGGCTCATGCAGGACGGCGAACTGGAGTTTTTCATGCGGACGCTGCCGCCGGAGCTGTCGAAGCTCCATGCCGAGCACGACGCGAGCGGGATTCGAAATCTGTTGTCCGCGATGCCGGGCATGCAGCCGCAACGGGCGGAGGTGTTCAGCGCGGCGTTACGGGGCGTATTCATGTCGATCCTGCACAAAAGCGAGATTGGAGAAGAGATCTTCGAAGACATGCTCCGCGTTTTAATACGCGGGGTTGTTCTGCAAATGACGGAATGAAGCGAAACGGCTTGCATCCGCCGGCAAACGAAACATAACAAGGGGGAAAGCGTGTATGGGTTACGCCATCGAGACCAAAAAACTGACGAAGTATTACGGCAAAGCGCGGGGGATCATCGATGTGGACCTCGCTGTGGAGGAAGGCGAAATCTTCGGCTTCATCGGACCGAACGGCGCGGGTAAATCCACGACGATCCGCACGCTGCTGGGGCTCATCAAAAAGACGAGCGGGTCGGCATCCGTCTTCGGCATGGACTGCTAAAAGGACAAGGTCAAAATCCTGTCCGAGGTCGGCTATCTGCCCGGCGAAGTGTTTTACTATGACAACATGCGCGCCATCGACCTGCTGCGCTACTCCGCAAGTTTCTACAAGAAGGACTGCACGAAGCGCATTGCGGAGCTGGCGGACGCGCTCTCGCTCGACCTGAATAAAAAAATAGAGGATATGAGCCTCGGCAACAAGAAAAAGGTCGGTATCGTACAGGGCCTGCTGCACTCGCCGAAACTCATCATTCTCGACGAACCGACGAGCGGCCTCGACCCGCTGATGCAGCGGACGTTTTTCGACCTGATCCAGCGCGAAAACGAACGCGGCGCAAGCGTCCTCTTCTCCTCGCATATCCTCGGGGAGGTGCAGCGCATTTGCGACCGCGTCGCCATCATCAAAGAAGGGCGCGTCGTTGACCTGCGCAGCATCGACGATCTGCGCAGGAATTCCTATAAAAAAGTCAGCCTCACGTCGCAGGCGCCGCTGATGGGCTTTGAGCTGCCGGGCGCAGCGCAGCTGTCGCAGGACGGGACGCAGACGAGCTTTCTGTTCAGCGGGGACGTCAACGCGCTTCTGGGCAAGCTCGCGAGTCTGCCGCTGGTCGACGCAAACGTCAGCGAGCCGGACCTCGAGGAGATCTTTTTGCACTACTATGAGGACGGGGAGGCGAAAAAATGAACGTCTTCCGCTTCGAACTGCGCCGCGCGTGGGTCAGCGCCGCGGTGTGGACGCTCGTGCTCCTCGCGCTGCTCGGCGGCCTGATCGCGGGGGCGCTGCCAACGTTTCTGGGCAGCCGCGCGGCTGTGGAGGCCATGCTTTCGAATTTTCCGCCCGCGTTTGCGGCGGCGTTCGGCGTGCAGCTGGATAACCTCTTCAGCTTCGGGGGGTTCTACGCGTTTGGGTTTTTCTACTATTCGCTCTTCGGCGCCATCATGACGGCGGCCATCGGGCTCGATCTCTTTTCTCGGGAAAAACGCGAGAAGTGCATGGACTTTTTGCTGACCAAACCGCGCGCCAGAGGCCGCCTCTTTTTCGAAAAGCTGCTTGCCGCAATGACGATGCTGCTGGTCTCCAACGCGCTGTTCATCGCCGTGTCGCTCGCGCTCTACCGCGCGAATGCGCCCGAACCCCATATGATGGGGCGCGCGCTGCTGGCCGCGGCCGCGCTGCTGTTTACCGAAATCGTCATCTTCTCCGTCGCGGTGTTTGCGGCGGTGTTCGCAAAAAAAGTGCGATCCGTCTCCGGCGCGGCGACGGCGATCGGCTTTGGCGGATTCCTGCTCAGCGCGCTGCAAAGCCTGTTGGAAGAGGAGAAATTACGCTATGTCACGCCGTTTAAATATTTCGACGTGTCGAAGATGTTTTTCGAAGGGAAATTTGACACGCCGTATGTCGTGACGGCGGTCGTTCTGACGGCGGCGCTCATGCTGGCGGCGTATCTTCGCTATACGCGCGCCGACATCCCGGCGCTGTAGGAAAGGGGGAAACGGAAACATGAATATCTTTCGACGGGAATTCAAATTCGGTCTGAAGCCGTTTTTCTTCTGGACGTTTGGGCTGTTTGCGCTCATCTTTGCGGGCGTCGTCAAGTCCACGGGCGTGCTGTCGGACGGGGCGTTCATGACGGAACTCATCGGAAAATTTCCGCGCATCGTCGCAGCGGTGATGGGCATGGCGAATATCGACATTTCGCAGTTCGACGGTTTTTATGCGATTTTGATGCTGTATGTGTCGATCCTCACGGCGGTGTATGCCACGCACCCCGGCAGAAACGCGGTTTCGCGCGAGAGCGTGGACCGCACCTACGAGTTTCTCTTTACCAAGCCGCGCTCCCGCTCGTTCATTCTCGGCAGAAAGCTGCTCGCGGCGCTGCTGTTTCTGACGGTGTTTGCCGCGCTGAACCTGCTGTTTTCCTCGCTCGCCGTGCGCCAGATCGACCTGCAGGGGGATTACAGCGGCCTGTTCTTGCGCTTTTCGATCGCGCTCTGGTTCATCGGCATCGTGTTCTTTTCGCTCTCCGCGATGCTTTCGGCCAGCTTTACCTCCGCCGAACACGGCGCGCGGGCGGGCAATCTTGCCGTGCTCGGCGCCTATGCGCTGGCGGTGGTGTACGATCTGCTCGAGCATCCCGGCGCGCTGCGGCTGTTGACGCCGTTTCGCTATTTTCTGAACACCGAGCTGATCGATTCCGTCGTGCAGCCGCTCTATATCGGGCTTTGCCTGCTGCTGACGGCGGCGTTCTTTGCCGTTGCGTTTTACCGCTTTGAGCGGCGCGATCTCGGCGCGCTGTAACGGCGAAACGAAAAAACTTGCCGCAAACTCGTGTGGCAAAACGGTGAATCTTACGAAAAGGTTATCGATTGTCCGCCCGCAACCCGCGTTCTGCGCTTTGCGGGCGGATGCATTTTATGGTAACATCGTATGCGGGTTGATGCCCAAAACGGAAAGGCAGGACTGCCGGAGCGGCTATGAATTTTTTTGAACGGGTTTACTTTCACAATACCGTGCTGGATTACGCGATCTTTCTCGGCGCGCTGATACTGAGCGCGGCGCTGATCTTCGTGATCGGGCGGATCGTGCTTCGACACATCGCGGCGCGAAACGAAAAGGCGCAGACGCCGTATGGGGAGTTCCTGCTCTCCGGCATCAAGCGGTATTTGCTGCCGGTTGCGTACTTTTCGGCGTTTTATTACTGCACGCGCATCCTGACGCTGGACGACAAGCTTACCAAGATCGTTTCGGGCATTTCGGTGCTGTTCGCCATCTTTATGGCGGCGATGTTCCTTGCGTCGCTCGCGTCATATTTCTTTGGCAAGCTGGGCAAG
>JAAYUE010000007.1 GCA_012517905.1 Clostridiales bacterium | reverse complement strand
GGTTAAAGCCGACGCAGACCATGCCGTCCACCTGATTCGTATGGGCGGACAGAGCGGACTGGATCTTCTCCTGGGCGACTTCCGCCGTCGTTACGCCGTCCGCGCTGGTGATGACTTCCTGCAGAACGGTGATGCTCGGATTGGCGGCCAGCGCTTCTTCGACGCCTTCTTTACGGGGGATGGAGGAGCCGCCGACGCCTTCATAGATCACGAGGATGTTACCCGTGCCGCCGAGGGAGTCGATGAGCGCCTGCGTGGCAAGCCGTGCGGATTCCTTCAGATCGGTCGCAACGACGAATCTCGTCTTGGTGGGCTGCTGCGCACCGCCGCCAAAGAGGCCGATGTTCACACCGAGGGGATCCATCTCTTCGGCCAGCGTGTTGACGGACACGGTGTCAGCAGAGAACATGGAGATGTACTTGTATCCGAGCGCTACCAGGCCTTCGATGTTCTGCTGCTCTTCAACGGGCGTCGTGCTGGTTCCAATCTTCATCGTGACTTCCACGGAATCGGCATAGTCCTTCGCGAACTGCTCGACGCCTGCTTTTACCGCCTCGCCATACGGATGTGGGACCGGGAAGTACCAAGCGAGCTTGATTTTTTCTGCGGGAGCCGTGGTTGCTTCCTCCGCCGGCGCGGCGGTCGCCTGTTCGGCGGAACCGGAGGCTTCCTGAGCGGGAGCGGGGGTGCTCTTGCATGCGGCGCAGAACGACGCGACCAGAGCCAATACCAAGAGAACAGCGATAATCTTGCGGGTCTTCATTGATTTTCCTCCTTTTTTTTGTTTATTACGAAGCGTCCGGCGCGATGTGCGTTGTCTGCACACCCAGACGCAGTCGAACCGGGAAGGGCGGAGCGCATCCGCCGCTGGGATTAAAGTTTCTTGGCGCGGAGATTGAAGGCCGTGCGCATACTGTCGAGCGCGATTGCCGCGAGCACGATTACGCCGAGGAACACATTTTCGTAATACACGTTAACGTTCGCGACAACCAGCCCGTTTTTGATCATGGTGATCAAAATTGCGGAGAAGAAGAAACCGATCGGAGAAACAAATCCGGCTTTCGCCGCGCCAAGCATGGAAACAGAAATGGAGAGGAGCATCCAGTCGCCGCCGAGGGTCGTCTGCATGGAGCCGGCGCGCGACACCCAGAGCATCGCGGCGAGGCCCGAGAAGAACCCGCTGATCATATGGCTCAAAACGACCAGCTTGCTGGTGGGGATGCCCGCGAGGCGCGCCGCCTCGCTGTTGCCGCCGGTTGCCAGAATGCGGCGGCCGATCGCCGTATATCGGAACACATACCATACGATGGCCAGGGCGACGATGGCCATGATCGTGACAAGCGGCAGGATGCCGAAATATCCTTTGCGTCCGATATAGGTGATCTCTTCCGGAAGATGCGTGAAAGGATAGCCTTTCGTAATGCCGTTCACAAGACCGGTCAGGATGTACTGGACCGCCAGCGTAACGACGAAGCCGGGCAACTTGAAACTTTCGATGACGAGGCCGGTCAGAAGCCCGCAGAGCATGCCGACGGCGACCGCGATCAGAAATCCCAGCCAGATCGGCGCGCCGAGGTTTTCCATGGCCATACACGCAAACATACCGGAGAACACGCCCATCGCGCCGATGGAGAGGCTGATTCCGCCCGTCACCTGCAGCATGCCTTGCGCCAGAGCCACGAAAATCGTCAGCCCCGCGGTGCGCAGCAGGTTAAACTGATTGTATTGGGTAAAAAACGCATCGGCCGTAAGTGAAAAAACGAGAAAGAGAACTACGGTTCCAACGCCGATGCTGAAATCGACTCTCCTTACGATCATGCGTAATTTGCTGGTCTTTCCTCTGGCATTGCTGCTCTTGCTGACGGCAACGTTTAGGTCGTCCATATTGAGTTATCTCCTTAAACTGGATTTGTGGTATAAACCGAGTCGATGTGTGCCAATTGCCCAATGGGGCCAGATTTGGGAAACGTTGGGAAACGCCGGTGCCCTGGGTACGGTTTTCTTTCGTGGGAAGGTTTGTTTTGGGTTGGTTAACGGATTCAGTGTTGACGGATTGTGTATCGAAGTGTCGTTGCGCTGCCAGTATATCAAGCGAAAAAGAACGATGTCAACACGATGAGCGGAAATTTTCATATGAAATAGAGTTATCGTTGCACTAAAATTTTACATCGCAGTTGACATTGTTTTGTTATCCGTCTTATAATATATCCAGTTCAATATCCGATCTGTTTTATCGTTCTGTTT
The DNA here is from genome assembly GCA_012517905.1 of Clostridiales bacterium. Taxonomy (GTDB): domain Bacteria; phylum Bacillota; class Clostridia; order Christensenellales; family CAG-138; genus UBA7703. The sequence continues at coordinate 42,723 of JAAYUE010000007.1, read as the reverse complement.
CAGTCTGGAAACGGAGAGTGAGGTAATCCATTGGCGACGGTGCATGATGTTGCAAAGCTGGCGAACGTGTCTCCGAGCACGGTTTCAAAGTATGTCAACAAAAAAGGGTATGTGGCCCCCGATACGCGGAAACGCCTGCAGAGCGCCATTGAACAACTGAACTATCATCCCAATAAGGCCGCGCGGTTGCTCAAGACCAAGGCCTCGGACCAGATTGCCGTCATCCTCCCGAACCTGACCGAAAAACTCTACAACACCATCTTCATCGGTATCAGCTCCAGACTGCAATACGCCAACTATAAGGCGGTCGTCTTTACCACGAACAATTTTCCGGAGACGGAGAACGATATTCTGCGCGCCTGCAGCGAAGGCGATTATGCGGGCGTCATCCTCTGTTCCTGCCAGACGGAGCGCAGCGACGAGCTGGACAACCTGATCCAATCCATGCCCGTCGTGTTTTTGCTGCGCATGCCGGCCTATAAGGATGTCAACTTCATCGGCTTCGATCACGCCGCAACGATGTATGCGCTGACCGACGCCCTGCTCAAGGCGGGCATCGAGGACATCCTGCTTTACACCGAGCAGGACAGCTATTCCTGCGAAAAAGAGTGCATCACGGGATTTCTCGCCGCGTTCGACCGAAACGGGAAACCCATCCCCGAGGATGCGCTGGACCGCTATATCTACAGCTATCCGTTTTCCAAGGAGAGCACCTATCGCATCGTCATGCGCATTCTCGACGGCGATCATTGCCCCCGCGTGTTTCTCGCGAGCAGCCGCGAAATTGCGGACGCGATCGCGGAGGTCGTGTTCCTGAAAGGAATTGCGATAGGGCAGGACCTTTATATCGTTACGCTGGGCGAGGAATCCTGGTATGACAGCATGTTTTTCGACCGGATGATCAGTACCTTCCGCCCCGCGCATATGCTCGGAGAGATCGCGGCAAAGACGCTGGTGACGAACATCAGCTCGCCCGTCGTGGTTGAAAAAACGTATCTCAAGCTCAAGGACGAGTTCCCTTGCGAAAACCTTGCCAGCTATCTGGAAAACCTCGGCTGCAAACCGCCGGTTTCCGTCAAGAAAAAGCAGCAGCCGCTGCGCATTCTGTTTCCGAGCCACGAGCCCGGCTTCGACGCCATGAAATGTCTGGTTTCACAGTACGCCAGGCACAGCGGCTGCGATGTCGTGATCGAAAGCTGCGCCTATCACGACATGTACCAGATTTACAAGGACATGATGCAGCATCAATCCAGCGAATACGATATCCTCGCCGTGGACGCGCTCTGGACCGCCTATCTGGCAAACGGCGGACTGCTGATGGACGTCAGCGACCTGAACAACGGCAAAACGAACCTTTCCGAAAAGATGGCGCCGGGGTTTCTGGACGCGGTGGCGGGCTATAAAAACAAGCTGTACGGCTATCCATTCTCCTATGCGACGGAGCTGCTGTTTTATCGAAAGGACCTTTTCGACGACCCCGCCATCCGCGAGGATTTCAAGAAAAAGTACAAAATCGAACTCGCGCCGCCAAAGGACTGGTTTACGTTTAACCTGATCGCCCGGTACTTCACGCGGGAGTTTAATCCGGATTCTCCGACCGAGCACGGAACGGCCGCGCTGGTGGTGCCGACGGTGGCGGCGGATCTGTACAGCCGCATCTGGGCCTACGGCGGAGAGGTCTTCGACCGCAGCGGAAACGTGAACTTTTACAGCGAAGCGACGATCAAGGCCTACAGTAACTTTGCGGAGACGCTGTCTTATACGAATTCGTCTCTGGCCACGGTTTCGGGCTTAAGCCATATCATCGACGGCAACGTCGCCATGATTGTCACGTTCTGCAGCTACGCGCCGGAGATTGTGAGCCGCAGCTACTCCTCCGTGGCCGGCCGCATCGGGTTTGCGCCGATACCGGCTTCCAACAGCATCGTCTGCGGCTGGATGCTCGGCGTCAATCGATATACGGATTATTCGGAGGAAGCGATGGAGTTTCTCCGCTGGTTCTCGCGGGACGAGACCGCCATGGCGTATACGATACTGGGCGGCAATTCCCCGCACACGAACATCTACAGTTTTCCCGAGATCCGCAAAGCCTGCCCCTGGATGAAACTCGCGTTTCACATGTTTCCCAGCTGCAAGCCGCGCTCCTCGCTGCTGCTCGACGATTTGCCCCCGATCGATCCGATGCTGGTGGAAACCATCATTACGGATACGATCCAGAATCACTTCAAGACGAAGGAGCCGATCGAAGCCTGCATCCGCCAGTCCCATATCAACCTCTGCAAGATATTGGAAAACAACGGCGTGGCGCAGAAACCGATCTCCCTTCTGACTTGACTTAGCGGGGGAATGGGTTCGGCCCGAAACGGCTGGCCTGCCGACATCTGAACACTCGACCTTCGCCGGTCTAAATACACAATTTCATAGAGGCGAGTCGCTTTCTGTTGCTTCAAAGTGTCGTTGCAAACACTACTTGCTTTCAACAGGAGGACTACTTATGCAAACTTTTTCGGACGGCTGGTATACGGCCAGCAACATCAAGGAGGGCGTCTGGGCGATCGACGACAACGGCCAGGACAATTTTTACGCCGTGCTTGGCAAGGAACGCAGCCTGATGATCGACACCGGCTTCGGAGCCGGCGACCTCGGCGCCCTGACGCAAAAACTCTCGCACAAACCCTGGTTTGCGGTCAATACCCACTGCGATTTCGATCATTGTCTCGGAAACGATTTTTTTAACACGGTCTACATCGGCCCCGGGGATATCGATACGCTCAACAACACAAACCCGGAATTGATCCGAAAGAGACTCTGGATCGATCCGGAGATCAACAAGACCGATCGAAACTGGGGCCCCGGCGTCGAGCTCGGCGGCACCAGGGCAAAACAGAAAACGTTGCTGTTGGAGGACGGGCAGAGCTTCGACCTCGGCGGCAGGACGGTCACGGCCTATCATATACCCGGGCACAGCGTAGGCTCCATGTGCTTTATCGACGACAAGTCGCGCACCTGCTTTATGGGCGACATGTATGTTCCGCTGCAGGAGTGGAACGAGCTCTGGTGCCACATGGACCGTTGCACGTCCGTTGCGGTCATCCTCAACAGCATCAACCGCGTCAGAGGTCTGAAGAGCAAATTCGACCTCATCGTCTCCGGCCACGGCTCGAATTACGCGCTGGAAGCCGGCCGTCTGGACGAGTTTGCCGAAGGGCTGGAAGGGATCGTGTCCGGAAGAATCGTCGGCGAACCCGTCGAAACGGTGGTTGGCCCGGGGTACGCCGTGCGCTTTAACCACGTCGGAATCATCTACAACCCAAACAAAATCGTCTGACACGGCTCCGGACAGGGGGTCGCTATCCGCATGGCTCAGAACAGATCAAAATAAGGAATGGAGTACGATTATGCATCAGTTTTATCCATATTTAACGAATAAGATCAGCGAAAACCTCTATGTGTTTATCGAACGAAACGAACCGCTCTACGAAAGCTGGGGCAGAACGCTGTATGTCAACTCGATGCAGCTGGTGATCGGCACCGAACGCGCGGCGCTCATCGATACCGGCTACGGGTATGGCGACCTGTTGGCGCTTGCACGCAAATTTACCGATCTGCCTCTCATCCTGCTCATCACGCACGACAGCTTCGACCACTGGCGCGGCGCGAACCAGTTCAGCCGCACCTGCGAAATCTACATGAACGAATTTGATCAGCTTGCCATTGCGGACATGAAGAAGAGCGCCAATATCCAGTTCGACGCGAAACCCCTCAACGACGGGGACGTATTCGACCTTGGCGGAATACAGTTGGAGTCCATCATCGTGCCGGGCCACACCAAGGGATCGATCTGCTTTCTGGATCGAAAGAACAACCATCTCTTCAGCGGAGACGCGGTCAACCGGCTGCCGTGGATCTTCAGCGGAAAATCGAACGTTCAGCAATATTGCGATGCGCTCAAACGTCTGCGCGATATGACGCCCGAGCAGCCCGACATCTTCTGCGGACATGCGCACGAGAGTTTTCCGTATCAGGTGCTGCACGACACCATTCAGGCCTGCGAAGATGTGCTGGCCGGCGCAGGAGACGATCCGCAGTATCGCTCCCCGTTCGAGGAAAACGGCGCATTCTTCCCCAACGTCTATATGCACGAGACCGGACTTGTGCGTCTCTGCTACAGCAAGGATTTCATCCGCTGAGCGCGCGTATAAGCCCGCCGGCTCGGCAGGCATAGTATTTCAGGCAATCAACGCGTGTTTTCGTGTGGCGCTCGCCATGGTGAAAGCGCGTTTTTTGCGTACCTGAACAAAGGCAAATAGAAGAACCATCGAAAGATAGGAACCATTTTCATACCTGAGCTGAGTAGATGAAAATTCCCATCTGCAAAACAAAGGAACCGAATGCTCGGTTCCTTTGCGATGCCATACGATGCCATGCGATGCGATTTACTGCGCGTTGGCCATGATGTCCGCCGCCGCTCGAATGACGACCTGATCCCCTTCGGCAAGGCCGGAGAGTATCTCGATGCTGCTGCCGTCGGATATGCCGACCGTGACCGGCGTCTTGACTTGCTCGCTGCCAGCCAGCGTTACAAAGCTGCCGCTGCTGTCCTCCTGAATCGCCTCCACCGGCAGAATCAGCACGCCGGCGCGTTGGTTTATGATGATGTTCACGGTGCCGTTCAGGCCGGATTTCAGCGTACCGTCGTCCGTTGCGCGCAAGGTTACCGTATAGGTGGTAAATCCGTTGGAAACTTGCCCGACAGAGGAAATCTTGGTCACCACGGCGTCAAACGTCCGCTCGGGCACGCCGTCGAACTGAATGGTTGCGGCCTGTCCGAGCACGATGCTGAAGATATCCAGCTCGTCGACGGCTACGGTGAATTCAAACTCTCCCTGCGGATAGACGCTCATGAACTTCGTGCCGTTCGGATACGACCCTTCGGGGAGAATGGAGGCGACAATTCCGTCCTGCTCCGCCAGAATGGCACCCTGCTCCTTGAGCGCTTTCGCGGCGTCGAGGTCGCGCTGCGCCTGCGCCAGCTGGTCCTGCACCGCCTGATAGGCATCGTCCGACGTCATGTACTTGACGTGCGCCACCGGCATGAAGGGGGCGATGTAATCGTTCGCCTTCACGTTGACCCTGGTGACGATGCCGTCGTCGGCGGGAACGAGATAGGGAAGATCGATCTGCGCCAGTCCGCTGCCGATAAGTTCGCCGCCGGCATAGACCTCGACGGTGCTGCCCGACAGCACCTTTTTGTCGGGAAAGCTGACGGTTACCGCGCCGCCCTCAATTTTGGACACATTGCCCTTGCATTCGTAGTTGCCCGAGACGACGGTCACTTCGTCGTTGGCCGTCAACCCTGCTGCCTGAATCTGCACGGTCATCAGACCGTCGACGGAGATCAGCGCGATGCCGCCCTTTTCGGCGACGACTTCGGCGACCGAATCGCCCTCCTTGACATAGACCTCCTTGATGCGGCCCTTCATGCCGGCGGCGATCGTTTTTCCGCTTTGGAACGAGAGCGCCAAAGCCTGCGCCTGCTGCCGAAGCTGGGTCACGGAAGTGTACAGGTTGGCGATGTCGGTGGAAAGCGCCACGGCGTCGAATTCGGCGATCGGGTCGCCTGCGTGAACCGTGTCCCCGGCCTTCACCGCTACGTTCGTAATTTTCACGTTCGCCGTCGTCTCCTGATCGAGCGAATCCGCGAATTTCAGGACGCCCGGGCCCGATACGGTCTGAACGATATCGCCCGTCGTGACCGAAACGCTCTGATAAACGGGCGCGTTGGACGCGGATGCGCCCGTAATTGCCGAACATCCAAGCAGAGCGGATGCGCTGACCAAGCACAGCGCGATAACAATACCTGTTTTTTTCATATCCTTCCTCCTCCGATCAGTTAAGTTCGATCGTTACGGTCGCGTTGGTGCCGATCAGATTTTCCAGATCCACGGAATCCGAAAGTTGAATCTTCACGGGGATCAACTGGGTCACTTTCGTATAAGTGCCGCTGGTGCTGTAACTCATGGTGTTGCCGGAAATCGCGGTCTGCGTCGTCCGGTCGATTTCACGCACAAATCCGCCAAACGTCATGCCGGGATATGCGTCCAGCTTGAGTTTCACGCTTTGGCCGATCGCAATCTTCGCAATCTCGGTTTCCTCGATATTCGCCTGCACGTAGATATCGGCGGTGTCGGCGACGACGGCGGCGACCGTTGACGCGCCGACCAACTGGTTGACGGAAACGTTCACCTGCACGACCTCGCCGTCGATCGGCGAGCGCAGATATCCGACGCTATCGACCTTCCCGATGATTTCATTCGCCTTGACCGCGCTGCCCACATGAACGGAGAGCTTGCTGAGCTTGCCCGCGCCAAGCGGCGTAATCGCGTAAAACTTCGCGGTTACTTTTGCGTTGTCGGTCGTCAGATAGTTCGAGGCGTTCCAGATGAAGTAATAGCCGATGCCGCCGCCGATGAGAATCAGCAGCGCGAGGATACCGGCGATGCGCGCCCCGAGCTTCCCTTTCTTTTTTCCGGCTTTTTCAGCCTGGATATTCGTTTCGTTTTCAATATCAATGCTCCTTTTTCAACAAATCGCATATCGTATTTTATTGTTCGCCGTTTCCGGCGCGTTGGTATCCGTTGGGGGGATTTCCGGCGGATCCGTTTACTCGGGATTGAACTGTGAGTTGTACAGATCGGCATAGAAGCCGTTGGCCGCGAGCAGGTCCGCGTGGTTGCCCTGCTCCACGATGTCGCCGTCCCGCATGACGAGGATCAGGTCCGCGTTTTTAATGGTGGACAGCCGGTGCGCGATGATAAAGCTCGTACGCCCGTGCATCAGGGTGTCCATCGCGCTCTGGATCAGAATCTCCGTGCGCGTATCGACCGAGCTCGTCGCTTCGTCCAGAATCAATATCTTCGGATCGGACAGCACGACGCGGGCAATGGTCAAGAGCTGTTTCTGACCTTGGGAAAGGTTGCTGGCCTCTTCGTTGAGCTCCATCTGATACCCGCCGGGCAGCGCCTGAATGAACTCGTGGCAGCGCGCGGCCTTGGCCGCGGCGATCACCTGTTCGTCGGTGGCGTCGAAAGTCCCGTATCGGATGTTCTCCAGAATGGTGCCGTTGTAGAGCCAGGTGTCCTGCAGCACCATGCCGAAGTGCGCGCGCAGATCGTTTCTGGTGTAGTTCTGGATGTCTTCGCCGTCGATGCGGATATGGCCGCTGTTGATGTCGTAAAAGCGCATCAGCAGCTTGACGATCGTCGTCTTTCCGGCGCCGGTCGGGCCCACGATCGCGATCTTTTGCCCGGGCGTGACGTCGGCGGAGAAGTCTTTGATGATGATCGTTTCGGGATCGTAGCCAAAGCGCACATGCTCGAACCGGACCGCTCCCCGCGTCGCCATGGCGGTGTTCTCGGCGGGCGTGTCGGCCGTCTCCTCGGCCTGATCCAGAAACGCGAACACCCGCTCCGCCGCGGCGGAGGTGGACTGCAGCGTGTTCGAGATCGACGAGAGCTGCGAGATCGGCTGCGTGAAGCTCCGCATGTATTGAATAAACGACTGGATGTCCCCGATCTCCACGACTTTTTTGACGGCCAGATAACCGCCCAGAATGCAGACAGCGACATAGCCGAGATTGCCGATGGCGTTCATGGCCGGCATCATGATGCCGGTGAAGAATTGCGACTTGACCGCCACGTTTCTAAGCTTGGAATTCGTCTCTTCGAATTTTTTCAGCGACTCCGCCTCTCCGTTGAAGGCCTGCACGATGTTATGGCCGCTGTACATCTCCTCCACGTGGCCGTTGAGCTCGCCGAGATGCTTTTGCTGGGCGGCGAAAAACACCTGCGATTTTTTGACGATGCCCAGTACGACGACCGTCGAAAGCGGCAGGACGAACAGGGCGAGCAGCGTCATGAACACGTTGATGGACAGCATCATCGCGAGGATGCCCAATATCATGGTCGCGGACGTAACGAGCTGCGTCAGGCTCTGGCTCAGCGACTGGTTGATCAGATCGACGTCGTTGGTGATGTGGCTCAGCACCTCGCCGTGCGTTCGGGTGTCGTAGTATTTCAGCGGCAGGCGGTTCATCTTCTCGGAGATCGCGCGCCGGAGGTCGTACGTCACGTTGTTGGACACCTTGGCCATGATGAAGCCCTGCAGGAAGGTGCACGCGGCGGACAGCACATACAGTCCGATCAGCCAGGCGATGATCCTGCCCATATAGGCAAAGTCCGTATACAGTCCGGTTCCGGATATATAGGCCAGCAGACCCTCGACGAGCTTGGTCGTGACCTTGCCCAGCAGCTTGGGGCCGACGATGGAAAACACGGTGGAAACGATCGCAATCAGAATGACCGCGATGATCTTCGTTTTGTACGGCGCAAGATAGGTGATCAGCGTCCGCATGGTCTTCTTGAAGTCCTTCGGTTTTTCCGCCGGACCTCGTCCCATCATGCCGGGCCCTATCATCGGGCCGCGCCGCTGCTGCGGCGCCGCGTTGCTCTGTGGCGCTTTGCTCTCGCTCATTCTTTCAGTTCCTCCGCGCTCAGCTGGGAGGAAGCGATTTCATAATAGATGCCGCAATTCTCCAAAAGCTCTCTGTGCGTTCCGATTCCCACAATTTTACCGTGATCGAGCACGACGATCTGGTCGGCGTACATGATCGTGCTGACGCGCTGCGCAACCAGCAATATCGTGCTGCCCTTCAGGTCCCGGCCGATCGCCTCGCGCAGCCGGCGGTCGGTCTTGAGGTCCAGCGCGGAGAAGGTGTCGTCAAACACATAGATCGGTGCGTTTTTCGCAAGCGCCCGCGCGATGGACAGCCGTTGCTTCTGCCCGCCCGACACGTTTGCGCCGCCCTGCGCGATATGGGCGTCGTATCGGTCCTCCTTCTCCGTGATGAACTCCGTGGCCTGCGCGATCTCGGCGGCCTTTTCAACCCGATCAAAGGGCATCGCCTCGTCCGCGTAAGAGATATTCTGCTGAATCGTGCCGGAGAACAGCAAACTCTTCTGGGGCACATAGCCGATCTTCTCGCGCAGGTCGTGTTTTTTGATATCGCGGATGTCTGTTCCCGAGACCGAAATCGAGCCGCTCGACACGTCGTAAAAGCGCATCAGCAGGTTGACGATCGTCGTCTTTCCGGCGCCCGTCGCGCCGATGAACGCGGTCGTATTTCCGGGCTTTGCGGTAAAGCTGATGGAGGACAGCACGTTGTCCTCGCTGCCGGGGTAGCGGAAGCTGACGTCTTTGAACTCGACGACGGGGTTAAACTGCGCAGGGAACGTTTGCGGAACATCCCGGTCGAGCACGGTTTCCTTCCGGTCCAGAACCTCCTGAATGCGGTTGGCGGACACGACCGCGCGCGGGATGATGATGAACATCATCGCAAGGAACATAAACGACATGATGATCTGCATCGCATACTGCATATAGGCCATCATGCTGCCGATGTTCATGGAAAAAGCGGACACCGCATGCGACCCGATCCAGACGATAAACACGGTTGTGAGGTTCATGATCAGCATGATCACCGGCATCATGCTCGCCATGGAGCGGTTGACAAACAGGCTCGTATCCGCCAGATTTCGGTTGGCGACGTCGAAGCGATCCTCTTCAAATCGCTGTGTGTTGAACGCGCGGATGACCAGCATGCCCTCGAGATTCTCGCGGGAAACCAGATTGAGCCGGTCGATCAGCTTCTGCATGCTCTGCATCCGCGGCATGACGACGATGAACGCCGTGATGATCACGGCCAGCATGCAGAGTATCGTGACGGCGATGATCCATGTCATGGATGTGCTCTCGTCCAGCGCCTTGATCAGCCCGCCGATGCCGAGAATCGGCGCGTAAAACACCATGCGGATGGACATGACCAGCAGCATCTGGATCTGCGTGATGTCGTTGGTGGTTCTGGTGATCAGCGACGCGGTGGAAAAGTGGTCAAACTCCGCGTTGGAGAAAGACTGTACCTTGCTGAACACGCCGGTGCGGAGGTCCGAGCCCACGTTTGCGGCGACTTTTGCGGCGAAATATCCCATGCTGATCGAACAGACGGTGCCCGCCAGCGAAATCAGCATCATGATCCCGCCGGTACGCCAGATATAAGGGATATCGCTGTTTAAAATGCCGGTATTGACGATTTTTGACATGTATTCGGGGAGTGCGAGGTCGCACTGCGCCTGCAAATACAGGAGCGCCACGGCGAGCAGGATATATCCCCAATAAACCTTTAAGGAGCGAAACAGTGTTTTCAACGGTGCCTCCTGAGAAACAGTGCAAAAATTTGATATTAACGCGCGTCAGAGCCTGACGCGGGTGAGTGTTCGCGTTCGGATTCCGTTCCCGAATGACCGGCTTCCAGTTCGTTTTGAGCCCCGATGAATCCGTCGATAAATTCGTTGAGCAAATCAAACATCAGCTGGATTTTTTCTTCTCCCATATTTGCGGCAACTTTGTCCGCAAACTCATTGGCGTTTTGGCTGATTCGTTTCAGGATATCTCGTCCGCTGGGGGTGATGGTAACGCACATGCGCCTGCGGTCGCGCGTGTCCGGCGCCCGGTTGACATAACCTTTTTCGACCAGCGAATCGATGATTTGCGATACGGCGGATTTCGTAATCTGCATCTCTTCCTGAATCTGCGTATTTCCGATGCCGTCGCTCGAGGAACGAGCCGCATGCTCGATCTTACCCAGCGCCCAGATTTCATTCATGCGCAGGTCGCTGCCGACCGAAAAAACACTTCTCAATTTTTTCAGGCGGACACTCATCTGCATCCATCTTTTTACTAAATTAGCAGCCATTTCACGCCTCTGATCGCTTTCGTTAAGGGCGGACCCGGATTTAGTTCGCTTCTTAACTGTTCAGTCCTTTACAATCCAATTCTTGTCATTGTAGCACTGATTGATTTGCCGATCAACCATTAATTTTCAATCCAAGCATGCGGCGTGGTTTTCCTGCCTGCGATCGGGCATGGACATCCGTTAAACGGATATCCGAGCAGCGGCAGCAAGAATGCCGGCGCGTCGATATGGCATTTCAAGCATCTGAAAACAGTGCTTGCAAATTACGAAAATAAGCATAAAGTGATGTTGTTGGGCAAACACGTCGATTTTTGAAATGCACGGCGGGGCCGGCGGATTCCATGCGCCATGCTTCGGCGGATTAAGAAGGAAGATGAAATAGCGATTGTATCGGATTGGATTGTTTCAGAAAAAGCAATGGAACCAGCGGAACATTATAATGAATCAGTGAGGGGAAAAATATGTATTATCTTTATGCAATTGCCGCTTTTGTTGTCGTTCTCTTTTTTTCGGGAATCCGCATCGTCCGGCCGACCAGTCGCGGACTGATTGAAACGCTTGGCAAGTACACGAAATATGCGCAGCCCGGATTCCATTGGATCGTCCCGATCATCCAGAAAATCTATCTGGTAAACGTTACGGAACAGATGTTCAGCGCGGAACCGCAGATCATCATAACCAACGACAACCTGAACGCGACGGTCGACGCGCAGGTTTATTTCAGAGTGAAGTCGGATGAGGAAAGCGTCAAAAGCGCCATCTATAATGTCAACGACTATAAGTTTCAGATCATCAATCTTGCGCGGACCACGCTGCGCAATATCATCGGCACGCTGACGCTGAAGTCTGCAAACAGCGAACGGGGAAAGATCAACAACGAACTATTGAACACGCTGAAGGAAGAGACGGGCAAGTGGGGAATCGACATTGTCCGCACGGAGCTGCGGGAAATCGATCCGCCGAAGGACGTGCAGGAGACCATGAACAAGGTGGTCAAAGCAGAGAACGAGAAGGTTGCCGCAATCGATTTTGCGACCGCCGCCGAGACGACGGCTGACGGCGTCAAGCGGGCGGAGATTAAAAAAGCCGAGGGCAGCAAGCAAGCGAAGATCCTGGAAGCGGAAGGCGAGGCCCAGGCGATCAAGCTGGTCAACGAAGCGGCGGAGCAGTATTTCGTAGGCAACGCGCAGCTGCTTCGCAGGCTGGAAGCCGTGGAAACCGCCCTGAAGAGCAACACAAAAATCGTCGTCCCCGGCAATGCCGAATTGATCAATGTCGTCGGCGAGATGGCGGGTATTTTGCCTGTTGTAAAATAAGTAAGGCACAGGTGCTTACGGCAGGACGATCGACATGCTGGTCGTTTTTTAGCCAGGCAGATCGGAATGCTCCGATCTGCCTTTGGTATGAGGTCAGCCAGAGTGGGGGTAAAACGGGTGAAGCACACTTCGTCATCCAACGTTTGTGATGAACTCAGGTCGTTATCCCCGCTGATCTATCGAAGTAGATGCAATGACTCAGATCGCAGGTTGCTTGCGATTTTTCAGGTCATGGCAAACCGTATTAATTGGCAAAAAGCGTTATGTCAATCATACTTAATAATCTATTGACAAAACATTGCCGATAATGTTATATATTATATAATAAAAGTGTTTTATACTGCTTTATTTGCGTAGTGTTCCGCTGCTTGCGCATCACGGGCCATTCATTAGCAAACAAAACCCAGTATGATGTTTATCATCATGCTGGGTTTTTTATATACATATTTTTTTTAAGGAGTGGATGTATTTGCAAGACGAACAGTCGGGAAGATTCTTTCCCCCGGAATTAATCAAGGAACTGCGGAAGAAAATCCGTTATGTCGATCATGACCCGGCGTGCCAACGGATCTATTTTGAAAGCGCCGGAGGTTCACTAACGCTTGGCGCATGCTGCGATGCGGCAGCCGAACTGAATGCAATCCCCGATTTTGCGAACCGTCCGACGCCGGGAGCTGCCCCGCTGCAGCTGGCGCAAACGAACGGTATTGCGGATTCAAAACTTACATTTGGTGCTAAGAGCGGGTCGATTCTTGCTGATTTAACGGTTTCCAAAGCGATTTTCACGGTCACGGGTGTAATTCTTGAAAACGCAACTGGGACCAATGTAGTAACAACGGAACTGGAGCATCCGGCAACTTATGATTCGTGTCTGTATTTTGGGAGGATGTTCAATAAAGAGGTTCGCAGTGCCCGTATAAACAGTGAAACCGGTGCGGTCGATGTTGAAGACCTCGTCAGTAAAATTGACAAAGACACTGCGCTGCTTTCCATTATTCATGCATCCAATATTACTGGCACAATAAACGACATAAAAACGATTGTTCGCGAAGCTCGAAAAATAAACCCCAACATATATATTTTACTCGATTCTACGCAGCATATTCCGCATGGAATCATCGATGTCGAACAACTTGGAGTTGACGCCGCCGGGTATGCTCCGTATAAGATGCTGGGTAAACGCGGCCTGGGAATAATGTGGGTCTCTGACCGTGTTGCCACGATGCCGCATCCACATTTTCTCGAGGGAATGCCAAATGATTGGGACCTGGGAGGATACGAACCTGCGGGACTTTATGGAATCACACTTGTAACAGACTACATATGCGACATCGGGAAACATTATTCGGCAAGTGAAGACAGAAGGACCCTGTTTGAAGCGGGTATGGAGGCGATCGAGCTTCAAGAACGTGCGTTGATCTATCGAATTTTGCATGGCTCTTCGGAAATACCGGGGGTGAATAATATTCCGGGGGTAAATATCCATTTTGTTCAGGATATTACGAAAAGAGACTGCATTTTGCCGATGACTTTTGAAAACATCGATACGGAGACCGCGGTAAAGAAGTTTATTGCGAATGGAATTTACGTCTATCACAGATCGCGCACGAACAAAATGTCCAGACGTATATTGGACGGAATCGGGATTCCCTCTTTGGTGCGCGTAGCGCCTATGCACTGCAATACCCTCGAGGAAGTCGATCGGTTTCTCACGGTCACCGCTGGAATTGCTACAGGTAGGCTATGATGATAATATATTCCTAACATAATACAATTAAGTTAGGAGTGATTTCATGGCACAGTACAGCAATAACACACTTTGTTTTATTTCATTCACCAAATTGCCGTCAGATACTCCATTGTATGAACTACACAAGGTAATCAGTTTCGGGTTTGTCGTAGATTATGAGACCGGGATAATCGAAGATATCATCACGACGATGATTGTTAACGAAACGAAAGAGTTTATTAAACACCTGTTGATTGGGCACAATCTTAATGATGAGTCTGTAGATGATTTAACCGAGATTATTAAGTATCGTTACCATGCAAGTGCTCAGAGAGCTTTGTGCCTCGCCTTTCGACAAAGCTGTAAAAAATACTTTGATTGGCGGAAAGAACACGGCTTGCCTTTGGCCAAGTCGCAAGTGCTCTTCGATCATCACTACAAATGAAAAGGAGAAACAATATGGCTAAGATACTGAAAACAAGCGTCGCATTTATTTTGGTCCTCGCAATTTCCCTGACTCTTTTTGCTTGCAGCCAGGGGACTCAAACAAGTGAAGCCCTTCCTGCGTCTTCAGGAGATAGCATGGATAAAACGGAGCCTTCGGCCGATTCGGCAGCGCCTACAGAAAAGGTCTTTGAAAAGCAAGTGCTTTCGTTTGGGTCTGGCAGCACATCGGGGGCATACTATCCTGTTGCAGGCGGATTGGCTCAAGTAATCAATGAGAGCATTCCCAATATAAACTGCATTGTTGAGGCAACAGGCGGATCTGTTGAGAACGTAAGACGCGTCAATGCAGGAGACCTCCAGTTTGGCCTGGCGAACGATTTTCTGCTGTATTATGCTTTTTACGACGATCCGTCCGGAACATTCTCGGCCGATGAAGACTTCAGCAATCTGGTTGCGGTAGCAACGAATCATGCCAGCCTGACCGCTTTAGTCGTGCCGGCGAATTCGGATATCAATTCCTTGGCGGACGTTGTGGGAAAGTCGGTGAGCGTAGGTGCGCCTGGCAGTTCCAACTACATTACTGCCATGAACATTCTTTCTGTGTATGGAATAACGGAAGACAATATCAAAGCTCGCCACGAATCCTTCTCTGAAACAGTTGAATCGTTCAAGCAAGGTTTAGTGGATTGTTTCATCGCTCAGGGGGGCACTCCGTTGTCAAGCGTAATCGAGATTACCAACTCGGTCGATTGTCGTATTATTCCTATCGATGATGAACATATGGCAATGATTCTCGAAAAATATCCATTCTATTTCAAATCGGATATTTCTGCGGACACATATAAAGGGCAAGACAACCCTGTGCAAACGATCAAAACCTGGAACACGATTTTTACCACGAAAGATTTTGACTATGATCTTCTATACGCCATTATGGAAGCATGGTATGACGACGGGAACCTTGAGTATCTCAAAACGGTTCACAACAGCCTGAAGGATATGAATCTTCAGGAGGCTCCTAATGTAACGATCCCATTGCATCCCGCCGCCGAGCAATTCTTTAAAGATAAGGGCGTATTAGATTAATCGAGCAAAAGATTCAGGTTCGCCAAACTCTCAATGTTCGGCGAACCTGAATCGGGTCGTCAAGGATGGAAGGGACGTAATATGGATATACTGATGCCGAAAAAAGACTTCAAACCACTGGTGATTACTATATTATGCGTGAGCGCGGCGCTATTCCACTTATATACTGGAATTTTCGGCTCGTTTGTGGGCGCGATTCAACGCAGCATACATCTGGCTTTTATGTTGCCGATAACCTTCTTGGTTTTACCCGCCTCGAAAAATGACAAGATACGAAAAATTACCGATAAGACAGATATATTGTTGATTGCGGGCATTCTCGTATCCATGATCTATCTTCTTGTAAATTATAATACAATCATCAAAAAGATCGGGATGATTACAAATCTGGAAGTCGTGCTCGGGTGGGTATTAATCATACTCGTACTTGAGGCGGTGCGGCGCGCCACTGGCAATGTTTTACCTGCAATTGCGTTGATTTTTATTCTCTATGCGCGTTTCGGCAATATAATGCCGGATATTATTGCAACGCGCGGTTACACGTGGTCCCGAATCGCGTCTCAAATGTATTTGACGACGGAAGGCATTTTCGGTATGCCGCTGGGGGTGGCGGCAAACTATATCGTTTTGTTTGTTATATTCGGTACGGTCCTGAACGCTACGGGAGCCGGCGATTTCTTTATGGATTTATCGTTCTCGGCCACCGCGTGGGCCAGAGGAGGTCCTGCAAAAAGCTCGATTCTGGCCAGCGGGCTATTTGGATCCATTTCCGGAAGCGCCGTTGCAAATGTCATCACTACGGGGACGTTCACTATTCCGATCATGATAAAAACCGGTTATAAACCAGAACACGCTTCTGCCGTTGAGACCGTTGCGTCTACCGGCGGATTGATTATGCCGCCGATCATGGGAACCGCAGCTTTTATTATGGCAGAAATGATCGGCGTTCCTTATATTTCCATAGTAAAGGCAGCGATTATTCCCGCATTACTATACTACATATCGTTATTCTTCACCTTGGATTTCTTGGCGCAGAAGCAGAAGCTGAAGGGGATCCCGCGGTCTGAATTAAAAAGCTTTAAAGAAACGCT
This sequence comes from Clostridiales bacterium, assembly GCA_012517905.1. GTDB lineage: Bacteria > Bacillota > Clostridia > Christensenellales > CAG-138 > UBA7703. The sequence continues at coordinate 26,244 of JAAYUE010000007.1, read as the reverse complement.
AAAGTCGGGGTATGAGTTTTTTATTCCACTGATACTGCTGATTGTCTTAATGTCGATAGGCTGGTCAGCCGCGCGAAGCGTAACGATTTCCATTGGCAGTTTGATTTTGGTCAGCATGTTTCGGCCCAATCACAGATTGACGATCAAGCGCTTCATTCAAGCGTTGGAAGACAGCATGAAAGGCGCTGTGACTGTTTCGGCAACCTGCGCTACGGCGGGCATTATCATAGGCGTTGTTACGCTCACCGGCCTCGGGTTGAGCCTTTCCGCTGCCATTATTCAACTTTCGGGCGGAATGATCATGCTCGCGCTGGCATTGACGATGATATGCTCCTTGATCCTGGGAATGGGTATGCCAAGCAGCGCCGCATACATTGTATTGGCTGTGTTGGCGGCTCCCGCGCTGATTAAACTCGGCGTTTCACAACTGACGGCAAATTTCTTTATTTTCTACTTTGGGGTGTTATCAAACATTACCCCGCCTGTAGCTCTTGCAGCATACGCCGCAGCTTCGCTTTCAAAGACCAGCGCGATGAAAGTCGGGTGGACTGCGGTGCGGTTCGGAATTGTTGCGTTTATCATCCCGTACTTTTTTGTCTATGGCCCGGGGCTTCTAATGCAAGGAAGCTTTCTGATCATTGTCCAGAATCTGATCACTTCGCTGATCGGCGTATGGGCGCTTTCCATCGCTGTCGCCGGGTATTTTAGACGGACAATCAACGTATTGGAAAGAATTTTGTTTGTGATCGCTTCCCTGCTAATGATCGAATCGCATTTTGTGACGGATGCCTTGGGCATTACGTTGCTTATGTCCATGGTAGTCTACATGATTATTTCAACAAAAAGAAAAGTATTAAAGGAGAGAAGTATATGAAAATAATCGATTTAACAACCGCACTCTTCGTTGGAATGCCCATCACTCCTGCGCCGGGTCATTATAAGGGGTTTGACCTTGAAAGAACCGCCGACTTTGAAAACGATGGAAAGGTCGTAAGCAAATATACGGTTGGAACGCACACCGGAACGCATACGGATTCGCCCACTCACTTTATTCCCAACAGCATTACCATCGATCAAGTACCGTTGGATTCCTTGATCGGACCGGCGGTGTTGGTGGATATGTCCCACGTTGGTTCGGGCGGAGAAGTGACCGCAAAGGATCTTGAGCAGGCGGCTTCTGATATTAAACCGGGGGATATTCTCGTCATCCGTACAGATTGGAGTAAACACTGGGATAAAGGTGATTATTTCAAAGGCCGTCCATGTCTGTCCGAAGATGCCGCATATTGGATTGTAAATCACAAAATCAAGGCGATTGGCGTTGACATGAGCGGTGTGGATCCGACCAGCCAGTATGGCGTCAGTCCCAAACTCGGAGGAAGCCCGATACATAAAATATTGCTTGGGAACGGGATTTTGATCACGGAGTATCTATGCAATCTCGATCAAATCAGTGAAAAAAGGTTTTTTATCGTCATAATGCCGGTAAAAATTACAGGGGCGGAAGCCGCGCAGAGCCGAGTTGCGGCAATAGAGGGATTGCTCTAGTACATTCTTGTCGGAAAAGAGCGATTGCTTTCGATAAAAAACTTGATGCTTGAAAAAATCACGTAAAGAAAATTCGGACTATATTTTTCGGATCAACCGTCAATGGACAGCGATTGTGGCGAAAGCCACTTGCCGTTGATGAAGGAAATGCCGGCATATGCCAACTGGTCAGTGATTTGCGGAAATGATTTTGGTACATAGCCGCCAATGCTGCCACTCTACTGATTACCGACCGGTTGGCTTTGCTGGAGCTGGGTGAATCGACCATATAGTCGGGAAACCTTTGAATTTGTGGCGCATGCGGCTGTCGACCAAAGATTAGTGGTTTCTTGAATTGAGAGGAACCCATTGCCTGGGAAACGATGCGGATGTCCACTTGTTTGAATTAGAGTTCGGAGCACGATAAACAATTATGGAAAGTATGCTGGTTGCGATTGCTGTCATTCTGCCGCTTTGCGTAATGATGGCATCCGGGTATGTTATGCGCAAATGCGGCGTATTAGATGATCATGCTAATACGCTGATCAATAAACTGATCTATCGGCTGTTTCTTCCGATGCTGTTGTTCTGGAACAGTTATTCGAGCAATCTGGCCACAGATTTTGATATCTGGCTCGTTCTGTTTTGTGTCATCGGGGTTTTGGTCATATTTTTTGCTTCTATCCCGCTTGCCAACAAATCGGAGCAAACGCCGGAACGTAGAAGCGTGTTCGTTCAAGGCATCCTTAGAAGCAATATCACAATGTTCGGATTACCGGTGATGACGCTCTTGTATGCCCAAACGGGATCGAGCATAATATCAATTCTATTGGTGTTTGTTATACCCCTGCTTAATATATTAGGGGTTTTGATCTTTGAAATCTATTGTGCAAAGCAGGTTAATTGGTATGTCGTTGCATTCCGCATCTTAAAAAACCCGCTCATTATTGCTTTGGTTCTCGGGATACTTGCCAATTTACTTCATATTTCAATAATGGATTCCGTTTTGGTATCGATAAAAAGCATGGGGTCGGTTGTGACCCCGCTTGCCTTTGTAAATCTGGGCGGTTCAATGAAGCTGGCTTCCATTTCGAAAAATTGGCGTACTTTAAGCAAAATGGTGCCTGCCAGGATACTCATTTGTCCGCTTGTTATGGTCGGAGCCGGAATCATCCTGGGCTGGAGAAATGAAGCGCTTGCTTCAATACTCTTAATGTTCGGGTGTCCGACTGCGGTCGCGTCGATCGCATTCACACAGGAGTTGGGCGGTGATGTGGAGTTAGCTAGTGATCAAGTCCTTTTTTCTACGGTGTTAAGCGTATTAACGGTATTTCTTTTTATATTCGTTCTGAAACTGACCGGTATGATTTAGCTCATATTGACCGGCCAAATTCCACCGACCTACCTGTCCAGCTTATGATAACCTCTACTGTGAAAAAAGCTGCCAAGCATTGTTTATATGTTGAAACAAGCAATGATTTCAGAGTTTGGCTTATTATGTAAGGAGAGCTGCCAATGGTTTTTTCCGACCGTATATTAGAATGCAACCAATCCCCGATGCGAAAATTCCATACGATTGCAGAAGATACCAAAAAAAGAGGAATTAAGATCTATCAACTGAATATCGGGCAACCTGATATAGTCACGCCTGCTGTTTATTATGATGCGCTGTGCGCGTCCACCCAACCAACGCTTGCCTATGCGCCGTCACCTGGTATCCCGAGTTTGATACTTCAGATGATACGATATTATAAACGGTTAGGCGTCGAATATACGACGGATGATATCCTCATAACCGCCGGCGGGTCGGAAGCCTTATCGATACTCATGAATTGCATTCTGAATCCCGGCGATGAAGTTATAGTTCCAGAGCCGTTTTATCCGAATTACCATTCATTTATAGGTATGGCTGGTGGAGTCGTACGGCCCTTGCAAACAAACATTGATGAAGGCTATCGTTATGCGAGCCGTGAAAAACTGGAATCGCTTATCAATGAACGCACAAAAGCCATTCTGTTCACGAATCCGGGGAATCCCACCGGAGCGGTTTTAACCGATTCGGAGATGCGCATCATTGCCGATGTCGCGAAATCACATGATCTTTTTGTTATTGGCGATGAAGTGTATCGCGAGTTTGTATATGCTGGTGAACGGTTGCTGACGATTGGAATGGTCGAGGATATTGCGGATCATGCCGTCATAATCGATTCTGTATCCAAGCGATTTTCTGCTTGCGGGGCGCGCATCGGCGCATTGATAACGAAAAATCGATCGCTCAGGCAGCACGCTTTGAAGCTCTGCCAAGGCCGGTTATCCGTTTCAACACAAAATCAGATAGCAGCTGCTGCGCTATATAACGTTACCGAGGACTATTTTCATGACATGCGGGAAGAGTATAGACTGCGGCGGGACACAATATATAGTCGGCTATCCAAAATGAATGGGGTTGTTTGCGCGGAACCCAGGGGCGCTTTTTATGTCATGGCGAGATTGCCGGTGGATGACGCGGATATGTTTCAAAGTTGGATGCTGACCGAATTTGAATATGATGGATCAACCGTTATGTTCGCGCCTGGGGCCGGATTCTATAAAACGCCGGGTAAAGGGCAAAATGAAGTAAGGCTGGCATATGTTTTATGCGCTGAAGATATTGAAAAGGCAATGGACATATTAGAAGCTGGCATAATTGCGTATAATCGGAGATGACTGATCAGGGACGTTATGTGCGAAAATTCGCGATCCGATATGTTCGGAGAACTTCTATTTGATGCAAAGTCTCTGTCGAAGAGGAGGCGTTCCTGACGGGAAACGACGATATCCATGGGGCTGCAAAAACGATCTTGAATATAGGAACAAAACTGGTCATTATTATCGTGGGCAAAAAAAGGATGCTATTTCTTTTACAATGATAACAGCGGCTATGTTCCGGCTTAGAGTACGAAGACCGTCGATACCACAGGCACCGGCGACCGACATTTTGACTCATTTATGAGCGGGTTTTTGCTGAATAATCTTTGTTTCAATCGCCTGGACAATGAATTGGCCACAAACCTCCTTGAGCAGGCCGATCAAGCTGCGGCGATGTGTATCAGCAGTCTGGGCGGAATTCCACCGATTGCAAAGAATCCATAGGACGGGAAACGGTTCATAAGACAGAACGTAATCATCGACGCGATTGCGAAACAAATGCTCCTGTTGAATTCAGGAGACGGGTAAGCGCTTGTTTTAGAGCCGCTCGATCTCAAGTTCAACCCAACGCAAGGCGCCATGCAGCAAGCGCTGCTGGATCAGCACTATTTCAGAAAACATGGGAAAAAGCGCAAACTACGGGCAAAAATAGACGAGTTCCCACAGCTGCTACCCAAAGGCTGCAATCGATAAAAACTGTGGTCGAGATCAGTTTATGACCAAATGCAATCTCATTTCAACCTCTCTTCATAGTGCAGCATGCGCTCCTCATAGCCGTCCAGCTTCCAGTTCAACCTTGCCAGAACGGCATTCAGCTCCTCGATGCGCGCGACGATCTGCTCGCGTTGCTCAAGCAGCAGTTTTTTCCGCGCCGGAATGGTATCCGTCCCCTGCCGAAACAGTGAGACATACTCTACCAACGTTTCGACCGATATGCCTGCGGAGCGCATGCATTTGATATATTCCACCCAACGGCAGTCCGACTCCGAATAATCGCGGATGCCGCCCGCGGTTCGCGCGACATCCGGCAGCAAGCCGATGCGCTCGTAGTAACGAAGCGTATCGGCTGTTAATTCGTATTTTTTTGCGACTTCCGCAATGGTCATCCGCGTTTATCCCTCTGCGCCGTCCAGAAGCGCAGCTTCGCTGCTTTCGACCGCTTCCATCCATTCGATCGAACCGCCGTCCGCGGGAAGCCCGATTGCCAGATGCGACATCCAGCTGTCTTTCGCCGCGCCGTGCCAGTGCTTGGTCTCGGGCGGAATCTCGACCACGTCCCCGGGAAGCAGTTTCCGCGCGGGTTCGCCCCACGTCTGATACCATCCGCGCCCGGCTATCACTAGAAGAATCTGGCCGCCTTTGTGGTGGATATGCCAGTTGTTCCGGCAACCCGGCTCAAACGTTACGTTAGCGATATTAAGGGATTCCGTCAAGGGATTCAGGTATGCCCGTCCGCTGAAATTGGGGACATACGACTCTGGCAGAGAAGTGCCCGAATGAAAAAGGTTCTGCTTTTCAAATTCTGAAGCGTTCATGATCGATACCTCCGTCGTTTAATTTTTTTATATTGTTTGCAGCGTGTATTCCCGGCTGCCCAACCCGAGGGCCGCCGCGGTTTCAACGGTATGGATGCCGTTGCGGGATTCCATCCGCTCGATCAGCGCCGCTTTGCCTGCGTCCGGCGAAGCGTAGACCGCGTCCACGCACGCCTGATCCAGCGCCACCGGATCGAGCGAGGCGAATATCCCGAGATCCGCCATCTCGGGTTCATGAGGGTTGAAATCGCAGTCGCAGTCCACGGAAAGACGATTTGCCACGTTGATGTACAGGATGTTTTTGCGGCCCATGTAGTCCATGACCGATTGATCCGCTTCCGCCATCGACTCGAGAAACGAATCGTGGTCGGCCGCCCAGAGCAGTTCCGGATCGCCCGCGCCGTGGATGACCGCTTTGCCGTGTGCGGATGCAACGCCGATGGACATGTTTTTCAGCGCGCCGCCGAACCCGCCCATCATGTGCCCTTTGAAATGGGACAGCATCAGCATGGAGTCGTAGTTTTTCAGATGCGATCCGACGAAATTCTCTTTCAGATGCGATCCGCCCGTTACCGGAAGCGCCATTTCGCCGTCCTCGTCCATGATATCGCATGGGGCGATTCCGGGGAATCCATGGTCGCGAATCGCCTGCCAGTGGGCCTTCGAGTCGGAGCGCTTGCCTTCGTAGGCGGTATTGCATTCGACAATGGTTCCGCCGAGCTTTTTGACAAGCGGACCGATCAGCGCGGGCTGTAAAAAGTTATGGCCGCCGGGTTCCCCACTGGATATCTTTACGGCGATCCGGCCATTTAATGGTATTCTGAGCGCCTCATACAGATCGATCAGACGGGTCGGTGTGATTTCGCTTGTAAAATAGACGGTAGACATAGGTTTCCTCTCCTTCAAACAGATGCTCCGGCGGCATACGCCTGCTGCAGGGCGGGACTGCGTTGAATTTTCCCCTTTTGCCAGGCGCCGGTTCCGTAGATGATTCCCTTTTCGCGCGCGTTCGGCAGGCGGTCTTCGGCGAATCCGCGAAATCGCTGATCGTGCGCTCCTCCTGCATTCAACTAAAGCGCGCCGACGATCTTATGGGGCGTATACAGCTCTTCGAGAGCGGCGATGTCCTCATCCGTCAATTTGACATTCAGCGCGCCCGCCGCGTCGTCGAAATACGCCGCCTTGGTTGCGCCGATGATCGGCGAGGCGATGCCTTTGGAAAACTGCCAGGCCAGCGCGATCTGCGTCATGGATGCGCTGTGGCGCTCTGCGACCTCGTGCACGCGAAGAACGACTTGATAGTCGGTCTCCTGCGTACTGTCGTATTTGGAAACGGCGGTTTTGTCGGTTTGGCTGCGCTTGGTGTCGGCTTTCCATTCCAATCGGGACAGCCTTCCTGCCGCCAGCGGGCTGTAGGGCGTCAGCGCGACATTCTGCCGCCTGCAGATCGGGATCAGTTCGCGCTCGTCCTCGCGATAGATCAGGCTATAGTGATTTTGCATGGAGACAAACGGCGTCCATCCGTTGTCCCTTGCAACAAGCTGCAGGTCGGCAATCTGATAGCCGTACATCGCGGAGGCGCCGAGCGAGCGCACCTTGCCCGCTTTTACCAAATCGTGCAGCGCTTCCATGGTCTCTTCCGCCGGCGTATCGTAATCGAACCGGTGGATGATGTACAGGTCCAGATAGTCGGTGCCGAGCCGCCGCAGCGTGCCGTCGATCTCGCGCTGGATCGCCGCCTTGGACAGGTGGCCATCGTTGAAATACACCTTTGAGGCCAGTACTACCTGATCCCGCGCGATGTTTTGACGGATTGCACGGCCGAGATACTCTTCGCTGGTCCCCGCGGAATACACGTTTGCGGTATCGAAGAAATTGATCCCGAGGTCGAGCGCGTGTTTGACAATCGCTTCGCTTTCCGCCGGGTTCAGCGTCCAGGCGTGCATCTTGCTTGCCGGATCGCCAAAGCTCATACAGCCGACGCAAAACCGTGAAACCGTGAGATCGGAGTTACCTAATTTTACATACTCCATGTTCGTTTTCCTTTCGTTGATTCTTTGCCTTCTGACGACTAAAAAAAGCATATAACTTAGAGTTAACTCTAAGTCAATACCAAATCCGCAAATATTTTACTAAACAGAGGAAAACGCCCGGTATTTCGCTCTCGAAGCGATGTCTGGAAAGCGTCGATCGTGCGAAACGATCATTTAAAGCAATTCAACCTGTCGCAATCAAAAAAACAGCAAACAAAAGGCAGAATTCTGCTTACCCGGATGCTTCATCACTTGCTTTTCCCATCGCTTCATTTTTATAATAGAAATGAACCCTGTCGATGATATTTAGTAAGATGCAGATAATGGGAGAATGGCATGGGAAAACGTACTGGCAAGGCCTCAACCAGCGTGCTGTGGACAAATCTGTTCAAGTCTGCTTCTGCAAAGACGTATCTTGAGAATAACGGTGAAGAGCTGGGGCTGCCAACATTTGCGGAATATATCACCGGCTGTTGCCGTGAAAGAGGCGAAGTTCCGGAAAGGGTCATCAAGCGCGCGGGGATCGAGCGCGCGTTTGGCCATCAGATTTTCCGCGGCATAAGAAACCCGTCCCGCGACAGTGTGTTGCAGTTGGCTTTTGGATTTGAAGCGGATGTTGAACAAACGCAGCTGCTTTTACGCCATGCGGGACACTGCGCGCTGTATCCGCGTATCAAAAGGGACGCGACGATCAGTTATTGCCTGAAAAACGGGTACAGCCTGATAGAAACACAGCAGACGCTGTCCGAACTTGCGCTTCCGCTGATTGGAGGCGACAAAAACGAATAAAATCGAAAATGGAATTGAAGAGCTGAAACGCTCGTTTGACGATTCGGCGTATCCCGCGTGTTTTCTGTCGAAATATGATCAGCTGGAATGCCTCGCGCACAGCCATGGGACCGAGACGTTCCTGATCGGCGAGCGTGCCGGCGGCGCGTTGTTCGTTGCGAAATGCTACGATAAACAGCTTTATACGAAGGTAACGGAAAGCGAGATCCTGCCAAGGCTTAGACACGCCGGACTCCCCGCGTATATGGAATCTTTTGAAAACGAATGCAGTTACGTCACGGTGCGCGAATATGTCGAGGGAATCCCTCTGGACCACTATGCGGCAAACGGATTATCCGAGCGACAGGCCGTTTCGTTTTGCATGCAGCTCTGCGATATTCTGAAGTATCTTCACGGACGGGAACATCCGGTGATCCATCGCGACATCAAGCCGCAGAATATCATCGTGAAACGGGATGGCACGATCGAGCTGATCGATTTCGATATCGCCCGACAGTACAGTAACGACGCGGAAACAGACACGCAGTTCTTTGGAACGCGGATCTATGCTCCGCCGGAGCAATACGGCTTTTCGCAGACGGATTGCAGGACGGATATCTATGCGCTCGGCGTGCTTCTGCGATATCTGCTGACCGGCAGTGAAGAAGCGCAGGCCGGCAGACCGTTGTCGAGATCGATGAAGCGCATCATCGATCACTGCACCGCTTTTTCTCCCAAAGATCGGTTTGCAAGCGCGGAGGCGGTAAAGAGAGCGCTAAAGATCGCGCTGTTGAAATCGGACGAACAATACAGGCAAAGGATCGCCCTGCTGCTTTCCTTTGTGCCGGCGGCGCTTTTGTTTCTTTGCGGAGGTTTTGTAATCGGGCGACATACCTCGTTGTTTGCACCGGCCGGCGTCGTATTCAGGGAGCCGCTGATCGAGGCGGCGGCGCGCGTCCAGCTCGGCAAGACGGACGATGAGCCGATCACCGCGGAGGAACTGAAAAACGTCCGTGCGCTTTACATTTTCGGCACGGAGGTTGCCAAAACAGCAGAACCTTTTACAAGAGGACTCTCCGAAGAAGCCCGCTATACGCGGGGAGGAATCACCGACCTGAGCGACCTGACGCTGATGCCGAATCTGGAGGAAATGCAGATATCGTATCAGGTGCTGAATAATATTTCCGCCGTTTCGTCGCTGGAAAATCTGGTCAACGTCAACTTGATGCATACGCGGGTATCCGATGTTTCCGCGCTTGCGGGGAAACCTTCCCTTCAGGTTTTAAGCCTCTACGATACAAACGTATCCGACGTATCCTGCCTGGATACCTGCAGCCGACTGGAAAGCCTTGAGCTGGGCAAAACGCTGGTGACGTCCCTGCGGTCCATCGGCGAAATTGATACGCTGACACGGCTTTCGCTGTCGGGATTGACGCTGGATACGCTGAGCGGAATCGAGCAATACCCGTATTTGCAGACGCTTTGTCTTGCGGACGCACAGATAGATTCGCCCGACGCGCTGAAACAGCTTTCCCGACTGAAGGTCATCTATGCAAACGGCGAACTGTATCAGGAGCTCTCCGGCATATTCGCCGGTACGGACGTATCGGTTATCGAACAATAATCCGTTCAATCGTTTTTCAGAAGGTGTGCTGACAGCACACCTTTTTTTGTTTTTGGCTTGTTATAGTATTTTTGTCAATGCGAGTTTGTCAATGCGCTTGTCAAAGCCGGCTTGATAACCCGATAAGAATCGCCAGCGTTTTTCATAAGTAAAGTTGCTTATTGCAGGGCAATATGGCACACATGAACGCGCTCAGGGAAGCGGCAACCGTCGTTAGCAGTTGACATACGGTGCGAAAGGAGCTGGGAAAATGGCTAAGCCAAACAATCGTTTCCGGGCCGTACTGGAATATCTTGGTATCACAAACGCCAAACTTGCAAAAGCCCTTGGGTGCGATCCGTCTTTGATCAGCCGCTGTCTCTCCGGTCAGCGCGCGCTGAAAGCGGCCAGCGTACAGATGGATGCCATCGCGGAATATATATTGTCCCACGCAAAACGCACGCAGGATTTGGACTGGCTGAAGGCACGGTTCCTTGAAGCCGGGTTGTCGACCGACAATTCCACCGTATATCGTTTCAAGCAAAACCTGATTATGTGGCTGGCGACGGACGGGGAAACGCTTCGCAATAACCTTGGCCGGTCGTTGCCCGGCGATATTGCCGGAGGCGCACCCGCGGAGAAAAAGCGGGAGCAGTTGCAAAGCGCCGCGGGGGACAACGATGTCAAAATCGGGGCGATGGAGGTTATACTCGCTCTGCGCCCGGCGCTTGCCTCGCTGCCAAAGGGTTCTTCCGTGCGCATCTTTCTTTCCAATGACAGGCTTCGTATGGCGACGAATGAGGACATTGCCGCATTGTTTCGCGAGATGATTGCGGAGAATGACCTGCACTTTCAAATGGTGGTCTGCGTCTCCGGCGACACGCTGGCGATGTCCAAGCTGCTGGACGCCTATATCGAGGCGCTGATCTCAGGACATGTCTGGCTGCGTATCGTGCATGGGATGACGCAGACGGTGACCAGCGCCATGCATATCCTCGTTTCGGATGACCTTTGCTTTCTGGTCAGTGAAACATTGGGGACCTTTGCGCCGCCTGTCGCGGCGGTGATTCGCAACCGGGTATTCGTAGCAGAAACACTTGGCAACTTTGAGGCGGCCGCGCGTTATGCGCAGCCGGTTCTGAACATTTATGGCGATGAATATACACGGGACGTCATCGAAATTCTCGCGTTGGAATACTGCACGCCGGGCGCATTGGATGTAGTAAAGGACAGCATCAATCCCATGTTTATGTCCAGCGCGAACTACGATCGCTTTCTCAAAACGCGCGGGCATTCGAAAGACGAGTTCTCCTGGCGCAGTGCGGAATTTGTCCGCTTTAAAGCGGGGATGGACGCAAATCTCAAAAACGGCGTGCCCTTTCGAGAAATCATCTCGCTCTCCCGCCTGAACGACATCGTCCTGCACGGGCGCTGCCGCATGGCGGGGCTGTACTTCGCGGAACATGGCTATATCGACCTGGATGCGCGCGGCTGCGTCGACATCCTGAACGGCTATATCGATTATCTGGAGAACGAGCCGAACTTCAGCCTGCTCATTCTGGATAATCTGACCGCGCTTCATGGCAACAACTGCTGGCATATCAAGCGCAGCGGACATGTCGCGATCAACAACTGGCAGGGAAAAGAGCCGGTCATGATACATTCCGACCAGCTTACGCTTTTGCGGGAGTTTCAGGAACGGTTCGACAGGCTTTGGGAGCAGGGAGCGGGTGCAATCGGCAGCAGAGCAAATGTGATCAGCATTTTGCGGGATGTAACGGGGCGGATAACAAATACCGACATAACGTGTTTGTTTCCCTAAGATGCAACCATCATTTGATTCCTGTAGAAAACAAAAGAGACGGGCTGCCGAAAACTGACGTTACAAAGCGAATCGAAGGCCGAAAGACATATGGGGTGAGTTTGGATGGGGATCATTCAATCTGGTTGGAGAAGCAAAGACAAAAACAAGGCGCTGCGCTGGATCGCAAAAACGGCCGGCGTAAGTATTTCGCTTAGGGATGCCGTGTTGTATGCCTCCGATCGCGAAATTCAAATTGCCGCGTTGGAGCGAATCACGGATTCGGAGCTGCTGCGAGACATAGCGTTGAGCGGCTTGATTTCCGATACGGAACTGAAGACGGCTGCCGTCAGACAGATTACGGATCAGCGCATTCTGACGGATCTGGCAAGAACTCGCAACAAAACGGCGATAGAAACGCTGACGGATCAATCTGTTCTTTATGATATCGCCGTGAATCATTTCTTCTTCGAAATTAATCCATATATAAAGCAGGAAGAATCTGTCAAAATCGGTGAAATGCTCGCTGCGCTGGCGTTCCAGAGGCTCCGCGAACCGGCGTTGAAACAAAAAGCAGCGGATAATACCACATATTCTTCTGTTGCGGCTGCGTATGTTGACTCTGTTACGGATTTATCCGAACTTATCAAACTGGCACAGGACAACCGGGTGAATACCCGCTGCCGCGCATTTGCTATTGGAAAAATATCTGATCAAAGCGTACTCCTCGCGCTTGCTCTTGGCGACGGCGATTCTTGCGTCCGCCGCGCTGCAATGCGAAGGGTGACCGATCCGGAACAGAGGATCTTGTTTTGTGAGGAGTGCGGGCATGAGTGGGAGCATATCCGATCGGAGAATAAAGAGAACGGTGAATTTAGATATACGGATTACTTCTATCGGTGCAAGTGGTGCGGCAAAGAAACCTGTATATGAAAACAGATCTGAAGAAACGGGAGAATGAATTCATGAAAACGAGTAGGAAGATTATATTCCAACTGACTGCCGTGATGTTACTGGCGCTTCAGATCGCCTGCGCGAAGCCTGCTTCCGCAACTAAGACGATGGAGTCTGCATCGGATTCGGTATCACCCGCGATATCCGCCCTGGTTGCGACGCCGGAACCGACCGCGACGCCCGAGCCTGCGGAAACGCCGGAAACACTCGAGCAACTGCAGGCGGACCTGGCGACCGCTTCGTCGCCGCTTTCCACCGAGAGCCGGTATGCCGGAGGGGATTACTACTATCTGATGCAGGGTGCAAACTACGAGATGGTATTGATTCGTTTCTCAAGATCGCTTGAGAGCAAGGTTCTTTACAGGGGCGGACTGAACATGAAGTTTACGGTGCTGAATGGGACTGTCTATATTGAAGACGGATACCGGTTCAACGGACTCATGCAAATCACGCGTGACGGCGAAGAATCACCGATCAGCGCCATTGATCCATTGGGGGATTCCGCGCGGAGCTGGTATTATGCGACGGAGCGATACCAGTACGTATTGGAACCGCATAATGTGTCCTGGGGGCAGATATTCCGCGTGCCGAACGACCCGGCGGATGCGGACGCGAACCATTTTAATACGGGCGATCAAAACCAGGCGCGGTGTCTGGGGTTGACCGACCTGGAAGAGCATGTTTACGGATTTATCCCGTACAACGGATTCTTGTACTACAGCAGTAAAGCGGATGGCGAAGAAGACTTCTCCCTCTGGCGCGTGCTGCCCGATGGGAGCGGTAGGGAAAAAGTCTGCGGTGGGTTGCGCGGGAGCAAGCTGTGTGTAGACGACGATGGAAGGCTCTACTGTATGACGACAACCAGTGTGCATACGGACGTTTCAAACGCAGCCTATAACGCGCCGGGACGCCAGTATCTGGAGCCGGACGGAACGCTCACTGCGGCAGACTATACGGCGGTTTATCCCATCGGCGAGGACGCGGAATACCTCTACTACGACGGTGGGTTCATGCAGGTGCGCGTAAAAAACAATGGCGAACTTCTGGCCACCAAACATGAAAACGCTAGAGGATACCGCGTATCGAAGGCTACGGGGGAGAAGGACCTGACTTACGGCGTCAGCCTTTACCAATATACGCCAGTCGGCGACTATCTGTTCAATCATTACGACGCGCTGATGATTCCCAAAACAGGCGGCGAGCCGGTTGCTTTACCAGGATCGAAGGAAATACGGCTCGAGATCGAACGCTACGCACGGGTGCCGTCCGTGCTCATCGACGGAGAAGGTTCGGTCAAGCTGGAGCTCTCCGGCAGCATCACGTACGCAGTCTACTACCTGCTATACCGTAGCGACGACGTCACACCCGGTCACGAGGTGCGCGCAGTCTACCTCAATCATGTGAACGACGGCGCGATGTATTTTTCGCCGGGGAACTACGTGCTCAAGATCGCGCGCGGCGATTATTGGATCAACGACGAGGAGGGATTCGGCGAAAGCGGTGCATATTCGAAATCCGTTGCGACCGAGATGACCGCAGGCGTTTATACCATTAGCGAATCGATTGCGAGCGGCTTTGGCAGCGATTCCTGGGGCGGACTGGGCTAGGGGCGGAGACAATCGGCAGTCAGGCCAATGCAATGATCTCCGTTACGAAACGCCGCGGGGCGGGCGGTATATGAGATGAAATACGATTTGGAGGTAAAGGAAAATGAACTGTCTGATTCACAAATGGGACGGCTGCAAGTGCAAGCGCTGCGGCAAGGTGCGCGACGAACAGCACGACTGGGAAGGCTGCAAATGCAAACGCTGCGGAAAAACCCGCGATGAAGGGCATGATTGGGATTTGTGCAAAGGCAAATGCAAGCGCTGCGGCAAGGCCTGCGACGAGCAGCACGACTGGGACGGCTGCAAATGCAAACGCTGCGGCAAGGTACGCGACGAGCAGCACGATTGGGACGGTTGCCAATGCACCCGCTGCGGCAAGACGCGGAAGCTGCCCCCTGTGATAAAGGAGAATCTCAGCGCGTGTATGGCAGGCGACCATATCGTTTTTGGCAAATGGAAAGGCGCCCCGTTATATTGGACCGTGCTGGATGCTCAAGGCGATAAACTGCTGTTGATAACGGATGAATGTCTGGAAACAAAGCCGTTTCATCTGTCAGGGGCGGCGGCATGGGATACCTGTTCCCTGCGCGAGGAGCTTAACGGAGAATACTTCTACACGAATCACGATGTTTTCAGCGAAAAGGAACGTCAGGCGATTCTGGAAACAACCAACGACAGCCCCGGAATATACTATCAAAACGTACGCAATTGGGAAGAGCTTTACACGAACCCGGGAAACGATACGCAGGATTATGTTTTTTTGCTGAATGTTGTGGAAGCATGCAAGTATTTTAACGTTACGGGAAAAGGCGAAATGCGCGACAGCATGGGGTATAAAGCGTTTGAATTTCCGCAAAGCGAGAGATTGTCGGCCGAATTCCCGTGGTGGCTGCGAAATTCGACAAGAAAGGGCGCGGCCGCCGTGGTTGTCACAACACATGGGATGATCAACTACAATGGCTTTACTGTTTCGGAGCGCCATACGCCGCAGGTTCGACCCGCTCTGTGGATTCGAAAGTGAGGGACGCGGTGGAGCGGATGGGCGAAAGCGGAAAGAAGAGAGCAAATAAACAGGGAAAAAACAGGCGTGAAGCGCAGCAGGATGCAAACATCAAATGTGCAGCACACATGAAATGGAGGGACTAAAATGAGCGCAAAAAACCTTTTCAGCACAAGCGGGAAATACTACACGCAAAACGGCGCGGCGACCCTGAATTCATGCGGAATCAGCAGCGCCGGAAAAGGGGTTACCATCGCTTTTTCCGGCCTGGCGGACTCGCCGGAGCGCATGAACCTCTGGTATCTGCGCGCGCCCGGGGAAAGCGCGACGGATTATCTGTATTTTAAGGACATCGTGGATATCCGAACCTGCGCGATCAATCAAGGCGCGGCGCAGAAGGCGGTTCGCCTGACTGGAAAGAACGGGGAACTGTATATCCTGGAGGTAAAGACGCCGGCTTTGGCGCGGGATCTGGCCGACAAGCTGAACGCGATCGGAAAAGAGTATCTCGAGGCGAACCGCGAGTTTGCGGAGAAGCTGCCGTTGCCGGAGCCGGACGATGCTCAGGTGACGGTCCCGACCGTCGAGCCTGCCGTGAGCGCGGGCGACCGTAAAAAGAAGGCGCTCCATGTTCTGGGCATCGTCATGCAGACAATCGGCTATCTGCTGCTGGCCGGTCTGATCAGCGCGTTTTTCAACGACGGTGGGAACACCGACTGGACGGGCGTGGGGTTTGGAATTCTGGCGTTGGCCGCGCTCATCATCGGGGGCACCGTGCTGACGAAGAAGAACTGATCTACGCCGTCCGGCAGAGGGACGGCGGGCGGGACAAACGAAAAAACGATCGAACGCGTTAAGGAGGGAACCGCGTATGGCAAAGTGCGTCAACTGCGGAAAAGAGCGTCCGCAATATGTTCAGGATTTTCTGATTATCAGCCGAAGCAGCACCGGCGGCTTTGGAGGCATGAGGGAAACGACAGAGCGCCTCTCCGGCGCGGAGCGGCATGTCGTATGCAAAACCTGTCTTCTGAAAAAAGTTACGAAGAATGCTTTGTGGATGATGGTATTTATAACGGTTGCCGCCTTTCTTGGCAGCGTATTCATGTGGGGCGATGATGTGTACCACAATACCGAACCGTTCATCGTGCTGTCCATCCTACTCGGAATCGTAGCGGGAATATCCGCGGAAGTGGCAGGAATGTTTTCGCGAAAACGAAGAGCGAAGCAAATAAGGAATTTTGTCACGGAACGCAACGAGAAATCCGATATCGATAAGATCTATGTTTCCGTAGGGGAAAAACTGTATCGAACCGAACAGGCGTTTCTAACAAGCGGGGTAGATTTTACAACCGGAATCGGGTCACGACTCTATTCGGAGCTGATCAAGACCGGGGTCTGGAAGGATTACGTCGCGGCGGCGCTGTCCCAGACGGACGGGGAAACCATCGCGATACCCGAGGGCGAGCACAAGGCGCTGCTGACTGAGTGCGTACAAGAGCTTCTGCGGCTGTATCGCCAGACGCCGGGCGGCTTTTTGACCGATTCGGCCGCGGCAATGCCCGTGCGGACGGTCGGCAAAAAACTGGACGAGGCGGGCGGCTTCGAGCTGATGCGGCAGGCGCACGGAATCTTTGCCGCGAGCAGTCCCGGGATGGGGCTTGCCCGCAATCTGGAAATGGTCTGGGACGGCATTGGCGGCTGGAGAGGGTAGCGCGGGAGAATGCTTTTTTAGGGATATACAAGGAGTAGCATGTGACCTGCGATGGAGCGTGGTAAAGGCTTCGATATTCCGAAACGTGGAATGCGCGGAGAAGGAAAAACACAGAATGAAACGAATATTCGCGATCTTGATTACTCTGATAGGCGGAGGAATCACCGCATACAACA
The DNA here is from genome assembly GCA_012517905.1 of Clostridiales bacterium. Taxonomy (GTDB): domain Bacteria; phylum Bacillota; class Clostridia; order Christensenellales; family CAG-138; genus UBA7703. The sequence goes on along the minus strand of JAAYUE010000007.1, from coordinate 8,841 downwards.
TCTACGCAGCTATAGCCGACCGTACCTATTTCGCCAAAGGATATGCGTTTTCATCCGTAGTTTTTATCACGATTGGCCTAACGTTGCTGCTGATCGGGATACGATGGAACATCAATTTGACGAAGAATCCGGATGCGGGAGACGCGGCGCTGAAAAATATCGGGGCGGCGCTGCTGGCGCTCGGCATTCTCGGGGCGGGAATCGCCTTGACGATAGCGCTCGTTTCGCTGAAGGTCTTTTCCCGTTCCGCAATCGTCATCGGCATCCTCCCCATTCCGGGGCAGGTGTTTTACGCCGCGCCGATCGTCGCGAGTATTCTGACAGCGGTGTTCATCTATTCTAAACGCAAATAAATACCGGCAAGCGGCAGGGAGAAAATCGGAAAAAAAAGAACAATGTGCTGATGTTTACATGGAGGTGATAACAAATGGGACTGTTCAAACAAGCATGGGAAAATAAGAACCCGGACAGCCGAATGAAAGCGATTGCGAAAATCACAGATCAAACGTTGCTGGCGCAGATTGTTTTAACGAGTAAGCATGTGGACGTTGTGAAAGCGGCGTTTCTTAAGATTGACAATTTGGCGGTGAAGAAGGATTTGCTCCTGAATAGTAACGGAATCCAGGCGTGGTCGCAAGCGCTGGTGCTGGATTTCATCGATCAAACAGATCATGAAACGACTTTATATGAACTGATTGCGATATATAAAGAATTTGAGCAGATTTGCAGAGCCGCCTTGGAGAAAATCAATGATCAGACGGCGCTTGCGAATATTGTGAAATTAAGATTGACCCGTTATTTATTTTCATACGATGTCCGCATCGAGGCTCTGGAGAAACTGATGAAGATAAAGGATGTCAAACAGGAAATCTTGCACGATTTATTGATCGATGTTACAGACGGTTTACTGGCCGGAAAGATAAGAAAATGGATCGATCTGGAAAAGATACCGGAAACAGTATTCATTCAGATTGCGTCTAACAAGTCGCATGACTGGCCCGTGAGAATAGACGCGATTGACCGGATCAAGAATCAGGACTTCTTGCTTCATGTTGTTATGGACCGTGTTGAGACGCGTGAAACCACTTGCCGGGCGGTAAGAAGGCTGTATTCGCAGGAAGCGTTGATGCAAGTCGTTTTGTCTGATGCGGACACTGATGCGCGGAATTACGCCGCCCAGAAACTAAAACATACGGATGAGCTGTTGCCATACATTTTCGATGAAAGCAGGACGGCGTTGCTGAGCATGCGAGCGGCACAAGCCATCTTATCGAGAACCCCGCTTGACAACGAAACCGGGCAAAGAATTGTGGATGCGATTACGAGGAAACTGCTGCTGATCCCGAATTATTCGAACCGAAAGGGCTATTTTGACTACCTTTGCCAAATACTGCAGCTAAGTGACGGACAGGAACGGTTTGGCATTAAGCTGGAAATCATAGAGCTGATAGATGGCGATGGCAATGAATATCTTGATAATCGGATATTTTGTAATGGAAACGAAATTTAAAAATCACTGCGTTTGCAGAACCGATTCGTATCAAGATGACGATCCGGCGGTATCACCGTTCCAGAAATACCATCGAAATTGTAATTGGAAAGGATTTTTGAATCATGTCAAAGTTTATGCGGGAACTGTTGATCGGCGTCGCCCTTACGATACTGGGCGTCGTGCTCTCCGTGTCAAGCAGATATGTCCTGTTTTATGGCCTGATCGTCTTCGGATTGTTTTCGGTCGTTTTAGCTTTTGTGCATCTGTCCCAGAGCAAGAAGAAAGACGACGGACACGGAGTACCGGTCAAAAAGATTTATCCGACGGACAGACCGCAGGAAAAAGCGCGCTTCATTGAAAATCTTGATGCGCAGGAGACCTTGGAGGTGCCGAAACAGGTGTCGATTACCTGCTCCAGAAGCGACCAGTCGAGCAGGGTATCGCTCAACGGCGTGGACGTCGGAAGCGTTGCGCCGGATGCGCCGCTCGCCTTTCAGGTGACAAAGAAAAACAACGTCGTCAATATATCGGAGCAATATGAGGGAATCTGTTTCTTCCACGTTGTCGACGCCGCAGGGACCGGCGAACTCAAGATTGGCATCGGGATGCAGTCCGCAGTCGTCAAGGTCGTGCCGAACACAGGTCTGGCGGAAGGAATCATCGCTGCGCTCCCCGGCGCGGAGTAACGATCCGCCGCAGATTTGGGGAAACGGAAATCTTCGCCATGGAATCACTCGGGTCCGAATGACGTATTGAGATATTCGCTTCAGAAAACAAATGCGAAACAATCAGAGAGGATCGTCTTATGAAAAAATTCATGCGCGGGCCGGTGTGGTCCATGTTTCTGCTCTTCAGTATCTTCGGGGTGATAGCGGCCGGCCTGATGCTGGCGACCGACGGTGAAATTGCGGGCAATATGATCGGCGGATTGCTGATTTTTGTACTTTACATTGCGGCGTATTTCGTCCTGCCGAAGCACATCAAACCCAAAGCGCCGCTGCCAACCGTACCGGAATCCAATTCCCCGTTGTCCGTTCCGGCGCGATTGACCATCGTTCGCGACAGCAGCGTGGCAGGCGCCCTTGTGCCGACGATCATCACCCTGAACGGGCAACAGGTTTGCAGCCTGCAAAACGGCGCTTCGGCGGAAATTTTGCTTACGCAGCGATACAACATTCTGCAAACGAATACGGTCGGCTCAAAGTATGTCCGCTATGCGTTTGAAGCAAACGACGCCGCTTTTGGAGAACTGCATGTCAGAGGCGGCGTGTTTCAGGTAAAAACGGTGCGGTGGAATTGAATTTTCTACGGAGGGATCAAAATGAGACGTTTTACACCGGCATGGGCGGGCAACGACAACCAGAAGGCAAGGAAAGCCTGTGTAAACAAAGGAAAGGGCTTGATCACAGCGCTCCTGTGTATGCTGGCGCTTCCGCTTTTTGCGAGCGGATGTGCGGATAAAGAAACGCTGGAAATGCCTGTGTATTCGGAGCTGCAGAGCATCACGCTTCAGGAATTTGAAAAGGATAGCGCCGTCAGCCGGGAGGTACCGCTGGATAAAAAACTGTATGGCTGGCAATCGGCTTTTCCGGATTGGACTTATATTGATGCGGAAGACTATGAAAAGATCAGGAAAGAAAGCCAAATGCCGACCAGAGAAAACAGCATTGCGTGCAGGCTTACACAGACCGACGGAACGGTGCGGTTGATTTATGTGTACAGTGACGAGAAGTACCAGTATATCGAAGAGGCGGGGAGTATCTGGCGGAATAAGCAGCATAAGGGAATAGCTCCGAGATATGTATCCATGTATAATACCTATCAGGAAGAGTCCTTTTTACAAGCTTACGGACAGTATGCAGCCGATAAAAACTTCGTATTGCTGCCGGAGTATAACGGGTCCGGCAAGGCGATTTGGTTGGATATATCCAGCGGCGAGGTGGACGATTGGTTCGACCGCGTTGTTCCGGATGGGTTCGTGGCAAAAAGAGCGGAGGACGTGCGCTATATTATTCTATGCGAATCGGCGGGTAAGGATTATCAAGGATATTGGTATGATCCCAAAACGGGAGCAAAGGTAGCGGACTCTTACGATCAGTTCTATACAATAACGATTTACGATCTTTTGACGGGAGAATCCCGTATCATGGTTGAAAAAACGAACGATTTTGCTTCCTTCGAGGACTATGTCGAGCCATACTTTTCGGAAATGGAATGATCGGCATACAAAAACTGCTTGTCGAGCAGGTTCTTGAGAGGATCGTCAGGTTCATCGAAACAGAGATGGAGAACTTTTCCTGCGACTCGGATGAAGCGCATATCAATGGGCAAGAGCGCGGAATACAGGCTTTACTGTACAATACTGACTGCATTCAGGAGGATTTCAAAATGAAAAGGATGTTGTTCGTTTTTCTGGCAATTCTGTTGGCGCTGACTTTCGCGGCCTGCGGAGCGCCCGCCGCGGTGCCAACGCCATCGCCCTCGGATACGGAAGCACCTGCCGCGGTGGCGTTTTCCGACCCGGTGCTGGAGGAGCTGGTGCGAAAGGCGATGAACAAGCCGGAGGGCGACATCTCGGTGGCCGAGGCCGAAGCGGTGACGGAGCTGAACCTCGGAATCGAGTGGCAGCAGCAAATTCCCGAAGAAACGCAGATAAAGGATATCAGCGGGCTGGAAAATTTCAAAAATCTGGAGAGCCTGGATCTGTCCTTCCACGCCGTCTCCGACATCTCGCCCTTAGCGGGATTGAGCAAGCTGACTTCACTGACTCTGGGCGGCAACCCGGTGGCGGATCTATCGCCGCTGTCCGGATTGACGCAGCTGAGCCGGCTCGCGCTGTTTAATTGCGTGGCGGACGATTACAGCCCGCTTGAAAATTTGGAGAACCTGAGAGAAGTCATGCTGGATTACTCCACGATCACGGACCTCAGCGAGTTGTCCGGGCTGACCGGACTGCAGCGGCTGACCCTCACCAATACGCAGCTCAGCGACGTTTCGCCGCTCTCCGCGCTGACGAGCCTCAGATACCTTTCCCTTGAAAACTGCCCGATCACCGACTTTTCGCCGCTGATAGAAATCTATCCAAACCTTGTGGAATGCGACTTTACCATGATCGCTTCGCTTGCCGAGCTTGGCTTTGCGCCGCTGGGTGACATGTCGATCGTCGGCTATAAAACGGAGGCCATGAGCATCACGATCAACCACGAGGAATGGGGCGCTATGGATCCCGAGGACAGACAAAACGTTATACAGCTGAATCTGAACGATCAAAGCGACCCGTTTTTCTCCATTCAGTATTATCCCGCTGCGCAAAGGTACACGGTTACGCTGAATCAAAACGGGCAATCGATCTGGCAGTATATCTGGAACGCGCAGGACAACACGCACGAGTTTCGTAACGGAACGATGGACGAAATGATTGCCGCTATCAACGCGATGATGCCAGACAATAACGGCGATGCGTTGGGCGCGCCGATATCCGCGTTTAACGACACGATCATGGAGTCCTTTGACATGACCGCCGACGAGCTCTATGCGTTGCCGATGGAAACGAAAACGCCGGATACATCGTCGCTGATTGCGATGGGGTTTATGGAAAACAGAGAGAACGCGGAATATCTCTATGAACAGCACGAACCCCGGTATTACAACATTGGAATCCATAATCCCGAATGGGGCAATTGGGACGAAGGCGGCGACGCAAGGTTTTTTACCCCGCTGAGCGACGAATGCCGGATCGTAGTGATCTATGACAGCGGCGAGAAAAAATTCTCTGTCGGCTTGGACGACAACAATGGCGGCGGTGCGAAATTCGACTACTTTGTCGACACGCATGAACATGTCGACACCTGGTGCAGCGACGATACGATAACGGTCGAGCAATACTTCATAACCGCCTATGACGACTCGGCAATCGAGGATATCTACCTGCATTCCGTGGAGCTGATGACAAACTATGTTGAGGAAACGTTTGGGATCAGTCTGGACGAGCTGTGCAAAGTGCCCGCCGGGGAATAAGCCCCGGCATAGGTCCGCTCGGACCGGATTGAAAAACCCTCGAAATCATTACTGTTCCATATGAGAGTATGGGGGGCCTCGCTTACGGTTTGCGGCAGACCCAGAGACGGCATGGGTTTAGTGGAAACGGCACAGTCGTGTTGGACGAACGGAGGCAATGGCTATGGATTTATTTCCGCCGGCTCTGAAAGAATATTCCTCTGAGGAAATAGGCGATTTTGGGAATATCCTTTCCGATGATGGCTACGAGGTATGCTATCGCGGCGAATGCGTCTCCCGGATCGACAGGAGCCCGGCCGGTTCGGACAGCCGGGGCGCGGATGAGAAGGCGCAAGCATGAAAAAGAGGATGACAACGGACGAATTGCTTGCAAAGATTCCTATGGTCACAAATCTGAAGGATTTTTTCGGAGATGAAATGATCCCGCAACCCCCTCCGTTTCATGAGTATCTGCGACAGCTTTGTCAGAGCAGAGGCGAAATCGCCGAGCATGTGATCGAGCGGGCGGGTCTCGACCGGGCATATGGGCATCAGCTCTTTGGCGGAAGAAGAAAGCCTTCGCGGGACAAGGTGATACAGCTTGCCTTCGGTTTCGGGTTGAATGTGGAGGAAACGCAGCAATTGCTGAAAATAGCGCGGGAACCCTTTCTTTACCCCAGGCTGAAACGCGATGCTGTGATCATTTATTGTATCACGCAGAACATGGGGGTTACCGAGACGCAAAGCTTGCTGGTCGATTTTGGATTACAGCCCTTATTCGGAGAGTGAACGCACTGCACGCCGTATGTAGAGGGCGAACAGTCGTTGCTTGTGGTTATATTCGGGAGGAAAGTACATGAAGCGGTTTTGTTTATTCGGCTTCCATAGTTGGGAAGGCTGTAAATGCCGCCGATGCGGAAAAGCACGGGATGAAGAACACGACTGGGACGGCTGCAAATGCCGCCGGTGCGGAAAAACGCGGAATGAGGAACACGACTGGGAAGGCTGTAAATGCCGCCGGTGCGGGAAAACGCGGAACGAAGAACACGACTGGGACGGCTGCAGGTGCCGCCGGTGCGGAAAAGCGCGGAATCAGGAGCATGACTGGGAAGGCTGCCAATGCCGTCGATGCGGAGAAACCAGAGACGAGGGCCATCAATGGATCGTTGAGGTATGCGAGCGCTGCGGCGGCACAGGATATCTGGGACATTCTTTGAGCTATGGTGATCCGAACTACGGCGACCCGGACTATCATGGAGAGGCCTGCGATTGTGCAAAGCCGAGACGGGTCTACTGCACCGTATGCGGCAAAGAACAGGACGAAAGCTAGATACTGCGCCGGATGCGACCATATCGGGGGTCAACTTCTTATGACGGGAGCAGACGAGGCCGGGCAAAGGGCCCCCGCGCTGCCCGGAAAATGATGTCGGGAGGTTATATGCTATGTGGAATGGCCTGAAACGGATCTGGGACGAGGTCTCGGCCACGGGAGAGACGATTCTTCGCTTCATCGCGATCATCAGTCCTGTCATCTGTATCTCCGGCCTGATTTACATGGCCGGGGGCGATACGCAAGTGACCACGCTGCACTGGATATGGCGCGTCAGCGCGCTGATTACCGGATTCGACGCCCTCTTTGTGATTGGTTACGGCATCGCAAAGGGCGTCAGGCGCAGGAAAAAGAACGCTGCTTTGGCTTTGCTGAGACAGGAGTGCTGCGAAAAAGGCCATATCTGGGACGGCTGCATATGCTTGCGCTGCGGAAAAAAGCGGGATGAGGGACACGATTGGAAGCGCGTCTGTCTCGAGGGCGGCTGCGATACCTGCCCGAAGAAAGCGGGTCCCGGCGACTGGGGCATGTGCATGCCGGAGACGGGAGAACTCTGTTCACGGGACTCCGTCTATGAGGATCGCTGCAGGAAATGCGGAGCGGTCCGTACGACAGAGCCGTAACCGTTCTGCCGAAGATAAAAAACGCGTAAGACACAGAACGTCAATACGCTGCAGACCGCTCAGGAAAAGGATGAAGCTTATGAGTTTTTTTGCGCCGGGATGGAAGTCACAAAATGAAACGAACGCGATAAAAAGCGTGCGCAGAATCAAAGACGGCCGCGAATTGTACGCGGCCGCGCGGGAGGCGCCGCTTGCTTCGGTGCGCGCGGCGGCCATCGACCGGCTGGAGACCGCAAATGATCTGATGCATTTGATCCGCGTCGCGCCCCGATGGGAAGATAAACAATGCGCGCTGTCAAGGTTGTTTCAAATAGAACCGCTGAGCAGTGCGTGGCCCATGCTTGAGACCATGGATCGCGACGCCGTCCTGCGCGACAAGCTGCTGCAGGATTGCCTGAAAAGCGTCGCTTTGCACGATAAACCCGACACCGCGCGCCGCGCCGTCTCATTGATTGGAGATCAAAGCTACCTTGTCTTTTTGTATGAGAGGAATCCGGGAATTAAGCTGGATGCGCTTGCCTGCATCACGGATCAGAGCATCCTGCAGGAATTGCTTGCGAAAGCGCGGTCCCAGATTGAACGCGCACACATCGCGGCGGCCATGAGGGACCCGACCGCCGCCTTCGCGCTGGCGCGCTCCACCGAAGACCCGACGGCATGCGTAATCGCCATCCGGTCTTTGGCGGACAAGACGCTCGCATCAGAGATCATGGGGCAGACGCTGGACAAAGAGGTTTGCACCGCCTGCGCCGGGCTCGTGGATATTCGCGATGCAGCGGACGAGCGCCGGCTGGCCATTCTCGCCCTCTGCGGGCCGGAATCCGTCCGGCGGGAAGCCGAAAGCCGGCTGACCGGCGAAGAGGGCTATGTGGGGATCGTGCTCCACGAAGGTGTAACGCGTTTTCCAAAGAACGTGTTCTTGTCCGAGCACGCGGGCTGCCTTTGCCACGAAGCGATCAAGCGCTTATCGGACGCGGCAAACCAGCGCCTGCGTCTGGTACGTTCGCCATTCAATGGGAAGCAATCGACCGAGGAGCTGCGGCAATGGACCGATTCGGCGTATCTTTTGGATATGATCACCCTGCGCCCGAAACACTACTGCACGCGCGCAGTCTGCGCCCGGTTGGACGAGTTGGACGAGAGCTGGGTGCAAAAACTGGACGATAGAACGATCGAGGCCATGATCGACATCATTTCATCAAATAGCGCCGAAGAGAAATTTGATTACGCATATATCGCGTCCGCGCTGAAGCGGATTTACCGGCAGGGACGCGCCGGCGCCGCCATCGCGGCTCTGCGCGGCAGGGCGGTGGCGCATGACGATGCGAGCAGTATGGCGCGGCGCGGCAAAGACTGCCATGAGGACCGTGGCTACACCTATTTTGAACTGGACGAGTAAG
>JAAYUE010000046.1 GCA_012517905.1 Clostridiales bacterium | reverse complement strand
TTTCCTTAAGCGCCCGAATCGCCAGCGTCGGCGCCAGGTCCGCCACGCCTACCAGTTCCATGTCCCCCTGCAGCGCCACGCCGTCCGCCAAACGCTGTCCTATGGTGCCGTATCCGGCCACGCCTACCCTGATCTTTTTCATCAACTGTCTCCTTTTGTTTCTCAATATTCATCCGTCTTTTTATGGTCCGCGGCGGCCGTATGCCGACGCAGGATTGCACGAACATCCCGAAAGACAATCACAAATCCCGCAACGGAGCTCATCGCAAAAAACAGCCCGCACCCCCAGAGAAAATAGGTCCCCTCCGGATTGATCCCGCCGTCCGTCGCGGCGCCAACCAAAAGCCTCACCGCAAATTATGCCAGCGCCGCGCTTGCCGCGCCCTTGATCAACACCCGCATATTCTGGCCGAACCCCAGCATTCCCTTCGGTTTTTCTTCAGGATGCATAGCGGCTCCTTCGGATCATGTCATTTTTCGGAATACTTCGCCTGCTCGCAGGCCTTTAAATAACAAATCGCTTTTTGAGCCGCAGTGTCTCTGTCCGGATATAGCAAGCATTCGACCGTTACCCATCCGTCGTAGCCCATTTCGTCGAGCGTCTCGAAAACACGCTTGAAGTCCAGCTGGCCGCTGCCCGGGTATCTGCGCGAATTATCGGCTACATGAAAGTATCCGAGTTTTCTGCCGCAGATGCGGATCGCCTGATAGGGATTGAATTCCTCCATGTTCATGTGGTAAGTGTCCAGATGAATATAGCAATTCTCGAGTCGGTGTTTTTCGATGAACGCCAAGGTCTCCTCTGCCATATTGAAAATATTCGTTTCGTAGTGATTGATGACCTCCAGCAGGAGCCTTGTCCCCTTTTGCCCGGCATAGGCATCCAGTTTCCTGAGGTTTTCCGCAAGCCGGTCCAGATAGATCTTTCTGTCCCCCTGCGGCGGAACGGTTCCTTTCGCCCAGCCAATCACCACGTCCGCGCCGATGTCGGAGGCCATGTCGATGTATTGATGCATGCCCGAAATCGCCGCTTTTTCGCTTTCGGCGTTCTCGTCGAGCAGCCCGTGGCCACCCTGCGTGTAAAGCCGTCCGGAGGCGATGCAGCAGATCTTTGCGCCGCTCGTCTCGCCGATCGATTTGATTTTTTCCAGATCGAATTTATAGCTTTCCCGCGTATGAAACTCAACGCCCTGATAGCCATAGGACGCGGCTTTTTCCATGCAATCATACAGATCGCCTTCGAGCGGCAGCGGCGCGGTCATCGGCGTGACTTCCGCGCAAGAGATCCCGTAGTTCCATTTGCCCATGTTGTTCCTCCAAACGATCAGCTCAGTCCCAGATAACTCTTTTTGACTTCCTCGTTGTTGCGCAGATTTTTCGTGGAGTCCGTGATCACAATATGCCCGGTCTCGATCACGTACCCTCTGTCCGCCACGCTGAGCGCCGCATTTGAGTTCTGCTCCACCAGCAGAATCGTCATGCCGTCTTTATTGATCTTTTTGATGATCTCAAAGATCTCGCTTACGATAATTGGCGCCAATCCGAGAGAAGGTTCATCCATCAAGAGGATCTTCGGCTGCATCATCAGGCTCCGCCCGACGGCAAGCATCTGCTGTTCGCCTCCGGAAAGCGTGCCTGCAAGCTGTTTTTCGCGCTCGAGCAGCCGCGGAAAGAGATCGAACACATAGTCGAAATCATCTTTTACGCCCTTTGTGTCCTTGCGCAGAAACGCGCCCATCTGGTGCAGCCATCTTTGCCAATCGTTATTCCATCAACACCCAGAGCTGAAGGATCGATCCATGGGTACGTTCTTTCTTTTAATGCAACCTTGTTTCACCCGAAAGTGCGAAATATCTTGTTTCCTGTTCTTTCGGTCTATTGGACTTTAGAGATGCTGTTTCTTGAGCAATTCGCATTACATGCTGGTCGTTCATAAATCTTTATTATCCAATTAATCTAAAAAATTTATAAATTTCTGATCAAAAATATCAAAACTTGCTCCTTTAGTGACCATTTTACAGGATAAATAGTATTTGGTCAATATATTATCCATAATATACTCAAATTTTACTATTTTTCCGCATCAATTCGCACCATAGTATTCAGTTTTTTGATATTTTTTGATAATATTTATGATATTTTGTCGCTTTTTTTTGCGACTTCACTTTTTCAAGAACAATTCTCACCAATGAATCCGCACCATATCGACACCCTGACAATCCATACCGCGTTTATGGCCGCAACCGGCGTTTCCATCGAAAACGGCATGTCCAACACGGCGTATTTCGAGGCGGAAATCAAGCGCGCCATCTGCAACAATTCCCGCCGCATCGTACTGCTCGCCGACCATACCAAATTCGGCAGAGATGCGCTGATTTCCTATTGTTCGCTTGAAAAAGTGAGCGCTGTCGTCACAGATCGGGAGCCGACCGCCGAATTCATGCGTTTTTTCCACTCATATGGAACCAAAATCCTGTTCTGACAACGCCGAAACACCAACCAAATACAATCGCCAAAAACAAAAACCGCCAATCTCGGCGGTTTTTGTTTTTCATCAAAGCGTGTATCGAAATCCGATCCGGCCGCTCCCCTTTGAGCAGTCGCCTGCCGGAGCGTGCTTTCGACGGGTTAAAACACGTGGTACTGTTCCTTCGCCGCGCCGCAGATCGGACAACGGTCCGGCGCCCCGTTCAATACGGTATGTCCGCAGACCGGGCAGATGTAGATCGCGTCCAGCTCGATATCCTTGCCGGCGGTCACCGCGTCCAGCGCCATCTGGAACAGAGCGGCATGCTGCTTTTCCGCCTCCAGCGCAAAATGGAACGAGCGCTTCGCCTCCGGTTCGTTCTGAAACTCGGCTGTGTTCAGATAGACGGGGTACATCTGCTCTACCTCGTGCATTTCGCCCATGATGCCGCCGCGCAGATTGTCCGCGGTTTTATTCGGCCCGAACACGCCGCCGGCCGTGACTGAGGCCGCCGCGGTCTCGCCGCCGATCGCGCGGAAATGGTTGGTCGCGTGCACCTGCTCCGCAAAGGAGATCGCCCGAAACAGCCTCGCGACATTCGGGAAGCCTTCCTTTTCGGCCACGTCGCCCCAGATCAGATAGCGCATATGCGCCATGCTCTCCCCGCCGTATGCGGAGTGCAGAAACTCGGAAGTCATCGCATTTTTTACTGACATAACAATCTCCTCCTTATTGAATTAGATATTAGATATATGATGCGATCAATCGCTTCATCAAAGCCGGGTCCGTCTTTCTGTCCAGCAGTGGAACGCCCTGCTTCAATACCTCGCTTTTCTGGTGATACGTGCTCTTTTCCTCATGATAGAGGACCCCGATCGGAATTTTATCTCCAAATTCCAGCGCTTTCTGCATGGCCGCGGCTTTATTTTGGCGATCGTAGGATTCGTCCAGCTCGTATACCCGCGCATTGTACCACGCAAATGTGTTCGTCTTGTTAAAACTGACGCACGGCTGCAAGATATCGACCAAAGCATACCCCTGGTAAGCAATCGCCTGCTTCATCAACGAAATCAGCTGCTCCTTATGCCCCGTAAACCCGCGCGCCACAAATCCCGCGCCGCATGCGATCGCCACCAGAGCAGGGTTCAGCGGTTCGTTGAAGTTTCCGTCCGTCTGCACGCCGGTCACGAGGCCAATGACGGAGGTTGGCGACGCCTGTCCTTTTGTCAGTCCGTAGATCTGATTGTCGTGCACGAAATGCGCGATATCGATATTCCTGCGAATGTTGTGGATGAAATGGTTCCCGCCTTCGCCATAGGAATCGCCGTCGCCCGTATTGACGATGACGGTCAGTTTTTCATTTGCCATCTTCGCCGCAACGGCCGCGGGGAGCGCACGCCCGTGGAGCCCGCAAAACGCATTGGCGTTGATATACTGCGGGGTCTTGGCCGCCTGGCCGATGCCCGCCGCAACCAGAACTTCGGAAGGTTCCTTCCCCATCTGTTCCAGCGCGGTCTTGAGGCATTCCAGAATCATGAAGTTACCACAGCCCGGACACCAGGCCGTCTCATAAGTGCAAAAAGTTTCCGTGCTCATTTGGCTCCCTCCTTGCGAATGCGCGCCGCGATCTCCTCCGCGGAAATCTGCCTGCCGTCGTATTTCAAAACGCTGTCCGTGCAGACGATCCCCGTTTCTTCCCTGATCAGCCCGGCCAGTTGGCCCGTTGCGTTCTGTTCAACGTTGATCAGGCGTTTGGCCTGGGCGGCTTTTTCCTTCAGCAGCTTCTGCGGCAACGGGTAGACGTCGCCGAACACCAGCGCGGCATAACGGCCCTGCCCTTTTTGATTCAGCAGCCGCACGGCCTCCGCGATCGGGCCCCAGGTGGACCCCCAGCCGAGCAGCAACGTGTCGAAGTCTTCAGGCCCGATCATGTCCGGCTCCAGAAGCTCCCGCCGGAAGCCTTCGATTTTTTTCATGCGCTTGTCCACCATTTTCGTGCGCACCTCGGCGGACTCCGTGATCCATCCGCGCTCGTCGTGTTCGTCGCTGTCGATCGCAACGAGGTGTTTGGTCTTTCCCGGGATCAGGCGGGGGGAAATACCGTCTTCACTGTACCGGTATCGAAGATACTCGTCCTCGCCGTCATAGGAAGACGCCGGGTCGGCAACTCGAATTCTGGTCGGGTCGAACGGCTCCACGGTTGCGGTCGCGTCGCCGAGATACTGATCGCTCAGCAGAATGACCGGTATCTGATAGGCTTCCGCGAGGTGGAACGCCCGCATAGTCTGATAGAACGCGTCCTCCTGATTGCGCAGCGCGATCACCATCCGCGGAAATTCGCCCTGCGACGCGGAGATGACAAACCGTAGATCGCTTTGTTCCGTCCGCGTCGGCAGTCCCGTCACCGGACCGGGGCGCTGCACGTCGATCACCACAAGCGGGATTTCCGCCATGCCGGAGAGGCCCAGCGCCTCGACCATCAGAGAAAATCCGCCGCCGGACGTGCCGGTCATCGCCCTTGCGCCCGCATACGAGGCGCCGATCGCCATGTTGATCGCGGCAATCTCGTCTTCCGCCTGCTCAACGACAACGCCGGCTTCGTCGCCCAGCGCAGCGAGCGTCTCCAGAATGGAGGTGGAAGGCGACATCGGATAGGCCGAATAAAACCGGAGTCCCGCCGCAACGGCGCCCAGCGCGACGGCGTGGTTGCCGGAGATCAGCATCCAGCCGCTGTATTTTCCATCCAGATGCTCATATCGCTTCTCGGCGATCGCATACCCTTGCTCCAGGGCTTTCTGATTGATCTGCAGATATTGCTGCTTGACAAACGTGCCAAGAACATCCTCCGCCCCGTCCAGCGTTTCTCCGAACATTTTCAGAAGGATTCCGACCGCGATGATTCCCGAAACGCGCGGATTTCCGAGCTCTTTTGCCATGCCCGCCATATCGACCTTGATCAGGCGGTCGTCGGTTGCAGACAGTTTGCTGTCCCCAAGAATAAATCCCGTTTCGTTCAGCTGGTCCCGATGCTCATGAACCGTTTCATCATCCAGCGCGATGATGCCGTCCAGTCGATCGCTGTGCGAGCGGATCGGCTCCGTTCCGAACCGGATCAGCGAAAAGTTGTGGCCTCCGCGAACGCGGGACATGAAGTCCCGTATGGTAAGCACATGATAACCGGATCGCTTTAAGAATTTTTCCAGAATGGCCGCCGTCGTTTCGATGCCCTGACCGGCAGCCCCTCCAATCAGCAGATTGTACATCGGAGCTCCCCTTTCTCTTACACTCTCTCGTTATTCTCTTGTTCTGTTCCCCGACTTGTTCAAACGTGCAATGGTTCTTTTTTCCCGACGGTCGGGAAACTGTCTATTTAAAAGGAGCGGTATTCCGATCCGAACCGTCTTTGCCACATCCTGTTGCCTGTAATCATACCTTTGAATTTTATTATAGCCCTCTGCCCGGCATAACACAACCGATGGATGTGTCCCAAAGCCCTTTCTCCGGGCCGAATCGCGGGGATCGCCAGAATTGCCTGATGTCGGATCGAACTCTTGCTATTGCATAAACAAGGCGCCCGGAACGATACCATCCCGCGCGCTTTTTCCTTCATATCTGTTTGTCGGTTCCTGTTCTCCCCATAAAGAACCAACTGCTCGGTTTCCTGCTGCGAAGCAAGCCCGCGTCTATTCTGTAAGAACCGGCTCCCTTCGGATCAAAACGACGGAAAGGTCGTTGACGTTCGTACCCGTCGGTCCGGTGAAGATCAGGCCGCCGCAGGCGTTCAGCGCATGATAGGAGTCGTTTCGCATCAGCACCTCGGCGATTTCTATCCCCTGTTCGCGCAGCATCCAGTCGGTGTCGCCGTCGCAGTATCCCCCGGCGGCGTCCGTCGGCCCGTCCGTGCCGTCCGAACCAAACGAAAAAACGGCGCAGTCGCGGATGCCGGCGATTTTTTCCGCCGCGGAAAGCGCAATCTCCTGATTGCGGCCGCCTCTGCCGTCGCCAGTCAGCCGGACCACGGTCTCACCGCCGGCGATGTAGGCGATCGAGCGCTTGTCGTCGGCGTGAAACTGCGCAATCGAGCCCAGAAAGCTGCCGGCGTCCCGCGCCGTGCAGGTAAGGCTTGCGGTCAGCACCACCGGCTCGTACCCGAGCCGCTTGCAGGCGGCCTCAGCCGCCGCGCAGAGCTGCCGCACGCTGCCGGTTACGATTGTCGTTGCGTTGTCCAGCCGCTTCGGCGTTTCTATCCGGAGGCAGGAAAGCGCCAGATCGGAGACTGCGATGCCATATTTTTTGACGACCGCCAGCGCCTGCTCGCTGGAGGATGCATCCGGATACGCCGGCCCGGAAGCGATCATGTCCAGAGGATCGCCGATGATATCCGAGAGCACGATGGAAAAGACGCGCGCCGGCGCGCAGATCTGCGCAAACCGCCCGCCTTTGACCTTGGAGAGGCGCTTTCGCACCGTGTTCATCTCGGTGATGTCCGCGCCGCTGGCCAGCAGCCGGTCGGTCAGGTAATAGAGCTCTTCCTTGGAAATCAGCGGCAGTTCAAACAGCGCGCTGCCGCCGCCGGAAAGCAGGAACACCACGGTGTCCTCTTTCGTAAGGCCGGAAACCATGCGGATCGCCTGCTCCGTGGCCGAAAACGTGTTTTCGTCCGGCACGGGATGCCCCGCCTCACGGATCACGAGTTCGCCGATCGCGCCTTTGCCGTATCCATACTTGGTGATGACGATGCCTTCGTCCACATGGATCCCCGGCGTCTGATGCGCCGAATAGGCCATCTGCCAGGCGGCCTTGCCGACGGCGACGAGGATGAGTCTGCCGAGGCCGAAACGCTCGCCTTCCAGCACCGTTTTCACGGTGGCGTCCGGAAGCGCGGCGTCCAGCGCCGCCTGAAGGATGTGCTCGGCGTCGGTTCTCAGCGTCATATCCCTTCGTTCCCCTTTCGCAATTACGCCGCGGAGCGCGGACACTTTCATGCCTCGCGCTCCGCAGCTTTTCTATTCAGGTCGGATTATTTAAGGATGAGATACATGATCACGACGCCGACCATCGACGCAAGGCCGACCACCAGCGTGCCGAGCGTCTGCGTCTTGTAGCCGTCTTCCGGCGTGATCTCGCCGAAGTTCGTCACAACCCAGAAATAGGAGTCGTTGGCATGCGAAACCGTCATGGCGCCGGCGCCGATGGCGATTACCGTCAGCGCCGCAAGGGCAGGCGTGCCCAGGCCAAGCGCGGGGAGCATCGGCGCGAGAATTCCGGCGGTCGTCGTAATTGCAACCGTGGAGGAGCCCTGCGCGGACTTGAGGATCGCGGCCAGCAGGAACGGGAAGAAGATGCCGACTGCGGAGAGAACGGTGGAATGATCGGTGATGTACGTCACCATGCTGGACGTCGCAATCACTTTGCCCAATACGCCGCCGGCCGCCGTGATGAACAGGATCGGGCCGACGACCTTCAGCGTTTCGTTCGTGATCTCATAGAAGTGTTTCATCTTGCCGGCCACAGCAAGGCCGATGATTCCGAAAATGACGCCGACTGCCAATGCGATGATCGGCGTGCCGAAGAACTTGATGATGCCGATGGACAGTCCGCCCATGGAGAACGCCGAGGAGATCGCCATGAGCAGGATGGGGACGACGATGGGCGCGAACGCGAGCCAGCCGTTCGGGAGTTTGCCATAAGAGGCGACGAGCTCTTCATAGGTCTGGACGGTCTGGTCGTTTTCGACGTCTTCCGCTGCCTTTACTTTCTTTCCGATCGCTTTCGAGAAGAAGTATGCCGCCAGCAGCGCCGGAATGGAGATCAGCGCGCCGAGCGCCATGACGGTCAGCAGATTGTCGCCGACACCGAGGGAGCTTGCCGCGGCGATCGGGCCGGGCGTCGGGGGAATGAAACAGTGCGAAATATAGAGGCCGAGAGAGAGCGCAACGGTCATGGTCACGCTCGATACGCCCGTGCGCTTGACCATGGCTTTGCGAATCGGGTTCAGGACGACAAACCCGCTGTCACAGAATACCGGGATGGATACGATCCAGCCCATGAGCATGATTGCCAGTTCGGGATTCTTCTTCCCGACGACTTTCACGACGCTGTCCGCCATCTTGAGCGCCGCGCCGGTCTTTTCCAACAATGTGCCGACCAGTGCGCCGAAGATGATGACGATACCAATGCTCGTGAAGGTTCCCGAGAAGCCCGCGCCGATTGTGGCCGGAATATCCGCCACGGGGATTCCGGCGGCAAGCGCAAACAGCAGCGACACAGCCAGAATCGATAAAAACGGGTGAATTTTCAGTTTCGAAATAGCATAGATCATGATGACGATTGCAACGAGAAATGCGATGATAAGCGGAATGCCTGTCATAAAAAGATATGCCTCCCAATATTAAATTTTTCGTTCCGAACGATTCCCACACCGCGTCCCTCGGCGCAGGATCATCGACTCTATTCAGAGTATAGCGACACAAATCACGGTAGTGTTATATTTTTCAAAACACCTTATTTGTATTTTAATTGGTGTGTGTAACAGTTTTATCTTTTTTGCTCCACGCTTTCGTTTCAATTTTCAGCCTGCCGTTCGGTTATCGATATGGCTGTTGTCAAAACCGCTCCTGCATATCGCGGTAAAAATAGATGGCCAGATAATACAGGGGCGCCCGCCGGATCGAACGCGGATCGTATCCCGTCCGTTCTGCAATTCGTTTCAGCCGGTACTGCGCGGTGTTTTTGTGCAAAAACAGGCGCTTGGCGCACTTGTCCAGCGAACCTTCCGCATCGTAGTAGTTCTCCAGAAGCATTACGGCTTCGACGATTTCATCGCGGGACATCCCGCGGAAGATTCTGCGGATGTATTCCAGCTTTTTCGTGTCGTCCAGTTCACCGGAGATCAGCTCCATGTTCAGGTCGTTGTAAAACCGAACGCTCCAAGCGTGCGTGCGCATGCAGGCGTTGCAGGCGCGCTTCGCCTTGTTGTAGCTTTGTCGGGCCTGAATATAGTTTTCCGTGGGCGCGTCGATGCCGACCGCCGCCTTCAGCGGATAACGCGATTCGGCCAGAGACAAAATCTGCTCCGCCTGCCGGGCCAGCGCTTCGTCGTCGTGCTCCGTCACTGCGCAGACCAGCGCGCCACCGTCCTTGAAATAGAAATTATACGGGTTGATGTGCAGGATATAGCGCGCAATCTCCTCCGTCGCGTGGTCGATTTCAACCATGGCGTCCAGCGCCGACACGCCGGGCACCGGATACAGCGCCACATTTAGAAACCTGCGCGGAATGGTGATGTCGATATTCAGCAGCCGGCCGCGCTCCACGAAGTCCGCCGTGATGTTCTTCACATCCCCGGTCAGCCATTCGTCGATATATCGGTTTCGGATATTCTCTCCAAGCAGATGCTGTTCGGCGTTGTAGGCGTTGAGCAGCAGCAGCTCCGTCATGCGCTTGATGATGAGCGCGTTGTTCGATACGTCGGCATAGTCGCCGGTGATGCCCAGCACGCCGACGCACGCGCCCTGCATGATGATCGGATAGTTGACGCCGGGCTTGGCGCCGAAGAACTCGTCGTAACTATGGATGACCAGCTCGTTCAGCCCGTCCTTGATGATCTGCACGGCGCCGTCGTGCAGCGTGCCGACGCGGGAGAGGTCCGAACTGGCGATGATGACGCCGGTCGCATCCATGATGTTGATCATCTGCGGAATGACGGCGTTGACCTCGCGCACGATGTTTTCGGCGATTTGCGGCGATAGCTTCATGATGGTCTCCCTTTGTCCTTTGTGGCAGAAAAGTTCGCATATTTTGTCCTTGTAAACAAATTACAGTGTGAATATCGTTCTGTCAAGACCGACCGTTCTTTTTTCGGTCTTTGTCTTTCAGGCAACCGCGATTGCAGGAAATTGCTCCGCCATCGCCGTAACGTTCTTGACTTGAGAAGCGACAGGTGCTTATATAGTAACTATTGGACCCCACGGGGCATGACCTGCGCGGCGCTCAGTCCGAGTGCATTTCGCCATGTCATGCGCCCGGGCGGCCGATCGACGTCCCGTTCGGGCGGGATGCCGGAAAGCAAGAGAAATCCAGAAAGGCGAACGAACCATGCTGCATCTGCCATACGGGCACACGACAATTCCGCTGGACGAAACGAACATGCGCGTAGTCGCATCGCGTCTCGACGAGCTGCACACGACAAAGCCGGGCGACCGGATCGTTCAAGAGGCGATGGCGCGCCCCATCGGGAGCAAGCGCCTGTATGAATTGGCGAAGGGCAAGCGCACCTGCACCCTGATCGTCTCCGACCACACGCGCCCTGTGCCCAGCAGGGACATCCTGCCCGCCATGCTTGGCGAGCTGCGGCGCGGAAACCCGGATATCGCCGTCTCGCTGCTGGTTGCGACGGGCTGCCACAGGGAAACGACCAAACGGGAACTGACCGAAAAGCTCGGGGAATCGATCGTTTCGAGCGAGCGGATCGTCGTTCACGACTGCGCAGCGGATCAGGCGAACGTGCAGATCGGCGTTCTGCCGTCCGGCGCGCCGCTTGTGATCGACCGCCTTGCGGCCGACACAGATCTGTTGATTGCGGAAGGGTTCATCGAGCCGCACTTTTTCGCGGGATTTTCCGGCGGACGCAAGAGCGTGCTGCCCGGCGTATGCGACCGCGTGACCGTGCTCGGCAACCATTGCAGCGAGTTCATCGACAGCCCGTTTGCCAGAACCGGCATATTGGAAGGAAATCCGATTCAGAAAGATATGATCGAGGCGGCGAGACTGGCAAAGCTGGCGTATATCGTAAACGTCGTGATCGACGAAAACAAGAAAACCGTGGCCGCGTTTGCGGGCGATCCCATCGAAGCGCACGCGGCGGGATGCGCGTTTCTGCGGCCTTATTGCGAGGTCTCCGCCGAGGCGTGCGACATCGTCGTCACAACCAACGGCGGCGCGCCGCTCGATCAAAACATCTATCAGTGCGTCAAGGGCCTCGCCACGGCGGAAGCGGCGGCAAAGGACGGCGGCGTGCTGGTGATCCTCGCCGAATGCGCGGACGGGACGGGCGGCGACACGTTTCTTCGCTCCATTGCGGACTGTGGCAGCCCCGCCGCGCTCTATGCCTCCATCATGGCCACCCCGCAAAACGAGACGATTCCCGATCAGTGGCAGAGCCAGATCCTCGCGCGCATTCTGATGCGCCACCGCGTGATCTTCGTGACCCGGGCGGAGCTGGCGAACACGGTGCGGGCCTTGAAAATAGAGTTTGCGCCGACGCTGGAGGACGCGCTCCGTCTGGCAAGGCAGCTCAAGGGCGACGACGCGAGCGTCACCGTGATTCCAAGCGGCGTATCCGTCATCGTAAAAAAGGCGATCGCCGGTTGAAATCCGGCTTTGTCCTAAACTCCTCGGAAGAATTCCCATAACGTCAGATCCTGAACGGAAGCGCCGGTCCCCCGCCGCTTTCGTTTTTTCCTGCGGGCACAAGTTCAAGGGGCGATCCTGTTCGGCAATCCCCCGTTCCCTTTCCATGCCGCGCCGAAAAACCGCCGATTTATCCCGAAACCCGCTGTCACGCGGCCCCTGTTTCTGCTATACTGACCTTATCCTGTTTAAGGGAGTTGTTCAAACTTGCTCGACGTGTTTATCAGCTACTCTTCGCAGAACGCGGAGGCGGCCCGCGAGGTCTGCCGCTGTCTGGAAGACAGCGGCACCGTCTGCTGGATGGCGCCGCGCGACATCCTGCCCGGCAGTCATTGGGCGGCCTCCATCACGCAGGCCATCCGAACCGCGCGCGTGCTGGTGC
>JAAYUE010000045.1 GCA_012517905.1 Clostridiales bacterium | reverse complement strand
GAGCGTACGGTCCGTGCTGCCGCTGTCGACAACGACGACGCGCCTGCAAAATCCGGCTACGGATCTGAGGCATTCGCCGATATTCTTTTCCTCGTTTAAGGTCAGCACAATCGCCGTAACGTCCGCCATCGCGCGAGGTTCCTTTCGCTCGGCAGGGTATAATTTCCCATTTACAACATCGCCGTATATCTACCGTAGTGTACCATTAGACGGGGGGTCTGTCAAACGCTGCAAAGGCGTGCCGGCGCGGTGCTTTCGGCCGGGCTGCCGCGCGCTTTCCGGCTCTGCGTTCCATTGAAATCGGCGGCCGATTGTGCTACACTGCACCACATGGAACAAGGCGTTATCGACTATCTCAATCGCGACCGCATGGCCAATATCGACATGCTGGAGGTGCTCCTCGTCCCCGGCGCGGAGGTTCTGCGCGCGGATGACAACGGCGTGCTGCTTCGGCACGACGAGCTCTACTGGCTCGCCGCCGAACCGGGTCGGGCGGCGTCTTTTTTGCCGCTGCTGACGGCGGGACTGGCGGACGATCCCATGCGCATGATCATCCTGCGCGGCGCGGAGCTGCTGGATGCGCTTGCAACCTGCGGGTTCGAATCCGCAATGGACTGCTGCCACGCAATCTATCTGTCGAATCGACCGATCCCTTATACGCTGCCGGACGGCGCCGAGATCCGCCTGCTCGATTCCAGCCACCTCGACTTTGTCCACGCGCATTATCGAACCGTCGACGACGCGGACTACATCCTCGAGCGCATCGAGGCGGGCATGTTCGGCGCATTCGTTCGCGGCGAACCCGCCGGCTTCATCGGCACGCATGACGAGCGTTCCATGGGCCTGCTCGAAGTTTTGCCCGAATATCGACGGCTCGGCCTCGCCTATGCGCTGGAAGCACACCTGATCAACCACCTGCTCTCGCTCGACCGGACGCCGTTTTGTCAGGTTTCCATTCGAAACGAACCCTCGATCGCGCTGCAGCGAAAGCTCGGTCTCGCGCTTTCGGACACGGTGATCCGCTGGCTGATCCATCGGCAGCCGTAACGCATGTAACGCAAAAACAGGCGGGATATTGGTTCCGCCTGTTTTTTCCTGTGCAGGATCTAACGGATATTGGTTTCCTTTTGAATATAGATCGGCCTTTGCTTGACCTGCATATAGGTGCGCGCGACGTATTCACCGATGATGCCCAGCGCGAGCAGGATGAACCCGCCGAGGCAGAGCGTAATCGCCAGCAGCGAAGGGTAGCCCGCGACGGGATTGCCCCAGATCATCGCAATGACCACGCGGATGACCATGTAGATGAGCGCGAGTGCGGAGACGATGCTGCCGACTGCGGTCGCGATCCTGAGCGGCGCGGTCGAAAACGAGACGATGCCTTCGATGGCATAGCGCGCGAGCTTCCAAAACGACCATTTGGTCTCCCCTGCGGCGCGCTCCACGTTTTCGTATTCCAGCCAGACGGTGTCGAACCCCACCCACATGAAGATGCCTTTTGAAAAACGGTGGTATTCGCCGAGCTCGAGCACCGCGTCCGCCACGCAGCGGCGCATCATGCGAAAATCCCGCGCGCCGTCGACAAACTCCGTGTCCGATATGCGGTTGATCACGCGGTAAAACGCGCGCGCAAAGGCGCTGCGAATCTTCGGCTCGCCCTTTCTCGTCACGCGGCGCGTCGCCACGCAGTCGCAGTCCTCTTTGCCGAGGCGTTCGAGCATGTTTGCGATCATCTCCGGCGGATCCTGCAGGTCGCAGTCCATCACGCAGACAAAGTCGCCCTTCGCGTTCTTCAGCCCCGCATACATGGCGGCTTCCTTCCCGAAATTCCGCGAAAACGAGAGGTATTTCACGCGCTCGTCCTGCTGCGCGAGAGCGCGCAGCACCGGCAGCGTGCCGTCCTTCGACCCGTCGTTGATCAGAATCAGCTCAAAGTCGTACTCCGCCAGCGGCGTCAGCACGCGCTTTTGCATCGCCTCATAATACAGCGGCAGCATGGCCTCTTCGTTGTAGCAGGGGCAGACGATCGAAACAAGCGGTTTGTGTTGCATGCGGTCCCTCCGGTTTCTCAGGCGGGGTTTGCTATGATCGGCACGCCTTTGATCAGCATGACGGCGACGAACACCACAAGCCATGCGCCCAGCGCGATCATCAGCGCGATGCGGCCTTTCCGAACGGAGCGCTTGACGCGCTTTTCAATCAGGTTTGGTACAAACAGCGCAACGAGCACCGCGCCGATGGTGCCGAACATGCCGGTGGACTCATATGCGCCAAAATACGTCAGCAAAAAGCCGCAGGCGAGCCCGAGCGCCGCGCCGACGACCCGCTGGATCAGGTTCCATTGCTGGTCCGGATAGTTGCGAACCTTCGTCTGCAGTTCGTCCAGCTCTTCCGGCTGCTGCTGATTGGGATCATTTTCCGGCGTATGCGGTTCGTTTGTTTCCAATTTTATTCTACCTCCGAAGTACAGTGTGGGCAGCGCGTCGCGTCAATGGCGATGGTCATCTTGCAGTAGGGGCAAGTTTTCTCCGTCGGCGCTGCAGGCGCGGCTTGTTCCCCGCGCTTGCGTTTGCCGCCAAGCGCGCGCGAAGCGTTGATCGCCTTGACGATGATAAACAGCACGAGGGCCATGATCAGAAAGTTGATGATCGCCGTGATAAACGCGCCGTAGCCGATGGAAACGCCCCCGATCTGCCAGACGAGATCGGTAAAATTCGTGTCCGCGACAAGGCCGATGAGCGGCGAAATGATGTCGCCGACCAGCGAATCCACAATGCCCTTGAACGCCGCGCCGACGATGACGCCGACCGCGAGATCGATCACGCTGCCTTTGGCGATGAAGGTTTTGAATTCCGAAACGAGTTTCTTCAAACAGACGACTCCTTTTTTATAAAATTTCGTAAGAGAGTTGTGATGATTTCCAGTTGAGTATATCATCTTATGCGGGCGGATTCAATCGCCCGCCGTCGGGCGGAAACGCGCCGTCGATCCGGATGAAAACGCGCGGCAAATCCGGCGTGTCCGCGCTTGCAAAGCAAAGGCGCGTGTGCTAGAATAGTCCCACTGAGCCGGTGTGATGGAATTGGCAGACGTGACGGACTCAAAATCCGTTGGTAGCGATACCGTGTCGGTTCGAGTCCGACCACCGGCACCAAAATCGTTTCTACAGGAATTAAGCAATCGTTCTGTAGAAACGATTTTTATTTTATACCGCAATTTAACAGGTGGTGTGCCGACTTAACGGAGTGATGAACAAGAATTTGTCGGGCAGTTTCAAACCACGAATTTGGGATATGAGGCTGGGGGGATCATATGATATTGCCTAAGATTCGCGATAAAAGATTCATCACAATTCGTCGCGGCGGCACATTGTCAGATGAAGACCACCATCTGCTGGCGATTTGGGCAGCACTATGCGCTCAGCATGTACTGCACTATTTTGAAGAAACGTGCCCGGATGATGACCGCCCGCGGCGCGCTATTGAATTCACCCATGCCTGGGTGAACGGAGAAATTACAATGAAACAAGCGCGCTTTGCCGCCGGCGCTTCACAAGATGCGGCAAGAGAAGTAAAAGAAGTGTCAGAGGCAGCAAAATTGGCGGCCTTATCGGCCGGTCAGGCCGCAGTCGTGGCACATGTTGCCGCACACGAATTGGGAGCGGCAGCCTATGCAATACGAGCTGTTATGGCGGCTTCCCCCGAAGATAAAAAGGAAATGTCCAAACGTCAAGAGTGTCAATGGCAACGGGATCGGCTTCCGGAAAGAATTCGTAATCTCGTAATGGATGATGAGCGTTTACGAAATGATATCTGTTGGTATGTATTCAGCGAGGATTTGTAAACGATACACAGACCAAATGATCTCGAATGTTCCTATGGACAAAAGCAGACCGATCGATCGGCCTGTTTTTGTTTTAAGTTGCCGCTTTGTCGCATTTTCCACGATCATCATGGTATCATGGTATCCATAAGCAAGCGTCAGATTCATATATGGGAGAAAAGAGAAACAGCATGAACTATGTTTGTACGCTACTCGCAGTAAAAGATATCGAAAAGTCGAAAAAATTCTATCATGATATTCTGGATCAGTACGTCGTTTGCGATCTGGGCGCCAATGTCACGTTGACGGGTGGGTTTGCTTTGCAGACCGCGGATAGTTGGGGAACCTTTATTCAAAAAAGTCAAACCCAGATCACCTATGGCAACAATGACGCAGAACTGTATTTTGAAGAGGACGACATGCACCGCTTGATCGAAAAACTGGCCGGTTTCGACATTGAATATGTTCACCCGCTCAAAGAACATGCTTGGGGCCAGCATGTCGTCAGGTTTTATGACCCCGACAAGCACATCATTGAGGTTGGAGAAAATATGGTGATGGTGGTCCGAAAGTTTATGGAAGACGGGCTTTCCGCTGAAGAAACCGCTATCCGTATGGACGTTCCGGTTGATTATGTGAAATCTTGCATCGAGTAGCTTCCAAGAAGTGATGCATTCGAATTGAACCCGTATCGCGGAAATGATATTGAAAAGCGGGAACGACCACATCCCCGAACAAAAGTCTTGCCTGTGATCCGTTTGCTTGGTAAAAAGTAGATCAAATTGAATCGCCGCAGCGCATTGATATGCTATTGTAGAATCAACGCGGCGGACAGACAGGCCAAAACAAGGACTGTTGTTTTTCATTGAGCGAGAATGTGAGAACTGGTTCCCATAAGAAAGCGTTAACATGAGAAAGCATTACATCGATAATCTGCGCTGGATGACCGTGCTGTTGCTTTTTCCGTTTCACACGTTCATGATCTATAATTCGTTTGGCGAGAGCTTCTATATCAAGGGCGTCGAAACGATATCGGTCAGCGCCTTTATTGTAGCGGCGTGGCCCTGGATGATGCCCCTGTTGTTTACCATAGCCGGAATCAGCTCAGCCTATGCTTTCAGAACGCGAACGCCCAAAGCATATCTGAAAGAGCGTGTCTCCAGGCTTTTGATTCCGCTGATTTTTGGCGTACTGCTGATCATACCTTTGATCACCTACTTTGCCGAGCGGTTTCATAACGGATACGCCGGCGGCTATATCGAACAATACCTGTTGTTCATGACAAAAGCCACAAATCTTACTGGATATCAGGGCGGTTTTACTCCGGGGCATTTTTGGTTCATCCTGTATCTGTTTTTGATTTCGCTCCTTGCTCTCCCCGTGATGTCCGTCTGCAAGAAATCGAACTGGACGCTGCCCGTGGAAAAAATCAATCTGTTCTTTTTGCTGATGCTGTTTCTGGTTCCCCTGCTTCTCCAGCCGATCCTGGATATTTCCGGCAAAAGCATCGGCGAATACTTCGCCTTCTTCCTGCTTGGCTATTTTATTCTGTCCGCAGAACCGATGCTGCAACTGCTTGCCAAACACCGCTTTCTGTTAACCGGCTTGTTTCTCGCGGGAATCGTATGGATTTCTGTCGTCTTTTTAACCAAACAAAACATGAATCCCATCCTATACGAAATCATCGTAGAGCTGTATGCATGGATCGGCGTTCTGGCGCTTTTGGGAATCGGCAGGCAATATTTGGATTTTGATCATACTGTCACCCGATACTTTTCGAATGCATCCTTTGCGGTATATGAATTTCATCTTCCCTGCATTGTCGTTCTCGCTTATTTTATCAATCGACGGATCCCGAATCCGTCCCTGCAAGTGGTCCTTATTCTGGCGGGGAGTATTCCCATAACATTTTTATTGTATGAACTCTTCAGAAGAATTTCCGTTACGCGATTTATGTTTGGACTAAAGCGATCAAAGGCGCGCGAACCGTTGCCGTTTCCAAAGGAGTGAACGCCCCCTTCTTTGGATATGCTGCCGGAAAAAACCGGCAAACGCCATCGCAAGCCGCCATTTGCGGCAGCAGTGTGTTATGATAGGATAAGCGTTTCAACAGGAGGCCGCCATGCACAATTCGATTGTAAAAATCTATTTTTCGCCCACCGGCAACACCAAAGCGAGCGTGGACGCCATCGCGTCCTCCATCGGAACCGACCATCGGGACTACGACGTGACCGTCGATGCGGAGACGGCACCCTGTGTGCTCGCGGCCGAGGATTTCGCCGTCATCGGCGCGCCTGTGTACGGCGGCCGCATCCCGAAACTGGCGGCGGCCCGACTCTCCCGCTTTCGGGGGACCCGTACCCCGTGCATCATTGCGGTGACCTATGGCAACCGCCATTATGACGACGCGCTCTTGGAGTTGTCCGATCTGGCGCAGGCGCAGGGATTTGTGGTCAGGGGCGCCGCCGCGCTGGTCGGCCGCCACACCTACGGCGCAATCCAAACCGGCCGGCCCGATTCCAGCGATCTCGCCGCAGACGGGGAATTCGCCCGCAAAGCCGCGCAAAGCAAAGAATCCGCCGAAATACAAATCGCCGGAAACCGGCCGTACCGGGATGGCGGGAACGGCGGCTCGTTCCGCCCGCTTACCACCGACGCCTGCATCTCCTGCGGCCTCTGCGCGGCAAGCTGTCCGGCGCATGCCATCGAGACGGATAATAAGACAATCCGCGACAACTGCATCTCGTGCTTCCGGTGCATTCGCCACTGCCCGGTCGGGGCAAAAAACATGGATACGGAGCGCTATCTTACGTTTGCGGCGGAGTTTTCGCAGCGGCTGAAATCCAGACGCGAAAACGAATATTTTCTGTAAGCACGCATCGAGAGTACGTTAACCCGCATACTCGGCAAAGGGACTGCCCGATCGGACAGTCCCTTTTTTCATCGCCTGTTTCCTTCGCCTATTTCCTTCGAAAAAATCCGGTCAGAAGGATCGTTCCCACCAAAAGCGCAACGCCCAGCGCGACGGATAAGAGCGTCGTAAAGATCGGAATCGGCCGGTCGGCGACGGCTCGAAACGCCGGGTCGTCTATCAGGATCAGCGCCGCCATGAGGCCGACGGGGATCGCCATCGGAATCAGTATCTTCAGCCGCCGTGCGCCGCTCCATTGTTCCCGCGCAGACTTGCGAATGGCCGAGAGCAGCCAGGGAAAGAACGCGTAGGAGATGATGAAGTATGTCACGATAATCCCTGCGTCCAGCGTCTCGCTCCGCAGCGTTGCCAGCGAGACCGTGCCGGTGCGCAAGACCTGATATGCTTTCAGAAACAGCAGAAACGCGATAAAGAGCGCCGAGGCATAGCTGATGCGATACCCAAGCGTATGTGCGCGCCCCGCCTCGGATGCAAAGCGATCGACAAACGCCGCCAAGTCTCCGCCGGTGACGTCTTCCACCGTGCGGTCATCCAGCGCCGCGTGCTCGAATATCTCGAGAATCATCGTCAAGATTCCCCGCCGGTCCGCGCCGGACAGTTCGCAGGTGCCAAGCAGTTCGTGCGCGCCAAGGTAAGCCGCCCGAAAGCACTCCGGCAGTTTCGAAACCCTGCCCTCCACGCGCTTGTACTTTATAAACGCGACGGCAACCCCGAGCAGCGCCGTCAGGACGATCACGCCCGCAAGTATCAACAGCACGGGGCGCGCGTCCGGCGCGGCGACGACGAGCGCGGCCAGCGTGAGCACCACCAGTATCGTCGTGCCGGTCATCAGCAAAAGTTTATTCTTCCCTTGATGGCTCATGTTCCATACCGCCTTTCATAATCCGTCCCACCGTATCGGAGATGTCGGACCAGATGCCCGCAAACTCGCTTAAATAAGCCGCTCCCTCCGCGGTCAGGCTGTAATATTTTCTGCTCGGCCCGATGGACGATTTTTTCGTTACGGCCGAAACCAGCCCCTTTTTCTCGAGGCGCATCAGCGACGGGTAGACGCTGCCTTCGTTCAGCTCTCGAAATCCGCAGGCGTTGAGCTCGCCGGTGATGCGATACCCGTAGGTCTCCCCCTGAGAGATCACCTTCAGGATACAGCCGTCCAGCAGGCCCTTCAGGAGTTGCGCGCGGTCAACCATCGTCGTTTCACCTCGCTACTTGATATTGCCTAGTAGTATGGTTTCATTATACGCGACTACCTTGCAATGTCAAGTAGTGTTTTCGAAAAACCGCTTGCATCTCCTTCCGTCCCGGCGAATCATGCGCCGGCCTATTCTTGTAGCGCAGCGTGGACGCGCGCCTGCTTGCGGCTGCGCGACGCATATTTGCAGGTTTTTTATCATTTTTATTCGCCGTTCGCCTTTCTTTTACGAATTGTATCGATTATAATAAAGGCAGTCGGGATTGGATCGAACCGTTTTTCAGACGCAGACGCCGATTCCCGTCCCAAAACACATATCCCCGACGTTGTAATACCACGTGTTGCGGTGTCTGCCGCAAGAAACGAGATGTTTGACGGACCAATCGGAATCCACCGCCGTTTTTCGGCTGTGAATAAACATACTTGAAAGGAGTATTTGTTTTTATGAAAGGGAATCCCAAACTGATCGACACCTTAAACGCGCTGCTCTCGGATGAGCTGACCGCGATCAACCAGTACATCGTGCATGCCGAAATGTGTGAGGACTGGGGCTACAGCAAGCTTCACAAGCATTTTGAAAAGCGCGCGATCGACGAAATGAAGCATGCCGAGAAACTCATCGGCCGCATCCTCTTCCTCGATGGCATCCCGATCGTGACCAACCTCAACAAAATCCACATCGGCAGCGACGTGCCCAAGCAGGTGGAAAACGACCGCCTTGCGGAAGTCGACGCGATCAAGGCCTACAACGACGCCATCGTACTGGCCGGCGAAGTGCTGGATTACGCGACGCGCGACATCCTCGTGCAGATCCTCAACGACGAAGACCGCCACATGGACGAAATCGAGGAGCTCAAGGATCAGATGGAGCAGATGACGCTGCCCGTCTTCCTCGGCATGCAGATCGGCTGATCCGCAAACCCACCACACCAGCAAAAACCCGCCTTGCAGACATCTGCAAGGCGGGTTTTGTATACTTTGGTTCCCGCTGCATAGCGCGACGCGCAGTAACGGCCTCTCTGTTTCAAAGCAGGGACGATCGCGCGGCGCACCGGAGCGCCCCTCTGTATCGGATGCAGCCGCAGCTTCAGCCGCCCTCCTGCAGCAGCCGTTCCCAGATCGACAGCGCCGCTTCGCACATGTCGGCGGGTTCCGGCCGGAGCTGCCAGAGCGGAATCCGGCGGACCCTGCGCTTGCCGTGGAAAAACCGGTCCTCCTTTGCCGTCAGGTCGGCAAACGCGGTGATCCTGGGCAGCAGGGTCGCTTCGGCGACCGACTTCCCGTTTTCCTCGATTCGCAGCAGCCAGCCATGCGCGCCCTTTTCCCCGAAGCCGAACATGCCGCCAAACCTGTCCCCTTCCTGCTCATATGGCTCGATCACAAGGGCCGGCTGGCACAGAAGCGTCGTCTGATACGCCGCGCCGCGCCACTCGACGAGAAGATACCCGCGTCGCTCAGGCAGCAGCCCGACTGCGAGCGTTCCGCCGTCGTCGCGGCGGATATAGAGCGTGCGTTTCGGCAGGCAATCCGTCCGCGTCAGTTCTTCGACCAGCCTGTCCCGCGCGTCCCAAACGGCGATGCGTTCTTCCGAAACCATGGCGCATTCTCCTTACAGATTATTCTGATTCAAAGTATACACGTTTCATGCTTCAAAACAAAGCCGCGCAGTGTCGTTTCCAAAGCGTGGCCTGGTTCCCGCGCCAAATCCGCAATATGTCTGGCCACCTCTTTCAAAATCCTATATAATAGTTTTGTCGGTATGCAGCGCGCATCTCATGACCCACCCGCCGGACCGTCTTATCAGGAGGTATCGCCATGAACGCAAAACAAAAAACCACGCTGACAAAGATCTTCTCCCTCGCCGGAACCATTCTCGTCTGGGGGCCGATCCTGTTTATGTTTCTCACCGCCATCGTCGGGAGCATCATGGACAAACGGTTGTTGTTCGACTATCTCATGCTTGCGGAGCTGTTTCCCATCGTCGCGCTCGGGCTGGCGCTGCTCATTCTTGCCGGCCTGCTTTCCAGGACGTTTGCGAAGTGGTTCGGCTGGGGCGCTGCGGCGGCGGTCGCCGCTCTTGCGGGCGGGCAGATCCTCGCAACCGCGTCCGGCCTCGCTTCCGGCGCGCTTGCGCAGAGCGGGCTTGTGTTTGCCATCGTCATCGCAGCCATCGTCATCTTTAACGTAATCGTCATCGCGCTCGCCATTATCGGCATCGCGCTCGTCAAACGCGTGTTTGCCAAGGCGCCCCCGTCCGCCGTTCCCGCAGAGTAGCGAGCGCCAGGAAAAGGAATCCTTCGTTGGAAAGGCCGGGCACAATCCCGGGGCGGTCTGCCGCGCCGCACCGCTCGAAAAAACACCTTGCCCGTTTCCGCAGAATGAACCGATCTGCCAAAAGCCCGCCGACGCGGGCTTTTTTACTATCGCAACTGTGACCTAGTCTCTCGACACATCCGGCGGCGGATGATATGATCCTTTCAGATCGCAAAGGTTGCGAAAAAGGAAACCTCTCCCGTTCGGATGATATGGCTTTTGATCGCTCGGATTGCGAAACAAGGAGATGTCACAACATGGAACAGCAGGAAAACAGAATCATTTATCTCGCGGGCGGATGCTTCTGGGGCATGGAAAAGCTCATGCAGTCCATCCCGGGCGTACTGGACGCGACGAGCGGATACGCCAATGGCACCGGCGACCAGGACGCGGACTACAAGACCGTCTGCACCGGAAAAACCGGGTTTCGCGAGACCGTCAAGGTGACCTATGACCCCGGCCGCGTGAGCCTTGACCAGCTGTTGTTTGCCTATTTCGAGGTGGTAGACCCCACCGCCGTGAACCAGCAGGGACACGACATCGGCACGCAGTATCAGGCGGGCATCTATTATGCGGACGACGAGGCGAAGGCGACGGTGGAGCGCATCGCGGCTATCGAGCGCGCGCGCACGCCGGGCTTTGCGGTGGAAATCGGTCCGCTGGTCAACTTCTTCCCCGCCGAGGAATACCATCAGGACTATCTGGACAAGAACCCGGGAGGCTATTGCCACATTCCGTTTGCAAAGATTGCAAAGCTCTCCAAGGGCACGATCGACGCAGGCCGTTACGCGCGACCCGACGACGCGGCGATTCGCAAATCGCTTTCGCAGGAACAGTTCGCCGTCACGCAGCAGAGCGCGACCGAGCGCCCGTTTACCAGCGAATTCTATGGCAGCACAAAGCGCGGGCTGTATGTGGACGTCGTCACCGGCGAGCCGCTCTTCACCTCGGAGGATATGTATCGCTCCGCCTGCGGCTGGCCTTCCTTTACGCGGCCTGTCGAACCGTCGGTCGTCGTTGAGCGCGCAGACGAAAGCCACGGCATGCGCCGCGTGGAGGTTCGCTCCCGCGCGGGAGATTCGCACCTCGGCCACGTATTCACCGGCGATCCAGAGTCGCCCAACGGCGTTCGATACTGCATCAACGGCGCGTCGCTCCGCTTCATTCCCTATGAGGAGCTGGATGAACAGGGCTACGGCTATCTGAAGCAACGGTTCGCAAAACAGGCGTAGCCGGGCAAATCCGCAAAACACGAGCAAAGCGCGCAGAATTGTGCTATACTGCCAATGCGCGCTTTTTGCATGCGCGTATCTTGCAGGCAACCGGAGTGAAGCCGTATGATCTATCTCGACAACAGCGCGACCACGCGCGTCCTGCCCGAAGCGGCGGACGCCGCTTGCCGCGCCATGACCGAGCAGTTTTATAACCCCGCCAGCGCGTATCAGCCCGCCGTTGCCACCGAAAAGGCGGTCGAAGCGGCGCGCGCCAGGCTTGCCGACGCGCTTGGTTGCGGCGCGGGCGAGGTGCTCTATACCTCCGGCGGCACGGAGTCCAACAACATGGCGATCTTCGGCTCGCTGAAATCCCGGCGCGGAAAAAAGCGCATCGTCACGACCGCCGGCGAGCATCCGTCCGTCTACGAAGCGTTCCGCTCGCTGGACGGCACGCCGGAGACCGAGGTCGTTTTCGTCAGCCTCAACCCCGACGGAACGGCGAATCTGGACGAGCTTGCGCAGGTGCTCACGGCGGACACGGCGCTTGTGTCCGTGATGCACGTCAACAACGAAGTCGGCGCGGTCAACGACCTTTTCGCCGTCTCTGCGCTGATCAAACGGTGCGCGCCGAGCGCGCTGTTTCATTCGGACGGGGTACAGGCCTTCTGCAAGCTGCCGTTTTCGCACCCGCCCGTCGACTTCTACAGCGTCAGCGCGCATAAGTTTCACGCCCCCAAGGGCGTCGGCGCGCTGTATGTGAAAAACGGCGTAAAGTTCTCCGGCGGACAGATCGGCGGCGGACAGGAGCGAAATCTTCGCTCCGGCACGACGAACGTGCCCGGCATCCTCGGGCTCGACGCGGCGCTGTCCGCCTATCGGGAACAGCAGCCGGCGTGGATTGCGCACATGCGCGCATGCAAAGCGAGGCTGTACGCCAATCTTTCGGCAGTTCCCGACGCGCCGGTCAACGGGCCCGCGCCGGAGCAGGGCGCGCCGCATATTCTCAACATGTCCTTCCCCGGCGTGCGGGGCGAGGTACTGGTCAGCGCGCTTTCGCAAAAAGGCGTCTGCGTCTCGACCGGCAGCGCCTGCTCGACGCATAAAAAGGGCCAAAACCGCATCCTCGCGGCCATGGGCATCCCCAGTGCGCGCGCGGAAGGCGCGCTGCGCTTCAGCCTCTGCCCCTTCAACACCCTCGAAGAGATGGACATCGCGGCAGATCTTCTCGCCGAGCAGGTCGCGTTTTTACGCCGCTTCCATCGCCGGTAACGCCTTCGACCTTGGCGACCGCAGCCGTTCGCCGTCTTCGACACAACAATTCAAAATTCAACCCAAAATTCAACCGATGGAGTATTGCATGGAACCCGTACTGCTCGTCCGCTATGCGGAAATCCACTTAAAAGGGCTGAACCGCCCGTACTTCGAGCGCAGCCTCATGAAGCGCATCTCGCTCGCCCTTCGTCCGCTGCCCGTCAGGGTCGTGCGCGAGCAGGGACGCGTGTTCGTCTTCGACATCCCCGAAGCGGCGATGGACGAAGCGGCGGACAAGCTCACGCGCGTCTTCGGCATCCACTCCGTCAGCCCCGCGCTGGCGGTGGAAAAGGATTGGGACGCGATCGTCTCCGCCGCGAAACTGCTCGTCGGCCGGCGCATCGAAGGCTTGTCCGAGGCGAGCTTCAAGGTGATCGCCCGCCGCGCGGACAAGCGCTTCTTCATGCGTTCGCAGGACATCTGCCGCACGCTTGGCGGGCTGTTGCTCGAGCCGTTCGACCGGCTGCGCGTGGACGTGCACGAGCCCGACTTCTACGTCGGCGTAGAAGTGCGGCAGGAGCAGACGTTTCTCTTTGCGGAGGAGCGCATGGGCGCGGGCGGCATGCCCGTCGGCACCAACGGCCACGCGATGCTGCTCATCTCCGGCGGCATCGACAGCCCCGTCGCCGGGCACATGATCGCCAAGCGCGGCGTGCGCATCTCCGCCGTTCACTTCTACAGTTATCCCTACACGAGCGAGCGGGCGCGGGAAAAGGTCATCGAGCTCACGCGCATCCTCTCAGGCTACGCAGGCGAAGTGTCGCTCTATCTCGTGCCGTTTACCGAGATCCAGCTGGCCATCTACGAAAAATGCCCCAAGAGCGAAACCACGGTGCTCATGCGCCGGCTCATGATGCAGATTGCCGAGCGCATCGCACAAAACTGCGGCGCGCAGGCGCTCGTCACCGGCGAATCCATCGGCCAGGTCGCGAGCCAGACCGTCGAGAGCCTTACGGTGACCAACGACGCGGTGAGCCTCCCCGTCTTCCGCCCGTTGATCGGCTTTGACAAAGAAGAGATCGTGACCCGCGCAAAGGCGATCGGCTCTTACGAAACCTCCATCCTCCCTTATGAGGACTGCTGCACGGTGTTCGTGCCGCAGCACCCCGTGACGCGGCCGAAACTCGAGGACATCCGCCGCAGCGAAGCACTCGTCGACTTTGCGCCGATGATCGAAACGGCGATCGCCGCGACCGAACAGCTCCTGATCGAATAGCGTCGCGGCTCGACGGCCGGATTGCGCCGTCACGCCCGCGCGCGATAGATTTAACACAACATTCACAGCAGGGTCATACGCGTCGTGGTATACTCTGTTTGGCGAGCGATGCCCAGCTCGCCGTGAATGATCTGGGAGGAAACGATGTTTAAGTTTTTATTTCGCCTGATCGGCGTTCTCGTGGTGCTGCTCATCCTGATTATGGCGGTGCTGTCCTATCTGGACGCGAAAGATCTGCTCAACGGCAAGCTGGATCGTTATATCAGTTCGCTCCGCATCCTCGGCAAGGCCGCCTGGTCGGAGACGATGATCTTCATGCAGGACTCCGGCATCGCGGAGGACGCAGCGGGGCTTCTCGACCAGGGCGCGGATTACTTGCGGGACTCCATAGAGCCGCACGAAACAAGCCAGCCCGGCGCGGACGCCTTCGTCACCCCCACGCCCGAACCCACGCCCGCGGGCTGACGGAAAAGCAAACGACACAAAACGACGCCTCCCCGATCGGGGAGGCGTTGTTGATTCGCTATTCGTCAGGAAGGTATGTTCGGAATCTCGATCTCAGGCAGGAACGAGCGCAGCCAGGCGACGAACACGCGCGCCTTGTCGTAGAGATCTATGGCGAGATTGCGGTCGACAAACCGGTTTGTAATGTTCTTGTAGGAAAACGGGTAGTCGGACATATAGTAAAACATCACGTCCATGAGAAAATCTTCGCAGTCGTTCTTCTTTTCTTCAAACCGCTCCAGGTTCGTCTGGGCGCGAAACGCCTCGCTTCCCGTGATCTTGGAAAACAGGAAGTTAACGTTGTGCGTCTTCGGCGGCTCCGTCTCGAGAAAGTACACGTACATGCCCTTCAGCTGCCGTTCCGCGGCCTGCTGGCAAAGATACGCCACATACACCCATCGTTCGCCTTTGATCAGCGCGTCCACCGTGCCGAGATCATAGTCCGAGAGCATCAGCCAATATCCGCATTTTTCCTGTTTGTTCATGCGCTTGCCGCCCCTCCTTCTTCCAGAGCGCCGCTCGTTACGAGCCGACTTAAAACCTTTGTAATCCTTGTGTCAAATTCCTCCGGCAGGGACAAAAGCTCCGCCGCCGCCTCGGAAAACGTCTTGACCACATTATAGCCGCGGTCGGTCGTCATGGCGTCAAACACGTCCGCAACCGCGACGATCTGCGAGGAGAGGCTGATATCCTCCGTCCTCAGTCCGCGCGGATACCCGCTGCCGTTGAGCCGTTCGTGATGGTTTCGCGCGATTTCGGCGATCTGCTCGCCAAATTTCGGCAACAGCATGCGCCCGCTGTCCACGGGATGACGCAGAATATAGCGCAGCTCCGCATGCTCGAGCTTTTCCGGTTTTTGCAGGATCTCGACCGGCACAAAGCACTTGCCGACGTCGTGAAACAACGCCGCAACCGCGAGATCGTCCCGCGGGATGGCGGGGCAGCTCTCCTGCATCGCATCGTACAGCGCCAGAGAATAATGCAGCACCGCTTTGCTGTGCCGGTAGGTATAGTGGTCCTTTTCGTTGACGCGCTTGAGCAGCTCGCTCAGGCTCTCTTCGAACCGGGAAACCGACTCGTATGCCGGACAGTTGGTGACGTAGAGAATCTGCGTGGCGCCCTGCATCTTGACGGGGATCTCCCGCGTCAGTCCCGAGACGGAAAACGACTCCCCCGGGCCCAGAGACACCACGCCGTCGTCCAGCGCAAGCTCGACAACGCCTTCGTGGACAAAGAAAAACTCGATCGCGTCCGGATCGCTCGCCGGATACAGCCACACGACGGACTCGCCGCCGATGCGGTAAAGCATGACTTCCAGATCGCCCTGTTTTGCCAGCAGCGTCGTGCTTGTTTCGTCTTCCGGGGCATGCGTATCCGCCGCCGCCATTTTGCGGTTAAAGAGTATGCCGTCCATTCCATCACCCGAAGCTTCCGATTGCCGATCGTTCGGCGTCATTCAGGACGAAGCTCCAATCCGTACGCTTCTATTTCCTCTATAATACCACATGGCGTAGATAATTCATAGGTGTGAAACGGCTGGGCCTGCACATCGATTTCCGGATTTGCGCAAATGCGCGTCAGCTGGCGGTAACGCCGCAGCAGACGCGCATCCGTGCACTCAAAGAAAACCGCGATGTCGACATCGCTTTCCGGTTCCGCGCAGCGCTTGGCATAGGACCCAAAGAGCACGACCTTTGAAACGTCCGGAAGGGCATAGATACCACGGCATATGTCCCGCATCTTCGCGGCATGCCTGTTGAATAAGCCCTCAAAGTCGTTGCAAACAGAGATCATGTCCGTTCCTTGCCGCCGCGCGCCGTCGCGCAGATTAAAGCGGAATCACGCGAAGCGGATCGATCATAACATACTGGCCGTCGATATAATAAGTAGTATACTCGCAAACGACGGTCGCGCCAATAGAGGCGGCGTAATCCATCACGCCGGCGACGATTCCGTCTACGGTCGCAAGCAGTTCGTCCACGTCGTCCCAGGGTGTGCTCTGCGCTTTTTCAACCGCTTTCTCGATTTTGGCGTTCGCAACATCGACTTTTTTCTCGAGGATGCGGAACTGCTGGTCCGTATACGTCGCGGTTGTCGATAGTGCCGGTTCGTTGCCTTCTGCGTTTGCGATGCCGGGGATGACCATAACGAGAAGCAGGACGCAGATCAGGATGCTCATCAGTCTTTTTTTCATTGTTATTACCCTCCGAAACAAAATTCAGTTTCGGTTTGGAGATCTCCGTAACGAAGCAATAAAAAGACAGCCTGCCTTCTATTGCCAAGCTGCCGGATCTACGTATTCCCGCGTAAATAGAAAATCTACGGTCGGGCACTCAATTCGGCAACTGGCTGCCATCGAGACGGTTTCCCGCCCCATTAGGCCCTTTAGCTTTGCGTCGCCCGCTTTCACGGGTTTTGCCTTTTTCGTGGGAGTTGCTCCTAAACCTGCGTACAAAATATCACATGCGTATTACATTGTCAATATCTGTATTGTGGGCTTTTTGTAATATTTTATTACTTTTTGTGAAAAAGATGAAAAACCGACTGTTCCAGGGCCTGAAACCCGCATTTCCGGCCACTTTTTCCGGTCTGACCCGCGGCAAGAACTGTTACATCGTATGAACCGAATTTCGGGCAAAGTGTACCTTTGGTTCTTTTCGGGAAACGCGCCGGTGTGGTATAATTTCGTTGATTCAGGAGGTGCGGTATGGAACAGATCGAAAAAGCCAACACGCTCGTTTCTTCGATGACGCTTTCGGAAAAGGCAAGCCTGCTCTCCGGCGCGGACAGATGGCGCACCAAAGCCGTCCCCCGCGTCGGCCTTCCCGCAGTCACGGTTTCGGACGGCCCGCACGGCCTGCGGAAAGAGGTCACGACCCCCGAAAAGGGGAGCTATACGGTCGCGTCGACCTGTTTTCCGACCGCTTCGGCAACAGGCTGTTCGTTTGACCGGGCGCTGCTCTTCCGCATCGGCGTCGCGCTGGCGGAGGAATGCCGCGCGAAGGGTGTGGACGTGCTGCTCGGCCCCGGGCTGAACTGCAAACGAAGCCCGCTGTGCGGCCGCAACTTTGAATACTTCAGCGAGGACCCCGTCGTCTCCGGCGATCTCGCCGCCGCTTATATCAAGGGCGTGCAGAGCCTCGGCGTCGGCACCTCCATGAAGCATTTTGCGCTGAACAATCAGGAATACCGCCGCCTCACGACGGACGCGGTCGCGGACGAGCGGGCGATGTTCGAGCTGTATCTGGCCGCTTTCGAGCGCGTGCTCCGTCAGGTGCAGCCCTGGACGGTCATGTGCTCCTACAACCGCGTCAAGGGCGTCAACGCCAGCGACAACAAGTGGCTGCTGACGGATGTGCTGCGCACCAGATTCGGCTTCGACGGGCTCGTGATGTCGGACTGGGGCGCGGTGCACGACCGCGTGACGGGCGTCTCCGCCGGGCTCGACCTTGAAATGCCCTACGTCGGCCCGTACCATGACCAGCAAATCGAGCGCGCGGTCGCTTCCGGCGCGCTGAGCGAGGCCGAGGTGGACCGCTGCGCTGCGCGCGTCGCGGCGCTCGCGCTTCGCTGCCAGGACCGCGAGCAACTCCCGTTCGACGCCGCCGCGCACCACGCGCTCGCGCGCGAGGCGGCCGCAGCCGGCGCCGTGCTGCTCAAAAACGACGACGGCCTCCTTCCCCTCAAAGCGAACGCAACCGTCGCCGTGCTCGGCGCGTTTGCCAGAACGCCGCGCTATCAGGGCGCGGGCAGCAGCAAAGTGGTTCCCCTCAGGATGGACAATCCCTTCGACGAGCTGCTCAAGCTCGGCGTGCGCGCGGAATATGCCGAGGGATACGACGAAGCCTCCGACGCGCCGGACGAAGCGCTGCTTTCCGAAGCCTGCGCACTCGCGCAAGGCAAAGACGCCGTGCTGATCTACGCCGGCTTGCCGGCCCGCTACGAATCCGAAGGGTTCGACCGGTCGTCGATCGACATGCCGCAGAGCCACGTGGAGCTCATCCGCCGCGTCGGCGCGGTCAATCCCAACGTCGCGGTGGTCCTCGCCTGCGGGTCGGTGGTCGATCTCGGCTGGGCGGACGACGCGAAGTCCATCCTCCTGACCTACCTCGGCGGGCAGGCGGTCGGCGGCGCGGTCGCAGACCTCGTCACGGGCGCGGTCTGTCCGGGCGGAAAGCTCACGGAGAGCTGGCCGCTTCGTCTGAGCGACGCGCCGAGTTTTTCGTATTTTCCCGGATACACGCGCACGGTGGAATACCGCGAAAGCGTGTTTGTCGGCTACCGGTATTACGACACGGCAAAGATGGCCGTTCGCTACCCCTTCGGACACGGGCTTTCGTACACGACGTTTGCATACGCCGACCTGCGCCTCGAAAGAAACTCGCTCGATCGGGACGAGCCGCTTCGGCTTTCGCTCGACGTAACGAACACCGGCGCCATTGCGGGCGCGGAGGTCGTGCAGCTCTATGTTTCGCACGCCTCGCCCGTGATGTTCGCGCCGGAGCAGGAGCTCAAGGGGTTTGAAAAAGTCTGGCTGCAGGCGGGCGAAACAAAGCGCGTCTCCTTCTCGCTGACGCGTCGGGATCTGAGCTATTACGACACGACCGCCGAGGATTGGCGCATCGAGGGCGGTGCGTACGAGCTCCGCCTCTCGGCCTCCAGCCGGGATGTCCGTCTCACCGCGCGCATCACCGCCGCGCCGGACGCGGATGCCCATGCGCCCGATCACCGCGCGGACGCGCCCTGCTATTACGACCTGTCCAAGGGCATCGACGTGCCGGACAGCTCGTTTGCCGCCGTGCTCGGTCGCCCCATCCCTCCGCGGGAGCGGCAAAAAGGCGAACGGCACACGCTCAACGTCACGCTCAGCGAAGTGCAGCATACGCCGCTGGGTTATCTGCTGGGTTTGATCGGACGCAAGATCGCCGTAAAAGCGACCTCGACGGACGAAATGAGCAGCGGCATCGTCGAGCACATCCTCTACACCACGCCGCTGCGGCTCATGAGCATGGAGTCCGGCTTCTCGCCCAGACAAATCGAAGGCATCGTGCTGCTGCTCAATCACAAAGTGTTCCGCGGCTTACGCGCTCTGCTCGGAAAATAGCCGCCGCTACGCGCCATCCATCGTTTTGGAGGAAATTTTTGACATGCAGTCCGTACTCACACGCTTTGCGCTGGAAGGCGCGCCGGTAACCAGCGAGCCTTTCGGCAGCGGCCACATCAACGGCACGCAGCTCGTTCGCTGCAGCGGCGGCGCAGAATACGTCCTCCAGCACATCAACACGACCGTGTTTCGGGAGCCAGAGCGGCTCATGCGCAACATCGAGCTCGTCACCGGCCATCTAAGCGGCAAGGTATCCGATCCGCGCGGCGTGCTGCGGCTCGTTCCCGCGCTGGACGGGCGCAGCTTCGCCGTGGAAGACGACGAATACTGGCGCGTATACGAGCTGGTGCCGGACAGCGTTTGTTATCAGTCGGCCACCCCGTCGCTGTTTTACGAAAGCGCGGTCGCGTTCGGGCGCTTTCAAAACCAGCTGGCGGATTTTCCGGCGGAGCAACTGAGCGAAACGATCCCGCTGTTTCACGATACGCCCACGCGCTATGCCGCGTTTCACCGCGCCGTTTCGGAGGACGCCTTCGACCGGCGGGCGGAGGTCGCGCCGGAGATCGACTTTGTGCTCGAATTCGAATCGTTTTCGCACACGCTGACCGACCTGCAGCGTTCCGGCGAGCTTCCGGTCCGCGTGACGCACAACGACACGAAGATCAACAACGTGCTCTTCGACGCAAAGACGGACAAGGCGCTCTGCGTGATCGATCTGGATACCGTCATGCCGGGATTGGCGGTCAACGATTTCGGCGACGCGATCCGCTTCGGCGCCTCGACCGCCGCCGAGGACGAGCGCGATCTCGGCCGCGTGCGCCTCGACCTTGCGCTTTACGAAACCTATGTGAAGGGCTATCTTTCCACCTGCGGAACCAGCCTGACGAAGCAGGAGCTCGCGATGCTGCCCGTCGGCGCAAAGATGATGACGCTCGAATGCGGCATGCGCTTTCTCAGCGACCACATCGCGGGGGACGTCTATTTCCACATCTCCCGGCAAAGGCAAAATCTCGACCGCGCGCGCACGCAGTTTGCGCTTCTGAAAGAGATGGACGCCCACTGGGACGCGATGCGCCGTATCGTGGAGGAAGCGGCCCGCGCGCTCTGACGATCGACGGCACAAAAAAACAGCGCTCAAAAGAGCGCTGTTTTTTTGTTCCGGAATATGCGGTTTATC
The DNA here is from genome assembly GCA_012517905.1 of Clostridiales bacterium. Classification (GTDB taxonomy): domain Bacteria; phylum Bacillota; class Clostridia; order Christensenellales; family CAG-138; genus UBA7703. The sequence goes on along the minus strand of JAAYUE010000045.1, from coordinate 21,399 downwards.
GTCTGCCGACGATCAGGCGGCTGATCAAAATCAGCAGGCAGGCTCCGCCGACGGCGACGAGAAACCCGCCGATGGACCAGACATTGCCCGAGCCGATGCCCGCATAGTCCGCAAGCCAGCCGCCGACCACGCTGCCTGCGACGCCGAGAATGATGTTGCGGATGAGCCCGCCCTTACCATGCATGAGTTTGCTCGCAACCCACCCGATGAGCGCGCCGATGAGCAGCAATCCTAAAAAGTGCCAGAACATAATACAGTCTTCCCCTTTCGCATTCGTTTGCTATCGTTCCATGCGTGCTTACGCCCGCGCATTACCCCTTTTGATCCGGTACGTCCTCCGGCGGTATGTCTGCGTTCGACGCCGGTTTACCCGCCTTCTTTTTCAGAAACACGCGGAAGAGCACGTTTGCCACCGCCGCGATGACAGGCCCCAATATTACGCCCGCCCCGCCGAAGAGGATCAGCCCGCCGACGGAAGCCAGCAGCGTGATCAGCGGCGGCAGGCCGACGCTCTTGCCCGTAATGATCGGATCGAGCACCATGCGCAACACGACCATCGCGATATACGTCGCGCCGACCGTGATCGCCATATGCGGATTTTTCGCAATCAGCGCGATGATCGCCCAGGGCACGAATACGACGCCGGAGCCGATGACCGGCAGCAGGTCCAGCAGGCTCACGCCCACGGCGACGAGCGGAGACCACCAGCCGAGGCCGGCGACGACCATGCCGATCGTGACGACCGCGAAGTTGACCCCGAAGAGGATGACCTGCGCCTTGCCAAAGCCGAGCGCCGTTTTACCGAGTTCTTTCAGCGCGGTGAGAAACCGATTCTGCGTTTGTTCCATGGTTCGATTATAGCGGATTCACGCCCCGCGCACAATCGGCGAAACGTGAGGAAATCTTGAATCCTGCGCACGCAAAAAAGGGAAGCCAAGGCTCCCCTTTTTCGTTATGCCGCGTCTATCGCCGCACGATCCGATAATACGTCCGCGCGGTAACGCGGTAGATCAGGAAATACAGCGCCGAAAACGCCACAAGCGTCCCGCCGATGCACGCGAGCACCAGCCCCCAGTCGTAGAGCATGAACGTCTTGAGCATGCGCGCCATGATCTTCGAGGCAAAGAGCATGTGCAGCGCGGTCGCCGCCAGCGGCAGAAAGAATACCCACAATACCTGAGCGTTGATTGTTTTTCTGACCTGATGGTCGTCCATGCCGACCTGCTGCAGGATATCGAAGCGCGCTTTGTCCTCATACCCCTCCGTCACCTGCTTGAAATAGAGGATCAGCACCGCAACCGCGAGGAAGAGCACCGCGAAAAACGCGCCGAGAAACAGCAGTCCGCCGTAGAAGCCATAGCCTTCCTCCCGCGCGGTGTAGATGTCCGAAACGATGAGATTTGGCGTTTCGGCGAACGACTCGGCGTAGCGGTCGCGCACCGCCTGAATGAACGCGAGGCAGTCGTCTTCCGATCCCGCGACGTCGAAGCGGAAGCTGCCGTCGTAGAAGATCAGCATCGGCACGTCGACAAACGCGCTGTCCTCCCAAATGAAGTTGTTGCGCCGGAATTGCTCGCCTTCCGGCAGTTTGGTAACGAGCTTGTTCTCATCGGCGGAGAGAACGACATGATGCTCTGCGGCGATGCGCCGAAGCGCTTCGTCGTAGGCGACGATCTGCTCCTGCGATGCCGATTTGGGCACGTATACCTGCGCGTCGAACGGATACATGCCGCGCGTCATCTCCTCGCGGCCGAGATAGAGCGAAAGCGTTCCCGATACGGTGACCACCAGCATGGTCGAAAGGATGCAGATGGTCGCAAGTCCCCGCGCGTTTTGGCGCATGCGGTGAAACATGCCGGAGATGGTCACAAAATGGTCCGGCCGGTAATACAGGCTCTTTCTCATCCGAAGCAGCCGCAGCACCACGATGCTTCCGCAGAGAAACAGCAGATACGTCGCAATGATGACCACGATCGCCAGCGGAAAAAAGATGCCGAGCGCAATCCCCGGTATTTCGGTCGTCCAGGCGTAATAATACGCGCCGCAAAGCAGGGCTAGGCCGAGCAGCGCAAGCGGCACGAGTCCCTTTTTATCCTTCTCGCCGCGTTTCTCGCTCGCAAGCAGCGCAATCGGGTTCGCCGTGTGCACCCGTATGACGTTGATCGTCGACGTGACCAGAAACACGAAGAAAAACAGCCCCAGCATCAGCCCGTAAGCGACGGGCGGAATGGAAAACGAGCTGCCGGGCACCGCGTGGATGAGTTTCATCAGCACAAGGAACAGCAGCCGGCCAAACACAAGCGCAATCGCGATTCCGGCGGCGATGCCTCCGCCGATGACAAACAGGTTTTCCCAGACGAGCACGCGCCCGACGTGCCGCTTGTCGAGCCCGAGGATGCCATAGAGGCCGAATTCCTTCTTCCTGCGCTTGATCAGGAAGTTGTTGATGTAGAACATGAAGAAGAACGTAAACAGCGCGTAGACCACAAGCCCGAAGGCAAAGAGCATCCTCGCGGTGTCCCCGCTCGGCGTGTTGGTCATCCCCTTCGAAAAGAGCAGGCCGGCGATGAGCAGAAACACGCCGCTCATCACCGCGGTCGCCACAAGATAGGGCACATACGTCAGCTTGTTTCGCCGCACATTGCTCAGCGCGAGGCGAAAATAGAACCCGTTACGCAATGTCCCCACCCCCGAGAATCGAAAGATTGGCGACGATGCGGTCGAAAAACGTGCGATTGGTCTCGTCCCCGCGATAGAGCTGTGAAAACAGCGCGCCGTCCGAGATGAAGAGCACGCGCGAGGCATAGCTCGCGGCCATGGCGCTGTGCGTCACCATCAGGATGGTCTTGCCGATCCCGTGCAGGTCGGCAAACTGTCCGAGCAGGCCCGCGGAGGCCTTGCTGTCCAGTGCGCCGGTCGGTTCGTCCGCCAGCAGGATGCGCGGGTCGGTGATGACCGCGCGCGCGATGGCCGCGCGCTGCTTTTCGCCGCCGGAGACCTCGTATGGATATTTATTCAATAGCTGCGTGATTCCGAGCCTCCGCGTCACCGGCAGAAGGCGCGCCTCCATCTCGCTCAACGGCGTCTGCATCAGCACGAGCGGCAGCAGAATGTTGTCCTTGAGCGAGAACGTATCCAGCAGATTGAAGTCCTGAAACACGAAGCCGAGGTGTTTTCTGCGAAACTCCGATAGTTCCCGATCGGGAATGGACGAAAAGCTCTTGCCGTCCAGCAGCACGTCCCCCGTCGTGGGCTTGTCCAGCGAGGCGAGGATATTCAGTAGCGTGGTCTTTCCGCTGCCGCTTGCCCCCATGATGGCGACAAACTCGCCCTCGATCACCTCGAAACTGACGTTTTTGAGCGCGACGCACTGCCGCATGCCGAGCTTTGTATTGTAGATTTTGCCAAGCGCTTTTACCTGAAGCAGAGACATGGAACCTCCTCCGATTTTCTGATGATGCGGTTATTGTACAGAATTCGGAAGCCGCTCTTCCATCGATCCGCCTTACACGAAGCGGCAAACGTCTTACGATTTTGTCACATTGCCGAAAACTCGTCCAGCTTCGGAAAGCGCAGCGTCACGCGAGTGCCCTTGCCCAGCTCGGACGAAACGGAAACGGATATCCCGAGCGCATCCGCCGCGCGCTTGACGAGATAGAGCCCGATGCCGCTTGCGCGGTTGTCCATACGTCCGTTGTAGCCCGTATATCCTTTCTCGAAGATGCGCGGCAGGTCTTCTTTTCGAATTCCAATGCCGGTGTCTTCCACGACGAGCGCCGCGCCGTCCATGAAGATTCGCACGCCGCCCGCGCGCGTATATTTCACGCTGTTGGACAGCAGCTGTCCCAGGATGAACCCGAGCCACATCCGGTCGCAGGGCACGTCCTTTTGCAGTTCGCCAAGTTCGATCGAGAGCCTGCTGTAGACAAACAGCAGCGAGTATTTTTTGACCGCCTCGTGCGCGATTTCGTTCAGATCGCACCGCTCGATCACCAGATCGGACGAAATGTCGCAAAGCTTGACGAACTTGAGCGCGAGGTCCGCATATTGGTCCACCTTGAAGAGTTCCTGCCGCAGCAGCGGCGCGCGCTCGTCGTCTGCGCCCTCAAGCAGCAGGCGCATCGCCGAAATCGGCGTTTTGATCTGGTGCATCCAGAGCGTGTAATACTCCTTCTGCTCCTCCTGCAACCGCAGGCTCTCGGTTTTCAGCCGCTCGTTTTCGCGCGCCAGCGCGCGAATCAGCGCGTCGTAATCTTCCGTAAGGCCGTCCGGCGGGTCCGGCAGTTCGCGCGGCAAAAGCTCCGTCCGCCCGCGAATCTGCGCCATGCGCCTGCGCTCTCTGCGATATCGCGCGCCGTCGACCAGCAGGATGCACGCAAACGAAAAGCTGACGAGGATCGCCTCGTATCGCACGTATACCGCGTCCTGCCGTGCGAGAAAGCCAAGCAGGAAGATGACCGCCAGCGCGAGAAGATAGAGCGTCACCAGCGCGCGGCGGGACTTGAGATAATCGAATCCTCTACGCATCGACGGAATACCCCTGTCCCTTGTGCGTTTTCACGCAGTCCCCCAGCCCCGCCTCGGCGAGCGTTTTTCGCAGGCGGTTGACGTTGACCGTCAGCGTGTTGTCGTCCACAAACTCGTCGCTGTCCCAGAGCCGGAGCATCAGCGCCTCGCGGCTGACGACCGCGCCGCGCTTTTCGAGTAGTGCGGCGAGGATGCGGCTTTCGTTTTTCGTCAGTTCCCGCCGCATGCCGCCGACAAAGAGGCAGGATGCGGCCGCGTCGAACTCCGCGCCGCCCAGGCTGAGCCTTGCGGACGTTTCATAATCGTAGGCGCGCCGCAGCACCGCCTGCACCTTGGCGATCAGCAACTCCGTATCGACGGGTTTTGCGATGTAGTCGTCCCCGCCCATGCTGACCGCCATGACCACGTCCGCCGTGTCAGCGCGCGAGGAGAGAAACACAATCGGCGCCTTGGAGCGCCGCCGGATGCGCTCGCACCAGTAGTAGCCGTTGTAGTATGGCAGCGAGATGTCCATGATGACGAGCTGCGCCCCCGAGGCGGCGAACTCCTCCTCGATTCGCTCAAACGAGCGCGCGATCGCCGTTTCGTAACCCCAGCTGTTCAGGCTTTTCGCCACCTCGCCCGCAATGATTTCGTCGTCCTCCACAATGAAGATCCGCAGCATAGCACGCTCCTCGATCCTGTGTATTTCTGTATTAGCCATATAATACACCTTCGCATGCGTTCTGGCAAGCGAAACGGCCCCTCCCCGCGTTTTCATCGCGGCGAACAGATTTTTATGCAATCAATCGGTTTTTTGCGCTTTCGGAGCACGGAAATCCGGCTTGTTTTCGGAGTTTTGCCTGAATAAATATACTATATATTTTATTGCGATTTGTTGACAGGCACGCAAACCAGCGCATACGATATCATCAGTACTGCGAACCATCTTACTTCGGCGATGCCGGGATTACGGAGGAAACAGCATGCGGCTATTGATCATCAACCCCGGCGCAACTTCGACCAAGATCGCCATATACGAAGACGAAACGGAAGCCTATTCCGAGACCATCGCGCATACGCCGGAAGAGCTCTCCGGCTATCGACGCATCATCGACCAGCTGCCGCTGCGCGAGGGGCTCGTGCGCGCCTCGCTTTCCCGCGCGGGATATGAAATCGCCGCCTTCGACGCGGTCTGCAGCCGCGGCGGCCTGCTGCGGCACATTTCTTCGGGCACTTATGAAATCAACGACGCGGTCATCCGCGACATCTACAATCCGCCGTTCGGGGAGCACGCCTCCTCGCTCGGCCCCGTAATCGCAAAGTCCATCGCGGACGAGGCCGGCATTCCCGCGTTTTTGCAGGACCCGCCGTCCGTGGACGAGCTGCAGCCCATCGCCCGCATCTCCGGCATGCAGGGCATGGAGCGCGAGAGCTTTTTTCACGCGCTCAACCAGAAAGCCGTCGCTCGAAAAGCCGCGGCGGAACTTGGCCAGCCCTATGACGCGCTCAATCTGATCGTCGTGCACATGGGCGGCGGCGTGTCCATCGCCGCGCACGAAAAGGGGCGCGTGGTGGACGTGTTCAACGTCCGCGACGAGGGCAGTTTTTCCCTCGACCGCGGCGGTTCCCTGCCGGTCAACGCGGTGGTCAACCTCTGCTATTCCGGCGTGAGCAAACAGGACCTCAAGCGCAGGCTTTCGTTTGAAGGCGGCGTATATTCCTATCTCGGCACGCACGACTTTCGCGACGTCGAGCGCCGCATGCTCGCGGGGGACGAACCTGCGGGCCTCATCTTCCGCGCCATGGCATACCAGCACGCAAAGGACATCGGCGCGATGGCGGCGGTGCTGAAATTCGACGTGGACGCAATCCTGCTCACCGGCGGAATCGCGTATTCCGACCGCTTCTGCGCGGAGCTTTCGGGCTATGTCGAAAAGATCGCCCCCATTCTGCGCTATCCCGGCGAAGAAGAGATGAAAGCACTCGCGCTCGGCGCGCTGCGCATCCTGCGCGGCGAAGCGCCGAAGCGCTATCCCGAATAACCCCGATCTTATTACGAAGGAGAACCCATTCCATGAAGCGTACCCTGAACGAACTGATCGTGCAGGCGCAGGGGCTTCATCTCCGCGTCGCGGTCGCCAGCGCGCACGACAAAGAGGTGCTCGAGTCCCTGATCCTCGCGCGGGAACAAGGCATCTGCTCCGCGTTGCTCTTCGGCAAAGCGGAACGCATCCGCGCGCTGCTGCGCTCTCTCGGCGCGGACGAAAGCGGGTTTGCCATCGTCGAACCAGAGGATGGTTCGGACGAAGCCTGCGCGCGCGCGGCGGTAGCCGCCGTGGAACAGGGCGAAGCGGACTACCTGATGAAAGGCATCCTCAACACGACGGTGTTTTTGCGCGCGGTCGTGCACTCGGCGCTCATGTCCGGCCATCTGCTCTCGCACGTGATGTTCTACGAACTGCCCGCCTATCACAAACTGCTCGCGCTCACGGACGGTGCGATGAATCCTGCGCCGGACTTGGAAAACAAGCGCGTTCTGCTCGAAAACGCCGCGCGCCTGCTCCGCCTGATCGGTTATCGCTCGATCAATGCGGCGTGCGTCAGCGGCAGCGAGATCGTCAGCGAAAAGATTCCCTCGACCACGGACGCAAAGGCGCTTTCGGAACTGGACTGGTCCTCTTTCGGTATGACGGTATTCGGGCCGGTCGCGCTCGACCTCGCCATCAGCCAGGAAGCCTGCAAGCAGAAGAGCTACACGGCTGCGGGCGCGGGAGACGCGGATCTGCTGCTGATGCCGAATTACGAGGCGGCCAACTGCCTCGGCAAGTCGCTCACCTATTTTGCGGACGCGCGCTCGGCCGGGCTCGTCGTCGGCGCGCGCTGCCCGATCGTGCTCGTGTCCCGCGCCGACAGCGCGGACGTAAAGCTGACCTCTCTCGCGCTCGGCGCAGTCGCAACACAAGGAGGAACCCACACATGAGCGATTTGACACGGCAACTTCTCACCGGCAACGAAGCCATCGCGCGCGGCGCGTATGAGGCGGGCGTCACCGTCTGCTCCGCCTATCCCGGCACGCCGAGCACGGAGATTTTTGAAAACCTGGCGCAGTATAAGAACGCCCTCTATGCGGAGTGGGCGCCGAACGAAAAAGTTGCGACCGAGGTCGCCTACGGCGCGTGCATCGCAAACGCGCGCTCGCTGACGGCGATGAAACACGTCGGCCTCAACGTCGCCGCGGACCTCGTCTTCACCGCCGCGTACAACGGCGTCGGCGCGGGGTTCGTCATCGTCACCGCGGACGATCCGAGCATGCATTCTTCGCAAAACGAGCAGGACAACCGCCGCTACGCGCAGTTTGCCAAGATTCCGCTCATCGAACCTTCCGATTCGCAGGAGTGCAAGGACTTCATGAAGGAGGCCTACGCCGTCTCCGAGCGCTTCGGCACGCCCGTGCTGTTTCGCGTGACCACGCGCGTGAGCCACAGCAAGAGCCTCGTCTCCCTCGGCGAGCGGGAGGAGCAGACGCCCGCGCGGTATGTGCGCAACATCCCGAAGTTTGTCTGCACGCCCGCCTTTGCGCAAAAGCATCGCCCGGAGCTGGAGGAGCGGCTCAAAGCGCTGGAGGTCTATGCCAACACGAGCCCGCTCAACGCGCTGGAGCAAAAGGGCGGCAAAATCGGCGTGATCACCGCGTCGATCTCCTATCAATATGCAAAAGAAGCGTTCCCCGAGGATACTTCGTTTCTCAAGCTGGGCTTCACCTGGCCGCTGCCGATGGATCTCATCCGCTCGTTTGCCGCCTCGGTCGAAACGCTGTATGTCATCGAAGAACTCGAGCCTTTCATGGAGGAACAGATTCGGGCGGCGGGCATCTCCTGCGTCGGCAAGCGCGCAATTCCGGATATGTTCGAGCTCAACCCCGAGATCGTGCGCCGCGGCGTATTCGGCGCGGAGCCGGAGGTCGCGCAGCTGGATGTCGATCTGGTGCCCCGTCCCCCCGCGCTCTGCCCCGGCTGTCCGCACCGCGGATTTTTCCACGTGCTGAGCAAGCGCAAGGATTTCGTCATCACGGGCGACATCGGCTGCTATACGCTCGGCTACGCCGCGCCGCTCTCCGCAATGGACACCTGCGCCTGCATGGGCGGCGGTTTCTCCCTCGGCATGGGCATGGCAAAGGCGTTTGAGACGCAGGGCGTAACGGACAGAAAGATCTTCGGCGTGGTCGGCGATTCCACTTTTTTCCACAGCGGGCTTACCGGCGCGGTCGAAATCATATATAATAAGGGCAATATGATCCCTTGCGTGCTGGACAACTCCATCACCGGCATGACGGGACATCAGGACAACCCCGGCACCGGCTTTACCCTCAACGGCGAAATCGCCGCCAAGGTCGCCATCGAGGACGTGCTCAGGAGCTTTGGCTATCAAAACGTGATCATCGTCGATCCGCAGGACCTCAAGGCGATGCAGCAGGCCGTGGACGACGCGCTGGCAAGCGAGGTCCCGGCGGCCATCATCGCACGCCGGCCGTGCCTTTTGATCAAGCGCATCCGGCACGACGTCGGCAAATGCGTGGTGGACCGCGAGAAGTGCCGCGGCTGCAGGCTCTGCCTGAAAGTCGCCTGCCCCGCCATCCACCTCAGGGACGGCAAGACGGAGATCGACGAAACGATCTGCGCGGGCTGCACGGTCTGCGCGCAGGCGTGCCCGTTCGGCGCGATTTCCCGCGTTGGCGATCAGCGGAAAGGAGAATGAGCATGACTGCGTTTACCGGAAAGAGCATTCTCATCTGCGGCGTCGGCGGTCAGGGCACGCTTTTGATGAGCAAAACCCTTACATATGGCCTCGTGCAGGCTGGCTACGACGTGAAGATGAGCGAGGTGCACGGCATGGCGCAGCGCGGAGGCTCCGTCTCCACGCAGGTACGCTATGGCGAAAAGGTATATTCCCCCATCATCGGCCGCGGCGAGGCGGACGTACTCGTCGCTTTCGAAAAGCTCGAGGCGGTTCGGTATGCAAACCTTCTCAAGCCCGGCGGCGCCGCGCTGATCAACGACTATGAGATTGCGCCGCTCCCCGTCGCCAGCGGCGCGGCGGAGTATCCGCAGAATATCGAGGAGCAGATGCGGCGCGCGTTTCAGGTCCGCGTTCTGCCCGCCAGCCGCGTCGCAAAATCGCTCGGTAACATCCGCTGCACCAACATCGTGCTGCTTGGCGCGCTTGTGCGCGCGTTTGCGCTCGAGACCATCGACTGGAACGCCGCGCTGACTGCGTCCGTTCCCCCAAAGGCGCTCGCGCTCAACATCGCCGCGTTCGACGCGGGCTACCAACTCGAAGGCTGAACGCATCCGCCTGCAACGGAGGGATCATCGGGCGGGCGGATGGAATCGTTATCAAATGACCCCCAGCGGGGTTTTCCAGGGAGGCTGAAGAACACATGGTATCGAAAGACATGCTCCAGTTGGGGCGCGTGCGCTCCGCCATCCGCGAGCTCTTTGAGTTCGGGCGCAAGCGCGCCGCCGTGGTCGGCGAGGAAAACATCTACGACTTTTCGCTCGGCAATCCGTCCGTTCCGCCGCCGAAGCAGTTAACCGAGGAGATGGTCGGCCTGCTCAACGGCAGCGATCCCTCCGCCCTGCACGGCTACACGAGCGCGCCGGGTGCAAACGAAACGAGGGACGCGATTGCGGAGAATCTCAATCGCCGGTTCGGGACGGATTTCACCCGCCGCAATCTCTATATCTCCTGCGGCGCGGCGGCGGCGCTGACCTCCGTTCTGCGCGCGCTGACGGTGGACGGCAACACCGAGTTCATCGCCATCGCGCCGTATTTTCCGGAGTACGGCTGCTTCGCCTCGACCGCCGGCGGCAGGCTCGTCGTCGTGCCGGCGGACACGGAGCGCTTTCAGATCGACTTTTCCGCCCTCGAGCGCAGCATCAACGCGCGCACGCAGGGCGTGATCATCAACTCGCCCAACAACCCCTCCGGCGTGATCTATTCCGAGGAAACGATCCGGGCACTCGCCGACCTGCTGCGTAAAAAGAGCGCCGAGGTCGGGCACGCGATCTACTTGATCTCGGACGAACCGTACCGCGAGCTGAACTATACGAACGAACCCGTTCCGTTCGTCACGAACTATTACGACGCGGCGATCATTTCCTATTCTTATTCCAAGAGCCTCTCGATTCCGGGCGACCGCATCGGCTATGTGCTCATCCCAAACGCCATGCCGGACTTTGAAGACGTATACGACGCCGTCGCGGGCAGCGCAAGGATTCAGGGCTATGTCTGCGCGCCGTCGCTGCTGCAGAAGGCCATCGCACGCGCGGCGCAGCTCAACCTGATGCCGGATTTGTCGAGCTATCGCAAAAACCGGGACGCGCTCTACGAAGGGCTAAACGCATTCGGCTACCGCTGCATGCCGCCGGACGGTGCGTTTTATCTCTTTCTTGAGGCGCCGGGCGGAGACGGGGACGCGTTTGCCGAAGCCGCCAAGGACGAGGACATCCTCATCGTATCCGGCCGCAGCTTCGGCTGCCCGGAGTATGTGCGCATCGCCTACTGCGTGGCATATGACACCATCGTGCGCGCCATGCCGGGATTCGGACGGCTTTACCGGAGATTTTGCAAGTAATCTTGTTTTAAGTGCGCAAAAAACGCCGCGGAGCAGTCCGCGGCGTTTTGTTTTCTGTTCGCTCAAAGGTTCCAGTGCCGCAAAAAGAGACGCGTCGGCTCGGACTGCGGCGCGCGCAGCACGCGCTCCGTCTCGCCCTGCTCCGAAATCGTTCCTGTGTCCAGCGCGACGACGCGCGTCGAAAGCCGCAGCGCCTGCGCCGGCGCGTGGGAAGAAAACACGAGCGTGCAGCCCGTTTGTTCCAGATAGTCCGCCAGCGCGCGCTCCATGTGGTCGATGGCGCGGATGTCCGCGCTCGCGGTGGGCTCATCCAGCAGCAGCAGCGTGCGTCTCTTTGCGATCACGCGCGCAAGCGCCATGCGCTGCGTCTCTCCGCCGGAAAGGCGGCTGCCGCGCGCGCTTGCCATGTGCAGCAGCCCCACGCGCGCCAGCGCTTCGCGCGCGCGCGTTTTTGCGTCCCGCTCGCCGCTTAGGGCAAGCTCCACGTTTTTCTGCACGCTCAAATCAAAGCCGTACGGTTTTTGCGGCAGATAGCCGATCTCGCCCCGGCTCAGCCCGTCCAGCAGGATTGCTCCCCCGTCCGGACGGATCGTTCCCGCGAGCAGGCGCAGCAGCGTGCTCTTGCCGGACCCGTTCGGGCCGATGAGCGCGAGCCTTTCGCCCCGCGCGATCGTCAGCGCGGGGATGTCCAGCGCGCAGCGAGCCCCGTAAAACTTCTTTACCTCCCGCAGCTCGATCATATGACGACGCTCCTTTGCAGCAGGTGCGCCAGTACGTTGACGACAAGCGAGATCAACAGCAGCAGCATACCCAGCGCGAGGGCAAAGGAAAAGTTGCCGATGTTGGTGTATTGCATAATCGCGGTGGTCATCACATTTGTTTTGTAGGCGATCGCACCGCCAACCATCGACACCGCGCCGACCTCCGCCATTGCGCGGCCGAAGCCGAGCAGATAGGTGGAGACGAGCGCATATTTACTTTCGTTGAGCGTGAGCAGAAACGTCCGCCCGCGCGACAGCCCCAGCCCGCGCGCGGTCTCGCGGATCTCCCCGACGAGCGGGGAGAGCGCGGTCTCCATGCTGCCCGCGACGATGGGCGTGATCAGAAGCACCTGCGCAATCACCATGCCGGTCACCGTAAAGAGCAGCCGCAGCCCTCGCAGCGGCCCCACGCCGGAAAAGAGCAGGTAACAGAGCAGCCCGCAGACGACCGGCGGCAGGCCCATGAGCGTGCGGTTGAGCACGACGAGCGCCCGCCGTCCGGGAAAGCGCGCTGCGGCCAGAAACACGCCGTACGGCGCTCCAAGCAGGAGCGCCGTACAGGAACTGAAGAGCGTCATCTTCAACGTTACCGTTATGATGTTGATCAGCTGCGCGTCGCCGGAAAACAGCAGGCGAAGCGCGCGCTCGAGCGCGCTGCCCATGCTGCGCTCAGCCCTCGAACCCGCCGTTTGCCTCAAAGGCGAGGAAGGTCGCCTTATCCGAAAGGATGTAGGCGTCGAGCTCGTTTGCCATGATCAGGCACACGCCCATGCCCGCGTTGCTGGAAAGGTACCACTCGCTGTATGCCGCAACGCTGGTTGCGTCCGTGGTGATGCCGAGCTCCGCCGGCCAGAGGGAGACTTCCTTTGTGTGCGTCCCGCTCAGGTCGCCGCGCGAAACGAACGGGAATTTTCCAGCCGCGATGCGCGCGAACGCGTCCTTGACGCTGCTGGCCTCGGCGCACTTCGCCGGGTCGTCCTTGGGCCCGACCAGCACGAAGTAGTTATACATAAACGTAAGCCGTTCGCCGGCGTAGCCGTCGAGCAGTTTGGCATAGCCGTCCGCAACGAACTGCTCCTCCTGAGATTTGCTGTGCACGAGGATCAGATCCGCATTGCCCATGGTTGCGGCGGCGATGGCCTTGCCGGTGCCGGCCGCGGAGACCTCGACCGTATAGCCGTACATGGTTTCAAACACAGGCAGCAGATAGCCAAGCAGGCCGCTGTCGTTGACCGACGTGGTCGTGGAGAGGCGAATGGTCTTTGTTTCGTTTGTCGCCTGCGGGATGTCCGCCGTGGAGACGGGTTTGTCCGACTCGAGGGTAAAGAGCGCCTCGCCATAGTCGCTGACGCCGAAATCGGCGATCATCTGCGCCGCCTGTTCGCCCATGAGCCAGTCGATCAGCGCCTTTGCGCCGACGGTATTGATCGCAACGCCGCTCACCGCGTTTCCGTCCGCGTCCTTGAACGGCGCGGCGTCGTTCACCGCGATGACGGAGTAGCTGTTCATCATGTCGTCGTCCTGTTCATACAGGATTTCAATTCCAAGGCCTTCCCCGGCCGGCATCGCCGTCGGCGTGGCCTGTTCTTCCGCCTCCATGGTGACGGACGTCGTCTCCGGCTCCGTCGTTTCGCTTGTGTCCGTCTTTGCGCAGCCGAATACGGCGAGCGCGAGCATCAGCGCCAGGACGATGGATAACATGCGTTTGATCATAGTTTCAGCTCCTTTTTTTGACAAGGAAAATCGCACGGCTCCCGGCCAAAGCGCCTGACCCGACGGGTCGAAATATGAAATCCCCTTCGCAATCATGGCAGGCACGTCCGTTTCCAGCCGTACCCTTCGGCCGCCGCGGCCACCGGATATCGGTCGCGACAGCTCGGAGATTTTCCCTGTGTGATTCGAGATACCCGACGTATGAAAAAACCGGCTGTCCGCTCGGCGCGCTATCATGGCGGCAAAGGATTGGGCCGGATATTGGAAGGTTCCGATCGGGTTCGCGATCGGCTATATTATTCCACAACAAACCTGGCTTGTCAATTCAGCCCGGTTACGGGAGCGCGGCCGTTCCGCCGGGCAGGTTGGCGAGGACTTGGGACGCGGCCGTCTTGACCGTTTCCGCCGCCGCGGATGAAATCCCGTTTTCTTCGCCGATGCGGGATGCGCTGAAGCCTTCCTCCGCATACTCCGGGCGCAGCGGAATCAGCTTCGCCCTGCGGCTTGTGTGGCGCGCGTCCTCTCGGCAGATCTGTTCGCCGTATTTCGCCTCGTTCTCCGCGTCGCCGGCGCGCCTTGCACGCTTTGCCTCGCCGAGCTGCTGCAGGCGAGACCCCGTCAGCAGCAGGAACGCAAGCGCGACAAGCGCATATCCGGACGCCCGAAAGGCGGCCTGCTGCGCCAGCAGCGCAAGCAGAACCCCCGCAGGCAGGAACATGGCAAGCCAGATCAGGCCCTCCGCCCTGCCGCGTCTGGCGGTTTTAATCCGGTCGATGTATTGATCGAGGCATTCTTTGCATACGCCGCGATAGATCACGCCGAGATACTTCTCGCGCTCGGAAAAGAGCGCGTAAGCAAAGGCGCTCTGCGCCGTAGCGCCGCAAAGATGACACTTCACGAGGACCGGTTTTTCCAATCGCCACACTCCTTCGTGGATATACGTCAAGCAGGAGGAAATCCGTTCGCTCCCGCCGTCCGGCATCCGAATCGTTGTAAAAGCGGTGTGAATCGCATGTTCAATATAACATAAAACAGCCGTAAAACGACCTGAAATTTACATGAAACCGGCAAAATTTACAAATTACAGCACCCGTTTTACACGAATCACATGTTTATCGACCCCGCAACGCGCAAAGCGCGCGGAGTGCTCCGCGCGCTTTTCATCCTCTGTTTTTATTGCTCCAGCAGCGACCGGACGAACTTTACCGCTTTTTCGATGTCCGACTGGTTCGGACGCCCTTTTGCGAGCCCGCCAATTAGCTTAAAGGGGCCGTAGGTGTCGAACCCGCGGCAGTGCCAATTGCCCAGGTACCGAGCGCACTTCGCTTTCACGGGGTCCTGCGCAGCCGCGTCAAATCCGTTGCCCGGCGCGCCGCAGGTGTACATCGTAAAGCAATCCTTTTGTTCAAGCCCGTCCAGCGAGTCGATCAGCGCGGTCATCGGTTTGCCGATCACGTGCATATAGATGCCTGAGGCGAACCCCACGATATCGTATTCGCCAAGATCGATCTCCTCGCGCACCGGCACGCCGACCACGCGGACCGGAAGCCGTTCGGCTACGGCGTCCACGATTTTTCTCGTGTTGCCGTGATGAATGGAATAGCAGAATAAAATCGCCTTTTTCACTGTTGATACGCCTCGTTTCTATCGGTTGATGCGCGCTTTTATCTGCGCGTGATAATATGTATCGCAGCCGCGATTACCAGCGCGATCACCGCGCTTCGATGCGCCCAGAGCATCGCGGGCGTGCGCTTTTTCGCCTTGAACATGATACCGCCGAGAATGATCGTAACGACCGCAATCCCCGCGGCGACGAGGCCCGTAACGGACACCCATTGGAACAGGATCTGCAGCGTGACGTGCGCCACCATCACGACCGCCGCGCCGAGGCCGAAGAAACGATGGTTCTTGACAAGAAACTTCATGACGGTCTGGTACTCGCCGCGAAAAGCGCTCTCTTTCGGCAGTTTCATGACCCACTTGCGGTTGCCCCACTTGATAAAGAAGTTCAGGATCGCAATCCCGTAAAGAACCGCCGTGATGATGCCCAGCGCCCTGCCTAACAGCGTCATATGCCTTCCTCTTTTCTATGGTGTTGTAACCACCCTAACACTTCTTGCCGCCGCACGCAAGCGGTCGGTTATATTTTTCAAATGATTTGCTGTCCGTGTCAGATTTTTGCCGCTAAGATAGATATATTGAGTGAGGATTCTCAATCCGATCAGGAGGTTCGATCATGGATGCTGTCACCAGACTGCTGAAGCGTGATCCGGAGCGCGCGCTGGAATGGATGCTGCGCGCATACGCCGGCCTTGTCTACCACGCGGCGGCGGCGATATTGGGACGTACCTCTCACGAAGAAATCGAAGAATGCGTCAGCGACGCGTTTCTTGCGGTCTACAACAACCGCGACCGGCTGGATTTCTCGCAGGGTTCCGTCAAAGCGTATCTCTGCGCAACGGCGAGGAACCTCGCGATCGACCGGCTGAAGCGGCAGACCAGAGCGCGCGTCGTCGAGCTGGACGACTTTACGCCCGCCTCGGAGTTGACCGAGGTCATGGCGCTCAACCAAATCGACAACGAGCTGCTGATTGAGCGCGTTCTCGCGCTCGGCGAGCCGGACAGTACGATCGTCGTCGGCCGCTACTACTTCGGGTTAAAGACGAAAGAGCTCGCCAAAGTCACGGGGCTCAAGGACAGCGCGGTCGATCAGCGGCTGCACCGGGCGCTGAAAAAACTCAAACGCCTTATGGAAGGAGGTTTAATCCATGCGAAATGAACGGAGAATTGCATTTTCCAATCTCACGGTCGATCAAACGGATCGACTGATCGACTCGTTTGAAGCGTTGCCGCTCGGAGGCGCGGTCAACCGCCGCATTCGGAACAGCGTATTGAAAGCCGTCGCGCCAAGGCGGGCAAGACGCAGCCGGTTGATACGAACGCTGGTTCCGCTCGCCGCCAGTCTGCTGATGCTGGTGATGTTCTTTGTCGCATTTCCGAAGGCCGCGCAGGCGGTATCGGACTTTATCGGCCGAGTATTTACGCCCGGCCGCTATATGAGCGAAGACCCCGCGGCTCGTACGCCCGTCCCCTCCATCGACGAAGCCATCGCCGCCGCCGCGCCAAAAGACGGCGACTATACGATCACGCTGATGCCGGATCTGCCGGACCCGCAGCAATATGTCGATTTTCGCGCGGAAAACGGTTACGCGCCGTTTTCGGAGGAAAACTGGGGTTGGCTGCGGGAGATTCGCCCGGAGATTGCGGAGGTGCTCTACGACGGCAACCAGCTCATCTGGAACACCAATCTCTATACGGCAAACGAACACGTACGCGAGTTTATGGACGGCTTTGGCGACAACGCCGGTAGCAAGCTCTCCGTAGACGCGCTGATGGACGACGTCACCTATACTGTGGAGGGCGATCCAACCGTATATCCGCTGCAAGTCAGCGGACACGGCATCACGCCGATTCAAGATGAAACGGTGCTCGCCGGCGCTGACCATGTCGTGCTGTATTCGGACTTTGATATCGACCCGACGCAACCGCTCCCCGACGGCATCCTGACCATCACGCAAAACATTCGTATTTGCGAAAACGACGCGATGAACTATGGCGCGACGGTCGCGATCCTCACGCACACGTTCACGTTTGACACGACCAAGGGAAATACGCAGTCGGCGGAACTGCAGGAGGGCGATATTCCGCTTTTGGGCGAAACCTATCTTACGGTGGATAACATGATTTTCGCAGAGGATGGTTCCATTACGAGCTGGACAATCAGCACACAAAAAGTTTCTCTGAACGGGGTTGTTCTGCATGCGGAGTACGAGTATCTACCGACCGGGATCAGCGTTGTACTCACGCTTGCTTCCGCGCCAAGTAACTGGACTGACAATATGGTCAATGCGTTGCTTCGCTCTTCCAATCGAAGCATCCAGAATACTTATCACAAAATTGGAAATGTTGCCGACATGTACATCAACGGAGTGTTTGTTTCCGAGGCCCCGAGACCAGATAGTTGGGGAATCGGCGAACAGCGCTACACGCTTCCCATATACCCGGATCAATATGAAACCACGCAGTCGGTAGTTCTTAAACTCATCCACGTATACAATGAAATGCTGAACGGAACGAATCAAATCGCCGGCGAGGTGTATACGGTGACAAATGGTCAATCAACGGATAAGGCCCAGACAAACTTTTCTCCTCTGGTCGAAATCACTGTCCCGATTCCAAAGAGCTAACCCCAAAACGCAAACATCCCGCCGGAAACCCCGACGGGACGTTTTGTTTTAATTCATTTTTACAGCAGCTCGTCCACGCGCGACAGATCCACAAAGTCGACCACCTGACCATAGGTGTCGATCATGGCACGCGTATCAGCGGTCTGTTTCTCCGGCGGTTGTTTCTTCACCTTTTCATACAGCAGCTTCATCATAAACTTGTGCTTGGCGGAGAGACGGGAGTAATCGATTCCGCCGCGCAGATGCACGAGCCGCGCATGCTCCATCATGCCCGCGGGCAGCTGCCGCTTCATCGCGGCGCGGATATTGCGGACGTTCTCCTCGTCCGTCGTGTCCGCAAGCCCGACCGTCGCGATGACGATCTGTTTGCTCTCCCAGTTCTTCAGTGTTCCGAGCGTCGTTTTCATGCCAAGAACGCCCCCGGCATAAAGCGAGCCGATGTAGACAATCTTATCATAAGAAGAAAGGCCGCCTGCATCTTCACAGGAAACACACTTTGCACCGGTGCGGCAGCTCAGTTCGTCCGCATATTGTTTTGCCGAACCATAGCAGGTTCCGTAAACGATGATTTCATTCATGCGGCTGTCCCCCACTCACGACCACTGCTCCCGCAACCGTTTCACATCCTCGTTCTCGATATACTCGTCATAGTTTTCGCGCTTGTCGATTACGCCGCCAGGCAAAATCTCAAGGATACGGTTGGCGACCGTCTGCGTCACCTGATGGTCGTGCGAAGTAAACAGCATGACGCCGGTAAACTCCGTCATCCCCTCGTTGAGCGCGGTGATGGCCTCTAGGTCGAGGTGGTTCGTCGGCTCGTCGAGGATGAGTACGTTTGCGCCGGAGAGCATCATCTTGGCCAGCATGCAGCGGTTTTTCTCGCCGCCGGAGAGCACGCGCGCCTCTTTGAGCGCCTCCTCGCCGGAGAAGAGCAGCCGCCCGAGCCAACCGCGGATGGTCGTCTCATATTGATCCTTGGAAAACTGCCGCAGCCAATCGACAAGCGAATACGTCACCCCGTCGAAATATGCCGAATTGTCGCTCGGCAGGTAGGACTGTGTGGTTGTCACACCCCACTTGTAGCTGCCCGCGTCCGGTTCGAGCTCGCCCATCAAAATCTGAAACAGCGTTGTGCGCGCCAGCTCGTCCTCGCCGACAAACGCGATCTTATCCGTGCGGTCGACGATGAAATTCACGTTGTCGAGCACCTTGCGCCCGCCGACGGTCTTCGTCAGTCCCGTGACCGCGAGGACGTCGTTTCCCACCTCGCGATCGGGCTTGAAGTGGATGAACGGATAGCGCCGCGAGGACGGCGCGAAGTTGCCCATGTCGAGGTTGTCGAGCATCTTCTTGCGCGAGGTCGCCTGCTTGGATTTGGAGGCGTTCGCGCTGAAGCGCATGATGAACTCCTGCAGTTCCTTCGCCTTCTGCTCGTTTTGCTTGCGCTTGTCCTTTTCCTGCCGCGCGGCGAGCTGCGTGTATTCATACCAGAAATCGTAGTTACCGACGTACATCTGAATTTTGCCGTAGTCGATGTCCACGATGTGCGTGCAGACCTTGTTCAGAAAATGGCGGTCGTGGGAGACCACGATGACCGTATTCGGAAAGTCCAGCAGAAACTCTTCAAGCCAGCGGATGGCGTAGATGTCGAGGTTGTTCGTCGGCTCGTCCAGCAGCAGGATATTCGGCTTGGCAAACAGCGCCTGCGCGAGCAGCACTTTCACCTTGTTGGGTCCGTCCAGCTCCGCCATGGGCGCTCTCTGCAGCTCGGCGGGCACGCCGAGGCCGTTGAGCAGGATCTCCACGTCCGACTCCGCGCTCCAGCCGTCCCGCTCGGCAAACTCGCCCTCGAGCTCCGCCAGGCGGATGCCGTCCGCGTCGTCAAAGTCCGGCTTGGCATAGAGCTCCTCTTTCAACTGCATGATCTCATACAGCCGTTCATAGCCCATGATGACCGTATCCATGACCGTAAAGCGGTCGAAAGCGTAGTGGTCCTGCCGCAGCACGGCGATGCGCTCGCCGGGCGTGACGGAGATTTCGCCCTTGTTCGGCTCGATCTCGCCGGAGAGTATCTTGAGAAACGTCGATTTTCCCGTTCCGTTCGCGCCGATGAGACCATAGCAGTTGCCGTTTGTAAACTGCACGTCCACGTGCTCAAACAGCGGCCTGCCGCCGAACTGGAGGGATACGTTATGTGCGCTGATCATGAAAATTCACCCTGCTTTCCTGTAAAACAACCGCTATCATACCATATCGGGCGAAAAAAGCATAGCGTTACGCCTGCTTTCCGCCGAAACCGTAGAGCGTTTCCAGCAGAGAAATGCCCGTCTTCGTGCGAAACAGCTTGTTCCGAACGCTTTCGATCGCGTCCTGCGACATGCAGTCTTCATATGCGTTGACGAGGAAATCCGCCTCGACGAGGATCTGATAGTCCTCCCCCTGTATGTCGGCATACGTATGATGATGCGCAATCAGCCAGCATACGCGGGCAATCATCCCGCGCTCCGCGCCCAGCACGCCGAGCATGCGCTCCGCCTCCGGCGGGCCCTCGATCTGCTGGTGTTCGCCGCTGCAGCTGCCATATTTCCGCTCGCTGTTGCGAATGCCGATGTCGTGCGTCAGCGCGGCGATTTCAAGGGTCTCCTGCGTGCGCGCGTCCAGTCCTTCGCGCTCGCCGATCACCTTGGCAAACCCGTATACCTTGAGCAGGTGGTTGACCCGCCGCGCATCTCCGGCGTTATATGCGATCATCGCGTTTGCGACGTCTCCAATCCGCATTTCGTTTCCCTCGCTTTTGTGTCGTTTGCTGCTATTTTACACGCTTTCGCGCCGGGCTGGCAACCGCGCCGTCGCAGAGCGCGTCGCATTTTTTGCCCCGGGTACGAACAGGGGGCGTTCGTTGCCGAACGCCCCCTCGCCGCTTATTTGTCAGGTTCAGCTCATTCCTTGGAAGTCCGCAAGCCGAACACCGTCAGCACGGCCTGCACCGCCAGTATGGCGCCCATCAGCAGCGTCCAGCGGTCCGTGAGCACCATCGTGTTCGCCAGATTCTGCGTCAGCAGGAAGGCGACGACGGCGCCGATGGCCGGCAGCAGCGTAGAGAGGCGAATCGCCGCGCGCTTCTTGCGCCGGGGTTCGGACAGCGACTCGTTCTTCTTCAGCAAGCCGCCCAGCAGGATTGCCGAGGCTACTACAGCGGCGGCGGCAAAGAGCAGGTTCAGCAGGGCCCAGGTCGGCGCCGCCAACGGAACCGGCGCTTCGTCGATGGTTTCAATCGCACGGCTCACATAGGTCATCGTGCCGTAGATGGTCAGATTGCCATCCGGCATCGTCGCGGGGATGACGTTCGTCCACCCGTCAAACGTGTAGTCGGTCTGGGCGGGATCGTCGGGAATCGGCACCGCGGTGCCATATGCAACGCCGGTGTAAACCGCATAGGGCGTCGCGCCGTCAAGTCCGCTCTGGGTGCCTCCGGTTACGAAGTACGTAACCGTATACGTCAGCGGGTCGGACCAGGTCGCCGTGAATGCCCTGT
>JAAYUE010000044.1 GCA_012517905.1 Clostridiales bacterium | reverse complement strand
TAAAACCAGAAAACGCAGGATTTGCTCAATTCTTAGCAACATAAACAGCGCAAAACCGCCCACCAGAAAAACCAGCGACAGCATACCTTTGATGAACGAAAACTCCTGTACTGTCAGCGGCAATCCCGCCGATTTCAGCTGCTTCTCCAGTTTGATGTTCCCTTTGCTGGGACCTGGGGCTTTGCTTCTTCCCGCAAGCCGCCGGATCCGCTCGGAAAATTGTTTGACCATCGGTTGGAAGACGCGCTCCGAAAATGATTTTTTCAGTTCGGTATCGTTGTATGCGCGTTCGGTGTCGCCGACCATGGCGAAGCGCCTATGCATGCTGTCGTCACGCTTGCCCCACTGATACAGCAACGCGATAACGATGAAAAACACCGCAACGGTACAGACCAGAACAACCAGCCGCATGATGCATCTCCCCCTACATCTTAATATTAACAATTTTCCTTACGATGGTAAAGCCTATGATCTCCAACACCGCGGAAACCAGCAGCATGATCCTGCCCGATCTCGTCGTGAAGAACATATCCACATAAGATGGATTGACGAACATCAGCAGCACGATAATCAGAATCGGCAGCGCCCAGATGATGTATCCGCTCAGCCTGCCCGCAGAGGTAATGGTCTTCACTTCCCCGCGCAGCTGAATCCGCTGATTGATCGTACCCGAGATGTTTTCCAGTATGACGGCAAGATTTCCGCCGATCTGCCGCTGAATGACGACGGCAGAACACATCAGATCGAGATCCGGATTTCCGGTACGCTTTACAAGGCGCGTGAGGCTCGTCTCCAGCGGCATGCCAAACTGCGTTTCGCGATAGACGCGCATGAACTCGCGGGAGACAGGCTCTTCCATCTCTTCCGCGACGTTTTTCATGGCGGTCTGGAACGACTGCCCCGCGCGCAGCGCGTTGCAGATGACCGTCATCGCGTCCGGCAGCTGTTTATCCAGCAGCGCAAGTTTTTTATTTCGCTTCAGCGTAACGAACCCGATCGGCGCCGATGCGCCGACGATCGCCAGCCCGATGCACAGGCTGACCGGTGCGCCGAGAAACAACGCGAACGTCGGAATCACAGCGCCCAGCACAACCCAGATCGTGATGAACTCCTCCGCGCGCAATGCCACGCCCGCGACATAGAGCTCTTCCGCAATCTGCTCCAGCCGCCGCGGGTGCGTTTTTTCTTTGCTGCCTTTCGAGCGCCGGGATGTGGGCGTTTCCAGATTGCTGTCGAACAACTGGCCGACGCGCTTTTCCATCTCCAGACGCGGTTTCGACTGGACCATCGCCAGAAGGTAAAACAAAAAAAACGCGGCGACTCCGCAGACAACCACAACCAGCAACCGCAGCATCCTGTTTTTCCTCCTTACAAATTCGCTGAATCCTGTTTCTTGCTTCTGTCGTCAAGATCAGGAGAACCATTCGTCTTTTACGACGACGCTGTTCATCGCCAGCTTTTCGCAGCAGCGAGGCATGATTCCGGTCGACCGGAACCGCCCCTGTGAACGTCCGTCGCCATATTCATAACGAAAGATCTCCTGCATCACGATCACGTCGCCCTCCATGCCGACCACTTCGCTGATGCTCGTGGCTTTTCTGCTGCCGTCGCGCATGCGCGACTGCTGTACGACGAGATCGATGGCGGATGCGATCTGCTGGCGAATAGCCGGAATCGGCAGGTTCATGCCCGCCATCAGAACCATGGTCTCGAGACGCGCGAGCATATCGCGCGTCGAGTTGGCATGTCCGGTAGTCATGGACCCTTCATGGCCGGTGTTCATCGCCTGCAGCATGTCGAGCGCCTCGCCGCCGCGCACCTCGCCGACGATGATTCGATCCGGCCTCATACGCAGCGCGTTTCGAACCAGATCTCGGATCGTGATCTGCCCTTTTCCCTCCAGGTTCGCCGGGCGCGCTTCCAGCGTGAGCACGTGCGACTGCTGCAGCTGAATTTCGGCCGCATCCTCGATGGTCACGATGCGCTCGTCGTGCGGGATATAGGCGGAGAGTACGTTGAGCAGCGTGGTTTTGCCGCTGCCGGTTCCGCCGGATACGAGGATGTTGAGCCTGCCTTTTACGCAGGCTTCCAGAAACGCCGCCATCTTGATCGTCAGGCTTCCATAGCTGATCAGGTTATCCACGGTCAGCGGGCTTCTGGAAAATTTGCGAATCGTGAGAACCGGCCCTTTCAGCGAAAGCGGCGGAATGACCGCGTTGACGCGCGAGCCGTCCGGCAAACGCGCGTCCACCATCGGGTTTGCTTCGTCGATATGCCGGCCGATCGGTGAAACGATGCGATCGATCACATTGAGCAGCTGGTCGTTGTCATAAAACGTCACGTCGCTGAGCATCAGTTTGCCCCTGCGCTCGAAGTATACTTGTTTTGCGCCGTTGACCATGATCTCAGTTATCGAATCGTCCGCGATCAGTTTTTCCAGCGGTCCGAGCCCGCGAATAGAATCAAAGAGTTCAACCGCAATCCGATTGCGCTCCGGCCGTGCCAAGCTCGCTGCATGTTCTTCCAGCGTAGATTCGATGATGGCGCGTGTTTCCGTTTCGCTTGCGGTGCCGCCATGCTTCTCTTCGCGCTTATTCAGCGTCTCGACAATCTGCATATGGACGCGGTCGCGCAATACCGCGGCTTCGTCCACCTCTGCGGCTGTTCCCGCGCCGTTGACGACGGCAGGGGATTTTTTATCCATTCGCTCCAGTAAACCCATTGCTACACTCTCCGAACCATGCTGCGCGCATACGTACGAATCGCCTGCGAGGCTTTCGAACGGGACGCGCAGTTCAGCATTGGTATGCCGCGATTGACCGCCATCACGGCGGATTTGATGTCGAACGGAACCACCAGAACAGGCTTCATATCCAGAAGTCTCGTTACATCGCCGACCTTGATGGTCGATACGCCGTCTTTGTTGACCACGATACTCGTTTTATCCTGGAGGTTCAGCGCCTCCATGACTTTCAGACTGCGCTTTGCGTCATGCAGCGCGGCGATATCTTCGTTGACAATAAACAGAATCGAATCCGCGATTTCAAACGCAGATATGGCCGAATCACCCAAAGATACGCCCATATCGAGCACGACATAGTCAAACTCCGTACGCAGCGTGGACAGAATGGACTCGATATGCTCGGGGCGGATCAATTCCGCATACTCGGGCGAGTTGCTCGAAAGCATGACCATGATGCCGCTCTGGTGCCGAATCAGATAGCTGCGGATGGTAGAGAGTTCAAACGTGCGCTCCTCCACCATGTCGGCGATGGTATCTCCCTTTGTAATGTCCAAAAAAACGCCGACGTCCCCGAACTGAAGGCTCAGGTCGATCAGCGCGACTTTCTTATTCATCGATGCCAGCGCATAAGCGATATTCACCGCGATTGTGGTCTTGCCTACGCCGCCTTTGGGGGAATAACAGGCGACCACCTTGGAGTCGTAGCTCGACACTTTGACGACACAGCTCCGCCGGTTTTGATCCCGGCTTGCCGTGGTCAGGATCTGCGTGCGGATGGCGCTTTCGCCGCTTTCTATGTCGATGACGCGCGCGATTCCGCTCTCCATGGCGCGCGCGATATCCGTTGCGCTCGGCCCCGGCGCGAGCAGCAGTATGGTGATGTCGCTTCGCGTGGTATACATCCGCTCGGCAAAATCGTATTCCCGATCCGCTTTCCCGCGCGTACCAAGCAATAAAACGTCCGCCGGCTGCGCGCCGGCTTTCTTCAATCCGTCTTTGTCCGGTTGAAATGCGCTGACGATTCGAAGAGACTCGTCCTGCAGCAATCCCGAGATAAACTTTCTGTCTTCGGCGGAGAACGCCGCGAGCATGATCCTTACGCTATCCATCACTTCCCCCTCAGCCCGCCGGAACCAGCAGCGAATCGCTGACGACCGGATCTTCCTCGTTTGCATCGTGGTCGCTGGAAGCGCGGAGCGTAAGCATAATGACGCCGCTTTTTGCGCCCTGAATCACACGCATCGCTTCCTCGGGCGTTAAAAACAGCGTCACGGTCGAATAGGCCATCTCGCTGGTTTCTGCAGCGGACGCCGCGGTGTCCGACAGCGTCATCCCCACCGCCGCCACGCGGACATTCTGCGCGGCCACGACGGTAGTCCCCTGTGTCGGCTTGGTCGTATCCGCCGTTGTCTCCTCGGCGTTTGGATCTTCAACCTTCGCTTCTTCCGGAAGCACGTAGGACGTCGTGGTAAACGAAATCACGTCCACATAATCGCCGCGCTGCAAGAACCCTGCCACACCGGAAACTTCATCCACGGCGATGGTCACGGCGCGCATGCCATCCGGAACAACATAAGAAAGTCCGCTATCCAGCTGCCCGTGCTGCTTGAGCTTGATCGGTATGATTTCCTCCCCTTTGATCAAATCGCTTTCCGTCACATACCCGATGACGGCGTCCGCCGAGCGCGCGGCGTTTGGATGCGCCGTTCCCTCGGGCATCTGCTTGAGTGTCAGCATCTCAGCGGTGATCGTCGTATAGGCAGGGATGTCCACCGCCGCCACGATGATGTTCTCATAGACGACCTGCACCTCTTTCTGTTGCTCGACATTACCGAGATAGAAATAGAGCAGCGCGCCTGCGCAAAGCGCGGCGATCAGCGCAAAGAGGATGACTTTTTTCATAGCACTCTCCGAATCAGCGATGTCGGCCATCGGCAGTAAACAGCCCCGGCCGCTTCCGTCTCGTGTTTATTTGCAAAGAACAAGGCTGTAGACGCCGTAACTGTCGGCGGTACCCGTCAGGTCCCCGTCCGCAGCGCCTACGTTGACCATGTCCACATAGGACCCGATCACGCAGCCCTGGTCTTCATATGTCGTGTAATCCTCGAGCACAAACGCCGCAAACCCCACGACGCGGACGTATTTGTGCAAGCTGTCGGTATATTCGATAACCGGGACCTTCATGACCCGGGGACAATCGTCTTCATAATGCGCAATCGTACAGCCGCCGCTGGAGACGAAATGCGTACAGGCGTTGTAACGCGCAACAATGCCGGCATAGGTCGGCCCTGTCATATTGCCCGACTCCACAGGCAGCACCGTCCCGACCGTCAGCTTCGCCTGATAGCCGTATGCGAGCCAGGACGTATAATCGTTCGCGCCGCCGCCCTTGACGCCGTCAAGGTCGATGGCGCCGAACGCGCCGTTGTCCACGTCGTCCGTGTTCGAGCCGTATTTCAAAATGGCGTGCTGCGACGCACCGCTTGCGATGATGGCCTGCAGAGTACTATCCTCGATCGAAAGCGGCACAAGATCGGACAGCGCCGTACATGGCACGATCTTCGCTTCCGCATCGCGGTGGAACGTAATTTCGTTGATCCCGAAGATGCGCGCAAACGCCGTTTGTGAAACTGCGGGCTGCGACACATAGATCGAATGATACTCCCCGCCGGAGAGTTCGCCAAACGTGACGGTCGCGACGGATGCGTCGCTTACCCCGTTTTTCGTGAGATAATCCCGCGCAACAGCGGTTGCCTGAGCGATGGCGGTTGCATCCGTACTCGCGATCGGCAGTTTCATACCCGCTGCGAGCACTGCTGCATCCACTGCGGTCTGCGTCTGCGCCGTCTTCACATAAGCAACGCCGAGATCGCTCACCGTCGCCGTAACTCCGATCAGCGTCGTCATCGCCAGCGCGACAATGATAGCCGATTCGCCACGCTCCTTCAGCCGCAACCGTTGAAACATTTGCTTCGCCCAATTTTTCAAGGCAAAACACCTCCGTACTATTCAACCCCGATCTGAAACACAGAAATCCGTCATATTCAACAGTGCACAGCGCACGCCGTACGCTAACTCATCTTCATCGTACACTCTGATCGCAGATGGAACACCCCGTCTTCCGTCAAAAAAGCGGTCAGAGGGGTGAGCGTCGGTAAGTCATAGGTAACCACGACCGTGATATCTCCGGAATGGATGTCCGAAGGGTTTGAAAAACTGACCGTAACCGTCAGTGGATCGGTCATGTAATCCGGTTTCATCTCGTTGATGCTTGTGGTAACGTTTGTGTTAGCGGCCGATGCGCTTTGAGCGATGATTCCTGCGCGAACGCCTTCGCGCGTGATGTTGTCCAGCACAAGACGGGTGGACGTCATCCACCCCATCTCAAGCATCCCAAATATGAGCAACAGCAGCAAAGGAAGCGTCAACGCCATCTCTACGGCGGATTGACCTTTTTCACGATGTTGTTTGTTTCGTTCCATTTGCTGTTCTCTTCCTGTTCTGTTCACACTGTCAAAATTTGTCGACAAAGCCGAACGCCCGGGGCTTTTTCAGCCCCGGGTCAGCTTGTCGACCGATTGGTTGACTCCTGTTCAGCCCGCGTCATTCAGTTTCGCAGTAAGATCTTCGAAAACCGAATTCACAGTGCCGCCAAGCGTCCTGAGTGCAACAATGACTACGATCGCGACAAACGCGATGATCAGGGCATATTCAGCCACGCCCTGCCCGTCCTCATTGCGAAAAAACGGCTTCATCATTTTGCGTTCAGTGTTCAGGGATTTCAGTTCGTTCCGCCAAGACCGGTTACGATCTCCTGGAACTTACCTCTGACATTGGTGCCGATTAACGTGAGAGCAGCAATAACCACGACCGCGACAAGCGCGATGATCAGACCGTACTCTACCATGCCCTGTCCTTCTTCGTTCTTCCAGAAGTTCTTCATGTTTTCTTCCTCCATCATTTGTTTATTTATTTTTCCAGAACGCTTTTCGCTCTGCAGGATACTCAAAAAACTGATTCAGATCACAGACACAACGACGAGCGCCAAGGCGAGAAACGGTCCCATCGGAATCGTGGACTTCAGCCGCTCGGCAAGCGGCATACCGCGCGCAAACAACACATAGAGCAGCACGAGCGCCCCCATGCCGGCAACCGCATACAGGCTTCCGGTCAACCCGAGCGCAAAGCCCATCGCCGCGGCGAGCTTCACATCCCCGGCCCCGATCTTCTTGCCGAAAACGCCGGGAATGAAAAAGACCAGAAAACACGCCGCAAACCCGATCAGTGAGGAGACAATGTCAAACGGAATCGCTCCCGTCAGACCAAACCCGGCGGCGAGGACCGGTATCGCCAGCACAAGCTCGTTGGGTATGATGCGGTGCAGCGCATCGACGTAAAATACGATCGCGGCAACCGCAAGCAATAAAACCAGATAGATCGCGCGAAGCGTCAGTCCGGCGCGCCAGCCGATGACGCCGCCGATCACAGCAAGACACGGAATCATGATGGAAAGATGCTTTTGCTCCATCCGCGATTCCAAGCTGCGGCGTCGAATCAAAAACGCGCTTACAAACCAAACGGGAACGGTTACAGCTGCGCCGGTCAAAACACCGACTAGAATGCTGATTGTCAAATCGGACATCCCGAACCGTTTCCTCCCGTTTCAGCCGTCATTCGCATCGCAAACCCGAAATAATCATCATCAATCCCGACAAATGTTCAAGATCGATTTTGTTACGTCGTAATTTGCGTATGTTCCCCGGCGATTATGCATAATCGCTTTTTCAGACGTTCAGCGCCCGCAATCGTGACATCGTAACCCTTCGAATACAAAACGACAACGTAATATCGTTCGTTTTTTCGACGAATAACGACTAAAACCACCGGTAGTCACATCCTGTAAAGTTGACTTTATTCAGTGGTCAACCAACTGGGTTAAAGTCTACTTCCAGTCATCGAAATATTATTACATATGCATTGCTTTGTCAAGCAATCTGTACCACAAATCCGTTATTTTTTTATTACATCGATTGTGTAACATTTTGCGTTGTAAAATTTTTCTTTGAGTTTTGGGCATATTTTGAAAGCGCTCTGCCACCGGCATAAACGAACGATATCCTATATCTTGTGTATTTTTTCATTTTTTTGATTGATTATTACTATTCGTTGCGTATTTTTTCATTCTTTATACCACCAGCGGCCTGCGTTTTTAACAGAACATACATATGTAAATATTCTATGAATTGCGGATTTTTATTGATTCTCGCCGGCGTCTTTATGCGCTCGAAAAATTACAGTTATTTCTTGTTTTTATTGTGTGTCATCGACACACTTTTATCTGCGTGCTTTTGCAACCTCGATCGAAAATGCGCATTTCCGGGGTTTTGCATCCTCGTCTGCAAATTTCAATATACAGGGATTTTACATTCTGCCTGCCGGTTTGCAGATCAAGTCCTTCCAAAAAGGCGTCGTGTTCGCCGCTTAATCGATCGATTTCGCTGCAAGAGCGGGTTCCAGCAACGACATCACGGTTCTGACCGTTGTTTTCGCCGTTCCTGCCGCTCAAAGCGCAGTTCGGCCCAGGCGGCTTCGCCGTGCGTAACGCTGGCGACCCACGGCCATCCGCACGAGGTCAAATACCATCTGCCGTCGTGTTCGATATATTCCGGCGCATGCGCGCGCAGCGTCACGACAAGCGAGGACGGCCGCTTTCTGCCGCGGTACGTGCCAAAATCGTAAGGGTTCCCGCTCGAGAACACGAGAGTATCGTTATAGCTCTCTTTGTCGCGCCAAACCTTCAGCGGCAGCAGCATGGCGTCAAAAAAGAACGAATCGTTGTTATACGTCACGGAGAGATAATATCCGCCCGCGTATTCGAACACAAACGGAGACTCGGTCGAACCCTGCGGCGCGGCGCGTTCGCAGCCCAGCCCCGTTCTCAGCGCGGAGCGGATATATTGCCAGCGCTCGGCGTCAAAGGACTGATAGATATCCACAGCGGAGAACAGCCCGTGCCGCGCGGTGGCATACATGAGCCATTGGCCTTGGCCGACCTGCAGCACCATGGGATCGCGAAACTGCGCGAACGCCGGCCGAAACGCCAGCTCCGGCCGCTCCTGCCAGGTCGATCCGCCCGGGCTTGTCTGGCAGTAGGCCGTGTGCGGCGAATACCACATATAATATTGATCGTTGGCGCGGACGACGCACGGTGCCCAGGCAAGTCTGCCTTGGTCAGCAACGGGCGGTAGTTCTGTCATCGTGCGATCGTTTTGAAACGGAAACGCATCTCCGACGCCGTGCGCGAAATACCGCTCTTTCGAAAAATCGCCCGAACCGAACGCCGTGATGCCGACGATGTGCCATCTCCCGTCGCCGGACTGGTAGATCGCGTGGTCGTTGAGATAGTCCCCGTGTTCCCTGGGGTGAAACAGCGTATGCCAGCCGCCCTCGATCACGGGACGGTAGCTTTCGTGCGAGCGCGCCTCAAGTGTACGCGCGAAAAGCGTCTCCTCCACTGCGCCGGAGACGGAGGAGACGCGAAACGTATACGTCGTATCCGGCAGAAGGTTCCGCACGAGAAAGCTGCCGTACCGCGTTCGGCCAAGGCGTCGAAACCGTCCGTCCTGTCCCTGACGCCAGACGGTGTAGCGATCCTGTTTCGGATCGGCGATCCAGCCGAGATGGATATAGGTGTCCCCGGGGTTAACGCGGATACCGACGCGCTTTTGCAGCGCGGCGATACCGCCGCGCGGGATGGAGCCGTAAAAGTCCGTACGCACCGGCAGATCGCAGACGATTCGCACGACGATTTCGCCAAGCAGCCAAAGACCGCACAACGAACCAAGCACCATCCAGACGATCCTCACGGCGTTTCCCTCAATTCTCCAGACATCCACGTTTGATGACGGCCCTGCCGAATTTGCAATACGCTCTTTGAAAACTTCCTGTCTTCAGGCGGTTTCACTTGATTGCAACTCCTGCAAAATCTGTGTGACGCGCTCCTCGGAGAGCGTCCAAAACCGGATGACAAGGCTCATCAGCAGCGTAACGACCGCGGGTATCAGCGAAAACAGCCAGAGGATGCCGCTTCGCGCCGGCTGCGACTGCGCCTGATTAGCGACGTAGCCCGTTGCGTCAAGCACCATGCCGATGATGAACGAGGCAAGCGAAATGCCGACCGTCTGCGAAAACACGAACACGCTGAAGTTGATGGCGCGCACATCCGAGCCGGTCTTCCACTTGCCGTACTCCACCGTGTCGGATACCATTGAAAACGACGCAACGAGCGGCCCCGCCATCGCCGCCGCGCCGATACAGCCGCAGACAAACAGCGCGGGCAGGCTGCCGTTTGCGAGAAAAATGCCGGCAAACGCTGCGGCCATGACCACGCCGCCCCAGAAGAACGCGGCCTTTTTGCCGAATCGCCTCGCCAACGGCGGCACGACGAGCATGCCGAGAACCGAGAAGGGCACGAGCGCAAGCATAAACAGACTCATGAGCATCTCGTTGCCGAGGTTATACTTGAAATAGTAAACCATCGCGCCGCTGAAGATATAATAGCCGATATTGCGCAGGAAAAACGCGCCGATGAGCACGTTGAGCGGCCCGTTTGCGGCGAGCGTTCTGCAGACCTTGCCGACGGTGAGCTTCTGGGCGTCTTCGGGGCGGACCTGTACGCGCTCTTTGACGCGCAGCACGCATACGAGCGTGGAAGCAAGCGCAAGCGCGGAAAACGCCGTAGTGGTGATCAGGTACGCTTTGCCCTGTCCCATGGCGCCGCCGAGACGCGAGAGCAGGATGGGCATCAGCACCGAAACGAGCACCACGGGCACGGTCGTGATCACGAAGCGCACCGAATTGATGCTCGTTCGCTCGTATGGATCCTGCGTCACGGTGGACGCCATCGCGTTATAGGGGATGACGTAGATCGTATGCGCGATGGTCCAGATCGAAAAGCTCGCCAGCGCATAGGCGGCCTTGGCCGCCGGGCTCCAGTCCGGCGTCAGAAACATCGCGACAAACAGCACTGCCGCCGCAAGCGACCCCGCAAGCACCCACTTTTTATACCGGGCGGATTTGTCGGCCAGGTAGCCCACCGCGAAATCGTTGAGCGCGTCGAAGATTCGGCTGATCATCATAACGATGCCGGCCGCCACCGCCGTTATACCCAGCACGTCGGTATAGAAGTTGAGCAAGAACACGCCGATGATCTGCATGTAGATATTCGCGGCGACGTCGCCCATGCCGAATGCGATTTTCTCGCCAAGGGGCAGTTTGCCGGCTGCGAGCGGTTGCTTTGCCATATGCGGTTGCCTCCCCCGGCGCGAACGCGCGGTCGTATTTTGGATGCGTGCAAGGATAGATGAAAAGACGTTGTATGATGATAGTTTACCATTCCGGTCGATTCGTGTAAATCGCACAATTGCCGTTTTTTGCCGCAAATTCGCGCCGTTCGGCGCAGAAAAAAAGGCCGCCGCGCGGCCCCTTTCCTCAGTTCAACCTTCAGCGTACGGCCGGCGCGCGCCCGCGCAAAGAGACGCGAAACGAAATCGCCAAATCGTCCTCAAACCACTGCGGAAAGTTCGTGCCCCAGCGATTGTTGCACAACAGAAACCAAAATCCGTTTCGAAGATCGCCCGCCGTGTCCGACACGTCGTAGAGATCCCTTCCTCCCATACCGGTCAGCGGCGCGTCCACCGGTTCGATGACGAGCGATTCCAGCGCGCTTTCACAACGGAGTCGTTCGACGGCGTGCAGCTTGCGGTTGCCGCCGGAAACGACCTCGAGCGGGGAGAGCTCGCGCCCGAGCTTCGTCATGCGCCAGCGATGCGGGCTGTCGGTGTTCAGGTCAATGCCAAGCCAGAGCGCCTCCGGGCTGCGAATCGCATCCTTTTGCCGCCAGGCGAGCGAAAGCACGATTCCCTCCGTCAAAAAGCGATACGAAATTGCGATCTCGCGCGGGCAGCCGTATTCTTCGGCGGCCTGCGCATCCGCGCGAAGAAACGCCGTCAGCGTGTCGCCCTGCTGCCGCAACTCTTCCAAATGAGTGGCGTAAACGCCATGCTGGACGCCGGGCGCATAGCGCAGTCCCGGCTTGCCGAAGTCGCAGGCCGCCCAGGCGAAGTTTTTGTCCAGGTCCCGTCCATAGGCGAAGAAGCAGTCGTCCACATCCCTGCCGTCGAACGTCTCGTATAACAATTGACCGGCCGATACGCGCCGGTCGATGCCAAGCCGCCCGTTTTTCAGCGAAACCAGCACGCCGTGCGCATCGATCACCACCGTCCAGCCATTGACCTCTATCGGCGTTTGGAGCGCTCTGCATTCGCCGGTGCGCCCGGGATACGGCATGGCGAGCGCGCGCTCCGCCTCAGCGCGGTGCTCCGGCGAAAGCGCCGCGAGCGCGCGGCCGATGTACGCGCGCTGCTCGGCGTGCGACTGTTCAAAGTGTCGATATGAAGATGTTTCGTCGTCCCCGCGATATTCGCGCAGTTCTTCGCGCACCGCCTCGAAGATCTGCCGGTTTTTCTCGCCAAAGAGCGAATAGTCCGTCCTGTCCCGCTCCCGCGCACGAACAAAATCCAGTTTGCTCCAATTCGAAAAGTCGAGCAGGTGCTTTTTCGTGTCCATGCCCCAGGTGTGTTCGGAGACGAGCAGCAGCGCTTCCATAACCGCCTCATACTCCGCGCCGCCGCGCGTCAGCGTCCCGCTCGCCAGCCAGCGGTCGACAAGCGCGAGCAGGCGCTTGAATCTTGCGGTTTTGAGCGGATCTGACGCGACGCCGTGAATCCACGTGTCTCCGATCTCCTCCGTCACGACGGGCAGCGCGTCCCAGACGGCGGGCAGTTCCGCGGCAAAGTCGTCCAGCGTGCCCGCCTCGACATGCGCGTTCGGGTATTTCAGCGCCAGCGCGGCAAAAAACGTGTCGATCTCCTCCCGCTTCGGCGGGCCTGAGTTATCCATGGTGTGCTGAAACTCCAGCGCGACACCGCTCTTCAAAATAGCCGCGTCGCCATATGCGCCCGCATAGCTGACCGCGATCTCCCCGCCGCCGAACCGCCAGCGAAACAGCGCGGGCACGCGTGGCGCACGCGAACTGCCGTTGACGCCGATGTGCAGATACCGAACGCCCGCAGCGGCGAGCAGGGGCACCATGGCGGCGGTGTGACCCGGCACGTCCGTCATCTTGGCGGCGACGGTCGTCCTGCCATATAATTCGTCCAGCCGCTTTGCGATGGAGAGACCGTAGGAAAACAGCTCTGCGCTCATGAGCTCGGTATGCGTCGTCAGCGGCAGCGCATGATAGCTCACATAGCCGAGCCGCAGCGCCTCGCAAAAGCGCGCGCAAGCGGTTTGATCGGCATGTTCCAGATAGTATTTGATCAAATACGAACCCGTCGTCCAGACAAACCGCTTGTGCTCCGGCGTATTGACACAGCAGGCGAGCTCCACCGCCGCGGGGATAAACGAATCCACATACCGCCTCAGCACGGCTCCGGCATAGTCGGTATACCCGACGTCCAGATGCGTTTTCGATACGACGATGACGCGCCGTACATCCGAATATTCCATGCCGCCTCCGGTTCAGTCGAAATAGACGGGGTTGGTGAGCATCGCCTTCATCGGCGGCAGGCCCGGCGCATAGACGCGCATGACCTCCGCGCGGACAAACGCCGCGCCCGGATAACGCCGGGTCAACGAAGCGTTTTCCGCCCCGTTCGGGCAGGGAACGCTTTCGACGCCGAGATCGGTGACGAGACGTATCTCGTCCCCCCCGCGCAGACCGGAAAAGCGGAGCGTCACCTCCGCGCCCGATTCCGCCGCGCCGCCGAAGGAAACCGGCGCGCCGTCCCGGCGGCAATCCACATCCGCCGTCGGGCCGTCCTGCTGATAGCTGACGATGCAGTCCCCGCGCCTGAGCGCGGCGAGGATGTCGACGCGGCTGCGCGAGGGCGCGTAGACCATCGTGCAGGGCGTGGCAATGCTGCCGAAGAGCCCCGGGCGGTGATAGTCGCTGCCCCCGAGCGCGACGACGCGATTCCCCTTCACAAGCTCGCCGTGCCAGTAAGCGATTGCGCGCTCGTTTCGCTCGCTCATGATGCCGTTCCAAACCTCTATGGCGTCGTGCGGCGCGGCAAGGCTCCACAGCCACGGCACAAGCGGGCAGAACGGATGGTTGAGCACCGTCATCGCGCCGCTCTCGCCCGCGGATATCAGATAGCGCGCGGTCTCCTCTTCGCTGCGCGTGTCATAGCGCCCCGGCAGCGGCGCGTCCGCACCCAAAAACCCCGCGTGTCCGTTGTAGTGCGTCCACTCCACGCCCGGCAGCAGCGTGATGTCGTCGCGATGCGGCGGCGCGGAGACGTTGTTGTGGTCCGTGATAAAGAGATAGTCCAGCCCGTCCTGCGCGGCAAGCTCGGCAAGTGTGGCGAGCGCAAACGCGCCGTCCGAGGCGTTAGTGTGCACATGCGTGTCCCCGCGAAAGAGCCTGCGCCGTTTTACAGTGATTTCGACGTCATATGCCACGTCCACACCGCCCTCCGGCACATGATACGCCCCCGCGACGACGCTCCAGCGGCCCGCCGGCAGCTCTTGCGCGAGAAAACCCGCGCTGCTGCCAAGCGGCGAAACGAACACGTGCGTGCGGTTTGATCCCGCCGCGCCGAAAAGCCGCCCGTCCGGCGACTCCAGCGCAAGATCGATCACGCATTCGTTCCGGGCAAGCGTGAACTCCCCTTCGCGGTAGGGTTCGCGCTCCGGATAGGATACGCGAACGTCGATGCGCTCGGCTCCCTCCGGCACGTCGAAGGCGAGGCGCGGATAGCCGCGCTCTTCACTTTTGTCGATATGAAGCGTGTACTTCATGAGCATACTTCTTTCTGTATTGCGTTATTGACGGTTTTTGGTCTATCTTTTGTCGAACGGCGCGCCCGCCCAGGAGCAGAGAACAAACCTCTCGCGCGCGATGAAATTCGCAAACGCGTCGCTTCTGAGATATTCATACTCCCAGACGCGCTTCTCCCACTCCGCGGTGCGCCTCAGCAGCGCCTCGTCCGGCAGGGACGGGTGCAGAAACACCTCCGTAATCCCTGCCCGCGCTTCGGCCAGCTCACGCTCGTAATATGTCGCAAGCGCGGCGTACCCGTCGATTTTCACGATAGGATACGGGTTTGTGATGAAGTCGTCGAGCAGCGGCACGCCGTACAGATCCGCCGCCCCCACGATGGCGGCGTGCGCCGCGCGAAGCAGTCCGCCGGGTTCATGGCCGAATTGGCGGCGCAGAAACGCGCTGCTATGCGGAAAGCGAAACGGCAGGCCGTATTTTTTGCAGAGGCGGAAGGCGTTGAGAAAAAAGAGCCGCCCGTTGATGCCGTAGAGCGTTCCGCCGTGGCTGTCCGCGTGATCCGGCGCCACGCCGCGGTCGCGAAGAAACTCAACCTGCGCCGCAAGCTCGCGCGTCACGTCCCCGCTGCCGGCCTGCTTTCCCGCCTTGCCGGCGTTCGGAATCAGCGCGCCGTCCTCGCAGAGCGAACGCGCGCGCTGCTCGCCAGCGCAGGGCTGCCAGCGCTCGTCCGCCCACTCCGCGTGCAGCGTCCAGTGCACGCCGACGGCCAGCCCTTTCTCACACGCGGTCCGGCACGCCTCGGCGGCATACTTTGCCGGGGCGAGGATCGTCGTTGACGTGATGCGCCCGGCCGCAAACAGCTCGGCGATCGCGCCGTCGCCCGCCAGGGTCAGGCCGAAGTCGTCCGCGTTGACGATGAGATAGCGCGCGTTCATTTTTCCGCGCCCGCTTCCGGCGTGTCCGCGTCCTGCGTCGACTTCGGAGGGCTCTGATCCTCCGGAAAGCGCAGAAACCGCGCGGTCACCGCGCTGAGCGCCATCACCACAAACGGGAAGATCGCCATGAGAAACTTCGCCGCTTCGCCCGGCATGGGACCGGGGTTATCGCCGCTCTGGAAACCGTACAGGCTTCCGACCAGCAGGAACGCAAGGCTCGTAAACAGCCCGCTCAACCGGTTCATGAAGCCCATCGCGCTGGCGTAGGTGCCTTCGCGGCGGAGGTTGTATTTTTTCGTGTCCTCGTCCATAATCCGCGCGCCGATGAGGTCCATGGTCGTAATCGCGCCCGCGAATCCAAGCCCGACGAAGCAGCTCGCAACGATCGCCCCGACGAGGTTTTTCATGAAATACAGCGGGATGAACGCCAGCGCGAGGAAGATCAGCGCGAACCGCCACACCGGCATGACGGTGTACTTTTTCACCAGCCGCGCCCAGACGACGACGCCGCCCATGGCGAGCAGAAGCACGACCGCGAGCATGATGGTGCTCGCCGTGCCGGAAAGCCCCAGCGTATATTTTGTGTAGAACGACACCGCCTGCATCACCAGCGCCATCGCCGCGCTGTAGAGCGCGTTGGTCACGCCGAAGATCCAGAATTTCGGATTGGTGAACATCGCCTTGAGCGTCGGCCAGAGCTTCGGCTTTTCCGCAACCGCTTCGGGCATGGTTTCGCGGCTGCCGAACGCCATGTAGAGAATGACGACCGCCGCCAGCGCGCCGTAGATGATCGAGGTCGGGCCATAGCCGATCTTTTCCGTCACCATCGGGGTCAGCGCAATGCTGATGCCCATCGCGACGAGCTGAAACGCCTGCCGCATGGCGTTGGTCTTGGCGCGCTCCGCGTCCGTTCGGAACATCTCCGGAAAGAGCGCGCCGTAGTTTGCGTTGATCAGCGAGTCCAGCGTGCCGGTGAGCATATACATCAGCAGCATGTAGACGAAGATGCTGTTGCCGCTCAAGAATGCCGGCAGGTTGTAAAACGCGATGAACGAGAGCACCAGAAGCGGCGTGCCGATGACGAGCCAGGGCCGTCTGCGCCCCCATTTTGTGCGCGTGCGGTCCGAGAGAAATCCGTAGATCGGGTTGTCGATTGCGTCGAGAAACGTGTAGAGAAACAGGATGAGTGCGAACTTTTCGGTGGTGACGCCGTGCTGAATCACGTAAAACGCGGCGGCATAGGTCTTGAACATATTGACCGGAATGCTCGTTCCGAACATGCCGATGGCATACCGGAACGGGCTGGCTTTTCTGGACTCCATATGCGCTCCTCCCAACGATAACAGATTTGATGATGGCGAATGATTCCGCACCTCGACTGTATCATCGCCGGGCGCGCGTGTAAATGCGCGCGCGTTGCTATTTTTTGAATGCACGTTGCGATTATTTTAACGCCAGACGATCCATTGACGCGGAGTTGACCGAAATAGTATGATTTCTCCATGGAGACGAATTCAGATCATGCCGATTTTACAAAAGAAGCGGGCCTGCCCGCTCCGCCGGGCGCGCATATGGTGGACTGCCGCGCCAACGCGCGACTGATGCGCGAGGAGGTGTCCTTCCATTGGTGGAACGACCGCTCGACGACGCTGCACTACCACAACTATTACGAAATCTTTTTAATCACGCGCGGCCGGGCGACACATCGCCTCAACGGCGGCGAAACGGCGCTCCGGCGCAATACGCTGCATCTGATCCGCCCTTCGGACGCGCACCAGTTCGTCGCCACGCGCGCGGAGAGCTGCACGCATATGAACCTGCTCGTGCTGCCGCAGCGTCTTGCCGCGCTCTGCGGCGCGCTCAACATCCCGTTTGAGGCGGTCACGTCCGGCGCGCCGCTGCGCACGGTGCTCAGCGACGCGGAGACGGCTTTTTTTCTCGACCGCGCGGAGCAGATCAACCTCTGCGGCAGGCATTACGACGACGCCTCCCGCCTGATTCTCGAGATGCTCGCCGAGGCGCTCGCGCTGCTCTACCGCCGCAGACCGCACCCCGCCGGCGCGGACGACTGGTTTGCCGAGCTGCTGCGCACGCTCCGCTCGCCGGAGTATCTCACCCTCCGCGCGTCGGACGTCTACGCGCTCTGCCCCTGCAGCGCGCCGGTGCTGATCCGCCGCTTTCGCGCGGAAAAAGGCTGCACCGTGGTGCAGTACCTCACGCGCGTCAAGATGGACTACGCGCAGAGCTTTCTGCGCTCGACCAACTTCCCCGTGCGCGAAATCGCGTCCCGCCTCGGATACGATTCCACCAGCCACTTCTGCCATGTCTTCAAAGAGCACGCCGGCAAAACTCCGCAGGAATACCGTCTCGGCGCGCAAAAGCCGGAGTAAGCTTTCCCAACGCTGCCGATGCAAAACCGCCCGCAGCACTCGTGCCGCGGGCGGTCATTTTTACCGGCGATTCGTCACAGGTTCAGCAGCTTTTTCCAGGCAGCGATATAGGAAAGCGCCTGCCCGGGCGAGCGCCCCTCGGCGAAGATGCGCAGCAGCGGCTCCGTGCCGCTGAAGCGGCACACGACGAACGAGTCGTCCGCAAAATACGCCTTGCAGCCATCGAGATAGCTGACCTTGACGGGCGCCGTCCCGAACTCCGGCAGCGCGCAGTCGGTGAAGATGACCTTTTCCAGCGCGGCGCGCTGCGGCGCG
The DNA here is from genome assembly GCA_012517905.1 of Clostridiales bacterium. Taxonomy (GTDB): domain Bacteria; phylum Bacillota; class Clostridia; order Christensenellales; family CAG-138; genus UBA7703. Next base: position 42,641 of record JAAYUE010000044.1, on the reverse strand, counting down.
GAAAAGGAGACGTTGCTCTCTTTCATGACGTACGTGCCGAATTTCTGCTCCAACGCGGCGATCATCTCGCTCGGGTGCCGGCCGGTTTTGCAGATCATCTCCACAAACAACGCGGAGGAATATACGGAATCCTTGCCGTGGATGTGCCCGCGCACGGTCAGCCCGCCGGACGACTCGCCGCCGAGCACCGCGTCCACCTCGTCGATCTTCGAGGAAATGTACTTGAACCCGACGGGCACCTCGTAGCACGCTTCGCCGAACGACTCCGCCACGCGGTCGAGCAGGTGCGTGGTCGAGAGGTTTCGCACCACAGGCCCTTTCCAGCCCTTGACTTCGTGCAGGTAGGAGTAGAGCAGCACGAGGATTTCGTTTGCGCTGATGTAGCGCCCCGTGCCGTCGATGACGCCGAGGCGGTCGCCGTCGCCGTCCACCGCGATGCCGAGATCGTAGCCGCCGTAGACCACGCGGTTTCTCAGCTCCGCCATGGTGTCCTCCGTCGGCGCGGGCATCATGCCGCCAAAATAGGCGTCCTTGTCCGCGTGAATCTGGTCCACCGTGCAGCGCGCGGTGTTGAGGATGACCGTCAGCGGATAGGTCGAGGAGCCGTGCATGGAGTCGAAGAGGATCCTCGGCCCGCGCTCGCGGATGGCGTCCGTGTCGATCACGTTCAGAATGGAGTCGATAAAGCCGTTGAACGGGTTTTTGAGGTATGTGACGAGCCCCCGCTCCTCCGCTTCCGGCATGGGCATCGTCTTTACGTCCGACGATGCGTTGATCTCGCGCTCCAGCCGTTCGGTCACGGTCAGCGGCGCGTCGCGCCCTTCCTCGACGATGATCTTGACGCCGTTGTAGTTGCTCGGGTTGTGCGAGGCGGTGATCTCCACGCCGCGGTGCAGGCCGTGCTGCTTGACGAGATACATCACAAGCGGCGTCGGCACGCTGCGGCGCATGAACCAGACGCCGATGCCGTTTGCGGCGAGCACCTCCGCCATCCAGGTCGCCGCCTCGGCGGAGAGAAAGCGCCGGTCGTAGCCGATGACGACGGGTTTATCGCTCTTGCCGTCGGCAAGGAGCGTGTTCGCCAGTCCCTGCGCGACGAGCCGGATGTTGTCCATGTAAAAGTCCTTGCCGATCTCGGCGCGCCAGCCGCCGGTTCCAAAGCAGATCATATTCGTTCCCTTTCGAAAACGGGAATGACCAAAGCTTGATCATTCCCATCATTTTTTCAAGTGATGCCGTTCGCCGGTGCGTCAGCGCTTTCCGTTTCGATACTCATAGGCGCTCATGCCCGTGAGCTTTTTAAACGTGCGCGCAAAGTGCCCGGGGTCGCAGTAGCCAACGCGCTCGCCGATGTCGCCGATTTTGAGCTTCGGATCGGAGAGCAACCGCTGCGCCTGTTTGATGCGGGTTTCGTTGAGCAGGTCGTAAAAGCTCTTCTGCGCGTGACGGTTGAGCAGCTTGCTCAGGTGCCACTGGGAGACGTAGCAGTGATCGGCAACGTCCTGCAAGGTGAGCTTTTCGGCGTAATGCGCCTCCATAAACTGCAGCGCCTTGCGGACGAGAAAACTCCCCGCGGGCTTGTCGTCCTCTTCCGCATCCTCCTGCGCCGCGCCGGACGCGCGGAGATTTTCGGTCATCACGCGCATGGCTTCGTTGATCTCGTCCATCTTCGAAGGCTTGAGCAGCAGCCGCGTCACGCCGAGGCGGATCGCCTCCTGCGCGTAATCGAAGTCTCGATACCCCGTGAGCACGGTGATCTCCAGCGCGGGAAACTCGCTCTTGAGCCCCGCAAGCATGGTCAGCCCGTCCTGATCGGGCATCTTGATGTCCGTAATCACGATGTGCGGCTGGCAGCGGCGGATGGCGGCGGCGCCCGCCGCGGCGTTTTGCGCGGTTGCGACGACTTCGCAGCCAAAGCCGGACCAATCGACGACCTTTTTCAGGCCCTCGAGGATAATGGCTTCGTCATCGATGAGCACCACTCGAATCATCGGGATTCTCCTTCCCGACCATTATAGCACACGCCGCGCCGCGCCGGCGGCGCATCAGCCCTTGACCGCGCCGACGGTCAACCCCTTGATGATATTTTTCTGCAACAGCACGTACACCACGAGCACCGGCACGACCACAAGCACGACCGAAGCCGCCATGAGTCCGTAGTTGACGCCCGCCTGCGAGCTGATTTCGTTGATGAGCAGCGTAATCGTCTTCTCCTTGGGATAGCGCAGGAAAAACGTCTGCGTAAACAGGTCGTTGTAGGACCAGAGGAAGGAGAAGATCGCAACCGTCGCAAACGAAGGCTTGGCCACGGGGATGATGATCTTGAAATAGATCTGGAATACGTTGCAGCCGTCGAGGTAGGCCGCCTCCTCGAGGTCGATGGGCACGCTTCGGATGAAGCCCATCAGCACCACGATGGCAAACGCGAGATTACCCGCAATCTGCGGCAGTATGGTGGAGAGCAGCGAAAGCCAGCGGTTCTGCGTGCTCGCAATCCCCATCATGACCTCCATGCGAAACACCGGAATGATGGTGGAAAACACCGGAAACATCATGGCCGCGATGATCATGCCGTGCAGAAACCGCTGTCCGCGAAAGCGGTAACGCACCATGCCATAGGCAAACAGGCCCGCCAGCAGCACGACCACGAGCGTGACCACCACAGAGATGAGGATGCTGTTGGTGTAGCCCGCCGCAAAGTCGCTTCTATCGTTTGCGGTGACGTAGTTGTCGAAGGTGAAGCTGCCCGTCCACGGCCACGGAATCGAAAACGAGTCCGAGCGGATCTCGCCGCGCACGCGGAACGAGTTGATGATGACCCAGAAAAACGGATAGACGGTGGTGAGCGCCCAGAAGATCAGCACCGCGTAGGAGACCGTCTGAGAAAGGGGAACGCGCTTTTTGATCGCACTGTTTCGTTTCATACGCTTTCCCTCCCTCAATATTCTTTCTCTTTGAACACGCGGTTGGCGATCTGCGCCAGCAGCACGCCGAGCACCACGATGACCACCGCGATGGCGGACCCGTAGTCCACGTTTCCGCGCGTAAAGGTCTGGTTATACATATAGGTGCCGGTCAGCCAGGACTGGTCGAGCGGAATGCCCGCGCCCATCATGACCCATGGCAAGTCGAACACCTTGAGCGCGCCGGTGACCGCAAGCACGAGGCAGGTGCAGATGACGTTGCGAAGCAGCGGCAGCGTGATGTAGCGCACGCGCTTCCAGCCCGTCGCGCCGTCGAGCTCCGCGGCCTCGTACACATCCGTCGAAATATTGTTGAGCCCCGTCACGAGGATGACGAAGTAAAAGCCCACATACTGCCAGAGAATCGGCAGCAGCATGGTGAAAAAGTAATGTTTCTCGCCCTTCCAGTCGATGTTGGCGCTGGCCCAACCCAGATTTTGCAGCAGCTGGTTGAGCATGCCGCCGTTGTAGAGAAAGATGAGGTTGAAGAGCAGGCCCAGCGCCGTCGCGCTGATGACGATCGGAAAGAAGTACAGCGTCCGGAAAAACTTCGCGCCGACCTTGATGCGGTCCACGATGAGCGCAAGCACAAGCGCGGTGCCGACCTGGAACACGAGCGTGCAGAGCACGAGCAGCAGCGTGTTTTTGACCGCCGTGCGCATGCTCGGGTCGTTCCAGAGCTCGACATAGTTGGCGTACCAGGGCTGGTTAAGGCCCGTCGCCCTGGTGCCTAGGCCGGAGATGGCCTGAAAGCTGTTGATGATGTTCTGGATGAACGGATAATACAGATACACGACGAGAAACAGAAACGCTGGCAACAGAAAAAACAGCAGCGGCGATTTCTTTTTGTATATCATGGAGTTCATGGGATCTGCCTCCGTCTGCCCGCCGCGGCGGTTCCGCCCTGCGCGCGTCTTGATCGAAATATCTGCCTGCCGCCCGCGAAAACGGCGGCGAAGATGGTCAGGGGTCGGCCGATCACTCGGTCGACCCCTGTTCGGTTCGTTCGATACGCCCGCGCCTTATTTGGCGAGCGCGGAATCGATGGCTTCCGCCGCGGTGATCTTGGCGGTGACGATATTCTTCACGTTGGCGAAGAGATCGCCGCGCTGCTCGCTCGTGAGCTTGTCCTGCACGGCGCCGACGACGCTCGTTGCGCCCGCGCACATCGCGATTGCGGACTTCTGGAGGCTGTCGAGGCTGTCGGCCGGAATGACGCCGTTCTTCAGGGCGGTCACGGCGGTGACGGAGAAGACGGAGACCTGCTCGTCGCTCGTCATGTATTCGACAAACTTGACGGCCGCTTCGCGCTTGGCGGGATCATCCCAGGCCTTTTTGGTGATGTAGTAGCCCATCGAGATGCCGCCGATGAGGTCGGTCGCCTGACGGTCGCCCTTGGCCGGAACATAGCTGAGCGCGAAGTCGCCGAGGTGATCCGCGCAGTTGGTCTGGAAGAAGCCGACTTTCCAGCTGCCGTCGATGAGGAACGCGGCCTGGCCGTCCGCAATGAGCTGAACGGTCTCGGCATCCGTCGCGGTCAGGGTGTTCTCGGGCAGATAGCCCGCGTCGTAGAGCGCCTTGATGTCTTCGAGGCCGGCGGCCCACTTCATGCCGGTTTCGTCGCTGGACGAAGCGGGCACATTGAGATGGTCCGCGGTGCTGCCGTTGTTGTAAACTGTGAACTCAAACCAGTAGTGCGGCACTTCCTGCAGGGAGACGGCCACCGGCGTGAATCCGGCTTCCTTGATCTTCGCGCAGTCGGAGAGGAATTGATCCCAGGTGTAGTCCGCGCCCGGAACGGCGACGCCCGCCGCTTCAAGGACCTTGGTGTTGACAAACATGCTCTCCCAGTAGCCGTTGACCGGCACGCTGTATACCATGCCGTCCACAGGGGAGGCGACGAGCATTTCTTCCTTCATGTTGTCCGCATATTCGGGATAGACCGCGCGGATTTCGTCGAGGGAAACGACCTTGCCGGCGGAGACGATCGCGTCGGAGTCGTTGCCGTTGAAGTAGAAGAGTACGTCGGGCTCGGTGCCGGTCTCAAAGTCCGTCATGACCTTGGCTTTCCAGTCTTCGTTGGAGGTTGCGGAGGCGTCGAGCACGGTGTTGCCGGTCTCCGCTTCATAGCCCGCCAGAGCGGCTTCATAGTTGGCGCGGTTGCCGTCGTCGCCGCCGTAAGAGGTGACGACCGTCAGTGTAACGGGTTCCATAGCCGCCTCGGGCGCGGCGGTCGCTTCCGTTGCGGCCTCGGTGGCGGCGGGCGCCTCCGTTGCGGTCGTGGCGGAAGTCGTCGGCTGACAGCCCGCAAACGCGGTCAGGCACATGGCCAGTACCAGAATGAGCGCAAGGGTTTTCTTCATGGTCTCTTTCCTCCGTATCGATTTAATAGAAATGCAAATATAGATTTGCATTTGTAAAATTATTATAAAACGGCGGACGCGCCGCGAATAAGGCACGCGGTTGCCGTTTTTTGCATGTGCTTGCGCTGTTGCGGCGACAACCGCCGCTGGTAGCGGACACGCGCCCTGCCGTTACCGGCGCGGCCTGCCGAGCGGGAGCACGATGCGCGCAAGGATGCTGCCCGGCGCGGTCTCCTCGATGGTCAGCCCGTATTGCTCTCCATAGAGGATCTTGAGACGGCGGTTGACGTTGCGGATGCCGATGCGCCCGAGGCGGGTCTCGCTGTCCTCGCTCGCACCGTCCCAGCTCAAAAGCCGCCGGATGTTGTCGCGGTCCTGCTCGGTCATGTTGCCGTCGTTTTCCACCTCGAGATAGAGCTGCCGCTCCACGGCGAAAATGCGCAGCGTGATCGCGCCATTTGCGCGCTTTTCAACGCCGTGTTCGACGGCGTTTTCCACGATGGGCTGCAGGATCAGCCGCGGCACGGCCTCCTCCAGCAGGGATTCGTCGATCTGCTTGTCGACGCGGAGACGCTCGCCGTAACGCTCGGAGAGGATATAGAGGTACGCGTCCACATAATGCAGCTCTTCGGCGATGGTCACAACCGGGCTTCCGCCGCGCGCCATCGCGGCGTCCAGCATGGTGGAAAGCGCCTCGATCATGCGGCAGGCCTTCTCGTTGTTCGCCATGCGCGCTTCCCAGTTGATGATCTCGAGCGTGTTGTTCAGAAAATGCGGGCTGATCTGGCTCTGCAGCGCCTTGACGCGCGCGTCCTGCAGGGCCAGCTGTTCCTCATAACTCTGCTCAAACTGCGTCTTGAGTTCGGCGGACATGCTGTTGAAGTGCTCTGCAAGCGAGCGAAACTCCCGGCTCTGCGGCAGCGGGGAAATGGCATAGCCGCGCTCGCCGCGCTTGACGTGCCGCGCGGCGTCGACCAGCCGCTCCAGCGGCACGGTGACATAGCGGTAAAACGCCCAGATGACGAACGCCAGCAGCGGCACGGCAAGCAGCATCACGAGGATCAGGGACCGCATGGAGCTCGGCAGTTCGTTGGTCAGCTGGGAGCCGTCGGAACGCGCGAGCAGGCCGAGCGTATAGTCCGAGGTGCGCAGCGTCCGGTCGATCTGATAGGTCGAGTTGAGCGCCGTCCCCTGCTCCGCCGCGCCCTGTGCCACGCCTTCGCCCGCGATGACGCGCGTGATGCCGTTGAGCTCCACGCTCGCGTCCGTCAGCCACACGATGTTGCAAAGCGGTGCGAAGAGTTCCTCCTCGTCGCACTCCATCACGATGACCGCGTAAGGCGAAAACGCGCTGTCCACGATGTTGCGCAGCATATACAGCGCACCGTCCGCCTCGAAAAAGCGCACCTGCGTGCCCGCCTCTTTGGAGAGCGAACGCGCCATCTCGTGCGCATAGGCGCGGTAGTTGCGGATCGGATCGGTCTTGCCCATGTTGGAGCGGTTGCTCGCGTAATAGATCGTGGACGGATCGGAGACGAAATAGAGCATCACGCCGCGAAAGTTCTCGTCGTAGGAATACTGCTGGGAGAGATACTCCGTCACGCTCGCATAGAGCGCGACGCCGTCACCATCCTCGGTATACTGCGTCCAGGCGCGCTGGATGACGTTGTCGTAGCTCGCCGCGCGGGATGCCGAGAGCGCGGAGTCCACGCTCGCCCGCGTCAGGTTCAGCGCGTTGGTCACGCTGGTATCGATGGTGTCGTCGATGCGGCTTTGCAGATTGTTTCGGATGAAATAGCCCGAGAGCGCGAGGATGAGCATCACCGGCAGCACCCAGCAGACGCCGATGAGCGCGATGAGCCCGCGCTTGAGGGAAACGCCGCGCTCCGAACGCTTGGCCATGGCCGTACTCCTTCCGTCGAGACAAGATGGCTCAGGCTCCGGAGCATGCCGAAGCCTGATGAAACGGTTATCCGAGTTCGATGTCCACGCGGCATCGCGCGCCCGCGGGCAGCGGCGGAATCGTCTCCGCCGGCGCGTCGTCCACCAGGAGCGACTTCACCCCGCGCGAAACGCCGGACGGGTTTTCGACATGGATGTCGTAGACCGCGCCGCGCCAGGCGCGCGAAACGGAGAATCCCTTCCATTCCGGCGGAATGCAGGGATCGACGATCAGCCGGTCATAGTCCGGCCGGACGCCGAGGATGTACTCTGTCGCCGCGAAATAGGACCAGCCGGCGGAGCCCGTCATGAACGGGTGCCGCGCGCGCCCAAACGCCGTATGCGCCCTGCCCACCACAAACTGGCAGTAGGTATACGGCTCGGCTTGACGTATTTCTATCTTATCATTTTGGTTGTAGGGGCACAACGCGTCGTAAAACGCCATGGCCGTTTCGCCGTCGCCAAGGGCGCAAGCCGCGCCCCAGGCCCAGGGGTTGGGATGCGAAAAGATCGCGCCATTTTCTTTCAGACCGGGATAGACGCGGGTCACAAACCCGATGCCGTCGTCCGGTCTGGTATACGGCGGCGCGTTGAGCATCAGCCCGTACGGCGTGAAGAGATATTCTTTGACGGAGGCGAGGGCCTGCTCTCCGCGCTCTTTCGAGGCGGCGCCGGAGAGCACCGCCCAGGCGTTGCTCTCGAGGTGCACCTTGCCCTCCTCGTCCGTGTGCGTGCCGATCTTTCGGTTGTCCGCCGTGATGCCGCGGATATACCAGCTTCCATCCCAGAGCACGCGCTCGCAGACGTCTTTCACCCGCTCCGCCATGGCCGCATAGCGCGCGGCGTCCGCGTCGCGCCCGAGCGTCCGCGCAAGCGGAATGAACTGGTTCAGCGCCCAATAGTGCAAAAAGCTGACCATGGCGCTCTCGCCGCCGCCGAGGTTGAGGCAGTCGTTCCAGTCCGCGCGGAGGCCTTTGCAGATGCCGTTCTGCCCGACCTGCTCCGCCGAAAAGTCGAGTATGCGCCTAAGGTGGTCGTATACGCGCTCCTCGCCGCCGTCGGCATAGGTCACGATTTCGTCCGCAAACGAAAGCTCGCCCGTCTCCTTGATATACTGCGCAACCGCCGAAACGAGCCAGAGTGCGTCGTCCGAGCAGGCGTCCTGAATGCCGTGCACGATGCTCGCGCGGTCCGGCATCGGAATCACCGTCGGCGAGCGGAAGCTCTGCCGCTTCTGCTCCGGCTCAAACCAGCGCGGTTCAAAGAGGTGCAGGCCGTAGCCCGCGCGCGTCTCTGCGCGCAGCAGCTCCACAAGGCGCCGCCTGCATTGATCCGGATTGCTGTGCGGCACGCACATCGCATCCTGCGCGGTGTCGCGATAGCCCAGCCCCGTGCGCCCGCCGACCTCGATGAACGAGGAAAACCGCGAAAAGATCACGTTGATCTCGCTCTGATACAGCGTCCAGGTGTTGATCAGCGAATTCATGCCCGCGCTGGGGGTCTCGATCTGCAGGCGGTTCAGCTTTTCGTCCCAGAAGCGGCGCAGTTTTTCAAACTGTTCGTCCGCCGCTTCGGCGGAGGCGTATTTCGTCCGCATCGCGCGGCCCGCTTCCAGCCCGCCTTCGCCGAGCAGGAAGATCAGCCGCGTGCTTTCGCCCGGCTCGAGCGCGATGTATTTCATCAGCGAGCCGCAGTGGTTGCCGCCGAGCTCCGCGCTGGCGGAGCACTTGCCGCGCTCCACCGCGAGCGGGTTTCGCTCCGAGCGATAAGGGCCGATGAACGAATCCCGCAGGCAGTCGTAGCCGTCCGGCTCGAAATTCGCGGTGAAAAACTGCCAGCCGTCCTCTTCGTAGTACAGGTCGTGCTCAATCACGCCGTCCGCATAACGCGAGCCGGCGGCGTAGAGGCTCATCTGAAAGTTTCGGTTGTCCATGTCGATCTGATGAAATGAAAATTCGCAGTAAGAATAAACGGAGAGCCTGCGCGCCCTGTTGCTGTTGTTTGTCACGGTTACGTCCCAGAACTCGACCGGGTCGTCCTCGGCGACAAACAGCGTCTGCTCCGCATGGATGCCGCGGTAGTCGCAAAGATATCGGCTGTAGGAAAGCCCGTGACGGCAGGCGTATTTCGCCTGATCGAGCGGTTTGCCGACCGGCTGCCAGCTCACGCTCCAGAAATCCCCGTCCGCCTCGTCCCGCAGGTATACGTAGTGCCCGGGCACATCCATGGGCACGCCGTTGGGGCGAAAACGCGTAATGCGGTGGTATTCGCTCGAACCGCAGAAGAGATAGCCCCCCGCGGTCTGGTTGAACACCCCGCACATATCCTTGGTTCCGATGTAGTTTGTCCAGGAGACGGGCGTATCCACCCGCTCGACGGCGTATTCGCGCCGTTTGTCGTCAAAAAATCCGTATCGCATGGGTCGGCATCCTCCTCTTCCCATTATAGCGAACGGATCGGGTTTGCACACAGGGAGAGGGATGCGTTCTTTTGCCTTTGCTTGTCAGGCTCGGCGTCCGCCGCCCGCGGGCGGAAGGGGGGACGCGTCCGTTCCGGCGCGCTGCGCGGGATATGCGCGGCCGCCGGCATAGTCCGGCTGCGGCCGCTGCCGCGGGGAATAGCCGCCGGCGTATCCATACTGGCGCAGATCCTGCGGCGGCAGCGCGCGCTCGGGCCGACCCGGCGCGGCCGCATGCGACGCGGTTTGCTTTTCCTCATGCCGCCTCAGCCGCTGAAACAGCAGCACCGCGGAAAACAGCCCGTTTGCCATCGCGCAGACCGCGAGAAACAGAATCAGCCACTTGCTCAGGCTGCTCGTTAAAAACTCCATCGCCGGATTGAACCGGTCGATCACGAAGAACACCACGAACATCATGCCGACGATGATGCTCGCATGCGCGAAAAAGCCCCAGATGCGTTGTTTATTCAGCATATCGTTCCCTCCCGAGTCCGGTTTTTATGAAAAACAGATGATATCGCTCGAAGAGCGTCCGCCGTTTGTCGGGCGGTTGACCACCGCGCCTTCAAACACCATCATCGCGGTTGCGCCTCCGTCGAGATTGTAAGCCGTTTTGCAGCCGAGCTGCGCAAACGTCTGCGCCAGCTCGTCCAGCGTCATGCCGTCGGAATACCCGTTCTGCCTGCCGTCCACGACGATGAAGCAGTAATGTCCCGGCTCGTAATAGCCGATCGCGCTGCGCGGGTTCTTCACCTTGATTTTGCTGGCGGAGGTGTCGCTCGCCACGCCGTTTTCAACGAGGATCGGCCCGAACGCCCACGCCTGCCAGACCGTGCCGTCTATGGCGTCCAGCGGCGAGAACGAACCTTTTCGGTATACGTTCAGCGTCCCGTCCCGATTCAGCACGCAGACGTCATCGCTCATCACATCCCGATACAGCGTGCCGTTTCGAACCACGACGCCCTGTTCTCGCGCGCCGTAATAGTCGCCCGAGACGGCGAACACCGCCTTGTTGTCCCCGGCGATCTTCAGCGGCATCTCGTGCAGGCCGCGCCCGTAGCTTCCCTTGGCAAACGCCGTGCCGAACACGTCGATATTTTTTACCCACACGTCCGCGACAAAGTAGGTCACGCCGTCTTTCTGCACCTTTTGAATCGCGACGCGCAGCGTGTCGCTCTGGTGGCTCAGATATGCGCCCGCGCCGGTGTCATCGCCCGGAAAGACCGAGGAAAAATCCCCGTTCGCGGTGGCGGCTTGGGTCGGCTCCGGCGTCGGCTGCGGCGTCTCTTCCAGCGCAGAAGAAGCGGCGCGTTCCGCCGCGGCGGACAGCGCCGGCCCCGGCGTAGGCGGCTGCTGCACCTGCTCAAAGACCGCGACGTCCGCCGTTTGAACGGGCGCCTCGGCTGCCGCGCTTGCGCTTGCCGCGCGCGCCGCGGCAAGCGCAAGCAGCACCGCCGTGAGCATACATGCGGCAAAGATAACAACATCCCGCGCAATGACAAAAGCGGCGGAAGATTTTTCTCGTTTTATGTCCGGATGCGCGCGTTCCATCGCAGGCCCTCACCTTTCGCCCCCATGCTACGCGCCGCGAATGAGAATCGCGCGAGCGCAACATGAGAATTGCATGATAGGCCGCCCAAAGCAAGCGGTTTTTGTGAAATTTGCGCCCGATATTCGCTCTGTCGCGCCGGTTCACGGCAAATTCTAATGCGATTCTCATTGAATCGCCCCGCTTTGCAGATATAATGAAAAGAGAGCCGCGGCGGGGCCGGACAATCCCCGGCGATCACGTTTGGAAGGAAAAGCAAAGCTATGCGCATCCTGATCATAGAAGACGAAGCGGAGATCGTACGCTTTCTCACACTCGAACTGGAGCACGAAGGCTACCAGACCGCAAGCTGCGCAAACGGGCGCGGCGGGCTCGAGCTGGCGCTCACCGGCGAATACGATCTGGTGCTGCTGGACGTGATGCTGCCCGAGCTCAACGGCATCGAGGTGCTCCGGCGCCTGCGCAAAGAGAGCGGCGTGCCCGTCATCCTCGTGACGGCGCGGGACGCGGTGATGGAAAAGGTCAACGGCCTCGACACCGGCGCGAACGACTACATCACAAAGCCGTTTCACATCGAGGAGCTGCTCGCGCGCATCCGCATGGTGCTGCGCACCGCCGATCCCGCCGCGCAGGGGACGCAGGGCGACGCGCTGTCGCTCGGCGATCTCGTCGTCGCGCCGTCTTCCCGGCAGGTGACGCGCGGCGGGGAGCGGGTCGATCTGACAAAAACGCAGTACGATCTTTTGGAATACCTGCTGCGAAACCGCGACATCGTGCTCACGCGCGACCAGATCCTCAACCACGTCTGGGGGTATTCCTACGCGGGCAGCAGCAACGTGGTGGACGTATACGTGCGCTATGTGCGAAACCGCATCCGCGACACGGACGAAAACAGAATCATCGAAACGGTACGGGGGATCGGCTATGTCATTCGCGACAAAACGCGCCAGGAGTAAACTCAGCAACCGCCTGACCAAGGTATACGCCGCGCTGTTTACGGCGATCTTTTTCCTGCTCTCCGCGGGGATCTTTCTGCTGGCGTTTCGCTATCAGCTGCTCAAGCAGTCGGACCATCTGGAAAACACCATGGAGCTCATCGGGGACAACCTCATCGAAGAACTGGAGGAAGGCGAATCGCTTTCCAGCCCCGAAGTGCTGAACGAACTCAACACGGACGCCAACCTTTCCATCTTCGTCTACGATCAGGACGGGCGCCTGATCAACCGCGTGCTCAACTTTCCCCTGCCGGACAATCTGCACGGCAAGGGCGGGCATTCTCCCGCGGCGTTTCTGTATCACGACAAGCTGATGCTGCACGCCGAAGCACCGATCACCGAACGCGGCGCGTCCTACGGCAGGCTCAGCCTCGTCTACAGCATGTCGAGCGAAACGTCGTTTCTCAAGCTGCTCGGCGTCCTGCTGCTCGGCGCGAACGCCGCCGGCGCGCTCATCGCGCTGCTGGTCAGCCGGAAGGCGAGCCGCCGCATCCTGGCGCCCATCGGGCAGATGATTGCGGAGGCAAACGAGATCGGCAGTTCCACGCTGGACGCGCGGCTCGAGGTGCCGGAGCCGGACGACGAGCTGAAAAGCCTCGCGCTCACGATCAACGGCATGCTGGAGCGCGTCTCGGCGGCATATCATCAGCAGGGGCGCTTCGTCGCGGACGTTTCGCACGAGCTGCGCACGCCGCTGGCCGTCATGCAGGGAAACGTGGACCTGCTCGCCCGCTGGGGCGCGGAAGATCCGGCCGTCCGGCAGGACAGCATCCGCGCGCTGGGGCAGCAGACGGAGTATATGAGCGATCTTGTGGAAAACCTGCTGTTTCTCGCGCGCTGGGACAACGCGCAGACCAGCCTCAACCTCTCCGCATTCTCCGTCGGCGAGCTCTTTGGCGAGCTTCTCGAGGAACAGGCGCTCATCGACCCGGCGCACGCATACGAACTCGCGCCGCTGCCGGAAGACGACACGATGAACGCGGACCGCGCGATGATCCGGCAGATGCTGCGCGCGCTGATCGACAACAGCGTCAAGTACACGCCCGAGCGCGGCTCGATCACGCTCGGCTTTTCGCGCGCGGAGGGCGGCGTTTCCCTCAGCGTGCACGACAGCGGCGTGGGAATGAGCCAAGAGGACTGCGCGCATGTCTTCGAGCGGTTTTACCGCGTCGATCAGGCGCGCGCCCGCGCAACGGGCGGCATGGGGCTCGGGCTTTCCATCGTGCAGGCCATCGCGCAGGCGCACGGCGGCGGCGCCCGCGCAGAGAGCGAGCCGGACAAAGGTACGACCGTCACCGTGACGATTCCGAACTGACCGAATCAACCGCGTAGCGGCCCCTCCGAACAGAGGGGCTGTTTTTTATGCCGGTTTCTCATGCAGTTCTCATGGTTCTCCCCCGCGTTTCTCATCTTCCGGTGCTATCCTTTGCAGAGATTTTTGCATAGGGAGGCGCGCATGGGGCGAACAGCGGCACACCGGCGGCACAGAAGCAAACGGCGCACGAAGGGCTGGAAGATCGTCCTTCGGGATTTCGTCCTCTTCGCCGTCGCGCTGAATGTGTTCGCGCTGTTTCACCATGTGCTGCCGCGAAAGCTCCAGCCGGTCAGCGCCGCGCTCTATGCCGCCGCTGCGCCGACGCCGACCGCAGTCCCCGCCGCGTCCCCAACGCCCGAACCGTCGGCTACGCCCGTGCCGGGCGACTTCTCCGCGTCGTTTCCGGCCTTTGACACCGGCGCGGACGCGCTCTACAGCTACCAGACGGACGCGGTGCGCATCGCGATCACCCGCGTGCAGGAAAACGGCGTGACCTATTTTGTCGCGGACGTATATGTAAAGACCATCGACGCGCTGAAAACCGCGTTCGCCAAAGACACCTACGGCAAGAGCATCTATGAGTTTCCGCTCACCACCTCGGAACGGGTCGGCGCGGTGTTCGCCGTCACGGGAGACTATTACAGCGCGCGAAGCCTCGGCGTCGTGGTCCGAAACGGCACGCTCTATCGCGACGCGGCCAACAGCGACGTCTGCATCCTCTATCAAGACGGCGAGATGAAAACCTACGACTCGGCTTCTTTCAACCTCTCGGACGCTCTTTCCCGCGGCGTCTGGCAGGCCTGGTCGTTCGGGCCGCCGCTGCTTGACGAAACCGGAGCGAAGCTGACACAGTTCGATTCCCAGCTGACCGACCGGCACCCGCGCAGCGCGGTCGGATACTATGCCCCGGGGCACTACTGCTTCGTCGTCGTGGACGGCAGGCAGAGCGGATATTCCGTCGGCATGCGGCTTTCGGAGCTGTCCGCGCTGTTTGAACGGCTCGGCTGCAAAACGGCCTACAATCTCGACGGCGGGGCGACCGCCGTAATGATGTTCCGCGGTCAGGTGATCAACCAGCCGTACAAGGGCGGGCGCGAGTCCGGAGACATCATCTACTTCAACTGACGCAAACATATCAGCGCAAAAAGACGCGGCCGGAATTCCGGCCGCGTCTTACGGTTTTGCGGACTTGTCTATTGGAGGACAGTTCCGGTCAATTGATCGAGACCTGATCCCTGCCCGCGTTTTTTGCATGGTAAAGCGCGTTGTCCGCGCATTCGATCAACTCCTGCTCGCTGGCGACGGACGTCTCCGGCATGGAATCCCCGCCCGCGCTGACGGTTACGCCGATCTGATTTTCGCCATACTGCGTCTTGTGGTCGCGCACGAGATAGCGCACCCGCTCGGCCACCAGGTAGACGTCCTCGCGCGAGGCGCCGGGCAGAATCAGCAAAAACTCCTCCCCGCCGTAGCGCAGCAGAATGTCGCCTTCGCGCATGCCATGACGAATCAGCGCGGTGATATCGCGAAGCACGCGGTCGCCCACGACGTGGCCGTAAACGTCGTTCACCTGCTTGAAGTGGTCGATGTCGATCATCAGCACGCCGAGCGGCAACCCTTTTCGCACCGAGCGGGAGTACTCTTCCCGCAGGCGCAGCATGCCGAAGCGGCGGTTGAGGATGCCCGTAAGCGGGTCGAGCGCGGCGAGCTTTTGCAGCTGCTCGTGCTCCAGCGCGTTGTGCAGCGCGACGGCGAGGCTCTGCGTGAAAATGGCCAGCTGTCTGGAATAATCGGCCTGAAACGGCGCGGCCTTTGCCAGCAGGATGACCGCGATCGGAACGCTTTTGAACAGCACCGGCTCGATGATCACCTCTTTGGGGTGAAACTGCGTCAGCGTGCTCTCAACGATCACCTCGTCCGGGTGATCGAGCCGATAGGACGCGCTCTTGGTAAACGCGCCGAGCACATGCGGGTCCGACGCGAGCGAATCCGCATCCCGAATGCCAAACGAGCGCAGCACGCAGATCTCCCCGTTCTGCTCAAACAGCAGCGCGCCCGCGTCCGCCCCGGTCCCCTGCATCACGCGTTCAAGCGCATATTCCGCCAGCGCGTGCAGATCGAGCTGGCCGGAGAAAATCGCCGTATAGGTCTTGATGTCGTCCAGCATGCGAAGCGAGTCGGCAAACGACGCGATCAGCTCGTTGAACGCCTGCGCGCTCCGTCCGAATTCATCGCTGGTCTCGACCGCGATGCAGCAGTGCTCCGGGTCGCAGTCCCCGATCCTGCCGTTTTCGGAGATCGTGATGATCGAATTCTTCACCTCGTCCATCTTGTCGGTCAAAAACGTCAGCCGGTTCTTCACCGTGACCTGCGAAATGACGATGTTGACAAACCCGACCAGCACGCCCGCGATGGCGCAGGAAGCGACAAACAGCGTGCTTCTCGCGACCGTCTGCGGCACGCCGAGCAGCAGCATGAAGTACGGGAACACGATTCCGATCAGCAGTCCAAAGCCGATCATGCGAAAAGCAAGCGAGAAAAACGTGTTTTTGGCTTTTTTCATCGGGGCACTCCAGACAAATGAAATCGCTCGTTACATCCGAACGAATCAACAGTCTAGCACATTCTCGCCGCGGGTTCAACCGCGCCGTGCGGGATCTGTTCGCTTACAAAAGCCGCTTTCGCTTGAAGAAGATCAGGCTGAGCACCACGACGAGCACGCTCAGCAGGATCACCGCCGGATAACCGAACCGGCTCGCGAGCTCCGGCATGAATTTGAAGTTCATGCCATACCAGCCGACGATCAGCGTCAGCGGCAGAAACACGGTCGTTACCACCGTAAACACCTTCATAATGCGGTTTGCGTTGTAGTCCAGCGCGGCCATGTACGCCTCCCGCACCTGCACGAGGCTGTCCCGAAGCAGCTGCGTGTTGGCCGAAAGGCGGGCGATTTTGTCCCGCGCCGTGCGAAAGTGATAGAGATTTTTCGGCTGGAAGAGATCCGCTTCGTTTTCGAGCATCGCGTCGAAGAGGTCGAGCAGCTGTTCGTAATAGCTGTGGATCACGAGCAGGCGCCGCCGCAGCGAGAGGATTTCGCCGTTGAAGCTTTTGCCGGTCGAATCGTTCTCAATCTGCGCTTCCATACTCGCAATGCGATTGTCGAAGCTCTCCAGATCGCTCCCGTCCCGGCTCAGCAGCCGCTCGAAAAACACGCAGATCAGCCGCTCGAGCGACACGGTCTTCAGGTTCACAAGGCGCGCCGTCTCCTCCAGCGCGGCCGGAATGCTCCGATCGTCGTCCCGCAGGGAGACGAGCAGTAACAGGTTTTTCTTCACAAACAGGCCGATGCGGTCCCGCGCGCCGTAGACGTTTGCGATGTCCCGCACGGACACGACGGCAAAGAGCCGCCCGTCCCCGATTTCGACGGCGGAGCGAAAGCGCGCATCCGTCTTTTCGCACTCCTCGATCAGCGCCGCGCCGAAGCCGACGCGCGCGGCGAGCCCTGCTTTGAGCGCGTCGAGCGTCACGACGCCCGCGCTCAGGCGCGTCTCGTCCAGCCGATCCGTCTCGATCTGCCGCAGAGCGTCCGAAAATTCATACAGCATAGTCAGTTTCCCCTGTTATCGTGAGTATATGCGGCGCTTTGTCCGCCGCGCGGCCAGCATCCGAACGAAATATGATATACTGACCGTATCCTGTCAATCACTTCGGGAGGGTTTCATTATGGGCAAGGACGATCGCTTCATCAAAGTATATTCCAAGGGTGCAATGGCGTCCAACGAGATCTGGGTGGACCGCGAGACCGGCGTGAATTACCTCTTTCACGCGGCGGGATACGCGGGCGGGCTTACGCCGCTGCTCGACAGGGACGGCAAGCCCGTCGTCACCGACCCGTACACGCTAGAGCACGAATATAACCGCTGAATGCCGCATCCGCGCATGCGGCGGGGAGGCGGCGCGTCCGCTTCCCTTTTTTTGCTGCGCTCAGGCGCGAACGAGCTCCAGCCGGTAGACCACCGGGCGCACGCCGTCCGTGCAGCACTGGATGCGCGTGCCGCCGTCGAGATACCAGTCGTTTTCCACCCCGCCGGAGTAGAGCGCGCGCACGGCGGAATACAGGTCGATCCACGCCCAGGGGCAGAGCCCTTCGGGCATTTCCGCGCCGCCTTCGTAGAGGAATGTATCGCCAACGTTCTGCAGCGGGCACGCGCCTGCGGACTCGCCTTCGGTCAGATATTGTTTCGCAAGATCGGGATAAAACTCCCGTTTGAGCACCGTGATACGTACGCAGTTCATTCCTTCGCCTCCTGCAGCTGTACAAAATAGCGCCGCGTGCGCGGCCCGTCGAACTCGCAGAAATACACGCCCTGCCATGTGCCGAGCAGCAGCCTGCCGTTTCTCACGGGAATCGACACGCTGCTGCCGATCACGCTCGCCTTAAGGTGCGCGGCGCTGTTGCCCTCCATATGCCGAAACTCCGGCCGGTCTGGATAGGTTCGGTCCAGTGCGAACACGAGATCGCGCACCACGTCCGGGTCGGCGTTTTCGTTGATCGTAATCCCCGCGGTCGTGTGCGGACAGTAGACGAGGCAGAGCCCGTCCGTTACGCCGCTTTCGGCCAGCGTCTCCTTCACCCGTTCCGTCACGTCCGTCCAGCTGTTTTTGCCCGTGTTCAGCGCATATTCGCGCAGCATGCCGTCATTCCCCCTCGCACCGTCCGCTTTTGGCACATTATATCACGCCGGGGTCGAATTTGCGTTTACGAATACCGGCGTTGCTGATAAAATAGGCTCATCAAACGATCGAGGAGATGGTTTTGCATGGCAACCGAAAAAGCGCCCGCCAGGCATGAGAAAGCGTCCAAAATTCGCGGCTACAACATCGAGCTGAACGAAGAAAAGCTCTCCCGCATCGACCGGATGGTGGAGAGCTACGAGCGGCGCGTCGCGGCGCGGCTGGACGAGGAATATGAGCAGCACACCCGCCGGTCCGACCGCGTGGCGGACAAGGTCGCCGCGTTCGGCGGGAGCTGGACGTTCATCATTATCTTCGCGTGTTTCCTCGCGATGTGGGTGCTCTTAAACGTGCTGCCGTTTCTTGGGGTGCAGTTCGACCCGAAGCCGTTTATCCTGCTCAATCTCATCCTTTCGTTCATTGCCGCGTTTCAGGCGCCGATCATCATGATGAGCCAGAACCGGCAGGCCGCGCGGGACAAGCACGAGGCGATCATTGACTTTGCGATCAACTACAAAGCCGAGCAGGAGATCGACGACCTCCAGCGGCATCTGCACCGCATGGAAGCGGAGTTGGCGGAGATGAAGGAACTGTTGAAGGGGAGGGAGTGAAAATCGCTTTTTTGTTCCGGAAAGCATATCGTTCCCCGATTAAAAAAGGCTCTCGCGAGCCTTTTTGCTTACCCCTTGGGTGGATATGGATCGTTACCAAACGAATCCTTTTGTCTGATTTGTCCATTTTGTCCATGAATCACTAACTCGGATTTTTGATTCTGCGCAATCCCTCTGGCGATTTTTATCGCCTCTTTCTGCGTAGACGTTACTGCCGTTGCTCGCTGGTTGCCAGCGCCTTTTACTTGCCACTGGTTCCCGCGTGGTGTCACATGTTGATTTTTTCCCATAAGAGGCACCTCAACGGTGATGTGCCTCAGGGCAGCAATCCTTACAGCCATCTGCATCAGCGTAAATGCCTTTTGCTTTTTCCACCGCCGGTATGGCATTGGGAAATTCCCCTAAATAAATGCTATTTGAGGAATGATAGCGGCAAGTCGGCACATGAACCTCATGGTCATGATTCGGGTTGAAATAATCCTCACGATTCACATAGTATTTTGGCATTGGTTTCGTCTCCTTCAAAAATATTAATTTTGAAAAAAGAGTACGTTTGCAATCTCCAAAATACTGCAAAGCAATATATTTACCGGTAAACATTGACAAGTCCGGCGCAAATCTGTACAATCACAGCTGTTAGTGTTTTGCATGTACTTGCAACGACATTCTACCGAGGGTTTCTCAGACTGCCATCTGAGGAACTCTTCTTTTTTCGAACATAGCATAGCAAACGTAATACCGCCAGTCAATGTATATATGCGTATGAATGTTGTTGCAACTACTAGATATTGACGATTTTTCATTTTCTTCACAGTTGTTACGCGTTTTGGAAAGTATTCGAAACTTTGTTCGCTTTCGATGTGACGAAATCGTAATTTCTATTGTTTTTGAATCAAAATGCTCTGAGAATACACTTCTTCCAGCGAGCTTACATCCCCCAGAAACGCCCTGACGTCCGCTTCAATCAATTCGTCCTTGTCTACCTTGCTGTAATCCAGTTCAAAACCTGCATGTGCCGCCAGTAAAACCAGGAAAGCGCGAATTGCACGCCCATTTCCATCCCTGAACGGATGCAACGCATTCAACTCGCTGGAAAGCCAAGCGATCTTTTTGACGAATGCCTCGCGATCGAGTCCAACAAAATCGTTCTCTTGATTCAAAATTCCGAAGATTCTTCTCTGCTCTTGATCGATATTCTGCGTAAAGCAAAATGGGATTCTGTTGTCGCCCCTCACCATGTCGACGTTTCGCACTTGACCCGCCATCTGGTATAAGTCGGAAAACATAATGAAATGTATTTTTCTCAGCATGTCAAAATCAAACGCTTTAACAGGAAAAGAAGAGTAGATTTCCGCCGTACGAACCGGCACAATCTCGTCTTCTATCTGTTTAAGCACCTGTGGATCAGTAATCCCAAGTTTGTTTTCCAAGATATCATCATGCGAGGTAAAGTATTCGCTCATTTCGCTTTCTTCAAGCTCTGGCCAACATGATAGTTCGCAAGAGCGGATGCGTTCCTGCCGCTTTTCAAAACTTCCGCGCAAGCCGCCTTTGTGTCACCGGACATGTGAAACCCTTCCGCGCGCATGCTGCTTTCTATATTTCTCAACGCTGTCTGCGGATGGATGCTCACCCGTTGTTTCATGCGTATCACTCACTTTCTAGATTATTATTATATCACAGATAGTGATCATTTTCCATCAAATATGCCCTTCTCCGCCTTCCAAATACACCAAATCCACAATTCCGTTATAGCTCTCGGTCGAAAGCAGCCGCAGCTTTTTCGGCGTGTCGAACGCCTCGAACAGCCGTATCCCGCCGCCGCGAATCGCCGGAATCACGCTGATGTGATACCGCTCGATCAACCCCAGCCGGATGCACTGATTCGCCACGCTCGCGCCGCCGCAAATCCAGATCTCCCCGCCCGCCTGCGACTTCAGCCGCGCAACCAACTCCGGCAGCGGCTCCTGCGTAAACATGACGCCCTCGCGCGCCGCTTCGTCGGCGCGGTGCGTGAGCACATAGGTCGTCTTGTCCGGATACGGCCATGCGTCCGGGCAGAGCTCGGTGACCAGCTGGCGATACGTCGCGATCCCCATGACGATATCGCTCACGCCCGCGATGAACCGCGGATAGCTGCCCGGCTCCGTACTCTCCGGGTCCTGACCGACCAGCCAGTCCACCCCGCCGTCTTGCGAGGCGATGTAGCCATCCAGGCTCATAGCGATAAACAGCACGACATCCCGCATACTCGTTTCCCTCCGCAAATGCCCCCTGCGCGTTCTTCTTTCATCATAATACAACTCCCGTATACAAAAAGAAACGGGCGGAATACCGATTCCGTCCGTCTCTTGTGTTTCTTTTTTTATTCCGCTATATACGAGCAGCAGTAGTCGCAGACGCCCTCCGCCTCCACCTCGAAGCGGCTGTTTGCGGGCACCTCGAACGCCTGCCCTTCGGAAAACGAACGCCATTGCGTTTCGCCGGGCAGCAGCGTTTTCAGCGTCCCCGCGAGAATCTCCATATGCTCTCTGTCCGCCGTGCCAAACGAATACCGGCCGGGCAATATGACGCCGAGCGTCTTTTTCGTGCCGTCCGCAAAGAGCACCGTGCGGCTCGTCACCTTGCCGTCGTAATACACGTTCGCCCGCTTGACGACACTGACCTGTTCAAAGCGATCCAAATTCGTTTCCTCCCGTAAAACCAAAGTCGATTTGCACCATATTATCGCATTTCTGGCGGTAAGAACAGCGCTATCTGTCCGCATCCTCTTCTCCGAGCAGCCGCAGCAGTTCGTCATATCCCCGCACGACATAGGTCGGCCTGATCGTTTCGCTCGGCGCCGCGCCGGCCGGACGCAGCCAGCAGGTGTCGATGCCCGCGTTGATGCCGCCCTGGACGTCCGCACTCAGCGAATCGCCGATCATGAGATATTTCGTTCGGTCCTGCTCGCCCAGCGCGTCGAAGACATAGTCGAAATACGCTTTGTCGGGCTTCTGCACGCCCATCTCCTGCGAAACGAAGATGCCGTCGAAATACGGCAGAAAACCGGAGCGCTCCAGCCGCGCGCGCTGCACGAGGTGCAGTCCGTTTGTAACGACCGCGATGCCATAGCGTTTCTTCAGCCGCTCGAGCATCTCCCGCGCGCCGTCCATGACGATCGCCTGCTGCCCAAGATTGGCGACGTACCGGTCGTTGAGCGCCGGACCTTCCGCGGGATTTCGCCCCAGATAGGCCGCGAATTCTTCGAAACGCACGCGCTGGACGGCGTTGCTGTCCAGAATTCCCTTTTCAAACTTCGTCCACGCGCTGCGGTTGATCTCGAGATATCTGCGGTAGTCGCGCTCGGAGAGGAGAAAGCCCTCCTCCTCCATCGTTTGATACAGCGCCGCCCGCTCGCCGGCGGTAAAGTCCATCAGCGTATTGTCGATATCGAAGAGCAGATAGCGGTAGCTCTTTGCCGTTTCCTGTTGCATATTCATTCCGTCCGTCTTTTCATTTGCACCAGTGTATCACGTTTGCGCGCGAAGGGAAACCGGGCTTTTCGCCCGCGCAATCGCCGTCCGCCGGAGTTGGTCCGTTGCCCTGATGCGCAATCGACAAAAAGTTCTCGTTTTGTTTGATATTTCACCTGTCATTCTTCGCTTCGATCGTCGTGTATTAAGTAGCGAAACAAATCGTTTAGAAAGGCAGGAGTGTATGAAAATGAAACGACGTATCTTTTCTCTCGTGATCGTAATGGTGCTCTGCCTCGTGCTGGCGGGGAATACGCTGGCCCTGAGCAGCGACGATGTGGTGGTGCAGCCGCGCGCCGCAATCGTCGTCACCTGCGGCCTGACCGCGGTCGGGGGACAGTACAAAGCCTGGGCCAGAACCGAGGCCGCCTTTACGGACACGCTGACGGCAAGGGTGGTCCTGTATCGGGTTGTGAACGGCAGCCTGACCTTCGTCACCTCCGCCAATGCGTCCACGACCGGAACCTCCGTCACCGCGAGCAAAACGCAGACGCTGACCTCCGGCACCTACCGTGTCTATGGCTACGGAACCAGCAGCACCGCCTCCGGCAGCACGAGCACCACGGTGACCGTGCCGTAACGCCACTGCTCCCGACCGACCAAAAGGGCCTTGCCGCCATTTAGCGCAAGGTCTTTTTTCGTGCGATCACATCGACGCGGATCATCGGGTCAGGTTCGGCAGTTCGCCGAGCATGTCGACCGACGGCTGCGCGGCAATCCAAACGATGGAGTCGCGCAGTATCGCAAAGCCGTCAAACATTCCGTCGGACGGATCGACGGTGTATTGCAGGTCCGTGTCGCCCAGAATTTGCGTGCTCGACCACGCGTCGCCGCCGCTGTATACGCCCATGTCGTCGCTGACCAGCCACTTTTGCGTGATGACGATATCTCCGTCGCCGGACGTATACCGCGACGAGAGCGAAACGCCGGACGATTCGTACTTGGTCAGCGTGATCCCGACGCAGTCAAACCGGTCCGAATCCAGCCAAACCGGCATCAACCCAAGGTCGGCGGTAAAGGCGGCAAAGTCGTCGTATTCGACGACCACGTCGCCATAGTCGTTCACCGCTTCCCCCACTCCGGGGTTCGATTCGGCGGCGCGGGTCGGGTATTTCGTCAGCTGGCCCGACGGTCCGATTTTGATTTGATTGTCAAATATGTTCATGAAGTAATCGAACGCGCCCCTTGCCAGCGTCCGCCCGCTCGGAATCAGCGAGAAGAACGCGGCAATTAGCAGCAGCGCGGCCGCAATCGCGACAAGTCGCCTTCGGACAATGCGCGGCTGCACGCGGCTGCGCGTGCGGCACGCGCGGCCGACGCGCCGCTTGCCGTTCAGCGCGCGGTCGACCCGCTCCCAGGCCTGCTCCGGCATATCCGAACGCTGCCTGGCCGCCTGTATGACCTCCTCGATCGTGAGTTCGGAAGCAAGCGCCATGCGCCGCGCCTCCGATTTGGAGCGCTGGAACATGTCGTCCATCAGATATGGCTTGTCCGCCATCAGTTTTTTAAATTTCCGCTCAGTCATATCCTATCCAATGCTCAAAAACGCCGCGAGCATCACCGACAGCGTGATCGACTCAAGGTTCAGCCGCCGTCCCAGTTTCATGCGAAACCTGCGAAACCGCTGGCTTAACGTGTTTTTTTCGATTCCGACGAACGACGCCGCTTCCTGCAGCGAAAACCCGTCGAAATAGACCATCATGAACGCTTCGCGCATCTCGGGCGAAAGCGTGAGCAGTTCTTTTTGAAAAATATCCCTCGCCTGATGGTACTGCGCCGCCGTCTCCACGTTTTCCACCGTGGAAAAGGTGTCGATCTCTTCGAGCGGGGAAGGCTGCGTCCGCGCCTGCCCTTTCAGGTCGTCCCGCCGTTTGTTGCGCATGATCTTGGAGAAGTACGCCAGCGGTTTTTCATAATTCGACGCCTGCGTGTCGTTTCGAACGATCTTTTCGGCCAAATCCTGCACCAGATCCCGCGCGTCCGCGTCGTTGTCCACCATGGTATATGCGATCGCCAGTATTCTGGGATATTCGTCGATCAATATGTCGGAGAGCCATTTGCTCATCGGTACACTCCCGTTCTCCTGAAGCCCGCGTGCGCGGCGCAGCGGACAGCCCGCCGCGCGATGCGCCAAGCGTATACTTCCCAATATAACAATATTATAATACCATGTTTCGCCGCGCGCGAATACGCGTTTGTTGTGACGAAACTCGATTTTTGGAAATAGTTTCGTATCATTTATGCAACAGAACGCCGGATACTGACGCTTAAATGCCGGATCCCGCGGTGATTCGCCATGTTTTTTCCGATCATAATTCAACCACAATCGCCCGATACCATAAAACATGCAAAAGACAATACGCAAAGCAAAGGAGTGTGCATGATGAAAAAGACGTTGCTTATCATCCTCGCGGTCGTGCTGTTGCTCGTACCGGTCGCGGTGTTCGCGTTCGGCTCCGCCAGCACAGCGGCCCCGGTCGCCCGCGGTTATTATGGAACCGCCGCGGATGAAGAAACACTGACGCCCCAACAGCAGGCGGATCTGGAAGAATCGTTTCAGCAGATGATCGAACTTCGAAAAGAAACGATCGGCAAGATGGTGGAAAACGGACTTCTGACCGAAGAGGAAGGCCAGCGGCAGCTGGACCTGCTCGACGAGATGGTCGCCTACCACGAGGAGACCGGCGAAGCCGGGCTTTACGGCATCCGCGGCGGCTGCTTCGGCGGGCTCGGCGCGTTTGACGAGGACGACTACGGCCGCGGCGGCATGATGCGTTATGGCGGCCGCCGTAACTGGAACTGAACGAACGAAAGGTGGTATTCGCTATGATGATCATTTGGCTGCTGCTGATCGGCGTCGTGCTCTACGTGCTTCTCTCGAAGCCCGCAAACCGCGCCGGCGGCGGAACGAAGACCGTTGAGGACCCCGTCGAGCTGTTGAAAAAACGGTTTGTCAACGGGGAAATCACGGAAGAAGAATACAAAAAGATGCTGAAACTCGTGAATGACTGAGGAGGTATGTTACAATGATGTTTGTAAGAGGTTTGGGCGGCGCCGGCATGTTCTTTCGGCATTACGGATTCATGGTGCCGGGCCTGTGGATTTCCATCGCGGCGGTCGCACTCGCCATCGGAATCATCGTCTATCTGGCGGTCTCCGCAAAAAACAAGCGGAAGGCCCAGTCCGACGGCGCGGCGGACGCGCTGAAGCTGCGCTATGTCAAGGGCGAACTGACCGAAGAGGACTATCAGAAGATGAAAGAAGTCATCGGCAAATAGCCGATTGACCCGAATACGGGCAAACGGGGTGGCACGGTGAAATACCAGATATTGGTCGTCGAAGACCAGCCGGAGATTCGAAGCATCGTCGAAAAGTACCTTCTCAAAGAAGGCTACGGCGTATTGACCGCGGGCGACGGGTTCGAGGCTCTGGCGGCGTTCAACGGCCACACCGTCCATCTTGTGTTGCTGGATATCATGATGCCGGGGATCGACGGATTCGAAGTCCTGAAGGAAATCAGGAAAGTATCCGAGATCCCCGTCATTTTTTTGACGGCCCGCCAGAGCGAGATCGACCGCGTCCGCGGCTTTCGCACCGGCGTGGACGATTACGTCGTCAAGCCGTTCAGCGCAAACGAGCTCATGCTGCGGGTGCGGCGGCTCCTCCAGCGCGTCTATCGCGAGGCGGACGAACTCGTATACCGCAGCGGCGCGCTGAGCCTGCACACGGGCAGCATGACGCTCACCCGGGAAAACGAGGAAATTCCGCTGACGACGGCGGAGTATCGCCTGCTGCACGCGCTGTTTCGAAACGAAGGGCTGGTGCTCTCTCGCGAGCAGCTGATCGAGCAGGCGTTCGGGGACGATTACGAGGGGTTCGACCGCAACATCGACAGTTACGTCAAAAAACTCCGGCAAAAGATCGAGCAGGACCCGCGCAACCCCGAGCTGCTGGTCACGAAATACGGCGCGGGATACCGCTTCGGAGGGACAAAGCAATGACGATCCGGCGACAGTGGATGCTCGTGCTGATGATCTCGGCGGCGATTGCGGTGCTCGTCAATTCCTTTGTGCTCAGCACCCTGATCAACCGCTATTTCGTCGGATATGCCAAAGTCAACTACGACCAGCACATCGCCCAGCTGGTCGAATTTTCCACCGAGGCGCTTTCGGACGGCGACTACACCGAACAGCAGCTGGAGATGCAGCTGACATCCCATCTGAGCGACCCGATCAACCGCATCCGGCTCTACAATACGGACGGCGAGCTGCTCGCCGACGTCGGCACGCCGGGGTATCCGGCGATGGGCATGATGCGCAGCAACGCGATGAACCGCATGATGGGCGCCGCCTCCGAGGAGATCGACGCCATCGACATTACAAAAAGCGGCTCCGTAATCGGAAAGCTGATCGTGACCCGATACAGCTCCATCGTCAAGTCCCTCGGGACGCAGCGGTTCATGCTCGCGCTGGCCGG
The DNA here is from genome assembly GCA_012517905.1 of Clostridiales bacterium. GTDB lineage: Bacteria > Bacillota > Clostridia > Christensenellales > CAG-138 > UBA7703. The sequence continues at coordinate 15,721 of JAAYUE010000044.1, read as the reverse complement.
CAACAGCGTGCTGTCGTTTGGAATCGTGTTCGCTCTGGTCTTCGTGCTCGGGCTCTTCATCAGCAGAAAGATGAGTCGCGATCTGACGCAGACCGCGCAGCAGGCGATCGATATCGACATGGGCGGCGAAAGCCGCGTCCGGCAGTCCCGCGTCAAAGAAATCCAAACCATACAGCAGAGCCTGGAGGCGCTGCAGTCCCGCCTCAGACTCAAGCAGACGAGCCGCAAAAAGCGCATCGACGAACTCGTCCATCAGACCAGAACGCCGCTGACGATACTGCGCACGCATCTGGAAGGGTTTCGGGACGGCGTCATCCGCTTCACGCCGGAAGAAATTCAAACCTGCGAGGCGCAGATCGAACATCTTTCGTCGATCATCACAAACATGAGCGGCCTCCTGGATGCGGAGAAGGAGATCGACGAAGCGAAGATCGAGCCGGTCGAATTCTCCGCGCTGATGCGGCAGATCACCGGCGGGCTGAAGGCGCAGTTCGACAAAAAATCCGTCCGCCTGCAGACGACCGGACAGCAGAAGATCACGCTCCAGACCGACCGATACAAGCTGAGCCAGGCGCTCTACAACATCCTGACAAACGCTTACAAATTTACGCCGTCCGGCGGCAACGTAACCATTGAATACGGGTTGACCGGAGACGAGTTTGCCGTCAGCGTTCAGGACACTGGCGCGGGAATCGCCCAAGAAGACCAGCCAAAGATCTTTGAGGCCTATTACCGCGGCAGGAATTCGCTGGACACGCAGGGCGACGGCATCGGCCTGTATATCGCCCGGGAAAACATCGAAAAACTCGGCGGCACGATCCTGCTGGAGTCCGCACCCGGGAAGGGGAGCAGGTTTACAATCAGAATCCCGACCGGCCGTTGAAAGCGAAGAAACTTTCCGCGCGTACCCCGCACGATTTTGTTCAGGCGACTAAAAAAGCAGCTGTTTTGCAGCCGCTTTTTTGTGTTGCGCAAAAACCGTCCGGCGCGGGCGCCGATGTCCGATACGCTATCGTGTTCATGACATCGTTTTTCAGTTTTCGCAGCGCTCGAACAGCGCCGCCATGCCCTGCCCGCCGCCGACACAGAGGGTTGCAAGCCCATACCGTTCCTCGCTATGGAGCATCCTGTAGATTGCTTTTATCGCGATGATACACCCCGTCGCCCCGACGGGATGGCCAAGCGAGATTCCGCTGCCCTGCGTGTTCACGCGCTCCGGGTCCAGATTCAGCTCCCGGATGCAGGCCAGCGTCTGGGCGGCAAAGGCCTCGTTCAGCTCGATCACGCCGATGTCTTCCAGGCGCACGCCCGTCTGCGCCAGCAGTTTGCGAACCGCCGGAATCGGACCGGTTCCCATGAGCAGCGGATCGACGCCGGCAACGGCGGCCGCACGGAAGCGGACCATCGGGCGAAGCCCCATCTCGAGGGCGAGGTTTTCCTTCATCATCAAAACGGCCGCGCCCGCATCGTTCAGACCGGACGAGTTGCCGGCCGTCACGGTGCCGTCGGGAAGGAATGCGGGCTTCAGTTTCGCCAGAGACTCCAGCGTGGCGTTCATGCGCGGGTGCTCGTCCACCTCGAAAACGGCGGTTTCATGCTTTCCAACCGTCACGGTGACCGGCACGATCTGCTCGACAAACGCGCCGGAAAGGACGGCAGCTTTTGCACGCTGCTGGCTCAAAAGCGCATATTCGTCCTGTTCGCCGCGCGTGATCCCGTATTTTTTCGCAACGTTTTCCGCCGTTATACCCATGTGCACGTGATGGAACGGGTCGCTGAGGCATTCGTGGAGATTGTCCTGCAGCGCGCCGGGGCCGTAATGATAGCCAAAGCGCGCCTTCTCAAGGAAATACGGCATGTTCGTCATGCTCTCCGCGCCGCCCGCGACGCAGATGCGGGAAAACCCCGCCTGCAGTTCCATCGCCGCGGTGACGATGGACTGAAGGCCGGAGGCGCAGAGCCGGTTCACGGTCAGCGCGGCGGAGTCGTAGGACATGCCGCCCTTGACGGCCGCAAGGCGCGTCATATAGGCGTTCTCGCCTGTTCCGCCTTCGCAGCCCATGATGGCCTCGTCGACCGTTTCAGGCCGTACGCCGGCGCGGGCGATGGCCTCTTTGATGGCGAACCCGCCAAGGTCGCTGGTGGAATATTCCTTCAATGCGCCGTTGAATTTTCCGACGGCGGTGCGCGCCGCCGATACGATTACGATGGAATCCGAATCCATGATTTTTTCCCTCCTGCCCGCTTTCTTATCCGCGCAGGCCCGTGCGGCGCTTGGCGATGAAATCCAGGCCGCTTCTCCAGGCGGCCTCAAACGAATCCCGGAAGCGGACAACCGGCCCGAACGATTCGTATTCTTCGGCGGACAACAGGCTTCTTTCATACGCCCTGCGGAAGTCCGGCACCTTCTCCAGCAGCTCGTCTATAACATCCGGCGCGGGCTGCGCGGAGAAGCGGTCGATGACGGGGCCGTCCAGCTCGACGAGCTTATCCGCCGTTTTGACCCAGTTGATGGTGACGCCGCTGCGTGCGCCCACCATCTCGGTAAAATGCTGCAATCCCCGCGCGCCGCCGGAGAGCATTTGCACGCGGTATCCGCGGTCGTCCATGACGCGCCGGATCTTCTTTGCCACGATGATTCCCGCCTGCCAGAGCGCATCCGCGTCGACATCGATTCCTTCACGCTGCACGGTGGCCTGCAGATGTTCGTCGAAAATGCCGGCGATATGCGCAAGATACATGACGGGCGGGCGCTCGACGTTCTGCGTGACCCGCTCGTAGAGCTCGCAGACGTCGATCACCTGCGCAACGGACATGACCTCGGTCGCAAGGACCGGATACCCCTCCGCTACGAGGACTTCCATGGCTTCCAGCCCCTGTTTCGTCGCGGGGATTTTGAGCATCATGTTGGGCGCCGTTTTCACGTGAATCCGCGCCCAGCGCAGAATGGTGTCGAGGTCCTCGTGAATCGGGCTGGCCTGAATGGTCACCCAGCCTTCCCGCCCGCCGGTCGTCTGATGGATCGGGCTGAAATACATGCAGATATCCGCGACCAGACGGCGCTGCAGCTCATGCAGCGCGTCTTCGTCGTCCGCCTGCTGCGCGAGGATTTCGTCGAGCAGCGCTTTTGCGCGCTCGCTGTCCGAAGATTGGTTCAGAATCTTCCAGGGATAGGAAGGGTTCTGGGTGCAGTTGCGCGCGCCCGCATCGATGGCGATCCGCGCTTCTTCGCGGGTGACGTTGTTGATCCAGAAGCAGGTCGGCGTCTTGCGCATGACCCGCTGAAAATAGCTTTCTTGCATCGTCAATAACCTCTAATCAAAATTTACGACCAGCCCGACGCCGGCCTCCATGGCCGGGCAGGCGTTGGCCAGTTGAATCACGCACGGCAGGTCCGTGTCGTGGCAGATGTAAAACCGGCTGATCTGTTCGCCGCGCACGTAGTCGCAGGTGCGGTCCATCTGCCGCTGCGGCACTTCCTCCGAGCGAAGGTGGGAGCCGCCGAGATACGTATGCGTGTGTTTGGCGCCCGTCAGCTTTTTTGCGTATTCCATGATATTGCAGATGCCGTAGTGCGCGCAGGCGGCGATCACGCTGGACTCTTCCCCGCTTGCGTGGCGGTAGGCAAGCTGGGTGTCTTCGACGACATAGTCGTCTTCCCACACGCCGTTTCTCAGCACTTTCGCGCCCTGCGGAAAAGACCGCTCGAAATCGTTTGATATCTCCGTAATGCCCATGTATACGAGATTTTTCGTCAGCCAGACGGGTTCCGAGGCGAAGCGAACCGTAAAGTACTGCTCCAGCACTTCCAGGCTCACGTCCATCCCCTCGCAATAATCCTCGACGAACTGATACCTGCGCAGCATGATGTCCGGATGCGCCATGAGCAGCACGGGCTTTCGAAACATCGCGTTGTCGCGGTAATACTGAATCAGATACTTCAGTCCGCCGGAGTGGTCGTTGTGATTGTGCGAAATGATCACATAGTCCGCCGTCCGCAGATCGATCTTCATCTCCTCGGCATTCTTGATGAATTTATCGGAATACCCGGTATCGAAGAGCACCTTGACGTCCTCGTCCTCCACCCAGGCGGAAAATCCGTGCTCGGCGTTGTAGTATTGGTTAAACAGGCTGTGGTTTTCCAGCAGCAGCGTCGCTTTCATATGGTCCCTCCTGTCGTTTGTCGTTCGGTTTCACCGCGTACCGCCATTTTCCGGCGGCGCAGCGCGGGTTCATTGTCCGGGTCTGCGGGGTCGTTTCCCCGCAACCGGCGCGCTATTTTACGATCGCCTTGCGCCCGCCCCGGTCCATCGTGAGAATCATCGACACGATGATCAGCGAACCGAATATGATGCGGGACCAGAACGCGTCCACGCCGATGATCGTCATACCGTTGTCGATCACCGTGACGATCCCGACGCCGAGCAGCGTTTTCAGCACGTTGCCGTGTCCGCCGATGAGGAATACCGCCGCATAGGCCAGCAGCGTATACGGCAGGCCGACCGCGGGGTCGCAGCTGCGCAGGCGGATCGCCAGCAGAATGCCGCAAAGCGCGCTCGTAACCCCCGTGATGGTAAACGCCAATATCTTATACCGGTCCGTCTTTACGCCCGCAAGACGCGCCGCACGCTCGTTGCAGCCGATCAGATCCATGCTGCGCCCCGCGACGGTATACGTCAGAAACAGCGCGAATACGCCGAGCAGCACGATCGAAAAGATCGTCGGCAGATCGATCACGCCGAAGCGGATCTTTCCCCACTCGATGAACACTTGCTGCGCTTTTTTAATGCTGAACGGCGTCTTAACGATGAGCAGCGCTACGCTCTGCCAGATGTTCATGAACCCCAGCGAAGCGATGAACGAGGGGATCTTGAGCTTTGTGTGCAAAAAGCCGAGCATGAACCCCGCCAGCATACCGAAGCCGATCGCAACGAGGTAGGAAGCGGCGCCGAGGGATGCCAGCGTCGAGACGAAGATCACGTTCGCAACCGAACAAACCGCGCCCATGGAGAGGTCCAGCGAGCCGATGATGCGCAGCAACGTCGCCCCGCAGCACATGATCAGCAGGGTAGCCATGTTATTGAACAGATTGCGGATATTGAACTGGTTTAAAAAGGCGCCGTTCATCGAATAGAACAGCAGAATCAGCGCAACCAGCGCCCACGCGCCCGCCGTCGCTTCCAGAAACGCTTTGACTGCGTGTCTGTTGATTTTTTTTGTTTCACCTGTAGTCTGTCGCATGCTTTCACCTCCCCGTTCGTCACATCATGCACTGGATCACGTCCAGATTGCCCGGCTTATGACCGACCGGCGCATCGAACTCGCCGGCGATTTTTCCATCCATCATGACCAGTACGCGGTTGCTCATCTCGATGCACTCGTCTAGCGTGTCGCCGAGCAGGATAATGGACCGCCCGGCCTGCGCCATCTCGCGAATCAAGCGATAGATCTCGTTTTTGGCGCCGACATCGACGCCGCGGGTCGGATGGTTCAGCAGGACGACGTCGCATTCGCTTGCCAGCATGCGCGCAAAGACGACCTTTTGCATGTTGCCGCCCGAAAGCTGCTCCACCGCCTCTTTCCCGCTCGTGGCCTTGATCCGCAGCCGCTCGATCCAGTCCTGCGCCTGCACCGCCAGTTTTTTCAGGGAAAGGATTCCAAATTTCGACAGTTTCTGCAGATTCGAGGCGTTGATATTGTCATTGATGCTGAGTTTGCCGATGACGCCTTCGATGTTTCGCTCCTGCGGGATCATCAGAATTCCCGTGCGCCGCGCAACCGCCGGCGAACGGAGGTTGACCGGGCTTCCCTTGAGGCAAATCTGCCCCGCCGTCGGTTTCAGATCGCCGCAGAGCGCATAGCAAAGCTCCTCCTTGCCCGATCCGATCACGCCGCAGAACCCCAGGATCTCGCCCTTTCGAAGCTGGAACGAGACGTCCTTGAACAACCCGAACAGGCTGAGTTCCTTTACCTCCAGCACGGTTTCTTCGGCAGGGTCCCGCTGCAGGTCGGTATAATAGTATTCGGACGTCGTGCTGTGGCCGACCATCGCGTTGTAGAGCATCGTCTCCGTCGTGTCGGCCGTGACGAATTCGCCCGCGTTTTTCGCGTCCTTAAACACATAGATGCGCTCCGTGATGCGCAGCACCTCGTCCAGCCGGTGCGATACGAATATGACCGCGTGGCCGCTTGCGGCGAGCTTTCGCATCTGCACAAACAGCTGCTCGACCTCGGCGTCGTTGAGCACGGAGGTCGGCTCGTCCAGAAGCACGACGGCGTTGTCGTGCTTGCAGCCGTTCGCCTGGTTGACCACTTTTGCGATCTCCACCATCTGACGCGCGGCGAAGTTGATGTTTCGAACATATTTTCGGGGCGATATGTTCGTTACGTCGACCGCGCACAGCGCCTGCTCGGCTTCTTCGTACATCTCTTTGTAGTTCACGATGCCGAACCGGCTGAAATACTTTTCCTCGCCGAAGAAAATATTCTGACCCACGGTGAGGTTTGTAATCAGCGACTGCTCCTGAAAGACCATGCCGACGCCCTTGGTGTTGGCCTCGCGCGGCGACTGCGGGCGATACGGTTCGCCGCGGATCAGCATCGACCCGCCGGAGAGCGCCTCCACCCCCATGATGATTTTCAGCAGCGTGCTCTTGCCGGCGCCGTTTTCGCCGACGAGTCCGACGATTTCGCCGCAGCGAACGTGCATGGATACATTCTGAAGCGCCGGATGCCCGTTGTAATCCTTGCTCACGTCCAGTATTTCGATCAATTTGTTTTCTTCCATTTTCTACACCTCTATTTGCAGATCGCGCGTCGGTTGCGATCGATCGTGAGGGCGATGGCGACGAGAATGATCAGTCCCTGCATCCCCGAACGGATGAAGATGTTCACATCCATCAGGAGGAGCCCGTTATTCAGCACCGTGATGATCAAAACGCCGATGAGCGTGTTGATCACCCCGCCCCTGCCGCCGGAAAGCGACGTACCGCCGACGATCACGGCCGCATAGGCCGTAAAGAACTGCCCCGTGCCGACATCCGCCTCGCCGCGCGCGAGCCGAAGCGCGCCGAGCACGCCAGCAAGCCCAAGGCACAGTCCCGACCACATGAAGATCATAACCTTGACCAGATCCACTTTTACGCCTGTCACGCGCGGCACCTCTTCGTTGGTGCCGATGGCGATCATATGCCGTCCAAAGGGCGTTTTTTCCTGAATGACCCACGCGATGCCAAGCACCACAAACGAAATCCACGTGATGACGGGAATTCCGAGAAAGCTCGCCGCGGGGATGGCCAGCAGCGACGCGTCCTTGATCTGCGCCCACAGCCCGCCGGAAAAGAGAATGCCGCATCCGACGGCGACCGCGCCCAACGCATAGGTAACCATGAAGGACGATATCCTGAAACGTACATGGATGAATCCCGTCAACAGGCCGAATGCCAGCCCGACCGAGATTGCAATCAGTACGCCAAATATTCCGAAATTGTTTTCGTTGTTACCATTCAGAATCAGCAGCGCCACCGTGCAGGAAGCAAGGCCGACGACACCGTCCACCGTCAGGTCCACCGAACCGATCAGGACGACGAACGTCGCGCCTACGGCAATGATCAGCGTAATCGACATCTGGTTGAAAATGGTATTGAGATTGTAGAGCGTAAAAAAACTGTCAAAGCGAAGAATCGAAAAGATGGTGACCAGCGCAAAAAGCACGATGACCGGCGCCCAGCGAATCAGCTTGTCCCTGCGCTGCTCTCGCTGCACCTTGGCCGAAAACTCCTCCGCAATGCTCATTGCAGCCGTACGGTTCCTCATAGTATCTCGTCTCCTTATCTGTAAGTTGCCTCAACGTGAATATCCTTCGGATATTCGGGGCCGCTTGCAAGCGGCCCCGAATATGACCGGCTCCGGTATTGGCAGTCCTGATGGAAGCCGATCGCTTTCATCCGAAACGAGACCGTGCTCGCCTAGCTCACGTAAGGCCCGTAAACGAACGCTTCATAGGGATGCTCGAAATCCAGCGTCGGTTCGTTGTCGACGTAGGTCGCCTTGTACTCCGCCACGTTGCTGCTGTTGACAAAGATGCTCTCCGTGGCAAAGAGGCGCTGATCGTGCGGCAGGGACGGCACGTCGGTCTGGCCGGTCCATGCAAGGTAGCACATGGCCAGCGAATATCCGCCCTGTCCCCAGCCGTTGCAGTCCACCGTCGCGGCCATGGTGCCGTCTTCGATGTAATCGATCGCCGTGGGGATTGCGTTGATGCCGCAGACCTTCACCTTGCCGGCAAGGCCTTTTGCCTGCAGGGCCTGGATCGCGCCCATGGCCATGTTGTCGTTGGCGCACCACACGCCGTCGATGTCGTCGTACTTGGCGAGCCATGTCTCCATGATGGAGAGCGCTTCCGGCGCCATCCATTTTGCGCTTTCAACCGCGACCAGCTCGATGCCCGGGTATTCCTTCAGCGCTTTTTCAAGCCCCAGATAGCGGTTGTTGGCAGTGGTGTGGCCGAGGTTGCCCTGGAGTGCGACGATCTTGCCCTGCCCGGGGGTGGGCAGCGACTCAAACATCTGAATGGCGCTCTTGTAGCCCATCGTCACATCGTCGGGAGAGTGATGGGCGACCCATCCGTCGTAGTCCCAGACGTCCAGATCTTCCGGCTTGGTCCACGTGGTGCACATGAACGCGCCCGCGTCATTGACCGCTTCCGCAAGAACGCTCACGATGGCAGCTTCGTTCGGGTCAATGAAAAAGATCGCGTTTCCGCCGGATTTTGCAAGGAGGGCGTTAATGTCGTTGATCTGTTTTTCACTGTTGCCTTCATTGAGCATGCAGGTGTACTCATACTTCTGGCCAATCGAGTCAAGGTACTTGCAGAAGAGTTGACAACCCTTGTCAAATGTGACAAGATAAGGGTTATCAAACGTCTCAAACGAACACCCGATGTACAGCGTGGTGTTCAGTTTTTCCTGCATAGCAGCGTCGTCAGGGGCAGCAGGTTCCACCGCGTTTTCCGTAGAGTTCTCTGCCGAACCTGCGGATGCGGAGGAATCTGCCGCTTCTGTTTTTACGTCCGCAGCGGCGGGCGCACCGGTGCAGCCGGTCAGCAAGCCCGCTACCAGCAGCACGCACAGCAGAGTAGATACCAGTTTTTTCATAATAACCTCCTCGTGTTTTATTCCTGCACGGCGGCGGATGTCCGGCCGGGCCGGACGCCGTCGACCGCGCAAATCAATTCGCACCTGTTAGAAGTTGACCTTATCCGCTCCCTTAAGCTGCAGCATTTCGCGCGTCTCTTCGGAGGTCGCGATTTCAAAATCGAGCTGCTTGAGAATGGAGACGACCTTGCTCACCATCTGCGCGTTGCTGGTGGCGAGATCCCCCTGTATATTGTAGTATAAGCTGTCCTCAATGCCGACGCGCACGTTTCCGCCCCAGAGCGCGCTGAGTATCTCGTAGCGATAGATTCTCCTGCCGGGCGCCACCATCGAAAACTGTGCTTCTTCGCCGAACATGCGGCGCATGCTCTGCACGAAAAACGCCACGTTGTCCTGATTCATGGGGATGCAGCCCAGCGCGCCGGGCACAAACTGAAAGTACTCCGGCCGGTCAAGATATCCGTTTTTCCGGAGGAAGAGCACGTTGTTGAGCATGCCAAAGTCGAAGATTTCAAACTCCGGCAGCGTTCCTGCGTCGCGCATCGTCTCGGCGCATGTGATCATGTCCTTCAGCGAGTTGCCGAACACCTCATCGTAAGAGCTGGGGTCTCCCGGCGACGAAAAATTGATGGACCCGCTGTTGAAGGACGCGATTTCGGGCTTGAGCGCCGGAACCGGCGCAAGCCGCTCCGCAAACCCCGCGTCGCCCGCGCTGCCGGTCGTGATCCCGATCACGGCGCCTTTCGGCGAGCGCTCTTTTGTGCGCGACAGAATCTTTCCAAAGGTTTCAATGTTCGCCGACGGATCGCCGTTTTCCTCCCGCGCATGGATATGCACCATGGACGCGCCGGCGCGAAACGCTTCCACCGCGGCGTCGGAAATCTCCACCACGCCATAGGGAACGGCCGGAGACATCTCCTTGGTGTGCGCGTTGCCCGAAACAGACGCCGTCACGATGATCTTTTTATCCTGCTTCTTTGCCATGTTTCCTCATCCTTTCTTTTTGCTCTTGTGATCGGTCAGCACCGGCCTGCGCTTTGCAATCGCATCGCGGATTGCCGACTTGTCAAAGTTATAGCTCTCGCTTCCGTCCGGATACCAGTACCGCTTGATATCCTGATCCGCCGGGTAGTCAAAGCGCCCGCCCCCGCGCATGACGACCGTCCTGATGCCCGGGTCCATCTCCGCAACGATGCGTTCGAACTGGTCGATGATGAGATTGGGTTCGCCCGCGATGTTCGCCCAGATATCGTAGTGGTCGGGAATGAGCACCTTTACGCGCAGGGCCTGTCCGAAGCGCAGCGCGTCGAACGGCGTCATCTTGTCGGTTGCGCCCACCGCGTTGTAGCCCATATCGAACGTCGCCACGTCGATGTCATACGTCGCGCCGATCTCCACATACGCGTCGTTGTACCACGTGTCCCCCGCAAACAGGATGTTCCCGCCGGACGTTTCAAACAGGAAGGAAAGGCAGCAGTCGTCGTATGCCAGCAGCGCATCGGCGGTGTCGGTCCGGATGGCGGTGTCGTCATAGTTGGGCAGAATATGCACCTTCGCCCCGGGAAAAGACAGCACCTGTCCGACACTCGCGGTGACGACGCGCTCTTTTGGTACGCCAAACTCCCCGACCAGCTTCTCCGTCACGACCTTCGGCCCATAAAACGACGTGTCGCTGACCTGCTTTGCCGCGGCAACCGCATAAGGATCGCAGTGGTCGCAGTGCGTGTGCGAAATAAAATAGCCGTCGATCCGCTCATACGCCCAGGGATCCAGATACTGCGGGGTCAGCTTCAGCCAGTTGATGAATTCCGCGCCGGACTGGTAGCAAACGCCGCACTCGCCGTATTTTGTGCTATGCGAAACGCCCGCATATGGATCGATCAGAAAAATACTGCCCTCGTCGGTTTTGAGCACCCAGGAAGAACCGCCGACCCACCACATGCTGACTTCGCCCTTCGGCACCGTGTAATGATCTATTTCGTAGTTTAAAAACCTGCCCCATTCAGGAAATGCGTCCTTCAGCCACGCGTCTCTCGTGATTTCCGAAGGTTTGAGCGTGCTTTCCGGGCATATCTCGTTGTATGGCCGCGGTTTATAACGAGAATAGTCATTTGGTTTCTTCATGTTCGTTTTCTCCTCTATGCATTTACTAACTGCCCATATGGGCCTATGGATTACGATGATGGATTGTATATTCACAGATATTATTGTAATATAATATTACCACTTAAAATAACAAAAATCTTAGGCCACCACTCTGGGGTTATGGTCGGAATGAAATGATCAAATGCAAAGGGATAGGGTTCGGGTTCTGATTGGGAGCGTTACCGGGTTTTCAGGCGGGACTGGTATTCATAGGATGCGTCCGCCGCTTTCACGTCGGATTTTTGCGGGCGATCGGATTCGTAATCCGCGATGTGTTCGTGCATGATGATGTATGCCTGCGCGCGCTGTTTGTCCTGAATCGCGTTGAACAGCCGCTGGTGCATTTCGACAAACCCAGGGAATTTTTCGGGCTGGTTGACGCAGGTCATATGGCAGTATTGAATCGAGTGCTTCAGCACGTCGAAAAACTGCTTGAAAAAGGTGTTATGCGTTGCCGCGACGATCGCGCTGTGAAAGCCGTGGTCCTTTTCGATGACCCGTTCGAGGCTGCATGTGCCTGCCAGATAGCTGGAAACCGCTTCGGCATGCTCTTTTATCGCCGCGTCGATCGCGCGGAGGTCCTCCGGCGTCGCGACGGCCGCCGCAATCTCGGCCGAGTTGCTTTCCACGATGCACCGAACGCTCAGGATATCGTCGATCGAAGTGTCCTCCAAGATCACGTTGGCATAGATCACTCTGCTGAAGATGTCCGGATTGTAGGTGCTGACAAACGTGCCTTCGCCCTGTTTGGGCGACAGAACGCCGACCAGAGACAGCGCGGAGATCGCCTCACGAAGCGGGACGCGGCTCACACCCAGCGTTTCTGAAAACTCCCGCTCGTTCATGATGCGGTCGCCTTTTTTCAGCTTCCCCTGTATGATGAGATCAAGGATATAATCGATGATCTGCATGCTTACATTTTTTCGTTCAAGAATCGCCATGTGCTTCCTTTTCCCGATTCGTTTCAAGCGTTATAGGTATAATAATATTACCACTATCCGCATCGTAACATGGCCCGGTCGCGATGTCAAGCACTTTTTCCCGCTATTGCTCCGCGCTACTTTCCGCCGCCGCATGCGCCTTTTCAAGCCGTCGGTTGCGCAACCACAGCAGCAGATCCGTCGTCGCCATTGCCATATTGAGCACATAGAGATACAGCACAAAATCGTATTGATACAGAATTTTATGGATGATTCCGGCGATATAGCCTACGATCACCGTGATGGTAAACAGCACGCTCTTCCCTTTGGTCGATCTGCTCTTATAGGAGCGGTACAGAGACGCGGGCCAGGCCGCCCCGAAACAAATCAGCATGATCATCTCAAAAATGCTCATATGAACCAATGAATCGTCCTCCTCAATCACGCGAATGCAATCAGCAAACCGCGGTTACAGCAAAACCCTGCCGTCAAGTATGATAGCACCTTGTTCGTAAACCATCAATGGATTGATATCCAATTCTTTGATTTGAGGGTTGTCCCGTATCATGGCGGATACCCGCTTCAGTACGTCGACAATCGCTTCGACGTCTTTTGGCAGTTCGCCGCGGAATCCGTTCAGCAGTTTTGACGCTTTCGTCTCCGCAATCATATTCTTCGCATCCTCACGCGTCAGCGGCACCACGCGGAAGGACACGTCCTGAAACAGCTCGACCGCCACGCCCCCCAACCCAAACATCGCGCAATGACCGAACTGCTCGTCGTACAGGATGCCGACGATGCATTCCACCCCTTTTGCCGCCTGTTTCTCGATGAGCACGCCGGCGATCGCCGCCTCGGAATCAAACGCCGCAACGCTATTGAGTACGCTTTGATACGCCCGCTCCACATCTTCGGCGCTCGCAAGGTTCAGCTTTACGCCGCCCGCCTCGGATTTGTGCACAATCTTTGCGGACACCACCTTGAGCACGACGGGATACCCGAGGCGTTCCGCCCCGGCAACCGCTTCCGCGCACGACGTGGCAAAGACATACGCCGGCGCCGGCAGACCGTAGTCGGCAAACAGATTCAATACTTCGGGTTCCAGAGGATTTCGTTTCTCCTCCAGCGCCTGTTCGATCACGCGATGCATCGTTTTCCTCACAATTCCGCGCGCTGCCCGGCAAGCGGCGCGCATGCTTTCATTTGCCCAGCCTGAGCAGTCCGCCGAGCGCCTTGGCCGCGCGTTCCGGCGTTGGAAAGACCGGTATCCCGCATTCGTGCAGCGCGGAAACCTCGGTTTTTTCGACCTCTCCGCCGCCAAGATATGCCGCTATGATCCGTTTCGTCGTATGGGCCGCCAAATCGCGCAATACTTCGCTTGCGCCGGGGATGGGGTCGCCGAATATGGCCAGCACCGTATCGATCCCCTCCTGCTCCAGCAGCACGGCAAGGCTCAGTCGAAATCTCTCCGCGTCGGCATCCCCGGTCAGATCCAGCGGATTCGCAATCACGCACTGCTCGGGCAGCGCCGCGCGCAGCTTTTGTGCCGCGCGCTCCTCCAGGGGAGCGATGTCAATCCCGTTTTCCACGGCGGCGTCCACGGCAAGAATACCGCTTCCTCCGCTAGAGGTCACAATCGCAAGTCGATTGCCGGCAGGCTTTTTGACCAGACTTGCGATCTTTGCGTAGTCATAAAACTCCGAAAGATCGTAGGCGCGCAGCGCGCCAAACTGCCGGCAGACCGCTTCGAATACCTGGTCTCTGCCGCCGATCGACTTGGTATGCGACTGCGCCGCCACCTGTCCTCTTTTCGAGCGTCCCGGTTTCAATATGATCAGCGGTTTGCGCTCCGCGCAATACCGGACGCAGTCGATAAAGCTGCGCCCGTTTTTCACCCCTTCGACATTCAGCGCAAGCACGCTCGTGTTAGGATCGTCCGCAAAATACATCATCAGCTCTTCTTCGGAGATATCGCTTTTGTTTCCCAGCGCAACAAACGCCGAAAGCCCCAAATGATCCTGCTCCGCCCATATTTCCATCGCGGCCCCGATGGTGCCGCTCTGTGAAACGATCGCAATCGTGCCGCACGCGCTGACCAGCGGCCAAGAGGCGCACAGATGATTCGGCGTATAGTTCAGCCCCTGGCAATTCGGACCGATCAGGCGTATTCCGCAGCGCCTTGCGACATCGAGCGTGTCCGCTTCGAGCGCGTCGTTTCCGGTCTCCCGAAAACCGCCGCTGATGATGATCGCGCCCTTGGCGTGCCTGCGTCCGGCCTGCTCCAAAATACCCGGCACGAACCGCGCGGGTATGGCGACCACAATCAGGTCGATGTCTTCCGATATGTCGTCCAGCGAAGCATAACAGGGTTTTCCCATCAGGACTCCGCCTTGCGGATTGATGGGGTAAATCGCGCCCTGATACCCTCCATCGATCAGATTGCGCAGGATCGTATTCCCGGTCTTTCCGGGCGTTCTGGACGCACCGACCACCGCGACACTCCTTGCGTGGAACATCGAATGAATAGACGACATGACAAGCTCCTTTACACGGATATTGAATCGGTCATAAACCCGTTTGCCAGCGGCACGAGCCGCAAGATTGTTTAGAATGCATGGATCGGTATTTGTCCATTGCTCATGGGATGAAAAGATCGTGCCAATAAAATATTATATTATGATAATATTACCAATTCAAATTAGCACAGTGTCGCTGCGTTGTCAAGTGGTTTGTAAGGAGGGAATGCAGGGGAACCGTTTATATGCTTCTGATACAAGTTCGAAACACTCTAGCGCCTCCCTGAAAACTCCGCCGGTCGGAAGCAAGCACTTACACCGCTCATAGGCCGATCTGCTGTTTTCCGCAGCCATAAAAAGCGCCAGCACTGCGGCGCTTTCGCATGTAGTTTTAAAATTTCGAAAACGACGCAACAAAGCGGAGGCCACCCTTTGAGTGGCCTCCGCTTTGGCGTTCCCGACGCGATTCGAACGCACGGCCTTTCACTTAGGAGTCCAACGCTCTATCATAATCATATGTGTTAATTAAGCCAAGACACCATGTATGAGGCACAAGTGTTGACGCAACGATGGGTTCGCTACTACAATCAGGTCAGGCCGCATTCGAGTCTCGGCGGGCGGCCGCCCGCCCCTCAAACCGTGCTTCCAATCGCTGCTTAGAACGATTAATTTACTAACATTGCTTCTGAACCATAAAACGGGGGCAGATCACTTTCATTACTTGAAAACAAAACACATACAAAATTGTGGTTAAAGCATACAGTACGTTTGGTTCCGCAACTTGTTTTAGGCGGTAGAGAGATAAATTACAGAACCATTTCGAAACTATTCCCTGAATACTCTGCATTCGTTGTTCAAGGCGATTTTTCTTGCGGTGGTTGCAATACTTTTCTATATCATGCCCAGAACAGTGAATATATCAATACTCTATTAAATAAGAGTTTAATGTATTCCGTGTCACCCTACTTGGAAATGAGTGTCTCAG
>JAAYUE010000043.1 GCA_012517905.1 Clostridiales bacterium | reverse complement strand
TTCCAGAGTCAGCCCCGCCACTCTAAAACGAAACCTGGCGCTTCTCAACGCCAGGCCTCGTAAAGTTCTTAGCTTCTGTTCGCCTCAGTCTTTATGGGAGCGTGAACTCCTTAAGTGTTGCACTTAGTTTGACAATTCACTTGCTCAGTCCCAACCCTTTTCCGCATGGCGGCAGATGGCGGAAAACGTCTCTGCCGAGATGTCGTGCTCCATGCGGCAGGCGTCCGCAAAGGCGGTCTCTTCCTGCACGCCGAGGCGCATCAGAAACTGCGCGAGCACGCGGTGTCGCTGATACATCTTCTCCGCGATTTCGCGTCCGCGCGGCGTGAGCGTGATGCACTTGTCGTCCGCCATGCGAATATAAGAGTTCTCGCGCAATAGCTTTGTCGCATGGCTGACGCTCGCTTTTGTCACGCCGAGGTTCGCCGCGATATCCACGGAGCGCGCGCAGCCGTTTTTTTCCTGCTGTATGAGGATCTGCTCGAGGTAATCTTCGATCGACTCGTTGACCTGCATGGCCCGCACCTCCATTTTCTTATTTTCTATGCTACACCAGCAAACCGCGAATTTCAAGATTGAATCGTTTTACGCGGATTTTACCGTGCCGCGGCGCGTGTTTTTTTGCGCGGGGGATTGACAAGCCGGGGCGGACGCAGTAAACTCCTATCGCGAAGTTAGAGTAATCTAACTTCCCGCGGCGGGCGCTTTAGTGCGCCTGATATGGCCGGCTTGCGGCTACGCCGGCGGCGCGGGGGAAAACACGGAGAAGCGGAAACATGAAACTGGACGAATTGAAAATCGGGCGGACGGGCACCATCCGCGCCGTCGGCGGCGAAGGCGCGCTGCGGCTTCGGCTGCTCGACATGGGGCTGATCCCCAATACGAAAGTGACCATGATCAAGGTCGCCCCGATGGGCGATCCGATTGAGATATGCGTGCGCGGCTACGAACTGACGCTGCGCAAGGACGACGCGCGCAACATCGCGCTCGCGGAGGAAGAGGGGGACGGAAATGGTATTTGCGCTTGCGGGAAACCAGAACTCGGGCAAGACGACGCTGTTCAATGCGCTTACGGGGTCCAATCAGCATGTCGGAAACTTTCCGGGCGTGACGGTGGACCAGAAGACCGGGGAGATTCGCGGCGTTAAGGACGCGCAGGTCGTCGACCTGCCGGGCATTTACTCCATTCGCCCCTACACGCAGGAGGAGATCGTCTCCCGGGACTTCATCCTCAACGGCAAGCCGGACGGCATCATCAACATCGTGGATGCGACGAATATCGAGCGGAACCTCTATCTGACGCTGCAGCTGCTGGAGCTGCGCATCCCGATGGTGGTTGCGCTGAATATGATGGACGAGGTGCGCGAAAACGGCGGCTCCGTCGACGTGCAGCTCATGAGCCGACAGCTCGGCGTGCCGGTCGTGCCCATCGCCGCGTCGAAAAACGAGGGCGTTTCGGAGCTGGTCGGCCAAGCGATGAACGCCGTCAAGCGGCGCGTTCTGCCCGCAGTGCAGGATTTCTGTCCGGACGGCGCGGTGCACCGCTGCATCCACGCCGTCGCGCATGTCATAGAGGACCATGCGCGGGCGGTCGGCGTCTCGCCACGCTTCTGCGCGACCAAGCTCATCGAGGGCGACCGCTCGTTTGCGGAGCTGCTCGAGCTCGACCAGAACGAGCTCGAACTCATCGAGCACAGCGTGCTCGAGATGGAGAGCGAAACGGGGTTCGACCGAAACGAAGCGCTTGCGGACATGCGCTATACCTTCATCGAGGGCGTGGTCGCGGCTTCGGTGGTCAAATGCTGCGAGAGCAAGGAGCATAAAAGAAGCGTCAGAATAGACAAAATCCTCACCGGCAAATACACGGCGCTGCCCGTGTTTTTCGGCGTGATGTTCCTCGTATTCTGGCTGACGTTCAACGTCATTGGCAGCACGCTGTCGGACCTGCTGACCGGCGGCATCGACGCGCTGACCGCCCTGGTGGATCGGGGGCTGACCGCCTATGGCATCAACCCCGTGGTCAAGAGCCTCGTGGTAAACGGCGTATTTGCCGGCGTCGGCAGCGTGCTGAGCTTTCTGCCCATTGTGGTGACGCTGTTTTTCTTTCTCTCGATATTGGAAGATACGGGTTACATGGCGCGCGTGGCGTTCGTCATGGACCGGCTGCTTCGAAAAATCGGCCTCTCGGGGCGCAGCTTTGTGCCGATGCTGATCGGCTTTGGCTGCTCGGTGCCCGCCATCATGGCGACGCGCACGCTTGCGAGCGACCGCGACCGCAAGATGACGATATTGCTGACCCCCTTTATGAGCTGCTCGGCGAAGATTCCGATCTATGCGGTGTTCTGCGCGGCGTTTTTCGCGCGCTATCAGGCGCTGGTGATGATCGGCCTCTATGCCGCTGGCGTGGTGTTCGGCGTGCTTGTCGCGCTGCTGCTCAAGGGCACGGCGTTCCGAGGCGAGCCGGTGCCGTTTGTCATGGAGCTGCCGAATTATCGCATGCCCTCGCCGAAAAACGTGCTGCTGCTGCTCTGGGAGAAGGCAAAGGATTTTCTGGAGCGCGCGTTTACCATCATCCTGCTCGCGAGCGTCGTCATCTGGTTTTTGCAGACGTTCGACACGCGCCTCAACGTCGTGACCGAGAGCGCAAACAGCCTGCTCGCGCTTGTCGGCCGGCTCATCGCGCCGATCTTTTTGCCGATGGGCTTTGCGGACTGGCGCGTGGCCACGTCGCTCATCTCCGGGTTTGTCGCCAAAGAGGCGGTGGTCAGCACGCTCTCCGTGCTGATGGGTACGGGCATCGCGCAGCTGCACCTCGTGCTGACGAATCTCTTTACGCCGCTCTCGGCGGTGAGTTTTTTGCTCTTTACGCTGCTGTATACGCCCTGCGTCGCCGCGATCGCGACCGTGCGAAAAGAGCTCAGGTCGGGAATTGCGACATTCGGCGTGGTGGTCATGCAATGTGCCATCGCTTGGGTCGTGGCGTTTGCCGCCTACCAGATCGGAGGATTGTTCTGACATGCGCGTTGCCGATTATCTGATCCTTGCGCTCGTTGCGTTTGTGATGTTTCTCGTCGTGCGCCGCGTCGTGCGGAAAAGAAAGTCCGGCTGCGGCCCCTGCGCCGGCTGTACGGGCGACTGCGCGCACTGCGCCGGGCCGGGCCCTTCCGAAGCGGAAAAACGCGATAAAAAGGAACACTGATCTCATCCGCCGGGGCGCTCCGGCGGGTTTTTGTTTTTGTGGACAGATGGATCCGATCGATTGTAAGATTCCGGTAAAATCTCAGTTTCTCATATTGACAAACTTCGATGTGAAGCGTAAGATTTGACACATCGAAACTTTTTGATGTGAGGCGATGGATGTGGCGTATGATTACGCGGAACAGGCAAAGATGATGAAAGCGTTTTGCGACGAGAATCGGTTGAAGATTCTCGCGCAGCTGCGTGGCGGGGAGCAGTGCGCCTGCAGGCTGCTCGACCATCTTGAAATCGGGCAGTCCGCGCTGTCCTACCATATGAAAATTCTGATCGAAAGCGGCGTGGTCGAGAGCCGGGAGTGCGGCAAATGGACGCATTATCGCCTGAGCGCGCAGGGTTCCGCGCGCGCGATTGCCGCGATGCAGGCCATACTGACGCCGAATGAGCGCGCCGAGGGCAAGGCGCGCCACGGCGCGTCCTGCGGCTGCGCCGTCTCCGACGGAACGCGAGGGTGAGGCAGATGAACGCTGTGCTGGATTTCATTCAAAACCAGATTCTCGCCATGCATTGGCTGAACACGCTGGTCGGCCGCCTGCTGGAAGCGCTGGGACTCGATCTTGCGAATCGCTGGGTCGGCAGTCTGCAGTTTTTCTTCTTTGACACGGTCAAGATCTTCATTTTGCTCTGCACGCTGATCTTTATCATCAGCTACATCCAGAGCTTTTTCCCGCCGGAGCGGGCGAAGCGTACGCTTTCCCGTTTTCACGGCATATGGGCGAACACCGCCGCCGCGCTGCTTGGCACGGTGACGCCGTTTTGTTCCTGCTCGTCCATTCCGCTTTTCATCGGCTTCACCGGCGCGGGCCTACCGGTCGGGGTGACGTTTTCGTTTCTCATCTCGTCGCCGATGGTCGACCTCGGCTCGCTCGTGGTCATCTCGAGCATCTTCGGCGCGAAGATCGCGGGGCTATACGTGCTTTGCGGGCTCGTCATCGCCGTGCTCGGCGGACTGTTGATCGAGAAGCTGCACATGGAGCGTTACCTGGAGGATATCGTCGTCAAAACGCGGCTTGCGGACGTCGCAGAGCAGAAGCTGACGGTTCGGGAGCGGGTTTCCTTCGCCGCCTCCGCGATGGCGGAAACGTTTAAAAAGGTGTTTCCCTACGTGTTGGCGGGCGTGGCGATCGGCGCCGTGATCCACAACTGGATTCCGGAAGAGTGGGTCGTCGCCGTGCTCGGCAGCAAGAACCCCTTCGGCGTGGTGCTGGCGACGCTGACCGGCGTGCCGATGTATGCGGACATCTTCGGCACGATTCCCGTGGCGGAGGCGCTGTTTGACAAGGGCGCGCGGCTCGGGTCGGTGATCGCGTTTATGATGGCGGTCACGACGCTCTCCCTGCCGTCGCTGATGATGCTACGGCGCGCGGTCAAGCCGAAGCTGCTCGCGCTGTTTACGGTCATCTGCACCGTCGGCATCATCGTCATCGGGTATCTCTTTAACGCCCTGCAGGGCGTGCTGTAACGGCCCCGCAGGAAAAACAACGATAATAACAGATGGAACCATTGATTGAATATTTGGAGGATAAGATGAACGAAATTCGCAATCAAATCGACGCAGAAGAACATAGCTGCTGCTGTGGCGGCGGCGCAACCGCAGAAAAAGCGAGCGAAACGGCCGCGGACACGGCACGCATTCTCGTGCTCGGCGCGGGCTGCCCGAAATGCCGCGCGCTGGAGCAGGCCGTGAAAAAGGCGCTGGAAGAACTCGGCGTGGACGAACCGGTCGGCCACGTGACGGACTATGCCGAGATGGCAAACTACGGCGTGATGAGCACGCCCGCGCTCGTGATCGACGGCAAGGCCGTCTCCGTTGGGCGCACGCTCAACGCGCGCGAAGCGCAGCGCCTGCTGAAAGAGCATCTGTAATCCCAGCGTATTCAGGGGATTATCAAACGCACAAAGCCGGAGCGCCGGCAATACATACTGTATGGAGGAATCGGGCTTGTTTACCTACATTCTCTACGGACTTGCCGTGGTCGGTCTGGCGGTCTCGTTTTTCAAGGACCGGCAGAAGACCAGGGCGGCACTGATCAAGGCCTGGAAGGCGTTTGAAAACATCCTGCCGCAGCTGTTGATGATCTTTCTGATCATCGGGTTCGCGCTCGCCATCTTCCCGCCGGAGACCATTCAAAAGGTGCTCGGTTCCGGCAGCGGATTCTGGGGCGTGCTTGCGGCGGCGGCGATCGGGTCCGTGACGCTGATGCCCGGGTTTGTCGCGTTTCCGCTCGCGGCGGCACTGCTCAAGAGCGGCGCGGGATATATGCAGATGGCCGCGTTTATCTCCACGCTGATGATGGTCGGCGTGGTTACGATTCCGATCGAGCGCAAGACCTTTGGCCTTCGCGCGACGCTGACGCGAAACGGCGCGGCGCTTCTCTTTTCAATCGCCGTTGCGGTTGTGATGGGGGTGGTAATGGCATGAGCGAACAACAGACGAACATGAATCCGCAGGGCGGCATGCAGGGCGGACAGCCCGGACAGCCCATGCCGAAGCGCAAATCGTTTCTCAAGCGGTACGGCACGTTTTTCATCCTGCTCGCGGTGGGCGTCGCGGCGGGGCTGATCTTCCCGTCGATCGGGCAGAAAGCGTTGAGCAATACGCTCGACAACTTCAAAGAAATGCTCTCCGTGCTGCCGCCGATCTTCATTCTGCTTGGCCTGCTGGACGTTTGGGTGGACCGGACGACCATGATGAAATACACCGGCAAGGGCTCTGGCATCAAAGGCGCGTTGATCGCGTTTTTGCTTGGCTCGGCCGCGGCGGGGCCGCTCTATGCGGCGTTTCCGTTTGCCGCGGTGATGATCAAAAAAGGCAGCAGCCTGATGAACGTGCTCATCTTCATCGGCGCGTGGTCGACCACGAAGATACCGCTTCTGGCGTTTGAGGCGGCCAGCATGGGTCCGGTGTTCATGGCCGCGCGGCTGGGCCTGAACCTGATCGGCATTCCGCTGATTGCGTATCTGACCGATAAATCGCTGGGAAAGGCGCAGATCGACGAGATCTACACGCTCAACGACGCGGAGCGGCCGCAGGCATGACAATCGACTAAACCACATTTTGGAGGGGAACTTTATGGAACGGCGAAACGCCGGCATCGGCTTTTTTGAACGCTATCTGTCCCTGTGGGTGCTGCTGTGCATGGCGGCAGGCGTGCTGATCGGACACTATCTGCCGGGCGTTCCGGCGTTTCTCGGCAGGTTTGAGTATGCAAACGTATCCATTCCGATTGCGATCCTGATCTGGCTGATGATCTACCCCATGATGCTGAAAGTGGACTTTCAGAGCATCCGAAACGTCGGGAAAAATCCCAAGGGACTGTTTGTCACCTGGGTGACGAATTGGCTGATCAAGCCGTTTACGATGTTCGCCATCGCCTGGCTGTTTTTCTTCGTCGTATTCCGCCGGTGGATTCCGGAAGCGCTCGCGCGGGACTATCTCGCCGGCGCGGTGCTGCTCGGGGCCGCGCCCTGCACGGCGATGGTGTTCGTCTGGAGCCATCTGACCAAGGGCGATCCAGCCTATACGGTGGTGCAGGTTGCGACGAACGATCTTTTGATCCTCGTTGCGTTCACGCCGATCGTCGCGCTGCTGCTGGGCATCGGCGGCATCACGATTCCCTGGGATACGCTGCTGCTCTCCGTCGCGCTGTTTGTGGTCATTCCGCTGGCGGGCGGCATGCTCACGCGAAGGAGCGTGATCCGGCGGCGCGGCGCGGCATACTTTGAAACCGGATTTTTGCCGAAGTTTGGAAATGTGACGATCGTTGGATTGCTGCTCACGCTCGTGATCATCTTCTCGTTTCAGGGAGATGTAATCCTGCAAAACCCGCTGCACATCGTGCTGATCGCCGTGCCGCTCGTGATTCAGACGTTTCTGATCTTCTTTCTCGCATACGGCGCGAGCAGGGCGCTGAAGTTGAAGCACAACATCGCCGCGCCGGCGGGCATGATCGGGGCCTCCAACTTCTTCGAGCTGGCCGTTGCCGTTGCGATTTCGCTCTTTGGCGCGAGCAGCCCCGTCGCGCTCGCAACCGTGGTCGGCGTGCTGGTCGAGGTGCCTGTGATGCTGACGCTGGTGAACATCGCAAACCGCACGAAGGGATGGTTTCCTGCATGAGCGACTTTGCGGTTCGCCCGATGACGGACGAGGACTGGCCCGATGTGGCGCGCATCTATCAGGAGGGAATGGACACGAACCTCTCGACGTTTCGAACAAGCTGCCCAGACTGGGCGGAATGGGACGGCGCGCATCTCAAAAAATGCCGTCTTGTCGCCACGCGGGACGGCGCGGTTGTCGGCTGGGTGGCGCTCAGCCCGTATTCCAGCCGTTGCGTCTATGAAGGCGTTGCGCATGTGAGCGTCTATATCGGCGAGGGCGCGCGCGGCATGGGGGCGGGAAAGACGCTGCTCAAAGCGCTGATTGCCGCATCCGAAGCGGAAGGGTTCTGGACGCTGCAGTCCGGCATTATGGAGGACAATGCCGGGAGCATCGCGCTCCACATCGGCTGCGGATTCCGCCTGGTCGGCTATCGCGAGAAAATAGGCCGGGATCGCTTCGGCGTATGGCGCAATACGCTCTTGATGGAGCGGCGCAGTCCGAGGGACGATTTTGCGGACACGACCAAAGAAACCGCCTGCTGCTGCGGGTGAGTGAGGAAAGGGATCGAATTTGTCATGAAAAGAGTAGCGTTTATCTGCACGCATAATTCCTGCCGCAGCCAGATCGCCGAGGCGCTCGGCAAGCTGCTGGCCGGGGATGTATTTGAAAGTTGTTCGGCAGGAACGGAGACAAAGGATCGCATCAACCCGGACGCGGTTCGGCTCATGAAGGAGCGCTATGGCGTGGATATGGAGCTGACGCAGCGGCCCAAGCTGATTGCCGAGCTGCCGCGCGTGGACGTCGTCGTCACGATGGGCTGCGGGGTCGAGTGTCCGTATCTGCCTGCCGAGCGCCGCGAAGATTGGGGACTTGCCGATCCGACCGGGCAGAGCGACGAGGTGTTTCTGCAGACGATTGCGACGATCGAGCAGAAAATTCTTGCGCTGAAAACGAGCATGGGCCCCGCATAAACAGGGGCGTTTTTTCCAAAACAAACAAATCCGGCAAAGACGGCGCGCGATACGCGCCGTCTTTTTTTACAAAAAGGTGAATTATACTATCAAGTGCAACACAAAGGGAAATAAAGAAGTTCATGCAAGGCTCTGGTAGAATGGAGTTGCAACACAACCAAAACTACGGAGGAGGATTGCATGAACTATAAACATCTTAGCATAGAAGAGCGAAGT
>JAAYUE010000042.1 GCA_012517905.1 Clostridiales bacterium | reverse complement strand
TTGTTGAACACCGCGGGCGTGGAGTCGATGCGGCTGCCGATGTCCACGCTGTTGAGCTGAATGCCGCTCGAAGCGTCGTAGAGCGTCACATAGCCGCCGCGGTCGCACTGGACGAGATACCCCTTGCCCTGCGCGTCGTAAACCACGACGGGGCTGGCCCAGTAGTCATTCGACTGCTCGACGGACCAGACGATGCTGCCCGTCGCTTTGTCATAGGCGACAATCCGACCGCCGAGCGTGTATCCGCCGCTTGCGTTCGTCTGCGGCAGCACCTCCGCCTGCGAGCTCTCCGTCTGCGCCGCGTCGTCCGGGTTCGGCGTTTCGGAAGATTCGGCGGCCGCGGTGTTGTTGGACAGCGCGGCGAGGCTGAAGGAATAGATGACGAGATTGCTGATTTGCCCCTTGCCGACGTGCGGCGTCGCGACGACGCCGCCGCTCGCGCTCGCGTCCCCGGTGGAGCATATCCAGCGCTTCTCCCAGATGATCGCGCCGGTCAGGCCGTTGATCTTACGCTGATAGCTGTATCCATAGCCGTCCGGCAGATCGCTGCCGGTCGAGCGAACCTGTGAACCCGGGTAGAGATAGACCGTGTTGTCGTCGTAGCTTTCCTCCACGACGACGGACGAATCGCTTTCATCCGTCACGTCCACGACGTACTTGATCGCCATCGTGTTGAGGTCCACGCAGAGGAGCCGCCCGCCGTTGTCCGAGAAAAACGCATAATTGCGAAACGCGGAAACCGAGCTCTCGACGCCGTACCAGCGCGCGCCGGTCGCGTCGCTCTTGGAATATCCCGCCCCTTCGTATCGCATCTTGATCAGCCCGTCAGGGTCGATGGACACCGTGCCGGCGGCCGCGTCAAACTGCGCGTTGAGCTTAACGGAATAGAGAATGCCGTTTTCCCCACAGTAGACGAGCGTGTCGTCGGAAATCATCGGGCTGCCGTCGTAGGCCTGCCAGATGCGTCTGGCAAACCAGTCGAACCCGCCGAACTGTTCAATCTGCTCGCCGCTGATGAGCGAATACACGCGGATATAGGCCGCCGCATTCCCCTGCTCGTTTTCCACGGGAATCCCCTGGCCGACGTAGAGCAGCGGATATCCGCGCGGGTCGATGCAGGACGTGCCCTTCTGCACGATGCCGGTGTTGATGGGGTCCCGCGTGGCGTTTCCGGTATCGAGGTCGAGAAAATAGATGTTGCCGTCCATCGCGGGATAGATCACCTCGGTCAGAGGCGCGCCCGCGTCCTTGTAGCTCTGCTTGACGTTCATGACCGCGACGGTCTCGACCGGCCACTGCACGATGAGCGGCTGGCCCGTCCAGCCCGTTCCGCTCCAGTTGCCGAGCGCGCCGATGGTCTTGGTCCACTGCTGGCGCAGCCGCTTTTCCGAGAGCGAAACCGTGCCGTATGCAAACGAATTCCGATAGTTGTTCCCGCCAAAGGTCGTAATGCCGGGCAGGGCGTTGTATTCGATATCCCGCGAAAAGCTGATCTTGTCGTTGCGCGAAAAACTGGATACGTCCTTGCCGTCCACCTTGATGGCGCCCGTGATGCCGAACTGCGAGGGGTTCGCGCTGTCCGCGCGGGTCACCGCAACGTCGTCCGGCAGCGCCGGCTTCGGGGTTGCGGTCGGCGCGAGCGTCGCCGTCGGAACGGGCGTCGCCTCCAGCACCTCCATCTTGTCGTTGTTTACTTTTTTCACCAGAAGCAGCACGATGATCACCGTGCCGAGCACCGCGACCAAAATGAGAAAGAATCGCGGCTGCATGCGGATGCGTCTTTTTCTTCTTCTGGCCATCGCTCTCCCTCCTTCGAATTCGTCGTCGCTTTGGTTTTCTGCCGGTTCGATTGACCGGCGTTCAGCTGATTCTGACGCCCCAGATCTTCATGCCGCGCGTGCCGAAGACGATCATGTTGCCATATACGGCGGGCGAGGCTTCGATGTTCTTCTCCGCATCAAACGTACTCAGCAGCGTGCCCGTCTTTCCGTCGAGCAGGAAGACTTTTCCGCCCGTGTCGCTGCCCTCGCAGACGACGATGTATGCGTTTCCGCTCTCGTCGTAGACGGCGACCGGCGAACTCCAGGTGTATTTCTCCATGTTGTATGTCCAGACGACCGCGCCCGTCGCTTTGTTCAGCGCGAGCAGCACGCCGCTGTCCTCGCCCGGCGTTCTGGCAAAGGGAACGATCACGAGGTTGGAAATGCTGTTTTTCCCCAGCAGTGCCGTCGCCTGGATGCCGCCGGAGACGCCGCTCTTCGTGCTCACGTGCTCGCTGTGCTGCCAGACGATCTCGCCCGTGATCGCGTTGACCTTATAGAACGACACGTCGCCCATGTGCTCCGCGTCGGCCGTGAAGTGCAGCGAAGAACCGATGTAGATGTAGGCCGTGCGGTTGGCGAAATCCGTCTCCAGCACCGGCGAACCGTTCGTGTCGTCCTTGATGTCCTGCGCCCAGACCAAAGACATCGTGTTGAGGTTGATGCACTGCAAAAATCCGTCGTTCGTTCCGAGATAGCCGTATTCGCCGAGCGTGGCGATGCTCGTTTCATACCCGAGCCAGTAGAGGTTCGTCCCGCTGTCGGGATAGGTCGAACGCTCGCCGACGTAGCGCATCTTGACCACGTCGCTCGGGTTCATGGTCAGTTCCCCCGTCGTCTCGTCAAACTTGGTGTTCAGCTTGATCGTATAGAGGATGCCGTTCTCGCCGGGATAGATCAGCGTGTCCGTCTCGGCGTCCACCAGCGGCGAGCTGTCGTAGGCGTGCCAGTCGCGCAGGGAGAACTCGTCGTTCTGCTTGCCGAATTCATACAGCCGCGTAAAGTCGATCAGCGAATACGCCATCGCGCGGGATTTCTCCGCGTCGTCGGCATACATGTCGCCCGAGCCGAGATAGAGAATCGGATACCCGCGCGGATCGAGCGCGCCCGCGCCCTTGAACGGCATGCCGATGTGCAGCTTTTCGCGCGTCTGTTCCCCGGTCTCCAGATCGAGGAAATATACGTTGCCGTCCATCGTCGCGAGGATTACCTCGACAAGGCCTTCCTTCTGCTTGGCCCAGTCGTACATGTTCATGAGCTGCTTGATGTTGTCCGGCCATTGCACGATCAGGGGCTGGCCGACCCAACCGCTGCCCGTCCAGGTACGTCCTTCTTCATAGCCGATGCCGCGCTGCAGCTCGCCCGTGTCGATCGACCACACGCCGCTAAGCTTGCGCTGCGAAATTGCGGCCGTGCCATAGGACGCGTCGTCGCGATAGTTGTTCCCGCGGAAAGTGACAATGCCCGTCGCGTCGGTGTACGGCACGTCCGGCAGAAACTCGATCTTATCCTCGCGCTGATAGCTGTCCACACGCGTGCCGTTGACCTCCACCGCCGTGGTCAGGCCGTAGACGCTCGGCTGCGTACTGTCCACCGCATGGGGAATCTCATACGGCGGCGTGGGTGTCGGCGTCGGCGTGGGGCTCGGCGTCGGCGTAGGACTCGGCGTCGGCGTTTTAAACAGTTCCGCAAAAAGGCCGGGTTTTTGAGACGCTTCCAGCGCCTGCGGTTCGCTGTTTGTCAGGCTCAGCGCCTTGAGCGCAACCACGATCAGCGCGACGGCCACGATAAAGATTGCAATCAGGAAGAAAAACCTAGGCTGTATGCGCAGGCGATAGCGCTTTTTTTTCTTTTTCTTTCTCGGCCCGCCGGAATACCCGCCGCCGGAGCTGCCGGACGTGCCGCGGCCCGCACCGGATGCGCTGCGGCTCTGGCCGGAATATCCGCCGCCGGAACTGCCGGCCGTGCTGCGGCTCGCGCCGGATGCGCTGCGGCTCTGGCCGGAGTACCCGCCGCCGGAGCTGCCGGAAGCGCTGCGGCTCGCGCCGGATGCGCTGTGGCTCTGGCCGGAATATCCGCTGCCCGTATAGCCGCGGTTCGTCGACGCGCCGCTGCGGGTCGGGTCGGAAGTCCCCGAGCCGGAATACGTTCTGCCGGAGGAAGCGCCGCTGCGCTCCGGCCCCGACGAACCGTAGGAAGAACCTGCGCCGCTTCTGCCCGCGCTCGAATTCGTCCGGTTCGTACCTGGTGTGTTCCGGTTCGTGTATTGATCCATTGTCTGCCGCCTCCTGATTGAGAAAGGGCGAACCGTCGCCCCCGGGAAAGTTTATATCTGAATTATTATAGCACCCAAAAGCGGGGATATTGTTGTTATATTGTAAACAGTTCACCCTTTTGCCACAAAATCTGGTGATATCGTCCCACTCGCCCGCTCAAATTCGGCGCAAATCGTTCGCCTAAAACCACCCGGCAACCCGTTCGTTCGGAAAAAAGGATACCGCGATCGCGGTATCCTTTTTGTCAAAGTGCAGGGAAATAACGAATGCGTTTATTCCTGTTTCGAGCCGAACACGCCGGTGAAAAAGCTGCCGACGGAGGCGAAGAAGCCCTTGACGTCCTCATACACCTGGCTTGCGACCTCGCCGGCCTTGTTCGCCGTCTGCGCAGCTTTCGCGATGCCCACCAGCTGCTCCTGCAGCTCGTCGGCGTCCAGCCCTTCGAGCTTTCGCACGAGCGAGAGCACCTGCTCGATCTGCGCGCTGGTCAGGGAAACGTTGTACAGGTCCGCAAGGTTTTTGATCTCCGCGCGCACTTCGTCGTCCGTCATGTTCTGCGTCTTGTCGAGCATGCTTTTCAGTTCGTTGATCATCTGCGTGGCGTCGTCGCTGCCGATATACTCGGCCAGCTCGCCGGTGACGACTAGCTCCTCCGCGCCCGCGGCTTTTGCAAGGCTGGAGAGCGAGTTGCCCGTGATGTCTTCATAGGCCTTGTATGCGCCTGTCAGCGCGTCCGTGCCGGAGACGGGGAACGGCGCGCTCACGATCACCTGCGCGTCTGAGATACCCGCCGTGGTGAGGGCGTTGATGTACATATCCTCGGTGCAGTAGTTGATGTTGTGCAGTTCGATGCTCAGGCCGGAACCCTCCGAGAGCGTCTTGATATAGATGCACGAAAGCGCGACGCTGCCGATCTTTCCGTCGGGCACGAGGCCTTCGAGATAGCTGCGCTCCTCGGCGTTGGTCACGCTCAGCTCGGTCACGCTGCCTTCCTCGATGCCAAAATCGGAATAGACGGCCTCACGCTGGCGGTCCGTGAGATCCGCACCCATCGTGACGCGCTCCTCCCCTTCGTCCACGGCCAGGGCAGCCGGTATAAAGAGCGAGAAGCTCACCGCCAGGGCAAGCGCCGCCGCTACAAATTTCTTCATGGATATCCCTCCTTCAAGTAACGCGGCAAGTATAGCACAGCATAATCCGCGCGTCGATGCTGTTTTTATAAACTTTTCGGATTCGACATGTTTTGTTTTTAATCTTCACAAATGTACCGATCGGGCCGTTTCGCTACGTTTTCGGCTTGTTGTGTCAAATGTCTCGTCTGTTCCCTGCGACAGGTCCGCCCGATCGCCGTCCGATCGAATCCGCATACAATTTATCATAAACGACGGGGCTCCTGCGACGCAGTCCAAAAAAACGCTCCCGATTTCGTCTCGGGAGCGTCTGTCGTCTTATTCATAGGATGATGATTATTGGGAGTTGCTTTCCCCCTGTTCCGCCGGTGGCCGCGGCAGGGCGGGTTTTCGCATGAAGTGGTTCGGTTCGGCCGCCACAAACCCCGCCCGTCGATAGAGCCCGTGCGCGTCGCGCGTGGAGAGGATGCCGACGAGCCCCTGCAGCCGTTCGTGCGACAGGACCGCTTCGACCATCGCGTTGCCGATTCCCCGCCTTCGATAGCGCTCGTCCACAATCACGTCCGCCAGCCAGAACATCGTGGCGTCGTCGGTGACGCAGCGGCAAAAGGCGATCTGTTCGCCCCGGTCATATACCCCGAAGCACAGGGAGTTCGCTATGGTGCGCTCGATGGTCTCCCGGCTGCGCACGTTCGCCCAATAGGTCGCGTGCAGCAGTTCATAGACGCGGTCGGTCTGCAGGCGCGCTTTGTCGTCGCTGATGAGATAGTTGCCGAATTGCCGTTCCATGATCGTTCCTGTTCCCGTTTAGACTACGCCTCACTCGCAGAGCTGGACGATCTGCTCGATGATGCGCGCCGTGCGTTCCGGGTCCGCGTCGTCCTTCAGGCTATGGTTTACGCCATCCACCAGACAGTAGCGGATGCTTCTTTCGTCGCAGAAGTTTGCGAGGGCTTTTCCGGTCAAAAACCGGTCCTGCGTGCCGAGCACCATGGAGATCACCCGCGTGTCGGGCCGGATCATCGACAGCGTCCTGTGCAGCGGCGTGAGAAAGAGGTGCTGCGGACGGATGTCATAGTCCCGCTCCGCATGCGCCGCGAGGATGGTGCCGAGGCTCTTGGAGATGAAAACGACGTCTTCGTAATCGCCGAACCGCGCGTTGAGCAGCTGCCGCTTGACCGCGCGCTGTGCGACGGAAACCGCCTCGTTCATCGACTCGATCTCCCGAAACGGAATATGTGAAAAATCGAGCTTGATCACATCGTAGCCGCGCCCCGCATATCGCATGGCAAGGCGCTCGAACAGCGCTTCTTTGCAGGTAAACCCCGTGCCGGGAAAACAGATGGCAATCCCCGTCTTCATAAGCGTTCGCCCCTTTTTCAGTCCTCTGTCTCCTGTTCTCCTTACCCCTTCAATTCACTTAAGCTGAGTGTATCATGCCCGACGCACGCGCGCAAGCAAGGAAGGATATTTCAACAAAATCCGGCGTTCTGCCGCGTAACTCCGCAGCAACCGAAAGATCGGGGCAACGTTCCGCGCACGGGTGTCAGTCACCGGGGCTCGCGCGGAAAAACGCGGCCTCCCAATCAGGAAAAATTCTCGTAAAATGGATTGACTTTTTCGATGCGATTTGGTTTAATTCCGTTTAGTGACTGTAAACACAAAGTTTAGAGGTGGTAGACTCAAATGGAGATCGGCGGCAAGATCAAACAGCTGCGCCTGCAGCGCGGTCTGACGCAGGAAGAGCTGGCCGCCCGTACCGAGCTGACCAAGGGATTCATCTCCCAGCTCGAACGGGAACTGACCTCTCCTTCCATCGCCACGCTCATGGATATCCTCGAGGCGCTGGGCACCGACGTGGCCGCGTTTTTCCGCGAATCGCAGGAGGAGTCCGTCACATACAGCGCGGACGACATGTTCGTCAAAGAGGAGCCGGACGGCTACACGATCCGCTGGCTTGTGACCAGCGCGCAGAAGAACGCGCTCGAACCCATACTCGTCACCCTTCCCGCGGGCGTGAGCGGCGCGGAGGACGACCCGCACGAGGGCGAGGAGTTTGGCTACGTGCTCAGCGGGAGCGTGACGCTCACGCTCGGCAGCAAGAAATACCGCGTGAAAAAGGGCGGCAGCTTTTACTTTCGCCCGACGCGCGTGCACTATCTGACAAACGGCGGAAAAACCGAGGCGCACGTGCTCTGGGTCAGCACGCCGCCGAGTTTTTAAGGAGAAATCTAATGAAGGACAAGCATTTGATCGAGCTTATCGACGTCTCGAAAGCATACGGCGGGGACGTCGCGCTTTCGCATGTCGATCTCTATATCAAGGACGGAGAGTTTCTGACGCTGCTCGGCCCTTCCGGCTGCGGCAAGACGACCATGCTCCGCCTCATCGCGGGCTTTATCATGCCGGACGAAGGGCGCATCGAGATGGACGGCGTGGACATCGCGAACACGCCGCCATACCTCAGAAAGGTCAACACGGTCTTTCAGAAGTACGCGCTCTTTCCGCATCTGAACGTATTCGACAACATCGCCTTCGGCCTCAAAATCCACGGCGCGGACAAGGCCGTCGTCAAACGGAAGGTCGAGTCCATGCTCGAGCTCGTCAATCTCAAGGGCTACGGCGCGCGCTATGTCGAACAGCTCTCCGGCGGACAGCAGCAGCGCGTGGCCATCGCCCGCGCGCTCGTCAACGAACCGCAGGTGTTGCTGCTCGACGAGCCGCTCGGCGCGCTCGACCTCAAGCTGCGCAAGGAGATGCAGGTGGAGCTGAAAAACATGCAGCAGCGCCTCGGCATCACGTTTATCTACGTCACCCACGACCAGGAGGAAGCGCTCACCATGAGCGACACCATCGTGGTCATGAAAGACGGCGTCATCCAGCAGATCGGCACCCCGACGGACGTCTACAACGAGCCGAAAAACCCCTTTGTCGCGGATTTCATCGGCGAGAGCAACATCATTCCCGGCATCATGCTGCAGGACTACAAGGTGCGCATGAACGGCGTGGTCTACGACTGCGTGGATAAAGGATTCGGCCGGAACACCGAGGTGGACGTGGTCGTCCGCCCCGAGGACATCGACATCGTGCCCGCGGAGGGCGCGCGCGTGTCCGGCAAGGCGGTCTCCGTGGTGTTCATGGGCGTGCATTACGAGGTGGACGTGGACTGCGGCGGCTACGAGTGGATCATACAGACCACGGACTATGTCGAGCGCGGGCAAGCCGTCGGCATTTCGATTCCGCCGGACGCCATCCACATCATGAAGAAGACCAAGCAGACCAACCTCTTCGACGCGGTCGCCTACCCGGACGACGGCGAGGTCGAGTTCTGCAGTCAGCGCTTTGCCTGCGCGGGGCTGGACGCGTTCGAGACGAAGGACGACGTGCTCGTCGCCATCGCCCCGGCGGACGTTCTGCTCGTCCCGCCCGAAGAGAGCGTGCTCACAGGCGTGGTGCGCGCCTGCATGTTCCTCGGCACGCACTATGAAGTCACGATCACCTGCGACGAGGAGGACTGGATCGCCTACTCGCAGGAATATATGGAATCCGGCGAAGAAATCGGAATTTCCGTACCCGCGGACAAGATCGCGGTGAGCGCAAATGAAACGAACTGACGCAAAAAAACCGAAAAGCGCGGGCGGGATGCACGTTCGCAGAAGCGTGTTCGCCTATCCGTACGTCGTATGGATGGCGGTGTTCATCGTCGCGCCCATGCTGCTCATCCTCTACTATGCGTTCACGGGCGACGGCGGGCTGACAGCAGGCAACATCCTGCAGGCGGCGAACTGGGACAACATGCGCGTGCTGCTGGACAGCGTGCGCTTCGCGCTGTACACCACCGTGCTCTGTCTGCTGCTGGGCTATCCCGTCGCCTATCTGCTCTCGCAGATGAAAAAGGCGACGGCGGCGCTGCTCTCGGTGTTTTTCATCGTGCCGATGTGGATGAATTTCCTCCTGCGCACCTACGCGTGGAAGGTGCTGCTCGGCGCGTTTTCCAACATGCTCTACACCGAGTCGGCCGTGCTGCTCGGCATGGTGTATAACTTTCTGCCGTTCATGATTCTGCCGATCTACACCACGCTCATCAAGCTCGACAGAAGCTACATCGAGGCGGCGGCGGATCTCGGCGCAAACCCGACGAAGACGTTTCTCAAGGTGGTGCTCCCGCTCTCCATGCCGGGCATCATCTCGGGCATTACGATGGTATTCATCCCGAGCACGACGACGTTTGCCATCTCACAGCTGCTCGGCGGCGGCAAGACCATGCTCTACGGCGACCTCATCTATATGAAGTTCATCACGGAGCAGTCCTGGAACGCGGGCAGCGCGCTCTCCGTCATCCTGCTGGTGTTCGTGCTCATTTCCATGACGTTCATGAAGAAGGCCGAGCGCACGACCGGCGACGAAGGAGGCGGAAGGCTATGGTGACCCGCCTGAAAAAGTTCTTCTCCGGCACGTATCTCGGGCTGATGCTCGTGTTTCTCTACGCGCCGATTCTGATTCTGATCGTCTTCTCCTTCAACCAGAGCAAGACGCTCGGCAACTGGACAGGCTTTACCTTCGACTGGTACGCCCAGCTTTTCCGCACGCCGGAGATCACGGACGCGCTGGTGGTCACGCTCTCCGTCGCGGCGATTTCTTCCGTGGTGGCGACCGTGCTCGGCACGCTCGCTGCCATCGGCCTGCACGCCATGAAGCGGCGCGACAAGCTGCTGCTGGAAAACATCTCCCAGCTGCCGATGGTCAACCCCGACCTCGTGACCGGCATCTCGCTGATGCTGCTCTTTCTCTTCGTCGGCCTCAAGGACGGCTACACGCGCCTGTTGATCGCGCACATCACCTTCAACCTGCCGTACGTGATCTTCTCCGTGCTGCCGAAGCTGCGGCAGAGTTCGGATATGCTCTACGAGGCGGCGTTGGACCTGGGCTGCACGCCCATGCAGGCGATTCAGAAGGTGGTCATTCCGGATATCATGCCCGGCATCGTCTCGGGGCTCATCATGGCGTTTACGCTCTCGCTGGACGATTTCGTGATCAGCTTCTTTGCCGGAAACGGCGTGGACAACCTCTCGATGTACATCTACGCCTCCGCGCGCCGCGGCGTGAACCCCGCGCTGTCCACCATCATCTTCGTGCCGGTGGTCACGCTGCTGCTCATCGTCAACCTCAAGAGCATCCGCGAGGAACGAAACGCCGAGCTGCAGAGCAGCAAGGTCGGCATGAAGCGATAACCCCGCTCATCCGCTCAAACGGGCCGCCCGACTAAGCGGCCGGAAGATATTCCCAGTTACCCTATATCATCAGGAGGAAATCAACAAATGAAAACGCTGAAAAAAATCGTATGCCTCGCGCTTGCCCTCGCGCTGTCGCTCTCGCTCTTTGCCTGCGGCGGCGGCAAGACGACGCTCAATGTGCTCAACTGGGGCGACTACATTGACCCTGAACTGCTGCGCCAGTTTGAGGACGAAACCGGCATCAAGGTCAAGTATACGACAATGACCAGCAACGAGGAGATGCTCGTCAAGCTCGCCTCGCCGGACAACATCTACGACGTATGCTTCCCCTCGGACTACATCATCGAAAAGCTCGTCGCGGACGATCTGCTCTACGCCATCGACAAGAGCAACATTCCGAACCTGAGCAACATCGACCCGCGCTTTCTGGACCTCTCCTTCGATCCGGGCAACACCTACAGCGTGCCGTATATGTGGGGCACGGTCGGCATCCTCTACAACACGACCATGGTGAGCGATCCCGTGGACAGCTGGAACATCCTCTGGAATGAGAAGTACGCAGGCGAAATCCTCATGTACGACAGCATGCGCGACACCATCGGCATCACGCTCAAAAAGCTCGGCTACGACATCAACACCCGCAACGAAGCGGACGTTCTCGCCGCGCAGGAAGCGCTGATTGAGCAGAAGCCGCTCGTGCGCGCCTATCTGACGGACGACATCAAGATGGAGCTCATCAACGGCAGCGCGGCCATGGGCGTGGTCTACTCCGGCGACGCGGTCTACTGCATCGAAGAAAATCCGGACCTTGCCTACGCCGTGCCGATGGAGGGCAGCAACGTCTGGTTTGACAACATCATCATCCCGAAGACCTCGCAGCACACCGCGGAAGCGGAGGCGTTCATCAACTTTCTCTGCGACGCGGACGTCGCCGCGCAGAACTCCGAATACATCGGTTACTCCACGCCGAATGCGGCGGCGCTCGCCATCATGGGGCCGGACTACACGGACGACCCGACCTATAACCCCCCGCAGGACGTGCTGGACCGCTGCCAGATATTCGAAGACCTCGGCGATTTCGTCAAGGTGTTCTCGGACGCCTGGACCAAGGTAAAGGCCGCGTAACGCGTTTCTCGCAACGAAAAACGAGCCGTCGATCGACGGCTCGTTTTTTATCTGTTCGAATCGTTACTTCGCGTCCTTGCCCAGCTCGTCCACGGCGATCGCTTCGAGCTCGGCGTTGCTCATGACGGTCGTGCGGCAGGCCTCGTAGAGCGTGTCGATGCGGTCCTTGATCGCGGACACGACGGGGCTGCGCTTGTCGAGATCGACGCCCAGGTGCGTGTTGAGCCAGTAAGCGATGCCGGCGGTGCCGCTGTGCGCGTCCACCATGACCTCGGCGGGGCGGTTGAGGATCATGCCGGTGTCGAAGATGCTGTAGATGCGCTCGTCCTTCAGCAGCCCGTCCGCATGGATGCCCGCGCGGGTCGAGTTGAAGTTCTTGCCCGCAAACGGCGTCATCGGCGGAATTTCATAGCCGATTTCCTTCTCGAAATAGTCCGCAATTTCCGTGATGGCCGAGAGGTTCATGCCGTCCGACGAGCCGCGCAGCTGGCAGTATTCCATGACCATGCCCTCGAGCGGGCAGTTGCCCGTGCGCTCTCCAATGCCGAGCAGCGAGCAGTTCGCGGCGGACGCGCCGTACAGCCACGCGGCGGCGGCGTTGGAAACGGCCTTGTAAAAATCGTTGTGCCCGTGCCATTCCAGCAGAGAGCTCGGCACGTTGCCATAGTGCCGCAGGCCGTAGATGATGCCGGGCACGCTGCGCGGAAGGCTCGCGCCGGGATACGCCACGCCGAGTCCGAGCGTGTCGCAGCAGCGGATCTTGATCGGGATGCCCGCCTCTTCGGAGAGCTGCGCCAGCGCGTGGGCAAACGGCACGACAAACCCGTAGAAATCCGCGCGGGTGATGTCCTCAAAGTGGCAGCGCGGCACGATGCCGCGATCCAGCGCCATCTTGACCACGCCGAGATACTTGTCCATCGCCTGCCGGCGGGTGAGGTTCATCTTGTTGAAGATGTGGTAATCCGAGCAGGAGACGAGGATGCCCGTCTCGCGCACGCCGAGCTCCTTGACGAGGTTAAAGTCGCTCTCGGACGCGCGGATCCACGTCGTAATCTCCGGAAAGCGGTACCCGCGGTCGCGGCAGAGCTCCAGCGCCTGCCGGTCCTGCTGGCTGTATACGAAAAACTCGCTCTGGCGGATCAGCCCGTTCGGGCCGCCGAGTTCGTGCATCAGGTCGAAGAGACGAACAATCTGCTCGCTCGTAAACGGCGCGCGGGACTGCTGTCCGTCGCGGAAGGTCGTGTCGGTGATCCAGATGTCCTTGGGCATGCGCATGGGGACGAGGCGCTGGTTGAAGGCGATTTTGGGGATCTCGTCGAAGGTGAAGATTTCCGGGAACAGGTTCGCCTCCGGTACATCCTGCACATCGTACTCGTAATAGTTCTCGCGCAGTAGATTCGTATGGTCGTCAAATACGATCTTGCTCATCGTTCCCTCCTCTTCAGCATGCTTGCATGCTTGTATACAATATTTTGTCGTTTATTATATCAGCGGCCGGTTGGCGCGTCAAGGCAAATATACTTGATTTTTCAAGATTTATGCGATATATGCGGATATGCTGCATAGATTTCCAGATCCGGTCTTGTTTGCTTCGTGTTTCTTCGCTCATTCCCTCCTTTCGCGTCCCCCGAGCCCTTGGTGATACTGTCACCGATAACCGGCGCGCACCGTTGATTTTGCTTTGCCAAATGATACAATAATAAATAGTGATCAACTGGGAGGTGAATCCACAGTGGCAAAATATATAGACGGATTTGTGCTTGTCGTACCGAAAGACAAAATAGAAGAATACAAGAAAATGGCTGAAATGGGCCGAGATGCCTGGATGAAGCACGGCGCGCTTGCGTATTATGAATCCCGGGGCGATGCCCTCGTCCCGCCGGATATGGGCGGTATGACGGCGCGCGCGTTCCCCGAAGTGGCCGGAGCAAGCGCTGATGATACCGTTTGGTTCTCTTTTATCGTCTTTCAATCCAAAGAACATCGGGATGAAGTGAATGCCAAGGTGATGGAAGAGATGAGTCAGCAGATGGCCGGGCAGGAAGCGATGGCGATGCCCTTTGACATGAGTAAAGTCGTTTATGGCGGATTTCAGGTCGAAGTGGAAGGCTGACAACAAACAATAGAATGCAAAGCCGTATGGCCGCTCTCAGCAATGAGGGCGGCTTTTCTGAATAAACAACAGAAAATCGTCCGGAGCTTCTATCGATTTGCCATCCTCGGAAAATTCTGCAAGTGCGATCCGCGCGAAAACATGTCGATAGAGAAAACGTTCTGTTGCGTTTGCGCCGCCTCGTTGACACGCGGCGCCAAAGTTTTTTATACTGGTCTTGTATCCGTTCAGTGTGTCCAGCAGCAATCGAGAGGGGGGAATTTGCGCATGTCCGAAACCGAACGCCCGAACGCGGATCTCATCCGGGACGAAGCGCGCTCCGAGGCCGTCCGCGCGGAGGCAGCCGGCAAGAGCCGGCGGCGCGAACCGGAGGACGTTGTCGAGCGAACCGACCGCGAGCCGCGCAGGCGGTTTCGCTTTCACCATCTCAGGTGGATCTTCCGCGGCGTCGTGCTCGCCGCCGTCATCGTCGCCATATTGTTCCTTCTGCCGCGGATCGAACGCTTTTTCACGCCGGACGTGAACATCGATCTGCCGGATTCGTTCTCCTCCCTGCTGCCGGACGAAACGCTCGGCTACAGCAAGATCGATTTTTCGGAAGCGATCCTCGGCGAGTCGCGCGAAAAGAGCGATTTTGTCGTGCTGGAACAGGACATCACCGTCACCACGCGCGTATCCCAGGCGCTGGCAAACCTCGCGCTGTTTGAAAAATCTCAAATCGTTCGCTCCTTCGGCACGGGCGTCTACACCGTGGACCTCTCCGGCCTGACCGACGCGGAGATCGCGCTGGATACGGACGCCCGTCTGGTGACGGTCTCCATTCCGCACGCCGCGCTTTCCTACGTCACCGTGGACGTGGAGAAGACAGAGTTTGAAGAGACGAAAAAGGCGCTCTTCGCCTTCGGCGAAATCAAGCTCACCAACGAGCAGCTGAACCTGCTCGAGCAGAACATTCAGGACTCGATGACGGAGCAGCTCTCTGGCGAGGAAATGCTCGTCAAGGCGGACGCCGCCGCGCTCAAGCAAGTGCGGCAGCTTTTCTCCCCGATCGTCCGCGCCGTCGCGGAAGAGTACTCCGTTCAAATCGAGTTCGCGCCATAAGACCGAGACGGCAACAAAGCCGCTCCCAAACGGGAGCGGCTTTGTTTTATCATACGATGAATTATTCTACGATCTTTTCAAACGCGTCCTCCGCGTCCTGAAGCGCCTGCTCGTCCAGCGCCGCGCGGGACTTTCTCCTGCCGGTGCGCCCGGCCTGACGCGGTGCGTTTTCAACGGCCTGCTCGTGCTGGACCTCCACTTCGCTTTGCTCGGGCTCCGCTTCGGGCTCCGGCTGCTTCTGTTTTCTGCCGCGGCGGCGTGGCGCGGGCGGTTCGGGCTCCGTTTCGGGCTCCGGCTCCGGCGCGGCCGCCTCTTCCGGCAGAAAGCTCTCCGCCTCCTCCGCCGCGTCCAGTTCCGGCGGCTCTTCCTCGAGCGTGATCACCGAATCGAGCCGCAGCAGATAGGCCGCGATGCCGCAGATCAGTATACACACCAGCGAGACGCCAAACGAGAGTATCGCGGCGTTTCGAACGGCAAACACCTCCGAGGTCGGACGCGCGGCGATCAGCGTCACGCCGTTTTCCGTCTTTCTGAGGCAGTAGTTGTCGGACTCATTGAAGAACCCGTCCTCGCCGCCGCTCTGCGCCTGAAAGAGTACGTCCTTTCCATAGGGCAAATCGGCGATCAGCGTCTCCGCGTCGGCGTTTGCCAGCGCCTGGGCCACATAAGGATCGTCCCGCGTGAGCAGCACAAATCCTTCGATATCCGACCGTCCGACGCAGGCGTAGAGCTCGCCCTGGACCGTCTCGTCAACTTTCGTCAGCGCGGCGCTCTCGTCGCTCGCCGCGGCCATCGTCCAGGCAAACGCATCCTGCGCGCCGAGCGCGAGCCCGATGCGCGTTTCGTCCGACGAGGCGATCAGCGTTCCGTCCGCGTCCGCTATGTCGATGCGGTCGATGGAGAGCTGCGCGCAGAGCGCCAAGAGCGCGTCGCTTGCCAGAAGCGCGTCGTCGTGCGCGAGAAACCGCGCGACGGCCGTCGCCTTGCTCAGCAGGCTCTCTTCTCCGCCGTCGAGCACGGGCTCGGTCAGATAGGCGCCCTCTTCGATTCGCGTGAACGCGCGGCTCATCAGCACCGTCAGCTCCGCCTGCGCACGCGCCTCGGCCTGCCGGGTCAGCGGCACAAACGAAACGACGATTCCGGCGATCATCAGCGCCGCAAGGATGGGCACCAGCCATCTTTTCAGAAAACGCATCATCTTTCCCCCGCCTTTCGCGCCGCAAGTTTATAGGGTCTCCACGCCGCCGAAACCGCGCGGATCTCGCCTGAATAAAACCAATCCGTCCCTTAGGTTAAGTGGACGGAATGATCGAAAGCAGGAAATTCGCCTGGTAGAAAAATTCGCCGAAGAAGGATTCGCTCAAAAACTCGTACAGCTTCGGCAGGATGGTGAGCAGCACGGGCGCGATCAGAAAGATCACGAACACCAGCAGCACGCCGTGGATCAGCCCAAGCCCTGCGCCGATGACGCCGTCCCCGTGCGAAAGCACCGGAAATCCGCCGCGGCCGTATTCCACCCCGCGGATGAGAAACCCGAACAGCAGGCGGAGCACGGTAAAGAGCAGCAGCAGCGCGAGGATGTTGATGACCACGCACACGATCGTCTGATTGAAATAATCGCCGAGCGTGGTGACCCCGCTGTCCCGAAACGCCTCGGTCGCGATGTTTTTGATCACGCAGCGATCCATGGGAATCGGCATATCCGCATTGTTCAGCACCACATGCAGCTGCTCGGAGGAGATGCTGGAAATCGACGCGCGCGTGAGCTCCACATCCGTAATGGCAACGTATTCCGAACCCTCCGTGTAGTAGAGCAGCATGTTGAACAGATCCGCGCTGCCTTTGACAAGCCCGGAGACCAGCGGGATGAGAATCCTGCCGAAGAGCAGCGAGGCGGCCGTCGCGCCGATGTTCAGCGCGGTGCTCATAAACCCGCGGTAAAGACCCCCGAGAATCGTAATCGCCAATATCAGCAATATCGCAATGTCGATGAAGTTCATGCTCGCTTTGTCCTCTTGGCGGCCATTGATCAGCCCGCGCTCGCGGTGTAGTACATGCCGTTGCTCGAGAGCAGCAGCTTCGCGTCGTTGAGCTTGGCCGCCGCGTCGATGGGCTGCTCAAACGTCGCGGTCGCGGAGAGCTTGCCTTTGAGCGTGTAGATATAGCGCTGTTCCCGCGAGACGACGTCCAGCCTGCCGTCCATGATGAAGGCGTTGACGCCCTCCGTCGGCAGCTGCAGCGTGGTCTCAACCTGATTCGGCGCGGAATCCTCCTCGAGCGTCAGGATGCGCACGGTGTGGAAGTCCCCGCCGCGCGGGGTCAGCAGAAACGTCGGCGTACCGGACGCATCGGAAAAATCGACCGATTCATAGCCGTAGATCATCACGCGGTAGATCTCTTTGTTTCCCTCGTGGATGTAGCGGATAATCTGGTTTGTGCAGACGACAAACATGCTCTTCGACGTGATGTAGATCTCGTTGACAAGCTGGTTCTGCACATGGATCATGCCCGTGACCTCCCGCTTGTCGAGGTCGTAGGTGGAGATCGTCGTCATGGGCGCGCCGTTGTTCACGTTCAGCGTTTCGATCCAGAGCATTTCGTTCGAGGTGGTATAGAAGCCGAAGTCGATGATGCACTGATCCGAAAACGAGAGATCATCGATCTGTTCGCCGTCTTCGGTGATGATCAGCACGCTCTGTGTGCCATCCTCGGCCTGTCTGAGCACGGCGAGATAATCCGTTCCGCACTCGACTTCCTGAATCGCTCCGGTGAACGTCAGGGGCGTTTTTTCGCCGACCACCTGCAGCTGCGCTTCGTTGAACACAACCGTCATGGATTCGCTGCCGGACATGCGGATGTCCGAAGCGCCCATGCCATAGGTGTAGTTTTTCTTGCTGTCGGTCAGGTGGTAAAAATGGATCTGCCCGTCGGTCTGATACAGCAGCCCGTCGCCCGTGTTGATATAGGTCGAGGCCGTAGCGATGGGCGTGATGTCCATCGACACGGTCGCTTCCTGCTTGTTGAAGATAAACTGAAAAATCACAAGCCCGATGCCGAGGACACCGAGCGTGAGCAGCGAAAAGATCAGCGTGCTGTTTCTCTTTTTTTTCTTTTTCCGGCGGTACGGTCCGGCCGCCCCCGCGGAGGGGGCATACGGCCTCGTGCCGCCCTGTTGCATTGCCATCGATTGTAAATCCCCTGTGTTCCGTTTTAGTCT
Source organism: Clostridiales bacterium (assembly GCA_012517905.1). GTDB lineage: Bacteria > Bacillota > Clostridia > Christensenellales > CAG-138 > UBA7703. Next base: position 20,395 of record JAAYUE010000042.1, on the reverse strand, counting down.
ACCAGCCCGTACAGGCGGTGTAAAGCAAACTTTCTGTGTCCCGCGACCTCAAGCTTCGCCCTGCTTCGGGACCGTCACCCAGAGCGCCTTCGGCAAAATCCGGAACGTAACGGGCGTTCCCGGCAGCACGTCGCCATCCACGTCCAGCAGGGACGCCGGTTCCCACTCGGCCGTCAGCTCGGTCGCGGTGAAGTACGTGACGTACTTCGTATCCAGATGTTCGCCCTTCAAAAACTTCGGCAGAATCAGGTAAGCGTTGAGCTTGGATATGTTGTGGATCACGCAGATGTCCAGCAGTCCGTCGAACGGGTCGGCCCTGGGGGTCACCATCATGCCGCCGCCGAAATGCGTGCCGTTGCCCGCGGCGATGATGAGCACGTCCGATTCCATCGACCCGCCCGGCCAGCTGATCTTCGTCTTGCGCGAATAGAGGTGCAGCAGCGCGGTCAGCAGTCCGCGCAGATACGCCATCGAGCCGTTTTTCATCCGCTTTTTATAGATTTCCACATAGCGCAGAACGTCCACGTCAAACCCGAACCCTGCGACGTTGAAGTAGAGCAGATCGTTCGCCGTCGCCGCGTCCATCTGCCGCGCCTCGCCGCCCAGCACGATATCCAGCGCGGCGAGCGGGTCTTTCGGAATCTTCAGCGGACGGATGATGTCGTTTCCCGTGCCGCAGGAGATGATGCCGAGGTGCGCGTCCGTATTCATCAGCGCGCTGGCCACCTCGCGGATCGTGCCGTCCCCGCCGAGTACGGCGATCTCTTTGATGCCCGACGCAACGGCCGTCTTGGCAAGTTCCGTCGCGTGTCCCGCATACGCGGTCTTTTCCGCGGAAAACGGAATCCCCCGCTCCGCAAGCGCGTCCGTGACCAGTTCGTAGGCGCTGACGGCGGCGCCGTTTCCCGCAACCGGGTTCCAGATCAAATGCAATTGAGACGTCATACGGATAACCCCTCTCGATCGATATTTGATATACCCCTGTAAAAGCCCATCGTCAGTATAAAGCATTTACCGGCCTGTATCAACCCCGCGCGCGGCGCTCGACGCCCCGCAGACGACGAACAATCCGGCGGAATTCCGCCGGATTGTTCGGATGCGCCTTGTCCGTCACTGCGTGGCCGGATACATGCCCATCAATTCGATATACCCCGTCACGCCGACCGACGCGACGAGTTCCGCGCGGTACTGCGCGCCTTCCTTCGTCGACGCATCGTAGACCTCTTTTCGCTCTTCGTCGCTGAGCAGGTTCAGAAACTTCTCGCAGCTTTCGCGCGAGGACGTCGCGGCCTCCTTGCTTGCGCCGCCGGAACCGCCCGGCTTCTTTTTATACTGCGCAAACAGCTGCAGCGCCGCGTTATAGGCGAGGTCGTATGCGCTCTGCCGCTGTCCGGCGTTGAACTCCTCCGCCTCGAGCTTGCGGCTGTTTTCGCTTTCCGTTCCTTCCGAAACGTACTTGGCCAGCGCGGCGCCGTAGTCCGACTCCAGCGCGGCGATATCCCGCGCCTCCGCGTTCTGCTGGCGGTTCTTCACGTCGGTGACATAGGTGCTCGCGCCCATGCCGCGCGCAATCGCGTCCGCGTCCAGATTCGCCTTGTTCGTCAGCGTCTGCTCCTGGCGGCTGACGATGGCCCGATCGTAGCCGGGCCTGAGCCAGGTGGCGACCGAGGCGCGGATCTCGTCCTCGCTTTTCGCGTCATAGGTTACTTCCTGCGGCGCGAACGTGCCATACATCTCGTCGATGAATCCGCTGAGCACTTCCGAATCGCTCCTGGCGGGCGCGCGCGGGGCGGAAGGCCCTCCGCTATTCGGGTTGCCGGGAACCAAGAGCGCCGGATTGAAGTCCAGTTTCTGTATCGGCGGGCTGATGGGCAGCTTTACACCCAATTTCACACTCATAGCCTTTCGTTCTCCTTTCTCCCCGTCTCATTCGGACGCGGAAAGATACTCTTCGATTTCCGAGAGCTTTTGATAAAGCGTCTCGAGGTTCTGGTTCAGGTTCACCTCGTTCTGCGCGCAGGCGATGTCGTAGTCTTCTTTCGATATATCCTTTTCCGCCATGCGGGAAAAATACACCGGAAAGAGCGCCTGCATGCCGGTTCTGTCAAACGCCATGTCGGTTTTCCTTTCTCACAGCACGCGCCGCTGCATGTCCATAATGAGTTCGACGCCGCCGTCAATCGTAAAATGCGAACCGTTGACGTTGCGAAACACGAGCTGGAACGCCCGCCCTTCGCCGGTGAGCCCGAGTTCGAGGATGCGCTCGCCTTCTCCGGGCATCAGCCGCTCGTTGTAGACCGTTCCGCTTTCCGTAACGGCCTCAACGGAGAGGATTCCGCCGCTGCCGCGCAGATAGAGCTCTTCGAGGCGCTTGACCACGGCTTTGCTGTCCAAGTCGGTCATCGGCGTTTTCCAGTACGCGTCGATGCGCACCCCGTCGTAGGTCTCCCCTTCGTCAAAGCGGCAGACATAGCCGTTTGCATCGATCAGATACGGCGTGCCGTCCGCGGCGAAGAGTCCGGCTGCGGAAAATCCCCGCCGCACCATATAGGCGCCGCGCGCGAGGTCGTAGCAGAGAATCGCATCGTTCAACCCGCTTCCCTCCGCCTCGCGGTAGGCGAAATAGAGCCTTTCGCCGCAGGCGGCGGCCATGCAGGCGGACAGGTCCGCGCCCATGAGGAGGGTGCGAACCTTCTCCGCATCCGCTTTTTTCTGCACCGCCTGCCCGTCGAAATAGTAGAGCCCGCCGCCGGTGAGAAAAAAGAGCACGTCTCCAACGCGCGCCGCCGCCGTGTGCACGGGCTGCCGCATCGTGCCGTTGACGGGCTGGATGCGATAGTTGCCCGGCCGGTCGCCAAGCAGTCGATAGAGCGACCCGCGCTTGAAGATGAGCATCTGGTTGCTCAGCGCAAACAGCCCCGTGATGGGGTCGGAATCGGTTCCGACCTCCACAAACCCGCCGCCGACGTTCTCGCTCTCCTCCGCGCTGGTCCAGTTTTCGATCGAACGCGTGTCCCCCGGCGCCTGGCTGTAGTACAGCCTGCCGGGGTGCTCCGCGTCGCCCGCGGCAAAGAGCCGCGCGTAGTAGAGCTCCACATAGTTCACCGCGATGTCGGAGAGGCCTTCCTCGCTGCCAAACGGCTCCGCTTCCGCGCTCGCGCCGTCCCATTTCACCATGCGCGAGACGCCGCTTGCGACAAGCAGGTATTCCGTACCGGCGATTTTAACGGTCTGAAAATCGTATTGCGCGGCGTTTGCCTCTTCGTCAAAGGTGTAAATCGGGTTCCATTGGCCGGCCGTTTCATCCAGCGTATAGAGCCGGTTCGCCGTCGCGGCGAGAAGATGCCTGCCGCTCGCGCGGCTCCATACGTAGAGCCGCCGCACGCTTTCAGGCGCGGGAAAAGGCGTTTCGTGCTCGCGCACATACCCTTTCGCCACGCTGAGCCGCCCGCCGAGCGTATCCATGTTGCAGGCGTCCGGGCTCTCGCCTTCGTTCAGCCGGTTATCCGTCACGCCCTGCGCGATGCCGTAAAACACCGGAATCCGGTATTGCCTCAGCGCCATGCCGTCTCCCTCCCTTCAGCGATTCTCGATCGCATACGCGTCCAGCTCGCCGCGGTGCGCGCGCATCATGCGCTTGGCCGCGTTGTAGAGCTCGAAGCAGGCGCGCGCGGCGGCGATGCTCGCGGAGTCCCCGCTCGCCCGCTCCCGCCCGACCGCATAGCCGATCATCGCGCCGTGGCACCATTCCGGCAGGTCGGGCACGTCCGTGTCCACCTTCAGCGGCTCGGGCATATACCGATAGGTCACGAGCACATCCCCGTCCGAAACGGCGGGCACGCGCAGCAAGTCTGTGCTGACCCCGTAATAAAACGGCAGCCGCGTGCCTTCGCGAGAGAGTGCGATCACCTTCACCACGCTGCGCGGCAGCTGTTTCAGGTCGAGTTCCCCGCTTGCCAGCGCGAGCGTGTCGCTCCGCCTCGGCTGGAGTTCGCCGGTGAGGTCGATCATCGCGTCGTTGAGATAGCGCGTGAGCTTGTCGCGCCAGCTTTCCAGCGTCTGCGCGTCGGTGCCGCGGTCCAGCTGCAGCAGCGCGCCCGTGAGTAATTCTTTGAGCGTCATGCATGCGCCCTCCTTTACGAAACCTTTTTGCCGCCGCTCTTGCGGTAGGCGCGCACGCGCGCCTCGCTCTCATAGCGCACCTGCGCGCTCTGCGCAATCAGCGTCGCGAGGCTTTTCGGAACGGCCACCGGTTCGTTTGTGCGGATGCGGAAGAAGTGTCCGTTCACGCCGCCCTCCCAGTGCGTTTCCCCGCCTTCGGACTGGATGGTGATCGTCACCTTCGGCTCCTTCGCCAGCGCTTTGCCCGTTGCGGATGAGATGGAGTCGATTTCGGATTCTGTCATATACTGCATTGTGTCGTCCTCCTGATTTGATGGTTTTGGATTGGGGGGAGCGCGTCTCCGCCCTCCCCCTTTGATGCGCGCTTACAGGCTTACGCCGTGTTCGACGCGCACGATCCAGAGGTTGTTAAGAATTTTGGCCGTATAGGCGGCGACTTTTGCGCCGACCGTCGCGCGCTGATCGAGCGGATCGCTCGCGCCGCCGCTGCCGACGGGCTTGACGATGGTCTGCAGGCAGCCTTCGCCGTCCACGTCGATGATGCCGTAGGCGTCCGCGCCGAACACAAGCGTCGCGTGGACGTCCATGCCCTTCCCGGTCTCGCTGTCGAGCACGCCCGCGTCCTCGCTGTAGACGACCGTGCCGCCGGCAATCGCGCCAGCGACTGTCTCGCTCAGCGTCACCGTCTTATCCGCCGCGTCGGCGGAAGACACGGTGTATTCCGTGGAGCCGATCTTGATCTTCGACCCCGCGACGAGGTACAGCGCGGCGCTTTCCGGCATGTCCGAAAGCGTCACGACCGCGCTGCCCGCCTCGTGCGCGGCGACGGTGGTCAGCACGCTCTGGCTGAACACCTTCGCTTCGGTGCTCTCGACGAAGACCACCCCGAACAGGCGGCCGATCTCGCCGGAGTAGATCTGCTCCACGTCCGAATACTTCGAAACGTCCTGCCAGAGCGCGTCGCTCTGCAGGTCATAGGTCGCGTCCGGCGAGCAGATGCAGATAAAGTGCGGCTTACGGCTCTTTCCGTCGCTCGTGGCGTTGAACATGCGCGCCTTCGCCTTCTTGAGCGAGCGGACGGCTTTGCGGATCTCCGTGACTGTGAGCTTGTCTCCCGCCTCGAGGGCGAGGCGGTTCGTCTTGCCGTTTGCATACTGCACGTTGGTGCCCGCGCACATCGCGTCCCGCGTGACCCATTCCACGACGGTGCCGAGCTGCTCGCCGAGCAGTTCCGTGCTCTCGGCGAGCACCGGATCGTAGCTGGTCAGATCGAGCAGATCGCTGACCTCGACATACGCTCCGTACTGCTTGACCTCGGCCTCGATCTTGCTCTGCGCGAGGCTCTGGCCCGCGGGTGTCACGCCCTCTTCGAGCACCAGAGCGTTCGCATCCGGCGTAAAGAGTTCGTAGCGGCGGAATTCCACGCGCTTGCCGCTGTTGCGCGGAATGCTGCGCTTCTGGCCGTAGCTTGCGTGCACGAGCCGCGTCTTGGCGATTTCGAGCAGCGTGCGGTCGTAAAAGGTCTTGTTGCTGTAGGTGGTTCCTGCCGTGGATACCGTGGTGTTGCTGTTGCTCATGTGGTTTCCTCCTGTGTCTTAGAGTCGGGTCTTGCCGCCGTCGCGGGCGGTCTTCTTCATCTGCTGCATGAGTTCGCGAAAGGCGTCCGAGCTCATGCCGCGGTAGTTCGTCGCGGCGGGCGCCGCGCTGCCGCCGCGCGTGCTTTTCGGCAGCGCGCTGCGCTGGCGCATGCGGGCGCTCATGCGCTCCATGGCGTTGTTTTCCGCGTCCTCAGCGCGTTTTTCGGCAACATAGATGCGGATGCCCGCGCCCGCGCCGTATTCGCGCATCAGCGAGATGAGCGCCGGATCTTTTACCGCCTCCTCAATGTCGAATCCTTCGGGCAGCTTGCCTTCGGAGATCAGCGCGGAGAGTTCGTCCACCAGCGTCTCAAACTCCGGATCGTTTTCCGGCGCGCCGTTTGCCGGCGCTGTGGACGCGGCGTCCAGCCGCTGCGCAATCGTGTTATTCATCGGTTTCATGCGTTCCTCCCTGTTTTTCCCGCGCCAGGCGGGGACATTTGCTGTTGTTTTGCGAGCGCTTCCGCCTTTTCCATCTGCTCCCGCATCTGCTTGAGCAGCTGCTCCTTACCTTCGAACACCATGAGTTCGACCGCCTGCGCGGGCGTCGCCATTCCGCTTTGGAGCATCCGAAGCACCAGTTCGTTCTGGCTAATCGCGGAGTATTTCGTCTCCTGCTGCGCTTTGATGGAGATGTGGAATTCAATCGGCAGCAGGGCGTTGCCCGCCGCGCGCTTGACGAGCATCGCGCTTTCAAACGTGCGCTCGCGCGTTTCGCCGTCGGTCGTGACGTTTACCCGCCGCGTAAAGAAGTTGAACTCCCGCTCCACCTCGATTTCGAGGCGCACCGCGTCCCGAAAGCTCTCGTGCAGTACCCGCGCGATCATCCGCGCGCGCTTGTTGCTCATCTCCTGCATCGCGGAGATCGCCGAAGCGGCGGTCACGCCGCCCGTCGTCATCCCGCGCGAAAAGTCGTTTGCGCCGCTCTCCTGCTTGATGCTCTCGCGGATGCGGTCGATGTAGCCGATGATGTAAGCCGGCAGCGGCGGCGTGGAAAACCACGTCACGCCGTTGAGGCTCTCGCCGGCGTGCACCTCCTTGCTCCAGTCGCGAAGGTCCTCGGTGTCAAAACCGCTCGCCTCGGTCACGAGCAGCTTGTTGTGGCTCGCCATCAGCGCGTTTTTCAGCACGATCTGGTCGAGCTTGTCCGCATATCTCTGCTGCGTTTCAAACATGTCCACGATGCCGAGACCGAGACAGGAGCCCTTTCGCACAAACATCTGCGTAATCAGAAACGGATACGTCCCGTGCTCAAACAGCCCGTCGGGCTTGACGTCCCTGCTGTCCGAGAGCACCTGGTTGCCCGCAATCTGGGCCATGTGCACGCTTGCGCGCTCCGTCTCCGCGTCGTATTCGCGCCACCAGTATTCGAGAAAGAGCATCGCCCCGCTGCGGTCGCCATGCAGGATGCCGTCCTCCACCGCGTCGGGCGTGCCGAACGCGTCCGCCGTCAGAAACGGCGCGCTTTTGGGAAAGCGGGACTCGACATATTCGCGCGTCTTGAGCGAAAGCTTGAACACCGCCCTGCTCTCCTGGACGTCCGTCACCAGCGGATCGAAGAGAATGCTCCTCGCGTCCACCTGTCGGATGAACGCGCCGCCGAGCCCGCCGTTGAGCGCGTTGTCGTATCCGACCTCCTGCACGCAATATCCGCCGACAAGCAGATCGTGCGTGAGCTTCCGGTATTCCTTGACGTAGCCGTCCGCGTCGTGATTTTGTTTTACGATGGCCTCCACCACGCGCGCAATGTCCGCGTCCGGCGGGCTCTCCGGCAGAATCACCGCCTCCGGTACACGGTCCATGAGTTCGGCCTTGATGTTTTCCACCGTGCTCTGGATGATCGGCGTCACGGGCCGCGGCTCGTTGCGGTCCGTCTGCGGCACATCGTGCCAGTGGTCGCCGCGGTACATACGCTCGCAGTTCTCGAGGCGCTGCCACTCGGCTGTATACGCCCCGCGAAACTCGCGAAAGAGCTCGTAAGCCCGCTCGCAGAGCTCGCGCTGCCGCTGCGTTTGATCTGTTCCTTTCATAGATCTGTCCTCCTTGGGATGAAACCCGTCTACAGTCCGGTGAATCCGTCCGCACGCGGTTCACCGGATGCAAACGGGTCGTATACGCGCGCCTTGGGCTTTTTCGGCTCGCTTGCGGCGGCCGGCCTCGACATCAGCCCGTAGCGCAGCGCCTCCGGCGCATGGTCTTCGCAGTTTCCCCCGACGTCCTCGACGAAACGCTCGTCAAACGTCAGCGCCGGCAGCGTCCGAATCAGGTTTTCACAGGTGCGAAAAATCAGAAGCTTCGGCAGACCGTCGTCCGCCTCGGCCAGATACTCACGCACGCGCTGCCAGCCGGGGATGCGCGCGTTGTCCGCGCGGATGAGCGGCACGCCGCCGTGGGCGAACACCTCCGCGATGCTCATGCCGGAAAGGTCACCGCTTGCGTTCATGCCGCGGCACTGCCACGCGTCGGGCGAGGCGGCGGTGTACGCCATCGCTTCGTCTCCCGTCAGTTGACGGATGCGCCTCGCCGTCTCGCTGGAGAGCACGCGGCGTTCATAATACTCACGGTATGCATACACGCGCCCGCCCGGCGCGACGGCGAACCACAGCACGGCGCAGGGATCGTTATAGCCCCAGTCCATCGCGCGGAATTTCCGCCACGATTTCGGGATCTGAAACGGCTCCACGACATGCCGGCTTCTCGAAAACTCGCCGAAGTACTGCCCCGCCAGCACGTCCCAGTCTCCGTCGAGATGGGCGCGCCTCAGCGGCTCCGGCAGGTTTTCGAGTGTGATGAGATAGGACTTGTCCCGCATCAGGACCGGATTGTCCGTCACGCGCGCCGGAATGAAGACGTAATCCTCCGCCCGCTCGCTTGAGCGGTACCGGCGGTCGATGAAGAGACGCTTGACCCAGCCGTGCCCAACGCCGCCGGGATTGCATGTGTAATACATGCGCGGCGAAAAGTCCGTGCGCACCGAGCGGTTGCAGGTCGTGATGAACTGCATCTGGCTCTCGGTGAACTGGGTGGCTTCCTCCATGCCGATCACGTCGTATTCCTGCCCCTGATAGCGGTATACGTCCTGCTCGTTGTCGCAATAACCGAGTTTGATGCGGCTGCCGTTCGGAAACGTGAATACGCGTTGCGTTTGGTTGTAGTTGACAAACCCTGATAATTCCGTCCGCAGCGATCGCACATGGTTTTCGGTCAGCTCCGACAGCGTCCTTCGGAGCAGCAGGAGTTGAAGGTCGGGATACTTGAGGGCGAGGAGTACGAACTTTCTTCGCATGGCCCAGCTCTTGCCGCCGCCGCGCGCGCCGCCGTAGGCGGTGTGCCGCGCCTTGCTTGCGAAGAATTCCCGCTGACGTGGATTTGGATACCCCTTTAATAAGATTTCCATGTCACTCTCCCCAGCCTTCTCTGTCCTCCAGCACGATTACGATGCTCTTTTCCTCCTCGTCCGGCGGCAGTTTTTCGCCGGTGCCGAGTTCTTCCAGCAGCTTCGCGGCAACGCTGTACTGGAGTTCCCCCAGCAGCGCGTGCTCAACGATGTAGCGCCCAATCCGGCGGAGCGCGTCGGCATACTGCCTGCCCTCCGTTCCGTCCCCCTCCTTTCGGCCTTTTGCAAGGATCTCGGACTGCGGTTTCTTGAGATGCTCGCTCAGGCCCGCAAGCGTATACGGCGTCTGTCGGATCGTCACCCCGCCGTTTTTGAGGGTGACGCGCTCCGCCGTTGCATCGCATGCGGCAAAATACGCTTCGATCTTGCTTTTGAGGGATTTTTGCCTGGCCGTTTCCATTCGTTCGTGCTCCTTTCTTGCGCGGTAGCGGATCGTCGAGGCTGTTTCCGCCGCCAGAACTATCGTAAGGCGCGCGGGATGCGAAAAATTATCGGAAAAACCCGTTTCACGAGTTATCGGGATCTGCAAGGCAAAAAAAGCGCGCGCGGAATTTCGGCGCGTGCGCTAGTCACTTACTCCGTTCACAATTGTGTGGTATGATGTGCTCAATTTTCAGGAGCGTTCGCTCCCCGCTCCGCGGCCGCCGCAGGATTCCGGCGCACGCGGGAAAGGACTGGTTTATGAAACAAGGCTCGATATTGAAAAAAACACCGTTGATCAAGCAGGCGTCCGCCGTTGCGATCGCCCTCGTTTTGATCTTCGTGTTCGGCTCCTGTATGCGGCCCGCCCAAGAGGCGCCCGTCGTAACCCCGACGCCCGCCGCAACAAACGACCCCGCAGCAACGAGCGAACCCGCAGCCGAGCTGCCCAATCCGGTCGTGGAGGTCGACGGCGCGGCGGACTTTGCCGATCTCGGCTTCATCATCACGCCGCACCAGCAGGCGGACAGCGCCAGCTACAGCATCATCGACAATACCATCGCCCAGATCATCTTCACGCTCGACGGCGATACCTTTACCTACCGCGCGGCGATGACCACGCAGGATATCTCCGGCGTATACGAAACCTTCGATCCCCTGCCGCAGTCGTTGAATCTCGACGGCCCGGGGTTCGACGTCTCGGTGCGCGTGCGCACGATCGACGGCGGCGCGCATGGCGGGCTGGCGGACTGGAGCTACGACGGCGTGCGCTACTCGTTCTACACGCCCGACAAAACGGACTACGCCGCGCTGACGGACGTGCTGCTGCCAATCATCTATATGGACCTGCCGTTCGCCGTCTGCTGCGGCTGAGGGCTCTCGCGCCTACGTAAGAGGCACGCCAAAAATGAAAAAAGCCCGGACGGTAAATACCGTCCGGGCTTTTTCGATTTCTCGTTATTCGGGCTTCGGCGCGCCGACCGGGCAAACGTCCGCACAATTGCCGCAGTCGATGCACTTATCGGCGTCGATCACGTAAATGCTGCTGCCCTCGCTGATCGCTTCGGTGGGGCATTCTGCCGCGCAAGCGCCGCAGCTGATGCATTCTTCGGAAATCTTATATGCCATGATCCGTTCCTCCGTATCCAAATTTCTTAAACATTATAACACAGTGCGGTAAAACGTCAACACAACCGCGCGTAAAATCGGCGTGTCTTGCGGATTTTACGCATCGAATGCGGTTATTCCTGTTTCTCCGGCGCGGGAGTGGCCGGCTTCGGACGGTTCGATCCGCCGCGCCGATGGCTGCCCGTGCTCCGTTGCCCTTCCTGCGCGTTCCCCTGTCGCTGCCCCTGCTGCGCGTTTGCGCCGGGCTTTTGCTGCGGCGGCCGCGGCGTATTCTGCCGGTTTTGCTGCTGGCCCTCCGGGCGCGGACGCTGCTGCGGCTTTTGCTGCTGCGGTTTCGGCTGCTGGGCGGCGCCTTCGGGCGCAGGCGCGCCGCCGTTGGGCCTGCCGCCGTTCTTGCCGCGTCCGCCGCGCCGGCGGCGTTTGCGGTCCGGATTGCGCTCCTGCGCGGGCGCGTTTTCGCTCGCTGCCTGCGTCTCGTCGGTCTGCGCGCGCTCGACCTTCGGCGCGCTCTGCGCCGCGGCCGGCATCACGGGCAGCGGCTCGCCGGGTTTGGCAAGCATCGTATAATGGAATTCCCGCAGGTCGATCGTGCCGTCCGGCATGGTCAGGCGGACTTTCGTCTTTTCGGTGATGACATTGTTGTCCACAACCGTTCCTACGCCGTCCGGCGTCTGGATGTCGCGGTTGACGTGCGGCATCTTCCGCTTCATTTCCTCATAGCAGGACTGCTCGTACTGCAGGCAGCACATGAGCCTGCCGCAGAGCCCGCTGATCTTCGTCGGGCTCAGAGAGAGGTTCTGTTCCTTCGCCATCTTGATGGATACCGGGTGAAAATCGTCCAGAAACAGCTTGCAGCAGACAACCCTGCCGCAGGAGCCGAGCCCGCCGAGCATCTTCGCCTCGTCGCGCACGCCAATTTGCCGCAGTTCGATGCGCGTGCGGAACTGGGACGCGAGGTCCTTGACCAGTTCTCGAAAGTCCACGCGCTCATCGGCCGTAAAGTAAAACACCAGTTTGCTGCCGTTAAACGAATACTCCGCGCTGACGAGGTGCATGTCGAGCTTGTGCTGCTCGATCTTTTGCTGACAGATGCGAAACGCTTCCCCCTCTTTTGCGCAGTTCTGTTCGCGCATGTTCGTGTCCTGCTCGGTCGCGGGGCGCACCACGGGCTTAAGCGGAGAGACGATCATCGTCTCCTCCACCTCCATGGCGACCTGTGCGACTTCGCCGTATTCCTGTCCCCTCGCGGTTTCGACAATGACGCCGTCCCCTTCGGAAAACTCGAATTCCAACGGATCGAAATAATAGATGCGTCCGCTCGATTTGAACCGTACGCCGATCACTTTCATGTCGTTTCCTAACTCCTTTTATGCGTCCATGCGCCGCGCTCTCTACGCCGCGCAGAAGCCGTCTGTATGGATTACTGTCCCCGGCTTTTCGGCAGAAACAGCTTTGCCAGCACGCCGTCGAGCGTGAGATAGACGCTCGCGCCGGCCCCCAGCTTTTGCTGCGCGCTGGCTAACATTTCTATGATACCCTGTATCTGCGCGGTTGTAAAGCACGATGAAATGCGCGACAGCAGCGCCTGCTGGTCGCTGTTGCGCGGTCCGTCTCCGCCAAGCATGCTCTCGAGCGCGTCTCGAAATATACCGGTGAATATCTTGAGCAGCGACGACGCGAGTTTCGCGTCCCCCCGCCTCCTCTTTTTCCCGCCCTTCGCCTTCGGTTCGTCGTCCGGCGCATCGTCCTCTTCCCGCTCCGCGCCCGTAATTGTAACGAGCTCCGCCGCGTCCCCAAAGGGTGCATATGCAAAGATTGCGCGCTCCAGTATGGAGAGCGCTTCCGCGCGAAACGAGCGCGCTTCCTCCGTCGCATACGCTCTGGCACGGCTGACGATGCCGTCCGAAAGTCCGGCGAATAGTTGCGCCTCGCGTTCGTCCATCCCGTCGCGCGTCAGCTCCGCCGCGGCTTTGGCCAGGCTCTCTGCGCCGATGCGTTCGATCACGCAGCGCGAGCGGATGGTCGGCAGCAGGCCGAACTCGTTTCCCGTGAGGATCAGCAACGTGTCTTCATGCGGTTCCTCGAGCGTCTTTAACAGCGTGTTTTGAATCTGGACGCTCATATTTTGCGCGTTGAGAAACACAAAAGCGCGTTTTCCGCCGTTGAATCCCTGCATCGCGGCGGAGGACAGCAGTGTGCGGATGTCGTCCACTTTGACCGTCCCTTCGCCGATTTCGGTATAGTTCGGGCAGCCGCTCAGCCGCTCCGGCGCATCCTCGCCGAGGCAGTAGAGCGCTGCGCATCTGCGTGCAAGCTCCCGCCTGCCGCTCCCCTCGGGGCCGGACACGATGAGCGCGTGCGGCGCCCGTCCAATTTGTATTGCGTCAAGCAGTCGTTCCCGCATGCTCGTCTCCCATTTCTTTCATTACAAATACGCGCCCGTCCCGCACCCCGAAGAGCGCGCCGCCCCCCCGTTCCTCTGCGGTCAGGTATTCGATGGCGCGCCGGTCGATCGTCTCTCCCGGCATCACAAGCGCGATGCCCGGCGGATAGATGCCGATCGGTTCCGTGGCGATGCGTCCGTCCGCCCGGGCAAGCGGAATCGCTTCCGACTCGGCAAACGTCGCCTCCCGGATGCTCGCGCATTGCCGGTTTCCCGCAACCCGGATCTCTTCCGCCGCGGATTTTGTCAAAATAGGCGACCGCTCCGGCAGCGCGGCAAGCGATTCGAGCAGGCGCTCGTACCAGTCCGGCTCGTCGTTCGGCGTCGTGATCAGCACAAGCCGTCTCAAATCCGCCATCTCGAAGTATATGCCGCGCTCTTCCAGCTTCGCCTGCGCCTCATATCCTGTAGTTCCGCGTCCCGTCACGTCGATCACCAGCCGCGTCCGGTCGCGCTCATAAACGCCGATGCCAATCGGATCGTGAAACACCCGCAGCCCATCGATCGCCTCGATCTTTTCTTCCAGCTCCATGCAACGCCGCACCTGCCCCGTCCAGTCCCGCCGCCGCGCCATATAGACCGACCAGTCAAGCGAGGCCATGAGCAGATAGGACGGGCTCGTCGTCTCCGTCATCGCGAGCGCGCGGCGTACGCGATCCTCCGAAATCCGGCAATCCCCCAGGTGCAGGCTGGCTGCCTGCGTCAGCGCGTCCATGGTCTTGTGCTGCGAGTGCGCAAAGAGGTCGGCTACGCCGCCTAGAGACTGCGGCAGTGCGTCCGAAAACGGATAATGCGCTCCGTGCGCGCTGTCGACGAGCAGCAGCGCGCCGTTTCTGTGGGCCGCTTCCGCAAGCCCTTTCACATCCGCGCAAAAGCCGTATGCGTTTGGGGACGTGATCAGCGCGACGGTCGCGCCCGTTTCCTTCAGGGCCCGGTCGAGATCCTCCGGCGTCACCATGCCGAGCAATCCCCGCGCCTCGTCATATCGCGGCGATACATAGCAGGTTTCAATGCCCCTCAACGCCGCGCCGGACACCGCAGAGCGATGACAGTCGCGCGCAAGAAGCAGCTTGTCGTGTTCGCCGAGCGCAAGGATCATCGCCTGAACCGCGTTCGTCCCGCCGTTTACTACAAAAAAAGAAGCCTTCGCGCCGTAGGCATTCGCCATCTGCCGTTGCGCCCCGGCAATCGCCCCGTGTGGCGCATGCAGGTTATCCGTGCCGCTCAGTTCGGTCACGTCCCAAAGCAGCAGTTCGTCCCGCCAGAATCCGTTCATCCCGCGGCCCTTGTGGCCGGGCATGTGAAAACGCACGCTGTCGCCGCGCTCGTATGCGCCGAGCGCTTCCTGCAGGGTGTCCCATGTTGTCGTGCGGCGTTCGTCCATCCGGTTGGTCTATCGTTCTTTCTGCGGGCGATGCAATCGCCACTGCGCGTTCAGTTGCTCCAGAAACTCCTCGCTGGGGCTGATGCGGTAAGCGGATTCACGCCCGTTTTCTTCCAATAAGATCAATACGGAGCGCCATCTTGGCAGAACAGACGCGTTCCTGATGCCCTCTTGCGCGTTGCCTCGTTCATATGGCGCGATATTCGTGATCTCATACAGCGATATCGCAACCATTGTCCGTTCTCCGCTTCCCGCTATGCGCTCTATGGCAAACATCCGGTCCGTCAGAGTATATCGATACGAAAGATAGTGTTTTTGATACGCATATACCCCGCAAATGGCAATCAGCACATAGATCGGAGGCTGGACGACATAGCGCGGAATCTGCCAGCGCGCATAGAGCAGGTTTGCCAGCGAAATCGTGCCGATGATCAGCGCGATCAGCACGACGTATACGGCTCCGGCGGAGCGGATTAACTTCCGTTTCGGCTCCGCTGTTTCCATGGCGATGAGAGTTAAAACGTCGTTTTCCTCCATATGACCATTATAGTGAGCACGAAATAAAACGTCAATCAAAGGCGAGCAATTCAAAGATAACGAGAGATTGTCAGCCGTATTTTGCTCTATTCGCCTCTCATCGTCTCCGCCGTTCATTGCAAGTGGTGTTGAATTCATGTAAAATCTCCGAGTAGCGTTCCTCCTTAGCTCAGTCGGTAGGACAATGTAAGGGTTACATACCGACGGCGGCAATGGGGAACCAAATTTTCGGGATTTTGAAGTGTATGTTTTAAACCCGAAAATGCATTAAATTCATACCGATCCTCCTTAGCTCAGTCGGTAGAGCATGCGGCTGTTAACCGCAGTGTCGTTGGTTCGAGTCCAACAGGGGGAGCCATAAAAAAAGCCCGTAAACAGTATGTTTACGGGCTTTTTGATAACCAATATCAACGCTGCAGCAAAATGCACTGGCAACCTTTTGGCAACATCACTTGTACGTGTCTCCAACTGATGTGCTGATTTTCATCCACAGATCATGAATGAATGAAGCCCCCCGTCCCATCGCCATGCCAGTGAACACATAAAGCACATAAAGAAGCGCAGGACTTGTTATCCCCAGCGTTTCTGCGATGTTCAGTCTTGCCAGCACAGCGACCAGAATCCCGAACGCCATGCTGACAATTTCAGTGACAGTTAGCTTTCCTACGCTCGCATCTCCCCACAGAGGTTTTACGAGCTGCACGACAGCTTCGATCAGGATGGCGAATGTGATAATCATTACAATGTTCATGGTATATTTCCCCTTTCTATTACGCCGTTGGGCGTTTCGTTCTTTTCCCCTCGAGCCCATCAATCCGCAGTTCGTGGTTGTCGAGCCGGCGAGTGTGAGCTTCGTCTGTCTTTCGGAACTCATCATGTTCCTTGTCATTTCCGCAATTCATATCGCTGACATTTTTGCTTAAAAGCTCCATCGTGACCGTGAGCTTTGTTATGGAAGTATTCAGCTTAATAATCGGGGTAATGACAGAAGCAAACAGCGCAACAAGCGCCGTGATTACGACAACAATGTCCCATTTTTCCATGTTCAAAATCCTCCGCTATTCGTTTTAACTTTGCCCGGGTTTGTTTTTTTCTGCATCAATCAGGATCGCCGAAACTTCTCCGGTTTTACTGATTTTGAGCAAGTTTCTATTCAGACTGTCCTTTTGCTTGAACGATTTATAGCAATATCCGAGCAACGCCATAAGTCCAGTGCCGAACGCCATGAGCGCGAGCGCGTGACCATTTTCTTCCCGCGCAAGAACAATCGCCATAAATGTTTGAATCACATCGCAAACTATGACAAAGACACATACGGAGAGGAACACAATCAGCATGGCCTTGCTGTATTCATCAAAAAATTTTTTCATTTCGTTACCAGCCTTGTAAGCTTTGTTTTGCAGCTGATGAACCCGATGCCGCGGTCGGTAACAACCTGGTACCATCCGGTTGCCGCGTCTTTCCCGAGATATGGCAGCTTATCGTCCCTGTGGACGGTCGTGATCCAGTCAAACGCTGTGCTCCCTCCTTCGCGGACGTACACGCTTCCGCCAACGACGAGCACGTACGGAACGCCGGCGTTGATTTCTTCAGCTTCTCCGCCGGAGGCGCTCTCGGACGTTTCCGCCTTGCTGCCGTTTGTGACGACCATTGCCACATGCTTCCCTGCCGTCAGATAGAGGCCGCCGATCTTCGCATAGTTGCCGCTGGCCAGATACTTCGCTTCACGGTGCGCAACGAACTTTCCGGTCGCAAGCAACAGGCTTTCAAGATTCCCGGTGTATCCACGAGCAACTTTGAGCCCAGTAAGACGATATGAGGTAAGCACAGCAGCGGAACAGTCCGTCTCTGATGCCGCCGCCGCTTCAATGTTGCCACCCGCGGCAAGAATGGCATCTTCTGCTGTCCAGCGTTGATCCTGATCGTAGCCAAATGAGTTGTCATTTGCCATGCGAATCATGTTATTCGACGCTTCGAGCGCCATTCCCTCATCGGTGCATTCGAGATAAACGTCCCACCCGCCATCTCGAAGGTACCAATCGTGCACGAGGATTTCCTTTCCGCTCTGATCGCCGGCCTGTCCACCGCGTGCTTTCCCGTTTTCATCCTGTCGTGCGTCTGCAATTTTCGTAGCCATAATATCCTCCTATGAACGCGAATGCGCCGAATTTCCCACATGCAAAAACCGCCGCATTCGCGACGGTTTGCTCGAATCTCATTTTTAGGCAGCTCGATGGTTTCGGATTATGAGAATTCCAGATCCGCCATTACCACCAACGTCAGGGGACGCGCCCGCTGCTCCGCATCCACCGCCGCCGCCTCCAGTATTCGCAGTTCCGTTGCTGCCGGACTGTCCCCTGGTGCCGCCTGTACCGCCTCCACCTGAACCCGCCGCAGCTGGAGTTCCGCCGAAGACGCCTCCGGAGCCGCCTCCGGCATATAACGTAGCTCCGGGCTCCCCAAATTCTCGTGTCGTAGTGCCCTGCCCCGTTCCGCCGAGAACGTCAGGGGTAGACGGCGTGAATTTACCGCCATCGCTGCCATCAAAACCGCCGTACCCGGAACCATCGCCCTCTAATCTGCCCGCTGCCCCGCCACCGGATCCGCCATATCCACCCGTGCTGGATCCGCCATAATGCCCACCAGCGGCTTCATACCCGAAGCCAGAGCTCGTACCACCAGTATCCCCATGTCCAGATGTTCCGCCAGCCCCGCCGTTTCCGATGGTTATTGCATATGGAATACCTGCTCCTATCGGAATAGACATTACGGTATTTGTATATCCGCCGCCCGCGCCGGCACCGGCGAAGTTACTCCCTCCTGAAAACCCACCGCCACCACCGCCGCCAACAATAAAAAGGTCAATGACGACGTTCTTAACCGGGATAAATGTCCCACTGGAAGTGAATTTTAATCGAAAATCTATATCACCATCATCTACCCAAGTGTAGGTGCCTGTGTACGTAAAATCCGTAGAAGAAAAAGACGTTGCATACATCGAAGGCTTGAATATAATGACTCCAAGAACAAGAAATGAAGTCATCAAAAGCAGTGCAAGCTTTATCCTTCGTTTTGAGTTTCTTACTGCTTGCTGAACCTTCTCGCTACGGAGCATAAGTGAAAACGCCCCAAAAACTCTGCGACACTTTGCCGCGCACCACTCGACCGCAATCGCGAAACGGTTACGATGCTTTTTCAATACACGTCACCCCTTACATTGACCCGGATCGGAACGTCGATCGCGGGGACCGTGCCATACGCTTTCAGCGTTATGCTCCCTGCCGATTGAGCATACTCTTGCAGATTTGCCGCCTGCAGCGCATTAAGCTGAGCTGCAGTAATCCCGATGCCAGGCTGAATTTCAACCGAAGTCGCAGCATCAACGACGCCAGCAAGAATTGAAAGACTTACGCTGGTTATTGTGTAGTTGCTTCCGCTCCATCCGGCAGCTAAGATCGTATAAGCCACCCACCCGCTTGATTTTTTTGCAGCTCCAATATTGCTGGGACTCAGTGCGTCCAGTTGTCCGGCCGCGTGCCTTGACGCATGCGACAATGGAGCGAACACAGTAGAAAACGCTGCTGCAATAGGCGCAAGGTAGTCGCGAACACGCTGCCAACCTGGCACACGCGAATTATCCGCGCGCAGCAGCGGCACCCCGTTATTTGCGAATATCTCCGCGAGCGTCGGGCCGTCGATCGCCGACTTACCGTCTTCTTTGAACATATCAGGCGACGCTACCGTGTAAGCGATCGGGTCATTTTTTGTCTTCTCGCGAATTTTCTCCGCGATTAGCTTGTCCGGAACGAACCGCATGTACAGTTCGTCATATACAAAAATGCGCCCGCTTGGCGCAATCGTGAACCAGAGAACGCAGCAAGGATCTTTGAAGCCCCAGTCCATTGATCGGAACCGGCGCCAGTCTTTGGGAATGATGAGCTTTTCGCGGGGAACAACGTGTGTGTCGTAGCTGTACTCCGTGAAATACTGCCCCTCGAAGATGTCCCAGTTACCATTCAGAAGCGCTTCCCTCTGCGCTTCCGGCAGCTGCATCAGCCACTCGATATACTCGGGGTTCGATTTCATGAGGAACAGATTGTCATACACCTTCGCAGGAATGAAGCGCCGCGACATCCCATTTACCGTAAAAGTAGTGTTTGGCTCAGCCGCGGTGATAAATCGCTTCTTTACCCACGCATGACCACGCGATCCGGGGTTTGTGGAGCTTTTGATCTGTTTCGGGAAGTTGTTGTTTCCGCGTACGCGGGACATCATGTAGGTGTACCGATACTCGGTTTGGTGGGTGAGCTCATCAAACCGGATGATGTCATATTCCGCTGACTGGTACCGCATGAGATCCTTGTCGCTCGCCAGATAACCAAAGTCCAGTATGGAGTCTCCGATTTTCCCCGTATGCGAGGATTTGTTGTATTTGAAGATCGATGCCGGATAGAGTGTTTCAACCTCGCGAAGAACTGATTTTTCCAGTTCTTCATACGTGGAGCGCAATGTCAGCTGCTTTATGCCCGGATATTTCAACGCAACAATAAACGCATCCATGACTTGACCGCGCGTCTTTCCGCCGCCTGCAGCACCGCCATATAGAACTTCGCGTTCGGTCGCGTTGAAAAATGATATCTGCTTACCCCAATCTATAGTGTAGAACCACTAATTTGATGGATCCCACCTTTATTGGGTCAAAAGCAAAATCTATTTTAAACAGATTAAAAGAAATATGCACAAAATATAATCGTGAATCTGATATCGCCTGGTTTTTCTTTATATCATCATATTTAGCCGATCCGAAGGACGTGTTTGCCGAATTACTCTCAACAAAAGAAGGAGAGTTTAGGTTAGAAAAATTATTTGATGGAACTACAAGCAAATCAAAAATGGGAATAATCCGGGAAGCGCTTATTCGGCATATGCAGTTTGAATCTTCGCAGGAGTTAGTGCTTAAAGCTGAAATAATGGCATGCATTTGAAAGAGAGCAGTAAAACTGCACGACCTAGCAACCCGCCATTATATTTTGAGCCATATTAAATAAATGACTATATGGGGAGAAGTTATCTGTCAGATAATGCTCAAATTCAAATAGGTTTTTCCAGCCTAATAATCAACACCTGCTTTCAAAACCATTATGTCGTACCTGACTATCAACGAGAGTATGTTTGGGATAATGACCAACGTCCGCAAAACGAGCGTCACAACGGACTTCTCAGACGATATATTCCCAAGGGAGTTTCCATTGACGGTTACAGCGCGGAAGAGATATTGGCTTTCAGTGATGAAATAAACGGACTGCCCAGAAAACTTCTTGGCTACC
>JAAYUE010000041.1 GCA_012517905.1 Clostridiales bacterium | reverse complement strand
CTCCTGTTGGGATCGTAATTGCTCACGCGCTCCTTGCCGCCGGCGGCCGCCGGGGCCGCGGGCGCACCTGCCGCGGGACGCGGTCCGCGCGGAGGCATACCGCCCTGCTGCGGGCGCGGCGTGTAGCCGTCCTGACGCGGCGGGCGGTTTTGCTGGTAAGGCGCGCGCTCGCTCTGCTGCGGGCGGCGACGGTCGTCCTGCGAGATCGTATGCGCTTCGTAGCCGCTGTTTGCGGGCTTCTTCGGCGCTTCCGGCGCGCTCGGGGGCGCGGGCGCCTCGGGCTGAGCCGGAGGTTCGGCCGCTTCGACGGGCGCAACCTCGGCGGGCGCCTGTTTGGCGCTCTCCTCCGCGCTCGCCGCGGGCGTCGCTTCCGCAAGATCGTCGTCGTCCGTTCCGCCGGCATGCGCAGCGTGGTCCTGATCGGAATCGAGCATCTCGCGCAGGCGCTCCATGCGCTCGCGCTCCTCGCGGGCTTTGCGCTCCTGCTCCTCCTTATCCAGCATCTCGCTCTCGGAATGGCGCACCGAAACAAGCAGCTCGCCTACGGCGCTCTGCGTCAGCGACAGCCTCTCGAGGAGCTCTTTCGTGCTCTTCTGAACTCCGTTTGCCGATTCCAGAAAATTGCTTTTTGCCATTGAAGTCGTTACCCCCGCGTTTTTCGCAGCCCGCTCCGCCTTTGCGGAACGCGCGTTTTATCGTTGTTGTTCGTGTTTGTTATCGTTTGTTTTGCGCCGATCCGTCCGGCTCACCCGGCTTCGGCCGCCCGCCGGATCATGGCCGCGAACTGTTCGTCCGTCACCGCGGCGATCATGCGCCCGGGCTTGCCGATCCAGCGGCCCAGTTCCTCCACCTCGAGAAGCGGCGTCTCACCGCGCCTGCAAAGGTCGAGATATTTCTCCTTTGTGTTGGCCGAGGCGGCGGCGTCGAGCAGCACGATCCGCGCGTTGTTTGCGCGGACAAGCTTTTCCACAACGAAATCGCCGGACTTGAGCCGTCCCGCCTTCATCGAAAACCCGATCGCGCTAGTCAGCTTGCTGTTCATCATACCCCGCAAACTGCGCGCGCAGCGTCTCGTAGGTCTCCGGCTCGATCCTGACCTCCAGCGCGCGCTCCAGCGCGCGGGATTTGATCGCTTTTTCGAGGCAGGCGCTCTTTTTGCATAGATACGCCCCTCTGCCGTTGGCGCGTCCCGTCGTGTCGAGGATGACGGCGCCTTCCGGCGTGCGCACCACGCGCACCAGCGTCTTCTTCGGCTGCATCTCCCGGCAGGAGACGCACATCCGCATGGGAAACTTCTTCGCCAAGCCTTACGCCTCGCTTTCTCCCGCTTCGTCCTCTTCACGGTAGAAGGCCATCGCTTCTTCCGCCTGCGTCTGGCTCTTGATGTCGATCTTCCAGCCGGTCAGCTTCGCGGCCAGGCGGGCGTTCTGCCCCTCTTTGCCGATGGCGAGCGAGAGCTGCGAATCCGGCACGATGACCTTCGCGGCCTTTTCCTCTTCGTTGATGTAGACCATGAGCACCTTCGCCGGGCTCAGGGCTTTTGCAATATACACCGCCGAGTCGGAATCCCACTCGATGATGTCGATCTTTTCATTGTGCAGTTCGCTAACGATGCGCTCCACGCGCGCGCCGCGCTGGCCGACGCATGCGCCGACCGCGTCCACCTGCATATCCGTCGAGTGCACGGCAACCTTGGTGCGAAAGCCCGCCTCTCGCGCGATGGATTTGATCTGGACCACGCCGGTCTGAATCTCCGGCACTTCGAGTTCAAAGAGCCGCTTGACGAGGCCGGGATGCGTACGGCTGACGAGCACCTGCGGCCCCTTGCTGTCCTTGCGCACCTCGAGCACATACACCTTGATGCGATCGTTGTTTTCATAGGTTTCGCCCGGGATCATCTCGTTGGGCGTGAGGATGCCGTCGGTCTTGCCGAGTTCGACGTAAACATTGCCCTTTTCCACGCGCTGCACGATGGCGGTGAGCACCTCGTTTTCCTTTTCGACGTACTCTTCATAGATCACGCCGCGCTCCGCCTCGCGGATGCGCTGGACGACGACCTGCTTGGCCGTCTGCGCCGCGATGCGCGAAAACTCCTTCGCCTTGACCTCTTCTTCGAGCACGTCCCCTACTTCGTAGAGCACGTTGACGCGCTTTGCGTCCGCAAGAGAGATCTCGTTGAGCGGGTTTTCAACGGCTTCCACGACGGTTTTGGAGGCGTAAATCCGAAACTCGCCGGTCAGCGGGTCGATCTGCGCGCGCACGTTCGCGGTCGCGCCATAGTTGCGCTTATAGGCTGAGGTCAGCGCCGCTTCGATCGCGAGAATCAGCACATCCTTGCTGATTCCGCGCTCCTTTTCCAGCGCGTTCAATGCTTCGACAAACTCTGTGTTCATCCGATCGTACTCCTTACAAATATTCCCATGGTTCCTCTGTCCACTCTTCTCAGGTAATTATCCAATGATTATCCGAAAAAACGTCCTTGCGTTAAAACACCAGTTCCGGCCGCGCGAGCGCGACGGCCTTGCGCTCCAGCGTCAGCTCGCCCTTGTCCAGCCGGACGGTCAGGCTCGTCTCGTCAAATGCGATCAGTTCGCCGACGAATTCCTTTTTTCCATCCTTGGGCGCGAAGAGCTTGATCTCGATGCGCTTGCCGAGGTTTCTTTGATAATCCGCGTCCTTTTTCAGCGGGCGGTCCAGCCCGAGGGACGAGACGGAGAGCATATAAGCCTGCTCGATCGGGTCCGCTTCGTCCAGCAGCGGATCGACCGCGCGGCTCACCTGCTCGCAGTCGTCAATCGTGACCCCGCCGGGTTTATCGATGTAGAGCGTGAGCACCCAATCGCCGTATTCCTTGGCAAACTCCACGTCGCAGAGCTCAAATCCGAGCGCTCCAACGGGTTCTTTGAGCAACTGCTCCACCTTTTGCGCCGTGTTCAATCGTCTTCCTCCAACGGTGTTCTCCGCCGCAGCGATCGTATGCGCGCGCGGCACGGGATGAAAAATCCCCGAAAAAAGCACCTTTCAAAACGAAAGAGTGGGTTTTGCCCACTCTCCGCCAAAGTTCATTCATCCAACGAAAGAAGTATAACAGCCTTTCCTGCCATTTGCAAGCCTTTTTCCGAAAACGCGCCGCTTCTCGGCCGGCCTTCGGCGCGGCTCTACGCGCCTCCGGCGGCGTCGTTTCGCTTTCCAAGCGCCTTCGGCAGCTGCGTCGCGGCGTAGAATACCAGCGCAAAATACGACATCGCCGTCGCCACCGCGAGGATGACGAGGTTCCAGGGCTCCACCGGCAGCGACAGGAACGACAGCAGCGAGAGCATCACGCCTACGGCAAACAGCCCCGTCGCGATCTTGCCCGGCCAGTCCGCCATGGCGACGACGCTCCTCTTTGCCATAAACAGACCGCCGATCACCATGAGCAGCTCCTTGAGCGCCATGAGCAGAAACAGCACCAGATACAGCGTCTTCTGCTTGCCCCAGTAGATGCAGACGAGCGCCGCAAGCGTCATGAGCTTGTCCGCAAGCGGGTCGAGCAGCTTGCCCAGGTTTGTCACCCAGCCGTTCGCGCGGGCGAGCTGGCCGTCCAGCACGTCCGTAAAGAACGCGAATACAAATACGGAAAGGGCAGGCAGATACCTGCCCGCCCGAAACAGCACGACAAAAACGCCAACGAGGATCAGCCGTATTCCAGATAGGATGTTCGGCAGATGTCTCATAATGTTACGCGCCGATGTCTTCTACATAGAGCGTGCGGACGCCGTCGTCCTGCGGCTCTTTCGCCTTCCGCTCCGCTTCCTCGCGCGCCTCAAAGAACTTGAGCGCGACCTGCGGGAAGAGTGCATAGCTGAGCACGTCCTCTTCCTGACGGATGTGGTCTTTGATCTCCTCGCGATACTGCTCCAGCTCCGGCTTGAGCAGGTCGGCCGGACGGCAGGTGATCACTTCGTCGTCGCCGATGGCCTTTTTACGCACCTCTTCGTTGACCGGCGCGGGCAGCTGGCCGTATTCGCCGCGCAGCAGCGCCTTGGACTCTTTGGTGAAGACCTTGTAGCGCTCGCCGCTGATGACGTTCAGCACGGCCTGCGTGCCGACGATCTGGCTTGTCGGCGTAACGAGCGGCGGATAACCGAAGTCTTTCCGCACGCGCGGCACTTCTTCGAGCACCTCGTAGTACTTGTCGGACTTGCCGGCTTCCTTGAGCTGGGAGATCAGGTTGCTGAGCATGCCGCCCGGCACCTGATACAGCAGCGTGTTGACGTCCACCTGAAGCGCCTTGACGGACATCGTTCCGTCTTTGAGCATGCGGTCCGCGACGGGGCGGAAAATCTTCGCCGCCTCGGAGAGCTTCATCAGATCGAGGCCGGTGTCGCGGTCGGTCCCCTTGAGGGTGGCGACGAGCGGCTCGGTCGCGGGCTGCGCCGTGCCGTTGCCGAACGGCGAAAGCGCGCAGTCCACGATATCCACGCCGGCCTGCGCGGCCATGAGATAGACCATGTCGCCGGTGCCGGTTGTGTTGTGGGTGTGCAGGTGGATCGGAACATCGACATCCTTCTTCAGGCGCGTAACGAGCGAATATGCGTCGTACGGCATGAGCAGGTTTGCCATGTCCTTGATGCAGATGGTGTCCGCGCCCATCTGAACGAGTTCTTTGGCGAGGTTGACAAAGTAATCCTCGTTGTGCACGGGGGACACGGTATAGCTGATCGCCGGCTCGCAGATGCCGCCGTACTTCTTGGTGAAGCGGATGGCGCTCTCGAGGTTGCGCGGATCGTTCAGCGCGTCGAAGATGCGGATGATGTCGATGCCGTTTTCGATGGCCTTTTTGCAGAACTGTTCGACCACGTCGTCGGCATAGTGCTTGTAACCGAGGATGTTCTGTCCGCGGAAAAGCATCTGCAGCTTGGTGTTCGGCAGCGCTTTGCGAAGCGTTCTGAGCCGATCCCACGGGTCTTCGTTGAGAAAGCGCAGGCAGGCGTCAAACGTCGCGCCGCCCCAGACTTCCAGCGACCAGTAGCCGATGGAATCGAGCACTTCGCAGGCCGGAAGCATATCCTCGATGCGCATGCGCGTCGCAGCCTTGGACTGGTGCGCGTCGCGGAGGATCGTATCGGTGATGTATAGTTTGTTCATTTGGTATTTCTCCTTTGCTGGCGGCGCAGGGCGGGATTTCGCGCCTTGCGCGGCGCCACGGTGTCCGAACGGGGGGAAAGCGCGGAAAGCGCCGGCTGTTCCGGCAGATTCCCGCGGTGGCGGCGCGCCGCCTCGGCGTTTTGTTCCCGTCTGCCGGGAAGAACGCTTTTGCTTTGCGGCCGCCGTTGGCCGATACGCCGGGCGGAATGCCGAGAACCATGACTCAGACCGGCCGGGGTATATCCGCGTTTCGCCGCGCGAATGCGGGGAAAAGACGGTTTATGCGATGGAGCAGAGCAGCTTGCCCGCTTCCACGGACGCGCCCTTGGTCACGGTGATGCCGCTGACGGTTCCCGCCACGGGCGCCGTGATGTCGCTCTCCATCTTCATGGCTTCGAGTACGAAGATCGCCTGGCCGGCCTTGACGACGTCGCCTTCCTTGACGTTGACGCCGAGGATCGTGCCGGGCATCGGCGCGGTGACCGCGGTTGCGCCTGCGGGCGCGGGGGCCGGAGCGGCTGCGGCAACGGGTGCTGCGACAGGCGCGGGCGCCGCGACGGGCGCGGGGGCTGCGGCGGGAGCCGCTTTTCCGTCGATCTCTTCGACGGCTACTTCGTATTTCGTTCCATTGACGTTAACAAGAAAATTGCGCATAAAAACCTCCGATATTTTTCTGTATGTGAAACGTTGTGTTTGGTGCCGATCGGTTTATCCGACTCGCTTGATCGATACGATGCGAAGACCCGAGATATCCCGGCCCATCACTTCGGCGATGCAGCTCGCCGCAGCGGCGACGAGTTCGCCGCGGTTCGGGATGGCGGGCGCGGCGGCCGCAGCCTGCGCCAGTTCTTCGCTCTCCAGGCGATCCTGCTTGGCTCGCACGGCTTTGAGGATCAAAATCAGAGCGATCAGCCCGCCGAATACACCCAGCACGACCCATAGCGTATTTTCCATTGTAAGTACCTCCGCTGTTTTGCATTTATCCAGGATGGGGATACCCTCATCCTTTCCCTTGTTCTTATAGTTCGACGGAACTCCTGCCGTTCCTGCCGAATACCGCTATCATTCTATCGAATTGATTCGCCCGGCAACCCGAGCGCGCGCCTGAGTGCGAGCAGCTCTTCGTCCGAGAGGCGGCGCGTTTCGCCCGGCTTGAGGTCCCCGATCGAGAGCGGTCCGAAGCGTTCGCGCTTGAGGCGAAGCGTCCGGTGGCCGACCGCCTCGAGCATGCGCCGTATCTGGCGGTTCTTGCCCTCGTGGATCGTGATCAGAAAGGACGTGTCCCCCGCCGTCGTCGGCCGCACATGCGTCACCTTTGCCGGCGCCGTCATGCCGTCCTCCAGCGAAACGCCGTTGACCAGCGACGCAATTTCCGAAGGGAGCAGCTTTCCGTCGCAGACGGCGTAGTAGGTCTTCTCAACGGAAAACCTCGGGTGCGTCATGCGATGCGCGAGCTCCCCGTCGTTTGTCAGGAGCAATAAGCCCTCGGAGTTGATGTCGAGCCGTCCGACGTTGTAGAGCCGGACGGGGATATCCTTTACGAACTCCTGAACGGTCTTTCTCCCCTGCGGATCGTCGCTCGTGCTCACGACGCCTTTCGGCTTGTAGAGCATGACGGTGACGAGCTGCTCCTCCTGCCGAACGGGTTTGCCGTCGAGCAGTACGACGTCCGTTTCCGGATCGACGCTCATGCCGAGCGTCGCCGGTTCGTCGTTTACCTGCACGCGCCCCGCGAGGATCAGCCCTTCGCTCGCGCGCCGGGAGGCGACGCCCGCCTCGGCCAGGTATTTTTGCAGTCGCAGCATGTCGGCATGTTCCTCATCGTCGGATTCGGTCGCTTTGGTTCCGTCGCAATTCTAAAACCACTGGAATATTGTAAAAAACATTGCCATATGCCACCAAATATAGTATAGCGGAATGCCCCTGTTTCATTCAAGTGCTTTTTTTGATATCGATCGCATATTCTCCAAGAATATTTAAACCGGATTTTACGTTTTTCCGGGAAATCCGGTTCGGAAACATCTTTTTTAGCCACGCCGGTCCGGTAAAAAGCCGCCGGAGTCTCCGGCGGCTTTTGTCGGTTTTACAGGCAGTCCGTCACCGGCGGACAAAGAGCCGCGCAAACGCCACTCGCTGACGATAGCCGAAGTTTTCGATCACGGCCAGCAGATATCTGCGCAGCAGCAGCCCCGTGTCGGTCGTCAGCTGAAACGCGTTTTCTTCCAGCAGGACCGCCCCCGCCGACTGCAGCGCGCCGAGCAGCGCGCCTAGCAGCAGATAGAACAGCAGGAACCAATACGACGCCGCGCCCAGTATCGCCGCCGCGAGCACGGCGGCAAAGCCGAGCAGCTGCGCCAGCGGCCAGCCGGTTTCCGCCAGACGCGTATAGGCGAGGCCGGAGCGCTGTTTCGGCAGCCGTCGATTGCGCCGGAGCGCGCCGTTCATCGCCCGCTGCGCGCGCCCCCTGTCCGTGCAGACGGCGCGCATGCTCTCCTTCGGCGCTTCGTAGCAGATTGCGTCCGGCAGCAGCCGCGCGCAGTATGCGTTCTTTCCTTTTCGATGGCGCGCGTGCATGCGAAGCAGCAGATCCGCCTGCTCCGCCTTCGTCTTGCCGGAAAACCCGCCCTCTTCCAATACGGCGCTCTTGAGAAACGCGGCGAACGCCGTCTGCGCGGGCAGATACACGCCCAGCTCCCGATGGCCGAGCGGATGCGTATAGAGCAACCGCAGACGCTCGATCGCCTGATACTCCGCCAGCGCCGCCTGCTTTTTCGGCGCCGCTACGTCGACAACGCCGACGCGGGGAAACGAGCCGATATAGAGGCAGGCCGAATCGCCGACAAACGCATACACCGTCTTGAGCAGCGCGTTCTTTGTCAGCCGCTGGCGCGGATATACCGTCGCAACAATCGGATAGGACGAAACGTTGACGCCCGCGTTCAGCGCGTCCGCGCGCGAACCGCCTCGCTGGTCGAGCACGACGAGCCGCACGTCCTTTGCCGAGCGATACACGCCTTCGATTTCGCCGGATTTCAGCGTCTTTTTATACGGCTGCCGGAACGGCAGCAGATTGTACCCCTCGCAGAGGCTGAGCCAGCTCGTCTCGTTGCGGCTGTCGGCAACGACGATGAGCTCGTATTGCCTGAATTCGAGCGAAAGGAGATTTTTCACGCAGTTTGTCAGCGGCTCCGTCTCCTCCGTCGCGGGCAGAATCAGGGAGACGGGCATGATGTGCTCGGAGTCCTGAAACCGCCGATAATCCACGGTGTGCAGGGAGTGCGCGTATTTGCGGACTTTGGAGGAGGCCGACGCCAGCTCCGCCAGCCGGAACACGCCGCCAAAGAGCAGCAGCGCAAAGAAAAACCAGCTGGCATACCGCAGGGACAGGATCGCAATTGCCGGAACATCCATCTACGCCGCCTCCCCTCTGATCAACGCCGCCTGGTCGAGCGCAAAGCGCATCATCTCCCCGGCGAAGCGGTCGTGCGTCTCCTCGACGCGCCGCAGCAGCCGCTCGGTGTCGCAGACCGTCGTCAGCGACTCCGCCGCGCGGTAGCGCACCCACCACTCTTTGTCGCAAAGCAGTCCGACGAGCGGTTCCGTGTTCTTGTCCGCGCCAAAGGCGCCGAGCGCCGTCGCGACGACCGCGCGCATCTCCCAGCGCGGGTCCTGCGCGCTCTCCAGAATCGGCAGATACGCTTCCTCGAACCGAATCTGCCCGAGCGCGCGCGCCGCGTCGATGCGGGTGTTGATGTGCCCCTGCAGCAGGTGCGGCAGCACGAGGTCACCAAGGTCCTCATATCGCTTTTCGCCGATGGTCTTGATGCAGGTGCGGCGGATATAGGGATCGGACGCGGTCGTGATGAGCTTGCGGCAGAGCTTCTTCAAATCGCCGGTGTAGATTGAGAAGATCTCCTCCAGCGTGCGAAACGAGAGAAGGGACGCGATCGTATGGTCGCGGCAAAGGGCGATGATATCCCGCTCCGCGCCAAGCATGCAGAGCGTCAGCATGCCGATGTGCTGCATCTGCACCGTCGTGCGGCAGCAGTAGATCTGCGTGACGACGTCCGCCGTGTAGCTCTTGAGCTTCAGCGCGCCGATGAGCTTGACGCCGAGCGCCATCGCCTCTTCGTCCACGCCTTCAAACAGCTCGCGCAGATATTCTCCATACCACTCGCCGCCCGCTTCCTTCTGGAGTTTTTCCAGCGCCGCGCCGGTGAGTTCCCCCGCCGTTTCCGTAATGGCAATCAGCCCGCGCGGCGAGCGGATGCCTCGAATGCCCGAGAGCGCGTCTACGGCGCCGCCGGGCTCCAGCATCTCATAGATGCGGCTTTTCATGCGGCAGGCCTGCGCCTCGCCGGAGATGAAGCAAAGCAGCTGCTCGCGCATCCTCTGCACCCTGCGGCTGTCCGCCGCGCGGGTGAGGTGCAGCAGCAGCAGCAGCGCCGCGCCGAGCGCAAGCACCGCCGCCAGCACGGCGACCAGTCCGCCAAGAAGCGTTTCCATCCAGTTCAAGCTGCCCCGTCTCCCTTCTCCGGCTCCTCATAGAGCCAGTTCCGCTCGATGTGTTTTGTCCAATATACGGCGGCTTTTCCGCATTTCCGCTAAAACCGCTCCCGCAGGGTCAGGCGTATGTTCGGGTTGTCCTCCGCCGCGCAGCGAAGCACGCCGAGGAGTTTGGCTCCATACTCGCCCAGAGATTCTTCCAGCGCCGGCGCGTATCTTACGGTCAGATGCGTCGGCGCGCCGATCTCGCCGAGGCAGTCGTTCAACGCGTCCAGATTTCGCCCGTACCACTCCGGAAGCCGGAGGCGGCGCGACAGATGCGCGTGCGCTTCGTCCCGCGTCGTCATTCGTTTCGCATTCAGCGTCAGCCTGCGTTCGTGTTTCAAGGTGTCATCCCCACCGCCGTTATGCTCATGGAGTTCCATAGAGCAGGGTAAACGATTCGTAATGGTCGCCCGTATAATAAATCAGGCCGTCGCTGGAGTAGACGATACGCTCCGCGCCGCGACTGTCCCGATGCAGCGTATCGACGTCGCATTCGTAATACGTCCGCCCGCTCGCCTCCGGCAGCAGTCCTTCGTTGTTGCCGAACCGGTCCCCGCCGATGCACTTGCCGTAGGAATAGTCGTCCAGCCCGCCGCCGCTCCAGCCGAGCGAGCGCGCCTCGTCCTTCGTGATGAAGTTCTCCGGCAGACGGCCATAGGTGTAGAGATACAGGCTCACATCCTCTTTCGAGGTGTAGACGCCGTCCCCGGCAATCGCGGCCTGCTCGGTTTGCTCCGCCGCAGGGGTCGTCTGCACCGCGTGATCGGGCGAAGCCTGCGCCGCGTCGAGGGAGACAAGTCCGGCCGTCTGCGTCGGCTGGGCCGTCGCGCAGTCCGCCGGCGAAACGGTCTGCTGCCGCGAAAGCCACAGACCCGCGAGTACGAGAAGGACGATTACGAGGATCGCAAGGGTGCGTTTCTTCACAGAATGTATCCTTTCCGGAAATGCCGGCGTCGCTGGGTCAGTCGATCATCGAGGCGTTGTAGAGCTGGGCGTAGAGTCCGCCCGATTGCAGCAGTTCCTCATGCGTGCCGCGCTCACGGATGCCGTGCTCGTCCAGCACGACGATCTCGTCCGCATGCTTCACGGTAGAGAGCCGGTGCGCGATGACCAGCGTGGTGCGCCCTTTGGACAGCTCCTCAAACGAATGCTGAATGTCGTGCTCGGTCATGGTGTCCAGCGCGCTCGTGGCCTCGTCCAGAATCAGAATCGGCGGGTTTTTCAGAAACAGTCTGGCGATGGAAACGCGCTGTTTCTGTCCGCCGGAGAGCATCAGCCCGCGTTCGCCGACCTGCGTGTCGTAGCCGTCCGGAAACTGCAAGATCTCCTCGTGGATGTGCGCGCGTTTGGCGGACTCCACGACCTCCTCGTCCGTCGCGTCGATGCGCCCGTAGCGGATGTTTTCCATCACGCTGCTGGCAAAGAGGAACACGTCCTGTTGCACGATGCCGACGTTTCTGCGCAGCGAGCGGAGCGTCACATCCCGCGTGTCCACGCCGTCGATGGTGATCTCGCCCGACCGCTGCTCATAAAAGCGCGGAATCAGATGGCAAAGCGTCGTCTTGCCGCCGCCGCTGGGGCCGACGAGCGCGAGCGTCTTGCCCGCCGGAATGTCCAGGTTGATATGGGACAGCACGCTTCTGCCGTTTCCATAGGAAAACGTGACGTCGGTAAAACAGATGTCCCCGCTGACGCACTCCAGGTCCTTTGCGTTCGGGCGGTCTTTGATCTCCGGCTCGATGTCCATGATCTCGCAAAAGCGCGTAAAGCCCGCCATGCCGAGGATGTACAGCTCCGCAAACGCGGCAAGCCGCTTGAGCGGCTGGATGAACGCAGCGATGTAGAGCGTAAACGTCACGAGCAGGATCGGGTCGAGGCTGCTCTTATAGATCAGATATCCGCCGAACGCGAGCACGACGAGGTTAAACATGGCGACGAAGAACTCCATGCCACTGTTGAAATATGCCATATAGCGGTAGAAACTGTCCTTCGCGTGGACAAACCGCGCGTTGCCCTGGTCAAATTTATCCCGCTCGTGATCCTCGTTGGTAAACGCCTTTGCAACACGCGCGCCGGAGATGGAGGATTCGATGTCCGCATTGATCTCCGCGACGCGCTCCTTGACCTTGAGCGAGGCTTTGCGCATGTACACGCGCAGCTTGATCACATAATAGATCGCCACGGGCACGATGCAGAGCAGCGCAAGCGCAAGCCGCCACTCTACGAACGACATGGCGATAAACGCGCCGATCACCGTCGTGCCGGAGATCAGCACGTCCTCCGGTCCGTGGTGCGCCAGTTCGGTGATGTCAAACAGATCGGTCGTCGCCCGGGACATGAGTTTTCCCGTGCGCACCTTGTCGTAAAAGCTGAACGAGAGCTCCTGAATGTGCGAGAAGATATCCCTGCGGATGTCCGCCTCCATGCGCACGCCGAGCAGATGCCCCCAGTAGTTGATGATGTAAAGCAGCAGCGCCCGCACGACGTATGCGCCGAACGCGACGGCGATGAGGCTGATAAACACGCGCATCAGAGCGGAATCGACCGCCATCCGCGGCAGCAGCGTGCGCAGGATATACTGCGTCAGCAGCGGGTACGCAACGTCGATTGCGGCAACAAGGAACGCGCAGCTTAAATCGAGAATCAAAAGGCCCTTATGGGGCTTGTAGTAGGCTAAAAACCGTTTCACTTTGCTCATGCACACATCTTAGCAGAACCGCATGCCAATATCAACCGCCGCCCGTGTTTTACGCGCCGTGCACAGGGCGGAATTCGCGCCGTGCGCAGGCGAAAATCTCGCCGTTTCGATTGAAATCCGGCGAAAAATGCGTTAGGCTCTTGTGTATGGAACGCGTTTACCACGGCATAGCGCCGATCGTCTCGCCCGAGAGCGAAATCCTCATCCTCGGAACCATGCCCTCGCCGAAATCCCGCGAGGCGGCGTTTTACTATGCGCACCCGCAGAACCGATTCTGGCCCGCGCTTGCGCTTGTCTATGGCGCGGACACGCCGAAGACGCGCGAAGAAAAGATCGCGCTGATTCTGGAGCACCATCTCGCGCTCTGGGACGTGCTCTACAGCTGCGACATCGCCGGCGCAAGCGACGCCAGCATCAAAAACCCGGTGCCGAACGACATCCCCGCGTTGGTCGCGTCCTCACGCATCGGGCGCGTGCTCTGTACGGGCGCGACGTCGGCGCGGCTGTATACGAAGCTCGTCTGCCCGAAAACAAACATCCCCTGCGAAGTCCTCCCCTCGCCCAGCGCGGCAAACGCGCGCATGCGGTTGGAGGATCTGGCAAGGGAATATAGGAGAGTGATCTTCGGTACGGCGGGATCATTCCGATAATTCTGCTGATTTTTATAATTATTATTCGTCTTTGCCGTCTTTCCGGTATTTCAAAATATGTAATAATAGTTCAATTATGCAAAATCAACTGCATTTTTGGTTGTCTAATTATGAACAGTTTGTTATGATAACAGCATGGAAAATTCGCTCAACCGCGTCTTCCTTGCCCTCAAGGGACTCGATATCAAATGCAACGTACCGCTCTCCACCCTGACGAGCTTCCGCATCGGCGGCCCGGCGGCCATGGTCATGCGCCCGCGCAACGCCGAGGATATCCGCCGCACGATACAGGCCTGCAGCCAGTTCGGCACGCCGTTTTGCGTGCTCGGCAACGGCACCAACGTACTCGCGCCGGACGCGGGTTACGGCGGCGTCGTCATCCGCATCGACACGCCCCTGACCACGCCGCTGTTTGTAGACACCACCGTCACCTGCCCGGCGGGCACGGCGCTCTCCGTGCTCGCGCGCGAAAGCGTCAACATGCGCCTGATGGGGCTCGAAACGCTCAGCGGCATCCCCGGCACGGTCGGCGGCGCGGTCGCGATGAACGCGGGCGCATACGGCGCGGAGATTCGCCACATCATCAAGAGCGTGCGCGTCCTCAGAAACGGGCGCGTGCTGGATGTCGACACGAAAAAGAC
This sequence comes from Clostridiales bacterium, assembly GCA_012517905.1. Lineage (GTDB taxonomy): Bacteria > Bacillota > Clostridia > Christensenellales > CAG-138 > UBA7703. The sequence continues at coordinate 16,032 of JAAYUE010000041.1, read as the reverse complement.
CGACTTTGGCAACCGCACGAGCAACTACGCCGCGCCGAACACCATCGTGCTCTCGGCGACGTTTCAGCTGGAAGAGGACGACGGCGGCGCAAAGGAGCGCATGCTCGAAACCACCCGCCAGCGCAAGGAAAAGCAGCCGCTGAGCCTGCCCAGCGCGGGCAGCGTGTTCAAGCGCCCGAAAGGCCGCTTTGCCGGCGCGCTGATCGAGGGCTGCGGTCTGAAGGGCCTCTCTGTCGGCGGCGCGCAGGTCAGCCCCCTGCACGCGGGCTTCATCGTCAACAACGGAGGCGCCACCGAGCGGGACGTGCTGGAGCTCGTCTCCCTCATCCAGCGGCGCGTGTTCGAAGAGACCGGCGTGCAGCTCGAACGCGAGATCAAACTGCTGCGCGAACTGTAGCCGCCGTTTTGCAAAAAACCGATTTCAACGCAACCGAGGTTGTAATTTTATGTATCTGTTGATCGTAACCGGCCTGTCCGGCGCGGGCAAATCCCTCGCCCTCCGCTGTCTGGAGGAGGAGGGCTATTTCTGTGTCGATAATCTGCCCTCTTCCATGCTCAAAGAGTTCGTCAATCTCTGCAACAGCGCGGACCCCGCCATCCAGAAAGCGGCGGTCACCATCGACAGCCGCGAGAGTTTGCTGTCGCATTCCTCCGCGACCATCACGGAGGCGTTCGACAAGCTCGACGCGCCGTATGAGATGCTCTTTCTCGACGCGCGGGACGACGTGCTCATGAAGCGCTACAACGAGGTGCGCCGCCGCCATCCGCTCGGAGAAGCCGGCGACGCGGCGACCGGCGTCAAGCACGAGCGCGTGTTCCTCCAGCCCCTGCGCGACCGCGCGAACTACATCCTCGACACCAGCGACGTCAAGCCGCGCGATTTTCCCGCGCTCATCGGCAAAGTGCTGCCGGAATACGAGAGCAAGACGCTCACGCTGCTCTTTTGCAGCTTTGGCTACAAGCGCGGCGTGCCCGTGGACGCGGACTTTGTGCTGGATATGCGCTTCATGCCGAATCCGTTTTACATCTCCGAACTGCGCCCGCTCTCCGGCCTCGACGCGCAGGTGCAGGAGTTCGTCTGCGCGCAGCCGCTCGTCAGCGAGTTTTTCAACGGAGTGGAGCAGATGCTCTCCTCGCTCATCCCGCTCTATCTCGAGCAGGACAAGCACATCCTGCGCGTCTGCTTCGGCTGCACGGGCGGGCGTCATCGCTCCGTCGCCGCGGCGGAAGAGATGGCCAAGCGCTTCGCCGGGCGCGGCATGAACGTTCGCATCTATCACCGCGATCTCACGACCGAAGCGGCGGATATCAAGGATCGATTTGAAAAAGGCTGAGCCATCGTTCTAAACGATTCGTTCATAAAAAACGCCCGCGCGGCGTTTTTTGCTTTCATCGTGGTCTTCCCGTTGACTTTCCATCGTTTTCGGATTTATTTTCACTGACGCATATCAGAAAATCGTTTATAATAAGTAAAGCGGCCGTTCGGGCTGCGGCAGGGCGGGATCGCATGCCCGTCCGGTGATGATTGGAGCAGCCATGTCGTTTTCGAGCAGCGCAAAGGAAGACCTCGTGAAGATTCGCCTCAGGACGGATCTGGTCCGCCTTGCCGAGCTGGCGGGAATCGCCCACACCTGCGGCGCGCTCACGATCGGCCGTGGGCGCGGCGCCGTGTTCACGACCGAGACGCTCGCCGTCGGCAAGCTCATCGTCTCCCTCGCCTCCGCGCTCTACACGCTGGAACCGACCATCGAGCTGAGCGAGCGCGAACGCAGACGTCCGCTCACGCTCGTCACCCTGCTCGGCGACGACGCCGAACGGCTTCTTTTCGACACGGGTCTGTTGCTGACCGAGGCGGGCGAATTTCGCATCGGCGAAACCGTGCCGGAGGAACTGCTCGGCGACGACGAATGCAGGCGCGCGTTTCTGCGCGGCGCGTTTCTGGGCAGCGGCTCCTGCACGAATCCGTATCGGGGCTACCATCTGGAAATCGTCGCGCGCTCGGATGCGTTTTCCGCCCAGCTGCTCGCGGTGCTCGTCGCCTTCGGGCCGCAGGGCAAAACGATGCTGCGGCGGGAAAAGCCGGTCGTATACCTCAAGGGGGACGATGTTTCCGCCTTCCTTGCGCTCATCGGTGCAAACGGCTCCGCGCTGAAGTTTGAAAGCGCCCGCGCCGAGCGGGACTTTCGCAACTACGTCAACCGAAAGACCAACTGCGAGACCGCCAACATCGAAAAGACGGTCTATGCGGCAACCGAGCAGCGGCAGGCAATCGAGGTCATCGAGGAGCACATGGGGCTCAACCGCCTGCCCGCCCCGCTGTACGAGGCGGCAATCCTGCGCCTCAACCACCCCGAAGCCACGCTGCAGGAGCTCGCCGAGCTCGCCGAAATCGGCAAAAGCGGCATGAACCACCGCCTCGCGCGGCTGGTCCGCATCGCAAAGGAGATCCGCCATGGGTAATTTCACGCATCTGCACGTACACACGCAATACAGTCTGCTCGACGGCGCGGCACGCATCCCCGACCTGGTGAGGCGCGCCAAATCGCTCGGACAGACCTCGCTCGCCATCACCGACCACGGGGTCATGTACGGCGTGATCGATTTCTATAAGGCCTGCAAAAAAGAGGGCGTCAAGCCCGTCATCGGCATGGAGACCTACGTTGCGCCGCGCTCCATGCAGGACCGAGAAGGCTCCCAGGACCGCGAATATGCGCACCTGATCTTGCTCTGCAAAAACGAAACCGGCTATCAGAACCTCATGGTGCTCTCGAGCGAGGCGTTTCTGCACGGCTTTTATTACCGTCCCCGCATCGACTACGAGCTGCTCGAGCAGCACGCCGAGGGGCTCGTCTGCCTCTCGGCCTGTCTCGCGGGCGATATCCCGCAGGCGCTGCTGGCGAACGACTACGACGGCGCGCTGCGCCACGCAAAGCGCCTGCAGGGCATGTTCGGCGAGGACTTTTACATCGAGCTGCAAAACCACGGCATTCCGGAGCAGATACAGGTTTTGCCGGGACTTCGCAAAATCGCGGCCGAGATCGGCGCGAAATGCGTGGTCACCAACGACGTGCACTACGTCTCCTCCGACGACGCGGAGGCGCAGGATGTGCTGTTGTGCATCCAGACGCAGCGGTTTGTGGACGAGCCCGACCGCATGCGCATGGAGGGCGAGCAGTTTTACCTCAAGAGTGAAGAAGAGATGCTCCAGGCTCTGCCGGAGGACGCGGACGCGCTTGCCAATACCGCCGAGGTCGTGGACAAATGCAACCTAGAGATCCCGTTCGGCATCCGCCGCATGCCCGCGTTCACCGCGCCGGGCGGCATGGACAACGACGCCTATCTGCGGCAGCTCTGCTATGAAGGCATGGCGAAGAAACTGCCGCAGGCGGACGAGGAAGCGCACACGCGGCTCGAGTATGAGCTCGGCGTCATCGAGCAGATGGGCTTTGTGGACTATTTTCTCATCGTCTGGGATTTTATCCATTACGCGAAAGTCGACGGCATCATGGTCGGCCCCGGCCGCGGCAGCGGCGCGGGCAGCCTCGCGGCGTATTGCCTCGACATTACGGACGTGGACCCGATCAAATACGGCCTGCTCTTCGAGCGCTTTCTCAATCCGGAGCGCATCAGCATGCCGGACTTCGACATCGACTTTTGCTACGAGCGGCGACAGGAGGTCATCGACTACGTCGCGGAAAAATACGGTGAAGGACACGTCAGCCAGATCATCACGTTCGGCACCATGGCGGCGCGCGCGGTCATCCGCGACGTCGGCCGCGTGCTGCGCGTGCCGTACGCCGACGTGGACCGCCTGAGCAAGATGGTGCCGTTCGAACTGAACATGACGCTCGAACGCGCACTCTCGATTTCGCCGGACCTGAAGGCGCAGTATCAAAACGACGAAACCACCAAAAAGATCATCGATCTTTCGCTCCGGCTCGAAGGACTGCCGCGCCATAGCTCGACGCACGCGGCGGGCGTCGTTATCTCCAGCGTGCCGATCACCGACGTCGTGCCGCTGCAGGTAAACGATTCGGTCATCACCACGCAGTTTCCGATGACCACGCTCGAGGAGCTCGGCCTCCTCAAGATGGACTTTCTCGGCCTTCGCACGCTGACGGTCATCCGCGACACGCTGAGTTTCATCGCGGAGGACGGCCTGCCCGTGCCCGATCTCGAGAACATGCCCTTTACCGACGACGCGGTCTACCGCATGATCGCCTCCGGGGACACCGACGGGGTGTTCCAGTTGGAATCCGGCGGTATGCGCCAGTTTCTCCAGCAGCTGAAACCGGACTGTTTCGAGGACCTCATCGCAGGCATCTCCCTCTATCGCCCGGGCCCCATGGAGCAGATTCCGCGCTATGTCAAGGGCAAGCACAACCCGGACAGCGTCGTCTACTCGCATCCGCTGCTGGAGCCGATTCTCTGCACCACCTACGGCTGCATGGTTTATCAGGAGCAGGTCATGGAGATTGTTCGCGCGCTCGCGGGCTATTCCTACGGGCGCAGCGACCTCGTGCGCCGCGCAATGTCCAAGAAAAAGCACGACGTGATGGCAAGAGAGCGCGAATATTTCATCCACGGCACCGAAGGCGTGGTCGGCGCGGTCGCAAACGGCGTGCCGGAAGCGGTTGCGGACAAAATCTTCGATGAAATGATGGATTTCGCATCCTACGCGTTCAACAAATCGCACGCGGCGGCATACGCGGTGCTCGCCTACCGCACGGCCTACCTCAAATACTACTATCCGGTCGAGTTTCTCACCGCGCTGATCAACAGCTATCTCGGCTCGGTCGGCTCGGTCGCGGCGTATGTCTACAGCGCGCAGAGCCACGGCGTCAAGGTTCTCCCGCCGGACGTGAACCATTCCCGCGCGCGTTTCGCGCCGGAAAAGGGCGCCATCCGCTTCGGCCTCTCCGCCGTTCGAAATGTGGGCTCCGCCGTCATGGAGGCCATGGTGCAGGAGCGCGCGGAACATGGAAAGTTTACGAGCTTTTTCGACTTTTGCGACCGTGTGGACGGGCTGAATAAGCGTATGCTCGAGGCGCTCATCAGCGCGGGCTGCTTCGACTCCATGGGCGGCAGACGCGCGCAATACCTCGCCGTATACGAGCGCGCGCTGGACGCCTCCGCCGCGGTCAAGAAAGCGCGCGGCGCGGGCCAGCTCTCGCTCTTCGATCTCGACGGCGGGGAAAGCCTGCAGAGCGCGCAGATTCCGCTGCCAAACGTGCCGGAGCTCTCCCACCAGATCATGCTGGTCAATGAGCGCGAATCCACGGGGCTCTACCTCTCCGGCCACCCGCTGGACAACTACGGCGAGCAGCTCAAAAAACTGCGCTATACGATCGAAGACCTTGCGGAAGCGGACGGAACCGGCATGGTGAAGGACGAAGAGCAGGTCATCGTCGGGGGGCTGCTCACGCAGTGCAAGCAGAAGCCGACCCGCTCCGGCAGCGGGCTCATGGGTTACGCGGTGCTCGAAGGGCTGACCGCCAGCGTGGAGGCGGTGCTCTTTCCGCGGACGCTTCAGCAGGCAGGTCCGCTGTTTGTGGACGACGCGCCGGTGCTCGTCCGCGGCCGGCTCAACATCCGCGAGGACCGCGCCAATTCCCTGCTCGTCGAGGAGATCAAGCCGCTCGGCGAAGCGAGCCGCAGCGTATACATCCGCTTTGACACGCTGCCGGACGACGCGATGCAGCGCGCCTGCTCTTTTTTGAAAAAATACCCGGGCGAGACGCCCGTCGTGCTCTACGACGCGGCGAAAAAGATCGGCAAAGGCGTGCCGAAGGAGTATCAGGTTTCGCTGACGGACGCGTTTCTCACCGCGGCGGACGAACGCTTCGGCAAAGAATGCGTCAAAGTCAAATAACCCATGCCGAATCGTCGGCCGTAGATCCGCATGAAAAAATCATCTGCGCAGCCGCGCCGAAAGGATAACAATCTTATGTCCCCCAAACAACGTCCCCCCGTACAGAAAAACGACGATCTCGTCCTCACCATCGACGCGCTGACCAACGAAGGTCAGGGCGTCGCGCGCGTGGACGGCTATGCGGTGTTCGTCGTCGGCGCGCTCGCCGGCGAAGAGGTCAAAGCGCACGTCATCAAGGTCATGCCGTCCTACGCGATCGCCAAAACGGTCGAAATCCTCAAGCCCTCGCCGGAACGCATCGCGCCCGCCTGTCCCGTATTTGCGCAGTGCGGCGGCTGCACGCTCTGGCACCTGCGCTATGGCGCGCAGCTCCGGCAAAAGCAGCAGTGGGTGCTGGACGCGCTCACCCGTCTCGGCGGCTTTGAGAGCGTGCCCATGCAGCCCATCGTCGGCATGGAAGAGCCCGTGCGCTACCGCAACAAGGGCAGCTTCCCGTTCGGTCTTGTCGGAAACGCCGCCGTGTTCGGTTTTTATGCCGAGCGCAGCCACCGGCTCGTGCCGTTTTCGGATTGTCTGATTCAGGACGAGCGCATCGTGGACGCCGCGCGCCGCGTCGCGGCCTGGGCAAACGCCTGCGGCGTGCCCGTATACGACGAAACGACGGGCGCCGGCCAACTGCGGCATGTCGTCGCGCGGACGACCGCCGAAGGCGAGCTCATGGTCACCGTCGTCACAAAAGGTCAGTTGAAAAAGAAGGACGACCTGCTCTCGTTTCTTGAGGATGCGGACAGCGTCTGGCACAACGAGAATCCGAACCAGACCAACGTGGTATTCGGCGAGCGGTTCACGCTGCTTGCCGGCAAGCCCGCGTTGACCGAGACCATCGGCGAAAAGCGTTTTTCGGTCAGTCCGCAGTCGTTTTTGCAGGTGAACCGCATCCAGACGGAGGCGCTCTACGAAACCGCACGGGAGTTTCTCGCGGCCGGGCCGGACGAGACGGTCGTGGACGCGTACTGCGGCGTTGGCACCATATCGCTGCTGATTGCCGGGGATTGCGCGCGTGTGATCGGCATCGAACAGGTCGCCCCTGCCGTCGAGGACGCAAAAGCAAACGCGACGGCAAACGGCGTAACCAACGTGGAGTTCCTCTGCGGAAACGTCGAAGACGTGCTCCCCCGCCTGCTCGCAAGCGAAGGCAGCGTGGACGCGATCGTGCTCGATCCGCCGCGAAAGGGCTGCGAACCCGCCGCGCTCGACGCGATCGCGAAAAGCGGCGCCAAGCGCGTGGTCTATGTCTCCTGCAATCCGGCGACGCTCGCGCGGGACTGCAAATACCTCGCCGAGCGCGGCCTTGCGCTCTCCGCCGTCCGCCCCGTAGACATGTTTCCGCAAACGTGCCATGTCGAGACGGTGGTATTGATGGAGAAAGAAAATGTCCTACGTCATTAAACCCTTAGCGCCGGAAACCTGGGATGATTTCGAGAAGCTGGCCCAACGCCACAACGGCGTTTGGGGCGGATGCTGGTGCATCTGGTTTCATCAAAGCGCCGAAATCAAGCGAGGCACCTCCGAAGAAAACAAGGCGTTAAAAAAGGCGCTTGTCCTGCAGGGCAGAGCGCATGCCGCGCTTGTGTATCTGGAAGAGGAGCCCGTCGGCTGGTGCCAGTATGGATCGCCGCAGGAGTTGCCCGCGATCTATCACAGAAAAGAAGTCGAGACAGGCGACTATGTCTTTCCCGACTGGAGGATCACCTGCATTTTTGTCGACAACCGCCACAGAGGCAAAGGCGTCGCGAAAGCCGCCGTCGAAGGCGCGCTGGATTTGATTCGGCAGGCGGGCGGCGGCATTGTCGAGACGTATCCGCAAAACACGGAGGGGGAAAAAGTCTCCAGCCCCTTTCTCTACAATGGAACGCAGAGCCTGTTTGAATCCTGTGGATTTGAGTGGATCCGGAGAAAAGGAAAAAACCACGCGATCATGAGAATTGAAGTATAGAATACGCCTCCCGATCCGCAGTCTTCCGGCAACACCGAGATCCATTTTCCAACACGAAAAAGGGGAAAGCAGATGCGCAGGATACGAAGAATGATCAAGCGCCTTAAAACGGTCGCTCGAAAGATTTTGCCGCCTGAACTATTGTCGAAGCGATATTTTAAACGCCGCTTCGGCTATCCGCTCAATCTGCGGAATCCCCAATCGTTCAATGAAAAATTGCAGTGGCTGAAATTGTACTATTATCCCCGAAATCCCCTTGCAATACGGTGCACCGATAAGTTTGAAGTCCGTCAGTATTTAAACGAAGTAGGACTGGGCCACTGCTTAAATACGTTGATCGGCGTATGGAACAGACCCGAAGAAATCGTTTGGAGCGATCTGCCTGAGCAATTCGCGATGAAGTGCACGCATGGATGCGAATATAACATTCTCTGCAAGGCGAAAGCGGACCTCGATATCGAAAAAGCAAGCAAACAGTTGAATGCGTGGATCAAAAAGAAGTATGGATATTTTCTTGCCGAACCGCACTATAACAAGATCAAACCGCGCATCATTTGCGAAAAATACCTGGGTGAAAATATCATCAACTACAAGTTCTTCTGCTTTCACGGGGAACCGCTGTTCATGTATGTCGTTCAGGGCACTGGCAAGAACAAGCGGTTGACTTGCCTCGATATGGATCAAAAGGAGCTGCCCTATAAGCAGCATTTTCGTCCGGTCATCGAGACGGAAGGCTATTTGGACGGGTTTGAAGATATGGCTCGGATCTGCAAATGTCTTTCGCATCCATTCCCATTTGTTCGCGTCGATTTGTATCGTGTGGAAGGCCGCATTTATTTGGGGGAATTGACCTTTACGCCGTCGGCCGGATTCGAAAGTTTCTGTCCAAAGGAATATGACCAGAAATTGGGAAGGTTTCTGTCCTTGGAGTATCCGTCGAAAACGCCCAGTATCATGCATATAGATCAAATTTGATTTCCGTTGGCCATCAATTGCGTTCCGTAATCCGATGGTCATCCAAGAAAGTCCTGAAACGCACAATTTTCGGGAAAGGCTCAGCATCGCAGGGCCGAAAGATCGAATCAATCGACAAGACAAGGCAGGAACAGAACATGATTATGTGGGTATTCGTCATCCTATTCGCGGTATTGGGCGTCGTGTCCATCCTTCTCCCCAAAGTAACGCGATTCCTTTACTCATGGGATTCTGTGTGGTTTCTGAAAAAGAACTGACGCTGAAACAGATTCGCCTCATCGGGATCGCATATTTATTGGTGGCACTTGTTCTTTGGCTGATCGCCGCGTTCTTCATCCGCTGAAGACAACCGTTTCCCTGCCCCCCAGTTTTATATCGCGCCAAAGCGATTGACCCAAACTGAAGCAGCGGGCGAGCCGGGAGCCGGCAAACGCATCCAGAGCATCTTCCCTTCCGGAAGAGCTCTTTTTGATTGCTCCGTAGGAAAACGATGCGCCAAAACCGCTACCATCCAGTTGTAAAATCCCTGCTGCGCATTGATAGTTATGCGTATTTATATTATGATTGAGTTGCGTATGCTTGGGGGTCCCCCCTGGTTCACGAGTAACTGGTTGGAAGGAGATCGGCGGTTCGTGGAGCTTACCTATATTTTCATCGTCGGCAGCTCGTTGGTGCTTTTGTCCGTCGTTTCCGTTTTCGCGATACGAAATCTCAGCGTAGCGGGATCCAGGGCGTTTCTTCTGCAAATCGTTTTTGTAACGATCTGGTCGATCGGCTCCCTGCTCGAAATGCTTTCGCAAACCGAGCAGGAGATGCTTCTCTGGCGCAACATCGAGCAGATCGGCGTGTTTTTTCTCCCCGTAGCCTGCGTCTATTTTGCCGTGGACTACGCCCGGTATGATCGGATGAAAAAATATGTCCCGCTGCTACTGATCATTCCCGTCATCGCCATCCTGCTCATCTTCACGGATTCTTCGACGCATATCATGCGCACCGGCTATACCGTCAGCTACAGCCCGATATTCGGCAAGGCGCTGTCCGTTCAGCAGACTGGCATCGGCAAGGTGTTCGTTGCGTATAACTATGTGCTCGCATTCGCTTCGCTGGTGATTCTGTTCGTCTTCTCGAGGCAGGTTTCCAAAGGCCCGAGGCGCCAGGTGATGCTGGTGCTCGTCGCCACCGGGCTCGTCTTTGTGCTCGCTTTTTTCAAGGCCGCGTTTCTCGAAGGCACCCGCATCAACCTGCCGATCGTTACCATCTATCTGCCGGGCGGACTGATCTTGTTTTACAATCTCTATAAAAACGACTTTTTCAGCGTGTCCCCCGTCGCGAGGGACAAAGCCTTCGACGTCATCGAGCTGGGCATCCTCGTAACGGACGGTTCGGGCATGATAGCGGATATCAACCCTTGCGCCGTGCAGATTCTGAGCGCCTGCTTTGGCATCCGGGAAAAGTTGACGGGCCGAAAGATGGACGACGTCTTCGGCGCGTTTCCGGACTGGGTGGACCTCACGAGCCGCTTCGCAGCGGGAGAGACGGAGCTTCACCTGACCGCCAACGATCCCTGCTTCATCCATATCCGCGTGTACCCGCTGCAGTCCCGCCGGGGACCGTCGATCGGATCGGTCACCATCATGCGGGACGTGACCGTGCTGCGCGAGCAGGAATTCGCGCTGAAGCTGAAGGCCGAGACGGACAGCCTGACCGGACTGCTGAACCGCGAAAGCTTCATGGATCAATTCGCGCAGGAACTGGGAAATACCGCGCCGACCGGCGCCCCCGTCTCCGTGCTGATGATGGACCTCGACAAGTTTAAGGGCATTAACGACACATACGGGCACAACAACGGCGATCAGGTGATACGGGCGTTTGCGGATTTGCTGCGGGATGCGCTGCGGCATGAGGACGCGGTTGCGCGCATCGGCGGCGATGAATTTGCCGCCGTCCTTCCGGGCGTTGGCGGAAAGGAAGCCGTTGAAATCGCGGACCGAATCCTGATCGCCGCCAACGACAGGGCCGTTCAACTCGATTCGGAACTGAGCGTCCAGCTGAAGCTCAGCATCGGCATTTGCGACAACGCGATTGCAAAATCAGAAGAGGAAATGCTCAAATGCGCCGACAAGGCGATGTATATGGCAAAGAGCAAAGCGGGAAACTGCTGCGTGGTGTGGGAATAGCACAGGCACCCCTCGCATAGGAGAGACCACATCTTTCTTTCGGGTGCATCGTGATTCAGTCTCCGTTTGGGACGGGATCCCGCCGCTGGACCTCTTCTATCACAGCGACCAGCGATTCCGAAGGATTTATGAATAAGAAGCTTTGCAAATCATAAAGGGCAGCGAGATGAGCATGAATACCGATCTGTTCTCCGGAAAGGCCGAAGCGTATGCGCAGGCCCGTCCGAGTTACAGCGAAGACGCAATCGACTATATCGTTTCGCTTGCGCCGCAGGGCGCCGCATTTGCCGACATCGGCGCGGGTACCGGAAAGTTTTCGACGCTTTTGGCTAAGAGAGGCAATCTTGTATACGCGGTGGAGCCAAACGAGGATATGCGCGCGCAGCTGTTCAGGACACTTTCGCCGTATCCAAACGCGCGAATCATCGACGGGACGGACGAAAACACCACTCTGCCCGCAGAGAGCGTGGATGTCGTCACCGTCGCGCAGGCGCTGCACTGGTTCGACGCCTCCGCGTTTTTAAGGGAGTGTCTGCGCATCCTCAGAGCGGACGGTTTCGTCGTTGCAATCTATAATGTGGACCTCAAGCGCGAGACCCCCGGCCACAGCAAGACGGCGACCGACGTTTTTTTCGGCGATCCTGTCATCCGTACATTCCCAAACCCCGTGTACTATCCCCGCAGGGATTGGATCGCTTATCGCCTGTCCCATTCCCGGGACCCGAAGCCGGACGATCCGGGTTACGCGGCGCACGTCGAAGAGGCGAACGCCGAATTTGACCGCAACCAGACGGACGGCCTGATGAAGCTCGACCTTGTGACAGCGGTTTACACCTCGGGAGGAAAGCGACCCTGACGCATTAAGAATCTGCCGGTCAGGTATGGCCGGAACAAACGAAACGGAAATACGACAATCGCCCTGCGGTCTCGACACGCAGGGCGATTTTGATTCCGTTCTCCGATCGTCAGATCGTTTGCTTCTGCTTCAGGTTATGGACCGCAAACCCCACAAAATCGCGCTCCGCCTTGCTGAACACCAGATCCTTGGGATAGACAAGGTATATGTCGCGATAGGCGCCCTCCGCGTCAAGGTCGAACACCAGCAGGTCCTTGTTGATTTCGTATTTTTTCGCCGCCATCTGGGAAACAACGGCTACGCCGAGCCCGCTGATGACCGAGCGTTTTACGGCGTCCGCCTGGTTGATCATCGCAACGATATTGAGCTTTCGCTCCGGCATGCCGGTCTTCTTGAGATAGTTGTCGAATTCCTTTTTCGTTCCGGAGCTTCTGCTGCGCTCGATCATCGGCTCGTCCAGCAGATCGCAGCCATACAGTCCGCGCTGCTGCAGCTTTTGATAGCGCCGGTTGTTCGGCGCGATCATCACGAGTTTGTCCCGGCAGACGACGCGGTATTCCAGCTCTTTTCTGTTCAGCGCGGTCCCGCAAAACCCGATCCGCGCATTCTGGTTGTGCAGCTGCTCGTGCACAAACGTGCTGTCCCCGTTGAGCAGCACAAATCTGGAAGCGGGGTGCAGCTTCGCATAATCTGCCATCAACCCCGGCAGCAGATGCTCGAAGGAATCCGTCGACGCGGCGATCAGCAGCTCCTGTCTGGCGGCGCTGCTCGAAACCTCGTCGTTCAGAATCCGGCATTGTTCAACGATGGCCTTCGCGTAAGAATAGAGCTCTTTGCTGTGCTGGGTCGGCATGATCTGCTTTTTTGCGTTCCGCACGAACAGATGTACGCCAAGCGCGTCTTCCAGGCCCTTGATGTGCGCGCTGACCGTGCTCTGCGCCAGCGCAAGATCGTTCGCGGCGCGCGAAAAGCTATTGGTCTCGGTAACCGCAACAAAAACCTCAAGTTGTCGAATGCTGAAATTGATCAATGCCGACCGCGTCTTTCGCCCTATTGGATCTGTCTTATCGAGAAATTCGATTTCATTTATTTTACATGCTTTCGCCCATTTGCGCAAACAGTTATTTTTGCAAGAGGGTTCGCACAACCGATCGGCGCAGAATTGAAACGAAATACATGCCGTGTAAAACAGCAGAAGCGCCGAACGGCGCTTCTGCAAAGGAAGATGCTTTTTTGTTTCGTTCAGACCTTACTGGAAGAGTTTGAGCACCCACTCCAGCAGGTTATACTTATTGAACACCGCGACCGAAATCAGCGAAACCGTGGACATGATCTTGATGAAGATATCCAGGCAGGGGCCGACCGTATCCTTCAGCGGATCGCCGACCGTGTCGCCCACGACCGCCGCCGCATGCGCATCCGTGCCCTTGCCCGCGCAGGGAACCTCGCCTGCCTCGATGTGCTTTTTGCCGTTGTCCCATGCGCCGCCGGCGTTGCCGGTCAGGATGGCGAGCATGATGGAGCAGATGGTGGAGCCGATCAGAAGGCCGCCGACGAACTCCGGCCCAAGCAGGAATCCCGAAACGACCGGCACGACGATCGCCATGAACGCGGGCACCTTCATTTCGCTCAGCGCGCCCTTGGAGGAGATTTCGATGCAGGTCTTATAGTCCGGCAGTTCGGTGCCGAGCAGGATGCCCGGGATTTCGCAGAACTGGCGGCGAACCTCGTCCACCATCTTTCTGGCGGCCTTGGTCACGGCCTCGATCAGCATGCCGGAGAAGAGGAACGGCAGCGCGCCGCCGATGATTGCGCCGGCCAGCGAAATCGGCTCGATCAGGTTCAACGAAAGCGGCGTCGCGGGGTCGTTGTAGGAGTAGAGGTACGAAACCATCAGTGACAGCGCGGCCAGCGCGCCGCTGCCGATGGCGAACCCTTTGCCGATAGCCGCCGTCGTATTGCCGACGGAATCGAGCGTATCCGTAATCTTACGCACGTCCTCCTCCAGCCCGCTCATCTCGGCGATGCCGCCGGCGTTGTCGGAAATCGGGCCGTACGTATCGACGGAAACCGTCGCCGTGACAAACGAAAGCATGCCGACCGCGGACATCGCAACGCCGTACAGGCCGGACACATAGTAGGAAATGATGATCCCGCCGCCGAGGATGATGCACGGAATCGCCGTAGAGCGCATGCCGAGCGAAAGCCCCTGCGTGATGGTCAGCGCCGGACCTTCCAGCGCGATATGCGCCAGACGGCGCGTGGGCTTGAATTCCGCGCTGGTGTAGTATTCCGCCGTCGCGCCGATGAGGATGCCGGCCGCAACGCCGATGAACGCGCCGATCATGGGAGAAACCGCGCCCGCCTTGAACCCGACCATGGAGGTGTCCACGCCTTTGAACATGAAGATTGCGATGACAAATCCCGCAATCGTCGTCAGTCCGGCGGAGACGTAGGTTGCGAAGTTCAGTTCTCTATGCGGGTTTTTCAGCGTCTTTTTGGAAAGCAGCGAGAAAATGCCGACCATGCAGCTGAGCAGGCCCGCCGCCGCAAACAGCACCGGGAAGAGCAGCATGCGGTTGAGCAGCAGATCGCTCATGCCGGTCGCATTCGCCGTGGACGTCAGATAGAGGTGCACGGCGAGGATGGCCGCGGCCGCGATTGCGCCGACGTAGCTTTCCAGCAGGTCGGAGCCAAGCCCCGCGACGTCGCCCACGTTGTCGCCGACGTTGTCCGCGATGGTTGCCGGATTGCGGGGGTCGTCTTCGGGAATGTGCGCCTCGGTCTTGCCAACGAGGTCCGCGCCCATGTCCGCGGCTTTGGTATAGATGCCGCCGCCGACGCGGTTGAACATCGCGATGACCGAGCAGCCGAGCGCATAGCCGGAGAGGCACATGGTAAACGGCACGACTTCGACGCCGAGCCAGTTCGATTCGGAGACCATATTCACCGCGTCGAGCAGCCCGAGCCCGAGACCGAAGATCAGGTAAACGAGCATGAGCCCAAACAGCGCGCAGGCGCCGACGCAGAGGCCCATGACGCTGCCGCCCTGGAACGCCACCTTGAGCGCGGCGCCGAGGCTCTTTGTCGTGCGCGCGGTGTTGGACACGCGAACGTTGGCATAGGTAGCCACCCTCATGCCGATCCAGCCGGCAAAGCCGCTCATCGTAGCCCCCAGAACGAAGCAGATTGCGGTAAACGGCGTGACGATGACCCCGAGGATCACCGCAACGATCAGCACGACGACCAGCAGCACCTTGTATTCATAGCTGATGAATGCGTTCGCGCCGATGCGGATTGCAGAAGCGACGGCCTTCATTTGATCGGTGCCCTCGTCCATCTGCTTGACTTTTACGTAGTGAAAGCTGGCATACGCCAGCCCGAGGACTGCAGCGAACAGCCCAAGGATCAGAAGTAGCGACATGTTTTTCTCCTATCTACCCAATAAAGATTATCCTTATCCCTGCGGACAATCATTTGAATTCCATTTTATGGGGGAATGGCGATTTCGGCAAATAGAAAAAGAGGATATCAAGCTGTTTATTATCGTTTTACACGATTTCAAGTCGCAAATTACGTTGTCCGCGAAAGAGAACGCGCCGGTTCGACCGGGCGGATTTGAGGATTTGCCGTTCTTGCAGCAGCTCTGACTGCGCGAGTTTGCGCAAAATGCGACGATTCCATCCGTTTTCGTTGTTTTTATTTCTTTTCAGGGGCGATTCGTATTATAATTGCATCATATTATCGTTATATCGTCCTATCGCGCTTATTTACTGTGATAACGCAGTCGGACGGCGCAGCTTACATCGAAATCCGACGGGCTTTGGGGCATGCGATTGAGCCGCGCCGGATGGCTGATTGGATCGATACAACGATACAGACAAGGAGAGCAAACGAAATGCAGATTCAGTGGATTACGATCAGGGTTGCCGATTTGGAGAAGTCCAAGCGGTTTTACGCCGATTTTCTGGGCATGCGGCTGGAGCAGGAGTTTTCTCCGTCCCCGGCTATGACCATCGTGTTTTTCGCCGCGGAAAACGGCGCGAAAATTGAACTCATCTCCGGGCCGCCTGCCCGAACGGCTCCCGCCGTTCCGGCGGTCAGCATCGGCATCGGTTCGTCCGACTACGCCGCTCTTCTGCAATCCGCAAGGGAG
>JAAYUE010000040.1 GCA_012517905.1 Clostridiales bacterium | reverse complement strand
TTTGCCACTGTCAAGGAATCGGCTTCGCCTTGCCAAGGCATCCTTGACAGCGTCTGCCACCCTTGCTCCGATGTAATCAAGCCCAGCTTAAGCTGGCCTTTACTCTACCATGAGTGTCCAACTTGCAATTGCAATTTGCTTCTAAAATTGTGGCAAAGAAGGCGCTAAAACTCTCTAGCAACATACTTTTAGCTTCTTCCTCTTCACAACTAATACCATACTCATTCTTTAAGAAAAGAATAAGTTCTTTAATAACTAAATCCATATCGGATTTTGATTTTTTATATCTTGCTTTAAACCCATCTTTAAGGTTCGTAGAATTAACAATAAATTGGAAGTTTGGCGATTCGCCCTCTCTTGTTAACAAGGAATCTTTTCTATCAGTAATACGTATCAGTATCTGCTTGATCACACCTATGGGTATTTCATAAAAACTGAAGTCTTTTTCCATTCGACTTTTAATGTATAATAAGTCAACTTTTGCCCCTATGTTTGATGGAAGACACTGTAGGACAAACGGAGTTATTATGTCGAGATAATCAGTAATTGATTTATTACTGTTCTCACATAATGAGGCGATTGTTGCAATAGTTATTATCGCTTGAGATGATTCCATATCATATCCCCTTTGCAGTTTACATCTTCGAAACATATCTCGTAGCAACACTAATTAAGGGCTGGTTATTTACCGAATATTAATGCTTATATTCAAAATTAACAAATAAAAATTGTTCTTCGCCAGATTATATATCGGGATGTCTAGAATTCCATATACTCGCAACCAATTTGAAATATCACAGTTTAGTTTTCATTTTTTCTCCAGAAAACAAATCATATTGGGACATGAAATATCAGTCTTGTACAAAACACACATTATAAATAAAAGTACCCCCACACACGTGTTGGGGGTACTTTGTGTAAATTGTCTTACAGAAGGTTCAGGCTCGTCTCCGGATCGAACAGGTGCGCCAGCGCGCCGTCGAACGTGAAGTTCAGCTTGTCGCCGTACTTGAACCCGTAACGGTTCTCGACGGGCAGGTCGACCGTCGCAATGCGAAGCACGCAGTCCTTGCCGATCGCGGTCACGTGCACATACAGCTCGCTGCCCATCATCTCGGATACGTCGACCGTCGCGCCGATGGAATTGCGCGTCTTGGCGGACGTGAGCGTGATGTGCTCGGGGCGGATGCCCAGAACGACCTTCTTGGCCGCAACCTGTTTGTCCTTCAGCGCGCGCTGCGTCGCCTCGGGCAGTTCGACGACGGCGTCGTCCAGACGCACGCTGTATTTGCCGCCCTCGACAACGAGGTCCGCGTCGAAGAAGTTCATCTGCGGCGTGCCGATAAATCCCGCGACGAAGAGGTTCGACGGATGATCGAACACATCCTGCGGCGTGCCGATCTGCTGGATGAACCCGTCCTTCATGATGACGATACGGTCGCCCAGCGTCATGGCCTCGGTCTGATCGTGCGTAACGTATACGAACGTGGTGTTGACGTCCTGACGCAGCTTGATGAGTTCTGCGCGCATCTGGTTGCGCAGCTTGGCGTCGAGGTTGCTCAGCGGTTCGTCCATGAGGAAGACCTGCGGATGGCGCACGATGGCGCGGCCGATGGCGACACGCTGGCGTTGTCCGCCGGAAAGCGCCTTCGGCTTCCTCTGGAGGTACTCGGTGATGCCGAGAATCTCGGCTGCTTCCTTCACCTTCTCGTCGATCTCGGCCTTGGGAACCTTGCGCAGCTTGAGCCCGAACGCCATGTTTTCATACACGGTCATGTGCGGGTAAAGCGCGTAGTTCTGGAAGACCATCGCGATGTCGCGGTCTTTCGGCGCGACGTCGTTGACGAGGCGGTCGCCGATGTAGAGCTCGCCCTCGGTAATCTCTTCGAGACCGGCAATCATGCGCAGAGTTGTCGACTTGCCGCAGCCGGACGGCCCGACGAGCACGATAAACTCTTTGTCCGCGATGTCAAGAGAAAACTCCTGCACCGCAACTACGTTTTTGTCGTAGACCTTCTTGATGTTCTTGAGTGTTACGTTTGCCATTTCTGTTCGGCTTCATCAGGCGCAGCATTCGCTCATCGCCCGATTCGCAGCCGCCCGTAAAATATGACGGCCACATTACGGCAGGTCTCCACACTGCCGCACCGCAAGCCATGCGGATGGGTATCCCTCCTTTATTGAGCGTCGCGGCGAATAAGAAGTGGAGTAAACACCGCGCGCCGGAATACAGAGAAATGCTGCTTATATTATTGCAGATGCCGCCCCGCGATGCAAGACTTAATAAACTTAATGCGAAATCGTATTTCCCAAGTACGTCTACATCCTCCGACGCGCCGCGTTGCCTGCGCCCGTCTTCGCGCAATCGCCGGTTCTTCCGCCGTCTGCGCATTGCATAAAAGGGTTGACTTTCCATACCCTTTATGCTATATTATCTCTTGCACGTCGTAAGACATCGTCGCGGGGTAGAGCAGTTGGTAGCTCGTCGGGCTCATAACCCGGAGGTCGTTGGTTCAAGTCCATCCCCCGCAACCAGTAAAAAAACCGCCCAATTCGGGCGGTTTTTGCGTATCTTGAGAATCGTTATCGTGCACAGAAATAGCTTAAAACCTACTATCTGATGTTTATTTGTTGTTTGTCTGGATGTTAGATGGATGAGGATTGCTTGAGATTATCAATGGTTCCGACGTTTTGATTAATTAGTGATATAATAGCGACACAAGCTTTCTGTTGTTCTTATCGAATTCTATTAATCCTTCATTTCTCATTTTCGCTAATTCTCTGGAGAGAGAAGTTCTTTGCACTCCAATTCTCTCCGCCAGTGCTTTTTTCGATATTGTTAATTTTATCGTACTCGATTCCTGCTTCTTGCTTTCATAATCCAGGTAACTAATGATACATTCACGTATTGTTCGGTTCACATAGTGCTTGATTCTATCCCCAAGAATGACTGAATGATCCGAAATATACGCAAGATAACTTTTCAAAAAATCAAGACTGCTAGTAAATAGTTCGAATAGCTGCCCTTGCTCGTCGCGATCTTTGATCTCACCAGAGATGACAGAATAGTTGATCCTTTTCTTCTCCAATATCCGCCGGATCGCATCGATCTCGGGCAGGAATCGGCATATGATCACGAGCTTCCTGTCGTCTTCCGCCGCACTATCCACGATGTCTGACAACGCATTGAGTTTGGCATTGCTCACCGATACGGGCCGGTCGGAATCGTCTTGACACAGGAATCCACCGGTCAGTTGGGACAGTCGCAGCAGGCGGGTCAGAACGTTCGTTGTGCTCACCTCTCCATCTTTCAGAGAGATGAAGCTGTCGCGTACCAACTCGCGGTACATGCCCTGCGCTTGCGACTCCAGTTCTACGGTCCGTACGATCTCCGTCGTTTCCGGTAGGTCCAGGCACTCGGCCTTCGTCGCTCGGAACGCAATGCTGTGGATGCGGCGCGTGAGTTCCTTCGCCATACCCGTTTTCATTACCGGAACGTGCAGTCCGTATCCGGTCATATCGAAATAGCGGTTGCGGAAAGCATAGAAACTGTTACCGAATACCGTCGGATTCAGGAACTTGTACGGGCTGAACACGTCGATCGCCTTGTTGGTGATAATTGTCCCGGTCAGCAACATCCTGTATCGTGCCTTTGCTCCAAGCCGGTGCATACACTTGCTCGCCGCGATGTTGTGGGTCTTGATCTTGTGCCCTTCGTCGCACACAATGAGATCCGCGTCCCATGCAGCGAGC
Source organism: Clostridiales bacterium (assembly GCA_012517905.1). Lineage (GTDB taxonomy): Bacteria > Bacillota > Clostridia > Christensenellales > CAG-138 > UBA7703. The sequence goes on along the minus strand of JAAYUE010000040.1, from coordinate 24,411 downwards.
TCGTCTTCCAGCCGCCATGCCGATTCGTAGTTGATCACTCCAACGATCAATCCGTTTGTCGATATTTGTCGAAGATTCTCGGATTTTCTCGATCCGGTTCCATTGAGAACAGCAAGCGAATACGGATAGTCCGCGAATTTTCGAAACTCTTCCTGCCAGACGCCCAGGATCGACAACGGCGCAACGATGAGCATCCTCTCGATCTTATGATCCAGTAACAGCCGCCCTGCGACTGCTATGGTTGTCAGTGTTTTTCCGGTTCCCATTTCCATGAGCAGTGCCACGCCGCGGCTTGGCGGCGGATTGCGCCCTGTCAGGCCAAACTGGCGACAGGCAAATTCATATGCCCGTTGCTGATGGCCATACGGATGTGCTTTAACCGGCATCCAATATGTGTTGTTCTGTTCCATCTATTTTTCTCCAACATTCTTTCGTTTCAAAAAGAGTCGAGAGCGCGTCAGCCGGTCGTTCTCACCCACAGGTTTTTCGCCTCCCTGCTTCCCGCAGGGCCGTGCTCTGGGACGTTATCCTCGACTGCACGGGAGTATCTTTTAAGTGTTGACTGACGCGCCGATATTCAGTTTTCAAAGTGCTGTGCTTGGCTTTCCTGTCGGTTGACCTTGCGGGCAGAGCATATAAAAAAAGCGCTTTTTTGACCCGGAAATAAAATTTCCGGTTTTTGGCCAAAAAACGGGCTTTTTGAGCTCATTTTCGGGGTCAAAATACCAAAACACCGCATAAAGTCTGGATTTTTGAACCGGAAATTTTATTTCCGGTTTGAGCTCATATTTTGTTTAAAAATCACTGCCTTTTTGCATGAAATGCCAGTTATCATGTCCAAAAAGCAAAAAACGCCTCTTCTCGAGACGTTTTTAATCGTTGAACGGATATTCTATTCTCTTCGTAAAAAATAGCGGCCGGTGTGATCCGGCCGCTATCTTGAAAGAAAATTACTCCTCTTTACCGATTGGTTTCAGTCCAAGTATGTTCAGATATTCATTGCACTCGAAGATTGAGTGCTGCGTCATAGACAGCAGAATCATCTGATACGCTACATGTTCAGACGACTGATTGAACAGATACCCCGCCTTCTTTACCAGATCAAACGCAAAGATCGGATGCAGTTTGAGACCTACACACAACGCTACGACTCGAGGCAGCGCAACCATCTGATCGTCAATACAGTATGTTCGAATTCTACGATCCGTGATCAGGCTCGATTCCGCCAGTTGTTCCTGCGTTACCCCTTTGCGCCGCATGTGCGTTTCCAGCGTCGCGCCGAAAGACTGTGGTAAACTCTGCAGAACACGGCTGACATCCTGTGTGGTTTTTACGAGTTGTTGAACTTCGGTCGCTGCTTCAGCAAACTGAGGGACCTTGCCTCGGTCGCGAAGCATGCCATCATTCGCCCAACGCGCTCTTTTCTGCACGTCAAACCCGATACAACACTCCGCCGGGTGAGCTTTTGCATATTCAGTCAGATGGAGGATACCATCTTCCGCTCGGTTGATGTACCGATTGTTGCGCAAGCAAAAGCGTTGGTCGACATATGTATATGCGCCGGTTGCCAAGGCATCCCGGAATCTTGGATTCTGCGCAAATTCCCGCGTCGCATCCGGGTAGCTGATCTCAAATTGCGTCGGAGCGGTATATCCGAGCTCCGCATCCGGATATCCCAGCTCGATCAACCTAATTCTGGCCAGTGACCGGGATACATCAAAATGGCAGGAGAGCTTCTCTACAATACGATCCATGCGGTATTTGGGACTCAGCTTCTCCATGCGCCGGATCCATTGATCTGTCAGCATACGTGTCGACCACTCCGGCATGAGGATCCGCGGCGCAAGCGCGTTAGCCTGCCATTCCATGCGCTCCTGGGGCGTCCATTCACGGCTTCTACCCAAAGCGGATGATCTGCGGCAGGCGATCGATGTCAATTGTGGATCGTTCGCCTTCTGTAGTTGATATGCCTGCCGGTGCAGCATCCAGTGAACGCATTCGTGTACGATGGTGTTGTTATATACCCGGGGATCGTATTTGCTATCCGGTCTGTGGTTGACGAGTATCGTTCCACGCGCAACATTCAGGATGCGGTTCATACCGCTCGGCACATCCTGTACGGCTGTTGTGCTGTCTTCGAAGAAGATCTTCCCGAGCACCTCTCCGTCCGTGTCGATACAAGCATACTGCACGCTAAGGCCCAGCTTGCGCGCTATCGCCGAAGCCGGAACGGGGATCGCATTTCGGAGTGCGGCGGGATACAATTCTCTCAGGATATTTGTTGCGGTGGCTTCCAGCTGTGACTTGCGCAGATCGGGGATTAGGGTGTCCGGTATGGCTTTCTCCACCTGATAGGTTGGCCAATTCGGGCTGATGCACCGAATCCAGAGCTGCGAAAAACCATCCCACATATCCAAATAGCAGTCGACAACGTATGGGCTTTTACTCTGGCATCCCGACTCTTTGATCGTGCAATCGAAATACACGTTCGCGTAGACTATATCCCTCTCCGTACCAGTTACGATCACATCCGTCAGAACGGCTCTGCTGAATTCTATGTTTCGTAACGCTGTACGTCTCGTAAGTTCAGCATGCAGCTGATCCGAGAACCTTGAGCGAATCCAGGCAGCGAACGATACACCTCCTAATGCCTCGTTTCTGTTTGTACATGCAGCATTCATCCGATTAACCTGCCCTCATCTCTACAAACCAGCGACCGTCTTCGTCAAACAGGTAGGTATCCCGCGCACCGATGCGTATGGTATAACGGATCCCACACCCACCCGCTTTTAAGCTGGCGGCCCGGCATTTATCCTTCACTTCATCGATATCATATTTCCGGCCGTCCTCCAGCAGAATCCCGAGCGGCTGGATCGAGCCATCTCTATGGATCTGCGCGAGGATGGAAACGTATTCTTTCTTGATTTCTTTCATATGCTTGTCCTCACATCGCTTTGAATTGCCGATCGTATGATTCTTCTTGCTTTGGGTTTGGTTCGGCCCAAAATGTAGACCTGACCTCTTTTTCTTACCAAAGCGTCATATTCCGCCTCACATCGCTTTAAAGTATCCGATCGGATGGATCGTATGATCCTCTTTTGGGTTGATATGCTTGAGCGTCGGGTCGAACTCTACGACGGCGCGGTATATGGCGTAATGCCCGAATCGACGTCGAATATCATCAACCGCACGCTCCAGCTGCTCAAGTTTCTCCCGTTCTGCTTCGTCCTCGAAAAGTTTGAGTTGTTTGGGCGTTGTTGCCGGGATCAGGTCGCACCCGCGGATGCCTATGCTCCGCAGCGGGTTCTGCCAACGATAGCTCATGCGCAGTAATTCCATAGCGGTATCACACAATTCGCTGGCAAGACACGTCGGCTCGTCCAACTTCATTTGCTTCTGATACCAGAACAACCCATTGTCTCGCACACTGATCTGCACGGTCTTTGCAAGGAATCCATGATCGCGCATTCGTTCCGCGACGCTTATTCGGATAATGAGTATGTTCGCCGCTATCATTTTGTTGAAGGATTGGCTCGAAACTGGGAAGGTGTCGAAATTCAGGAGCATACTCAGACTAAGAAATTCAAATCATATCCCACTCCGTTTTCGACAAAAAATGGGGCGGCTAGCGCCTTTGATCTGCTTTTCAAAAAATACACTAGCAGTGTCATCATTGTCTCATATTCATCAAATAGTTTGCCAGACCTTGATGAAATGGTTTCCATTCTATCAAAACATAAGACACATGTTGAGGTGATTCCGATTGACTACCGTTACTCCTTTGGTAATCAAGGGAGCAGGGTCGAAGATAATAAGAATCAAGTTAAAGAGTATCTATTTATCGGTTTCTAAGGAGGTGTTACGAAAATGATTTGGTACATAGGAAACACTTCGGTCAGAAGTGCTTTTCGATTGCGAGATGGATTAGTTGCACTCTCCCAATCACCACTTCAGGGAAACATGCGCGGTCAGGATGGCGATCGTGCTTTTCGAGAGTTGCTGGGACAGTCTGGCATCGTCAATTTAGGTACCGATGAGACTAATAGTGTCGGTCGTAAGTGGCGATCGGCTTTAGGAAAACTAGGCTTTCTATTTCCTGAAGTACCGGCATCTGCGACTGTCCATCAAGAAGAGGTGGGCCCCCTTGACACTATTACGCCTAACGGTTGGAGGTTAATTCGTTCGGAAACCGTACCCGCGATGCAAGAATGTTTCCTGCGGTCATTGGCTGCTCAGTTTATTGAAACTCATAGTCTCGATGGACAAGTTGTTTGGTTCTCGCCGCTACGTCACACTTTAGCGGTTCTACTTGAGCTAGAGCGGCAAACCGGCGAAGCGTATATGAACTTTATCGAAATGGCTCTTTTCGTTCAGACCACTAGTAGCGCTGATGATATTTCGAGCGTAGTCGAAAAGATAATCGCTCTTCGAAATGAACGGACCGTCACTGAATCAAAACGACGTTTCGATAATATTAAATATCAGGAGGCAGCTATCGCATTAAGCCTGAGAGCTTCGACTTTTCGAGATTATTCTGACGCAAATTTCAGATATCTTAAGGCAACCGGCCTCGTGCAAAACCGTGGACGTGGTATATCACTGGTACCTGAAAAACGCCTATTCGCGGAGTTGATGGCACGAGAAACAATCGCGCCGGCCACTGCGCTTGAAAGATTCACTACACTCTGCAATGGTGCGGAACTACCAACCGATTCGCAAGATACCGCGTTGAGTGTATTAAATGATTTGCTTGTTCAGTTGAGACAAATGGAAATCCCATTTACACTCGACGATCGTCCGATCAATAATCCTGCAGATATCGCTATCGTCCGTAATGAAATTGAAGATATAATATCAAAGCAAAAAGAAGAAATGTACGCCAGAGAGCAAGTTGATCAATGGGAAGAGATTGCTACCTATATTAACCTACTAGCTTCTCGTAGGGAGCGCCACCGGATTGATGAAGAAACTGAAATTGTAATCCCTCGCAGCGAGACTCCAGCGTATTTGGAGTGGACAATCTGGCGAGCATTTCTTGCGATCGATAGTCTGGCAAACAAGCCATATGAAGCTCGTCGGTTCAAAGTTGATCAGGATTTCTTGCCAGTAAACACGGCTCCCGGCAATGGCCCTGATTTGATCATAGAATTTCAGAATTTTGTAATCGCTGTTGAAGTGACACTAACCGAGAATTCAAGGCAAGAGGCTGCCGAAGGTGAGCCAGTTCGGCGGCATGTAGCTGATCTTCTAGGTCAATATAATGAGAAACCCGTCTATGGTTTATTTATTGCAAATAATATCGACTCGAATACGGCTGAGACATTCAGAATTGGCGTTTGGTATACTCGCGCTGACGAAAGAATGCGCCTTAACATCGTTCCAATAACTATTTCTCAGTTCCACAGCTTTTTTAGAGCCTTATTTATTTCAAGCCGCGTCTCGCCAGAGGCTGTAATCAATTTAATTAACGAGTGTGCGCAGTATCGAGCACAATTCGAAGCTCCCGATTGGAAAGCTATGATTAATCAGACAGTTGGCCAATAGGTGTATGTAACGCCGACCAGCGTCCGAGAATCCAGCCGGTCCATGCGCTCCATGATCTGACAGAGGTAATCGATCCCGCGTTTTCTGACCGCCGGATCTTTTGACCCTACGTCGTATCGTTTCGCCGGTCCAATATTCGAAGAGATTGAAATCCCGAAATCGCGTGCAACCGCTTTAAGTTCGTCGATTTCACGGTCGCTCATTCCGATCAAATCTCCGGCGGAAATCTCAAGGATATCAAAACCAAGCTCCTGAACCTTCTTCGCAAAATAGCGATAATCCCCCGTCCATTCGTGCGTCCAATACGCGTACAAAGTCCCGAATTTCATCACACACCACACCTTTCCGCTTTATTCCGCAACTACCGATTCCGCAAGCGGAATCAGGATCGATTCCTGTAAAGGCGTAACGACATACGCACGAAACCGGTCTGTCTCCGGAATCGGCACATAGTGGCATTTGCCCGCTTTCACTTCAACCTGCGTTCCAGGCATGATACGGACCAGCTGCATCGATTCCGGCAGCAGGCGATCCCCTTCCCTGTCGCAGAACAACATCAGGGAAACGCCTTCAAAAAACAAAAAATTCTCCGCATCATCATGATACTCTACGGTATCGAATTCAATCATCCGATGCCAGCCCTCCAGAAGGCCGGAGATCAGCCGATTGGTTTTAAACACCGTTTCAACCGGAAAAGCCGTCCATTCAAAATTGCCCCGTCGCAGAACCGAACCGGTATTTGGAAGCGCAACACGCACATCTTTCAAATCCGCTTCTTCAATGTTTACAATCTTCAGCTTCATACTGCCCTCGCGCTATCATGAAAACTATGATTATAATCCTATTGTAAAAGCGTATTAAAAGAGTCGATAGAGGTAACATTTTGCTGTTTGGACAGGGCATCCGTATATCTTGCGCTTTGTCGATTGCGCGCCTCTTTACCACAGCCGGAATGAGAGCCTCAATGCAACGGTTCCGAACGGTCGATATGATCTCGGTATCCAGCGGGCGTGTCCCCTGTGCTGCTGCGAAACCGCTTGCAAAAGTACTTATAGTCGCTATACCCCACCATTGAGCAGATATCTTTGATCTTCAGATCAAGATGGTTGCGAAGCAGATCCTTGGCGACGTCCATCCGGTAATTGGTCAGGTATTCTACAAACGTCTGCCCTGTTTTTGCTTTGAAGAGTTTCGTAAAGTAAAACGAACTGAGGTTCACTTTCTGGGAAATATCATCCAATGAAATGGGCGAGCCATAGTTTTCCCTGATAAACAAAATCGCATCTTCGATCAGATTGTTGGAAAATGTTTCCTTCATGCTGTTCAGATCGTCAATGGTCTGTTCAATGCAGTATTGGCTCCACTTGTTCATCGCAACGGTGTCATCCATCTCCTGCAGGCTGCGGTGCGCCGTATCGTCGAGATGTTTTTCAATACGATACCGCACCAGCCCAATATCAAAGATCAACAGCTGATGATAGATAAATCGGTTCTTCCCGTGCGCATAAGTAACGATATAGGCAAACAAGGATTCGTACGCTTCCAGCGCTGCGGTTACATCTTCACGCTCAATGGCTTTATAGATTTCCTTTTCCAGCGCAAGCGGATATTTGTAAGTCGTTTCAAAGAAATCCGACTCGTAACGGATCACCTGCACGCTGTTCAAAGGCTCTCTGCGACTTGCTTGCGATGCAAAGTAATAGGATGTGTTCAACTCTTGCAGGGATTCCACATATGGACCGATGCCGATATTGATTTTGATGGAGTCCTTTTCCCCCACCAAAGCGGTGATGGCCGCGATCCTCTCGTCCAGCCATTGTTCATAATTGGTGTCGCCGGACGCATTATAAATAAAGATGATGATCCGATCTTCGAAGATATTACTGACGATCCCACCGCCCTGCTCATCGACATAGTGCCTCACCCTGTGGGACAGCCAGCCGTAAAAAGATTTCATCACATAGGTCTCCCCAGCATCGCAAAACAAGCGTATGGTGATGGCGACTCCGCCATTGGAAAACTCGTTCACCTTATCGAAATACTGCAGTCTGGCGAGCCGCGCGTCATCCCCCATGATGAATGCGTATGTGATCTCGTTTTCCAGCACATCCCGCAATTCGGACACACACTCGTGCAGCTCCAGTTCGGACTGTCGTCTGTTTTTTAAGCGCTCCTTCTCCTCCAGCGCGGTATGGATCGCATGCAGAAATTCGTTGCGGTCCAGCGGCTTGAGCAAATAGGTTTTAATGCCGAGCTGCATCACGGCGGCCGCCGTTTGAAACTCGTCAAAAGCTGAAATGATGATGATGACGGCGTCCGGAATCGTTTTTCGGATTTCACGTATGGCTGTCGTGCCGTCGACGCCAGGCATCTTGATGTCCATGCAGATGATATCCGGGCGCTGTTGTTCCGAAATCTCGATTGCGCGCTTTCCGGATTCGGCTTCATACACCGTATTGATTTCGGGGACATACTGATCGATTATGGATAGAATGGCTTTGCGCATGATGGGTTCATCATCAACGACCAATAGGCTGTTCATTTGTATTCTCCTCTCCATGGCTGCTCGATGCAGGAATAATCTCCAACATATGCGTGTAGTCTCGAGGAATTTTCAGCGTAACGCAGGTTCCCTCGTTCACAACGCTTCGAATTGAAAAAACGTTCTGCTTATAAAACAGCGACAGTCTGTAAATAACGTTTTGAATGCCGATCCCAGTCGTGTGTCCCTGCAGCGGTTCGTTGCGGTCGCTGGAAAGAATTCTGCGCAGAGTATTTTCATCCATTCCCACGCCGTTATCGCTGATTTCAACGTAGAAGTATTGTTCGTCCGCATACGCATGCACTTCTACGATGCCGTCGACCTCGCTCTTCTCAAACCCATGTATGATCGAATTCTCCACAATGGGTTGTATCGATAAACACGGCATGATGATATCATTGATGGCGTCATCATCGATTTTGATATGAAACGAAATGGAGTCGCCGTAACGCATTTTTTGAATGTAGATGTAGCGCTCCATATTCGCCAACTCATCGCAAAAACGGACCGGGCTGTCCAGCTTGCGCAGGTTATATCGCAGCATTGCGGACAATTTCAGAATCAAATCGTAAGATTCGTTCGCGTTCTCCAGCATCGCCGTCTGCGCAATGCAGTTGAGCGTGTTGAACAGAAAGTGCGGATTGATTTGGGATTGCAGCGTCTTTAGCTCCGCCGTTTTAAGCATGTTCTGCATGCTGAGATTGTTCACTTCGATGGTTTTCAGTTCGTTTTCAATGGCCGTTTTTTCCTGCAGCTCATCGATATACTGTTTGATCTGACCGCCCATCTGATTAAATGCGTCCGCCAGCACGGAAAATTCGTCCGTATTTCCTTCCAGATTGATATGGTGCACCACGTTTGGATGCTTGGCAATCTCCGTGCTTTGTTTCGTTAAGAGTGTCAAAGACCCCGTGATCTTGCGAATAAACGTAATGGACGCAAACGACACGAAGAGCATAGTCATCACAAAGAAAATCAACGCTCTTTTCAGAACATTTTTCGTGTTTTCCTCTAGGAACTTATACATTTCATGGCTTGCCGACATGTTTTCAAATACCAGGAAATTGATCGTGCTCTCCATTTCATTTGCGATCATCTGCACGGTTTTATAGTATTCCATCGCCAACAGGGGATTTCTGCCGCGGGACGCCGAAATTCATTCGTCCACCGTTTGACTCAACGAAATCAGCAGACCGCGCATATTGTTGTACGCGATCTGCTCCTCTTCCGAGCCAAAAACCTGCGGCATGGAATTGATGGAGCGATATAGGTCATCAAAGGTCTGATTAAACGATTCTACGCTGCGGATGGTTTTTGTCGTCAGATATTGCTCCAGCTCCGATTGAGACGCTTCCAACAACCCATAAGTTTCGTTGAGCAGTATGACATTCCCGAAGATTTCCTGATAGGTTTGATTGATCGAATTATCGTTGTAGACCAGTATGGTATAGAACGCGCTGAAAACCAGAAGCAGCGCCATCACAAATATCGTAAATTTTTGCCAGATCTTTAGATTGTTCAGCATATTATTTCTCAATCACGGAGTAATCCGTAATGATATCGCCCGCGTTTCCCGAAGTTCCCTTCTGTGATTTGATGTTATACATCTGCTGAACGGCTTGCCTGCCCATTTCGTAGGGTTCGGAGTCGATCGCAAAATCGATAATCCCGTTTGAGATATAGCCCTGCATCTCTTCCGAATACCCGATACCGGAACCATGAATCGTCAAAACCTTATTCAGGTCGATGATCCCCCGTATGGCTCCGGCCAGCAGATTCTCATCCAGACAGACAAAATAATTCAACTCGTCGTAAGACAGCATCATATCCTCGGCCTCCCCCATCGCGGACAGATAGCTCGACGGCACCTCGCGGGAATCGACCAATACGATATTGCCGCATGCTTTTAGCCCATCCAAAAACCCCTTGATCCGACCGTTGCTGATTTTGTTTTCGACAGGGGAGTACAGCAGGCCGATATGCAGCGTCTCGTCCGCATATTTTTTGCTGATGGTCAACGCAAGTTTGTATCCCTGGAGGTAGTTGTTCGGTCCGACATAAGTAGCGTCTTTTGCCGAAAGCTCGTTGTAGACGATGCAGCAGGGAACGCCGAATTGCGTAATATAGTTTTCCAGCGTGTCCGCGTCGTCGCCCTCCGAAATGCAGGTGATGACTGCGTCCGTCTTGATGAAAGCCGCCCACTGAACAAAGCTCATATTACCGTCGTCATACGCTGAATTTACATTGCGTGTTTCGATTGCAATGTTCAGTTCGTTGGCTTTTTCATTGGCGCCGCGCAGAAATTCCCGCGCGAAGTAAGTTTCCGCATCGTCCAGATCCAGCGTAAAGTGATACTTGTAGTCATACGATATGGATGCATGTTCATGCGTATTCATTTCCCGAATGGTGCTGATTGTCTGAACATAGAAAACCGCAAGCAAAACGACAATAATTGAAAAATAGAAAAACGGTTTTTGAAACAGACGGCTCATTCTTCCAGTCCTCCTCCCGCCGACAGGCGTTTTTCCGTTTCACAGCGGAATAAGCATCCTATATCATTTGAATCGTATCAGCCGCGCATGCCGGCACAGGCATTATGCTGTTTTTATCTCTGGAAAAGGGTGTGCCTGATTTGCAGAAAAGATGTTGTTATGGTTATATCATCGATGAGACATATTTCGTGCAGCGGGTTCTCTCTCCATTGACAAGCTATATTATATAACGAAATATGCTTGAAGCGGGACTCGCTCCAAACATATTCCGTTCGATATTCGGTTGAAGAATTCGACTGAAGATTATTTCCCCGCTTTCTTTTTGGTCACAATATCCACAAACACGGCAATGATCAGGATCAGGCCTTTCACGATATACTGCCAGAAATTTTCCGTATTCATCAGGCTCATGCCGTTATCCAGGCTGCACATGACCAACGCGCCGATGATCGCGCCCGGTATCGTTCCAAGCCCGCCCGAGAGGCTTGCGCCGCCGATCACGCACGCGGCGATCGCATCCATTTCCGCCATGTTGCCCGCGCCGGCCGCTCCCGCATTGAGACGGGCCGTCAGGATAATTCCCGCGAGTCCGCAAAAAATGCCTTCCAGGATATAGACGATAAATACGATGCGCTTTGTGTTGATGCCGGCAAGATCAGCCGCTTCCTGATTGCACCCGATCGCGTAAATCGACCGCCCAAACCGGGTTTTGGTCGTGACAAACGCAACGATTGCGCCAAGGCAAAGCAGAATCACAACCGGGATCGGAATCCCCTGATAGTCCGACAGCACGGCTACAAAGGTTACAATAACCGCAATAATCCCAAGACATTTCAGGATAGATATCCCGATATGGGGGACGGTAAAGCCATATCTCCTTTTCGCGCTTCGATCGCGGAAAATCGCAAATATGGTGAACAGGCAGGTCGCCGCGACCAATATCCAACCGATCGAAAGCGGCAGATATCCTTGGCCGATATTTTTAAACGCATTGCTCATCGGCGCTATCGTTACGCTCTTTCCAATGCCCAGCAATATGCCACGGAAGGCGAGATAGCCGCCCAGCGTAACAATAAACGCGGGGACGCGTAGATAGGCGATCCATATGCCCTGCCATATGCCGAGGACTATGCCGGCGAGCACGACGACAAGGATGGTGGTCGCAACGGACATATTGTACCAAACCTGGCAAACCGCAGCGATGCCGCCGAGAAGTCCCATCGTTGACCCGGCGGACAGGTCGATATTACCGGTGACGATGACAAGCAGCATCCCCAGCGACAGAATGCCGGTTACCGAGGTCTGCCGAACGAGCATGGACATGTTTCTGGGCATAAAGAAAGTGCCCTGTGTCATAATGCCGAGGATGCCCCATATCACGAGCAGCGCAATAATCATTGTATAAGAACGGATGTTCTTTTTGATGCTTTGAACGACGCCCCGCGTCACCGAGATATTCATTTCGTCTTTACTCATACTCAACCTCCTGTTGCATAACGCATGATTTCTTCCGGATTCGCTTCCTGCCGCGAGAGCTCGCCGCTGATCCTTCCGGAATGCATGACCAGAATCCGGTCGCTTAACCCAAGCACTTCCGGCAAGTCGGAAGAAATCATTAAAATTGAATATCCCTGTTCGGCAAGATCCATCATGATGGTATAGATTTCATACTTCGCCCCCACATCGATCCCGCGAGTCGGTTCGTCCAGAAAAAGAATCTTCGGTTCTGTCATCAGCCATTTTGCCACGACGACTTTTTGCTGATTTCCTCCGGAGAGGCTCTTCACTTCCGACTGCAGCGACGGGACTTTGATGCGAATCTGATCCGCATGCTTTGCCGCGCAGACATGTTGTTTGTTGCTGTCGATGACGCCGAGCCGGGTCAACTTGTCCAGACTCGCCATCACGATGTTGTTTGAAACGCTCTGCGTCAGAATGAGTCCCTGCGCTTTGCGATCCTCGGTAACCATGGCAATGTTTTTTTTGATTGCGTCGAGCGGCTTGGATATTTTTGCCTTTTCTCCGTATACGCACACATCCCCGATGATTTTATCCCCATATGCGCCGAACAGCGACAGCGCTAATTCCGTGCGCCCGGCGCCCATCAACCCGGCAATTCCGACGATTTCGCCGCGTTTCAGTTCAAAATTTATATCATAGAGAATTTGCTTCCCTGAAGCGTCAAACACATTGTAATCCGTCACTTTAAAGACTGTTCCGCCTATTTCGCGCTCGCGATAGGGAAAACGCTCGGTAATTTCCCGTCCAACCATCTGCTTGATGATGAAGTCCTCGTCGACTTCGTCGGTGGGATAGGTGCCGATCAATTCGCCGTCCCGCAGGACAGAAATGCGGTCGCTGATTCTGAACATTTCGTTCAGTTTATGAGAGATATAGATGCAAGTAACGCCCTTGTCCCGCAATGCATTGAGGAAGGCGAACAGGATATCCACCTCTTCTTCCGTAAGGGAAGCGGTAGGCTCGTCCAAAACAAGGATATCCACTTTTTTTGCAAGCACTTTTGCGATTTCGACCATCTGTTGGACGCCAACACCCACGTTTTTTACCTTCGTTGCCAAAGGCGCCTGAATATTCAGTTCTTTACATAATTCGCTTGCGTGGTAGTACATGGAACTGGAATCGATCACGCCGAATTTCGTCGGCCAAGCGTTTAAATAGATATTTTCGGCAATATCCATCTCGCTGACCAGGTTCAGCTCCTGATAGATAATCGCAATGCCCGCGGCTTCGGCATCCCTCACACCGGAAAACTTGCACTCCTTGCCACGGATCATGACCGTGCCGGAATAATCTCCATGGCGATAAATGCCGCTGAGAATTTTCATGAGCGTCGATTTCCCGGCACCATTCTCGCCGCACAGGGCATGGATCTCTCCTTTTTTTACTTTGAATGAAACATGTTTCAACGCATAGACTCCGAAAAAGTCCTTGCTGATGTCATTCATCTCCAGAATATAATCTGACATATCGATACTTTCCCGTTCGTATATTGAGTGAAGGACGGAGCAGGCGCCATGCCGCTCCGCCCCCTGTCGGTCCTCGTGACCGCGCGTCGCGTCCGCCGACCGTACGAGGAGGCGAAGCAGAACCTCTGCCGCTCCGCCCCCTCTGCGAATCATTCGTCTGTATTCAGCAAATGCGGTTACTTGGTTACGTTTTTATAGATGTCCGCTTCAGCCAGCCAACCGTCGTCGATGATCTCCTGCATACGATCTGCGGTAGCCGCATACATATATTGAGAATCTGTCAGCAACACGGAGGGAACATCGATTTTTCCGTTGTTCGTCGTCGAAACATCAAATTTGGTCGCCGGATCGATGCCCATTACCAGCATGTAGGCGATTTCTACAGCGGTTTCGTCAAGCAGCGCAAAGCGCCTGTACACCGTCATGCTCTGGGTTCCTTCCACAACACGCTGGCAGGCGGCGAGTTCCGCATCCAGCCCCGTAACGATCACTTTGCCAGCCAGGCCCTGCTCGGCAAGCGCCTGAATTGCTGCGCCGGCGGTGCCGTCATTTGAAGTCAAAACGCAGACAACGTCATTGTTGTTGGCGGAAAGCCCGTCTTCCGTATACTGCAGCGCCTCTTCGGGGCTCCAGCCGTTACACCACTGATCGACAACAATTTTGATGTCGCCTTTGTCGATCGCGGGCTGCAAAACGCTCATCTGTCCTTCTCTCATCAGATGCGCATTGTTGTCCGTAGGGGAACCGGAAATCAGGAAATAGTTGCCGGTCGGCGCATGGTCCAGCGCAAACTGGCCCTGAATCTGTCCAACGACATAGCAGTCAAACGAAGCATAGTAATCAAGATCGCAATCCGCGATCAAGCGGTCATGCGCGACAACGGGGATTCCCGCTTCATGCGCGGATTCCACAATTGCGCCGGCTGTCGAGCTGTCCTGCGCGATCACGATCAGCGCATCGACACCCTGCGTAATGAGGTTTTCGCACTGTGAATTCTGCAGCTCCTCATCGCCGTTTGCAGACTGAACCACGAGCTCAATGCCGAGTTCCGCGGCTTTCGCTTCCATAATTGCACGGTCGCGTTGCCACTTCTCTTCCTGCATCGTTGCAAATGAAACACCGATTTTGATATCCGACGCTGCGGGAGCAGTTTCTTCGCCGGTTGTTTCGGTTGCGGTTTGTGCCGGGGCCACCGCTTCCTCGCTGGGCGAGGTCGCCGTCTTCGGGGCGGTGCAGCCGATCAACGTTGCAACAATCAGCATGGTGACGAGCAGGATACTTCCGATTTTTCTCATTTCTCTTCCTCCTTATATATTATGCTCTCTGCGACATGGCAATCACAGAAACCAAATAGCGTCATGGGGTTGGATTTTTAATGCGATTCCCGTGCATAACAGGCAGGTGGTACGATGGGCGATCCATTGCGAATTGCGGTGGGCCTTTTCTATTTGTTATGTTACACGATAAAGGGATGCTGTAAAACACACGATATTGTCTAGTTTTGCATTACAATTTTGCTGTTCTCCCAATTTGTCGGCAAAATTGCGGTCCCGCAGTTTTACACACTTACGCGGAAGCCTGAGTGCTGGAACAGCAATTTATTCCCACGCGGAACTCCAAGGGGCAATATTTTCGGTCTTTTCAGCCAAACGGTGTCTTTTATAATGAAGAAAACGATAGTTGGAGGACTGCGATAGATGAAAAAAGAATATGTAATCGATCTTAGCCAGCGCTTAATCCCCGGACAGGAACACAATTTCCCTTTTGATATCGACCTGCGGGACGCGACCGAATCCATGTCTGAATTGTCGCACGATGAAGATGTTTGGTACAAAATAGCATATGTTTCCATGTGCACGCATAACAGCACCCACGTTGAGGTTCCTTTTCATCACATTCGAGAGGGACTTCAGATTGCGGATTTCCCGCTCGAAAGATTGATTGGAAATCTTGTTCTGCTGGATTTCAGCAACAAAAAAGAAGACGGCGTTATCACCGTTTCGGACCTGAAACAATATGACAAAAAAATCCATGAAGGCGATATCGTGTTCATGAAAACTCACATGGACAAGTACTTCCGTTCGGCCGACTGGAACACGTATCCTTACGTCGAGGTCGCTGGCGTCGAGTATTTGATCAGCAAGAAGATCTCTGTTCTCGGTACGGACGGTGCAGGAATTGAAAACCCCGAGGCGCATAATCAGCCCGGGCATGTCACGCTCTTCAAAGCGAATATTCCCCTCGTTGAGTCGTTGACCAATCTGGATGCGCTTCAGACCGACGAAGAATATGTTGCGTTCATTTTGCCGATACCGATCGAAAAGGGCGACGCCTGCCCGGTTCGCGTTACAGCCGTTTCCAAAAAGGGGTTAGCCGGGTTTTTGAAATAACCCCTATTCCTCCCAATTCATGCCGCAAAGTATGCGGTTTACAATCCAGATGAGATCGGAAGCCAACTGTTTTGAGTGGTCTTGGTTTTGTTTTGTCTGAAAACGACTATTCAAACCGTAGGATCGGAATCAATGGCCGAACCGATCGTAAGGCAATTCCTCCTGAGCGTATTTGCGTCCATCGATACTTCTATCCGCGGTCGGAGGAATTGCCTGCAACCCTGCATAAGACAATCGACGTCGTCCACAGGAGGGCAGAATGCATCAGTTACAGGAACTCCTGAACAATCGAAAAAAAGGCGCTCACAGTGGCGTATACTCCTGCTGCAGCGCCAATCGATATGTCATCACCGCGGTGATGCAAAAAGCGCTGGAAACAAACACACTGGCAATCGTTGAATCCACCGCCAACCAGGTGGATCATTTGGGTGGATATACGGGGATGACACCCTCAATGTTCCACGACTTTGTATTCGAAATCGCCTGCGAAACGGGTCTGCCCTCAGACCGTGTCATGCTTGGCGGTGATCATTTGGGCCCGCTGACATTCGCACACCTGCCACAGCAAGAGGCAATGGAGGAAGCTCAAAAATTGATAACCGCCTATATTCAGGCGGGTTACAGCAAAATCCATATCGACACAAGCATGCATATCGGATCCGACGATATGTCCCTGCGCCTCAGCGACGAAACGATTGCGCATAGGAGCGCGGCGCTTTGCCGCACGGCTGAAAATGCCTTTGCCCGTCTGGCAAGCAATAACAACAGCGCTCAGCCACCTGTTTATATCATCGGCAGCGAGGTCCCGATTCCCGGCGGAGAAACCGCCCCGCAAGCCAACATCTGCGTCACATCGCCTGACGATGTAGTCGCGACAATCAACAGTTTTGACCAGGCGTTTCATGCCGAGCGTCTGGATCGCGCATGGCAGCGCGTCGTCGCCATCGTCGTTCAGCCTGGGGTGGAATTTGGCGACAACGGGATTTTTGAATACAATTCTGCTGCCGCGCGCCCGTTGATGAACGTATTGAACAGATATCCGCAATTCGTCTTTGAAGGACATTCCACTGATTATCAGCCGCGCGAATCTCTTAGAAACATGGTTCGAGACGGCGTTGCGATTTTAAAAGTCGGTCCGGCACTCACGTTTGCATTACGGGAAGGATTGTTTGCGCTGGAACTGATCGAACAGGAATTGGTCGAAAAAGATAAGCGCAGTCATTTCCGCACGATACTGGAGCAAGCGATGATCGAAAATCCCTCTTTCTGGGAAAAGCACTACAGGGGTACCCCTGAGGAACTCCGTTTCAAGCGCGCATTCAGCATCTCCGACCGCGCGCGGTATTATCAACCGGTTCCCATCGTCGAAACCGCTGCTCAAAAACTGCTTGAGAATCTGGACCGCGTTGAGATCCCACGCCCCCTGATCAGCCAGTTTCTTCCGATGGAGCTTGCCCGTACTCAAAACGAACGGCTGAACGCAACTTCGTTGCTCACCGCCCATATCGGCACATATATCGACGACTATTTGTATGCGATCCAGGCTTGAGCTCATTCCCGAAAAGACAATCCGTCAGAAAGAGCGCAATGGCAGCTCAAAACGGAGAACTATATATGGGGTTGCGGCTGGCAAACAGATTAGAAAGTAGATGCTTTGCTGCCGGCGAGCAAATACAAGATAAGGCGTTAATGATGCAACGTAAGATTGCAATCAAAAAAACGTTAGCAATCGGGACAATTTGATGATATCAGATTTGTAACAACCGTTTATTGCGTAAACAAGCACCCATAGCTTGGAGATCGTTGGTTCAAGTCCATCTCCTCTCCCACAGAAAAGCCCGTAAACACTGCGTTTGCGAGCTTTTCGTTTGCTATCTGCCGATACGTGCGCGGACTGATTCATGGCGAAATTCGCGGCAGCATGCTCGACAAGCTCTGATCCTGCCGAATTGTCCTTGTAACCTGTATCCCGGCGTTATATAGTAAATATAAGTCTTCTATTTTTATATGCAGATATATATAATCTTATAAAACAGGTAAAAATGAAAGAAGTGTGCGATTTTATGAAAAACGTTCTATGGACAGGCGGTTGGGATTCAACATTTCGAGTACTAGAGCTGGCCATCATAAAAAAAGAAGTTGTCCAGCCTCATTACATATTAGACAACGAAAGAGCGTCAACGCCACAAGAATTGCAAGCAATGGAACAGATCAAAGAACTCATGATCAGAAAATTCCCATATACAAAAGACTTAATACTGGATCATCGCTTCATGAATAAAAACGATATCCCCCCCAACGAAACCATCTCGCAGGATTTTGACAAACTATTATCAATGTCGCATCTTGGCGCGCAATATGAATGGTTGGGCAGGTATGCCGATTCAAATGGACTAAACGACTTGGAGCTGTGTATTGAAAACGGCGGCGGCTTGGCAAGCATCATTCACTCGAGCGTGAAGAAAATTGACGATAATAACGATTCATATTATGTGCTCGCTCTGGAGAATTTACCTTATCCCGAAATGAAGATATTTCAGTATTATCATTTCCCCGTATTTGAGTTGTCAAAACTTCAAATGGGCGAGCTCGCCGCGGAATATGATTTTCGTGATATTATGGAACATACCTGGTTTTGTCATAACCCGCGTAAAAACGGTTCTCCGTGCGGGATGTGTACTCCATGCAAACTTACGCGAAAGGAAGGTCTGGGAAGAAGGGTTCCAAATCCTGCTCTTTCACAGTTGCTGGGGCACTATTATAAAAGTATTGTCAGAAGAATCAAAAAGCTAAAAACAGCATCCAGGCGCCCGCATGCCGTCTAAGCGAAACAAACTCGACAACGGCTTTGAGTTTCCCTCATGGGTGGATGCCGCTTAATTCAACAGAATTAACTTGACTGCGCCGGGTTTAGCACGTTTTGAAGGTTTGAAAATACGTCCGTTGCTTTTTCTGTTTTCACTTCTCTCAGGCGGTGCACGATGGGATATTTAACCGTTCAAAAAACCGCGGAACTCTGGGGTATCACCGTTCGACAGGTGCAGAACCTGTGCCGAAACGTCCATCACTCAGCCTTATATGAATCGCCTAAAGGCGGAATACAATCTCCGCGGTGTCGGCATGCTCGTCCACGCAGTGCTCGCTGGGGCGGTCCGTATGCGGGCTGACGATGCGCCCGTTCAGTTTAGCGATTCTGTCCCGAAACCGCCCGGCGCGATAGAACGCACGGATATAGTTCATTGCCTGGTAAGGCGCTCCGTCATTGGCATCGCTCTTTCTGAGCAAAAGTCCAATCTGACGGCTTAAAAACGATTCGTCCTCTGTTTCGGCGGCCAACTCGAAAACGCTCTTGCCGCTGAGTCGAGCGCAGGCATTCTGCGCCACCTCGCCGAGCGTCGCGTCGAAAAACTTCGGGTGCCTTCCAAGAAAAAGTTTGCTGTTTCTGAGCGTTGTCAGTTGAGCGATGCTTCCCTTTTCCCCAAGGTTGCCGAGCTGCTCCACCGCCAGCGCCCGGGTAAAGGGTGCTGTCGTTTCCGATAGCGCAAGTTCCATCAAAAATTCCGGTGCGTCCAGTCCCTCGAACAGCGATTGCAAACAGTAGTCGGAATCGTTTTTGTATTGCCCGTTTTGAATTTCTTCATAGAGTTGTCTTGCGGCGGGTTCCCCCGTGATATGCCTGATCGCAAGATTCTGAAGCACGGCGTTCAGGTTGCCTTTTCCGTGTGCCAGATCAAGCAGGAACCTATCATCCTTAACGCGTTCAATCGCGGTTTCTTTCATAGCAATAACGGTAGGGTCGTTCGGATACTCCAGGATAAAGCGGCGCAGGGCCTGTTGATCCTCCACGTGGGACAGCGCAATTTTTTGTGCGCCGGCGTATTCGCCGGAAAACAGGTAGCGAATCAGCGCCTCCTGCCCGCGCAGCCTGCCAACGATGGCCTCGTGTATGTACCATTGGGATGAGGCGTTGAGCACGGCAAGCAACGCCGCATCGCTGTCAAGGCGCGCCACCGCGGCAAGCTGTGCCGTCTTCCAGGGACTCTCGAGCGCGGCGCGCATCAGCTCCATCGGGTCGATCAACCGCTCGACCGCCGCGCATGCCCTCTCCTCATTTTTGCTCATCCATCCCGGTTTGAACAATCCCATACTCGTTTCCTCCCGTTCGTCCGTCCACCGCGCCCGTTTCGCCGTTTCTATCGCAGTTCGGCAAGGCGTTTCCTTTAATCAAAGTCACATTTCATGCGCGTCGAGAGATCATAATGCGTGTCCTCATGGCAGCTGTCACGATAACCATGGTCATCGTGTGCGTTCAGTTTTTTTATCAGCTCGGAATACTTTTTTGTTTTTCGATAGATCTGCTTGAGACAGTCGCTGTAGCAAAGCGGGTTGTCCAGCAGATACTGCAGAAATTCGTCGTCAATATCCACGGAGTTCCATTCTGCGACTTGGAGCAATCGCCCCAGCGCGCGCGCCTTTTTTGGTAAATCGCAGCCGCTTTCGCGTACGATTCTCTCCAGGGCTTCCTGATCCTCAAGCTGGTTCAGGGCAAGCCAGCCGCCGTCGGAGAAAGGCTCCTGCTGAATCAGCCGGATCAGTTCACAATCTTCCAGCAGCATGATTGCGGACTCGAACTCCCGGCCGCCGCTTTTGCCTTGGGCTATGATGTCCATCAGCGCGGATTGATCGACGATGTCTCCGATCGCTTGCCCTCTCTCAGCCGCCAGTTTTTTGAGCCTCTTTGCGGCGTGCTTGCGCAGAGGGTCTTCTTTTACGAGACGGATCAATTCCTCCTCATCCGTCAGCCTCACGATGGCCGTGAGCCGAACCTGATTGTCCGAATCTTTCTGCGCGATCTTCTTAAGCACCGACTGGTTGGTCAGCTTTTCTGCGGCAATACGTCGAATGTCGGAATCGCCGCTCTCTTCGGCCGTCCGCGCCAGCAGTTCCTGATCCTTCAGGTTTACCGCTGCGCTGGTGCGAACAAAACCGTCCTCGTCCTTTGCCGCGATGTGCGACAGTACCTCCTGATCCTTTATGTGGCACACTGCATAGTAACGCACCTTTTTATAAGGACTTTTCAATGCAGCGTTGATCAGCTCCGCTTCCTTTGTCAGGTTTCTGACGGCGCTTTCGGCAACGCTCTCGTTGGCATTCATCCATTTCGGCTTGAATAATCCCATCGCTGCCTCCTCATCGCTATTTCAGCATGCTCGCCAGGTGCTCGTACGCCGTCTTTCGAGCCGTGCAGTCAAACCCGTCGCCGTCGATGTTCGCTTGATCCGTGCTCCACGCCTTGCACATGCCGCCGCAGAGATAGCGCACTTCGCATGTGCGGCATTTTTCGTTGGTATCCACATCATGGCGGGAGAGCTCGCGAAAATCTGCGCCGTCCAGAATCGCCGCAAGCCCGTCGGAAAGCACATTGCCCAGGCATTTGTCCGGTCCGCACCACGCATAGCAGGGATATGCGCCGCCGTCCGGCTCGACATAGAGGTTCTGTCCGAGGCCGCAACTAAACCGCGGCCGGAACGGACGATTTTCTTCGCTTTCGTCAACGCAGTCGAAGTCCGCATCCGGCGCTGTCCCAATGGCACGCCCCAGAGGCAGCACGGAATGGAAACGGATATTTCTAATCCCCAGCCTTTTGCACAGCGCCGTTACCGCCCGTCCCTCGTGGCCATCGCGCTGCGATTTTTGCAATGTTGCACACACGCCGACACGGTCGATAAAGCCCAGGTCTTTGATTCGCTCCAGATTTTCAATGGTCTTCGCGTAGCGTCCCTGGCCGCGTCTGCTGTCGTGGCTTGCTTCGTCCCCGTCGACACTGACCACGATCTCGGGAAACGCATCGCATATCGCTTTGAGCCTGTCGTCGCCGATGGAGAACCCCAGCGAGGTGCGCAGAATCAAGCGCATGCCCTTTTGATCGAGGCGCGTGATCCCCTCGAGCAGTGTGTCGATCTCCCTGTGTGCAAGCGGCTCGCCGCCTGTGACGACCGCCGAACGGAACAGCGCCTTTTGCGCATCGGATATGACGCCGAGCGCCGCTTCGGCAGCCATTTCGGGCATATCCGTTTCACCGGCGGAGGCGTAGCAATGATCGCAGCGAAGCGGACAATGAAACGTAATATGCAGATACAGCTTGTTGAACTCCTGTACGCGGTTCCGCTTACAGACCTCAAGCGTTTGACTTGCACCGAGAGGATAACGTCCCCAATTGACCGCCCTGCGCCTGCGCTGTTGATTGACCGCCAGATCATACGGATGCGGCAGGTCTCCCGCCATCTGCAACAGCGGTGCCCGCTCCGGCGTGATTTGTTTCGTCATCAGCCTGCCCATCTCCAGCGCCATATCCCGCGCAATCCTGTCGAAAACCGCGCGATACGCCTGGCAATATGGGTCCTTGCGAGCATCCGCCGCGCACATGTTGTACAGACAGCCGCCGCTGCAATACGCAAAATGCATGCAGTCTCCGCAGGCTTCCTTTGCATGCTCCTGTTTCCTGTATAGCATCTGATACGCCTCGCTAAGCAGGATTTGCTCTTGCGTCAGCCCGTCCGTCACGTTGCCGAGCTTAAATTCCGGATGTCCGCAGAATCGCTGGCAGGCGTATACGCCGCCGTCCGGCGCGATGGCCGCGAACCGGCCAAGACAGGGAAAAAAGGTGCAGACACGTCCCTCGCCGTCGAAACAACCCTTCGCCATCGCGTCCATGGTGGATACGCGCGTCTGCGCCATGCTTTGCCGGTAAGCCTCCAGCGTATCCAGCAGGATGCGCGCCATATCGTCCGCCGTTACGGTATGCGCGTCCGGCTCCTTGCCAAGCGTCCGCACCGCGCCATGCAGGGAATAAGGATGGCCGGTCAGGGGCGGCGCGCCGGCATAATGCCGGAACACACGCACAGCCTCGCCCGCCGAGCGATGCGTCAGCGTGCAGATGCGGCTGACATCCACGCCCTTTTGCTGAAGCAGGTTTCGTCCCCGTTCGTTCGCCGCGTAATATCCGTCGCCGCGCTGCGCGTCGCAGAGCGCCTCGTCGCCGTCCACGCTGGTGCCCACGGCGATGCGATACTCCCGGATGAGGTCGGCTATACGCTCGTTCATCGCCAGAAGGTTGGTCTGCATGGACAGCCGCAAACGTCGGCCGAACAGCTCCTTCAGGTTCGGCAATATGGATTCATAATAGTCGACGCCTGCCAGCAGCGGCTCGCCGCCATGAAACGTGACGTATACGTTGCCCTCCGCCGGCGCAATCCGCGCCATGAACGCAAGCGCCCAATCCGCAACGCTCGCGGACATTGTTTCGCCCCGGTTCGGCCCGAAACAATAGACACACGACGCCTGACAAGCCGCCGTGGGAATGAGCATGAAGTTGTTCGGACGAAAAGTCGGCTCCGTCACTGCGTTTCCTCCGTCAGTCAGGTTGAAACAGCATCGGTTGTTCGATAGCGTCCGTATGCCCCATATCAACATGATCGCCCAGATCATAGTATTCATGGTGTGCGTCGCTATGCCGTTTCGGAAGAATCATGCGCCCCCTGAGCCGGCCGATCTGTTCGGCAAATCTCCCATTTTGATAGATCAGTTTGAGCAGCGCGCCGGCAATCGTCGAATGTTTCTCAAAGCAGGCGCGGACCAGCGCCTGAAGCGACGCTTCATTCACGCTTGCGATCCAGTCGGAGCGACCTTCTTCGCTCAGCCGGATGAGACGCGTTCCCGCCAGGTCCGCTTCACGCTCGCTTCCGCTTAAAAAAATCTGGAACAGTCCTGTTGGGTTCAGCCGTGCGAATGCGGCGTCAGAATGATATTTTTTTACGGCTTTGAGAAGAATCTGCTGGTCGTCGGGCATTTTCTCCAGCGCCCATTCCCGCGCGTCCTGATATGTGGAATGCACCGCCACATAGGTGATATCCTCCTTGTCGGCGAGCCTGAGAAACGCCGTTTTGCGCGCGTCTGCGCCCGGATCGTTCAGGCATATGCGCAACAATACGTCGCGGCCGACATTTCCGGATGCTATGGCTTTGCACCTTTCATATTCCGAATACGCATGCTGCGCGACCAGCGTATCGGCTTCGGAATCATTGCCCAGCCGCCTGTACGCAATCGCGCGCACTTCCCAGTTTGCATCGGACTGGGCGAGTTCCTCAAGAACCTCGGCGCTTTCAATGCGCTCGGCAACCCTCCGACGAAAGCTGTCCGTTTCGCACTGCCGGGCGATTTGAACCAGAAGCCGCTGGTCGGTGATTCGATCGAGCAGTTCGGCAGCATAGACATTCGGTTTCATCACGATTTGATAGAGCAGCGCCTCGTCGGTGAGCCGTTCCGCCGCGGCTTTTCGCACCTGATAGTGAGCGCTTGCGTCCGAGAGAATCTCAAACAGCGTCTGCTGGTCCCTGACGCGCGCTACGGCTTTTGCCGCTTTGTCGGGATCCCGGTGTTTCCACCCGGGCGGTAAT
>JAAYUE010000006.1 GCA_012517905.1 Clostridiales bacterium | reverse complement strand
CTCTTATTAATGGTGACCGTTTCGCTGCCGAACACCGGGTTGTAGTTCGGGTTCGTCACCACGAAGTACACCGTCAGCCCCGTCGTGTAGTCCGTCGCCGTCGGGCTCGTCGTCAGCGTGTAGTCCGCCGGGTTCGTGCTATTGGTCAGGCTGTAGCGCACCGTCGAACCGTCGACGTCCGGATCCACCGTGATCCCGTGCGGCTGTCCGTCGTATTTACCCGTGTAGCCGTCCGAATCCGCCGTTGCCGTCGCGGGGGTAATCGTCAGAAGACCGGTCGCGGTCGACACATCATATTGATAGGTAACGTCCGTCGTGCCGCTCAGGATCACGACCGTGCCGAGCGTTACGGCGGTCGTATAGGTTCCCACGTTCGTTCCGCTACCGGAAACGGTATAACCGCTTACATGCAGAGTGGGATCGGAAAGCTTGGCCGTCGTGACGGATTTCTGCGTGCCGTCGTAGGGATAGCTTTCGCTGTCGGCGGTGATCAAGAGCGTTTTATTCTGTACGTATGTCGCGGTGATCGTCATGTTTGCGGTCAAATCGTTGGCCGTCGCAGGATTGTATGCGCCGGTCCAATAGAAGTTGATGCCGCCGGAAGTTACGCTCTGCGGCGGAGTGACGTTATAGGTCGCATCGCCCGTGCCATACGCCACCCACTCGGTGCCAATCACCGCGCCGGTTGCGCTGACGATATACGTCACCTTCGGGTTCACCGTCAGTGCGCCGCCGGCCCAGCTCACGGCATAGCGTTCCGTCACATCCTGGTCGTCACTCGTCAGCACCAGGCCGGCCTGATTGGTAAAGCTCGTGGCATACACGCCCGGCTCCGTGCCGCTTGCGCCCGCCGTGGTACCGGAAACGATCAGTCCGGCGATGCTCGGCGTGATGCCCGAGACGCTCTTGAGCGTCCCGTCATAGTTGACGGTAGCGCTGTTGGCCGTCAGTGTCAGCGCCGTCTTCGCCGCCCAGACCGCATACAGCGTCAAGTCCGCGCTCGGCATGGTCACGCTGGCGCCGGGGGCATAGGCCGGATCGGCAACGGTCGCGCCCGTGGTCGTGCTCCAGCCGAGGAAGTAATAGCCGTCTCTCGTGAACGTGTTGGCGTCCACGGTAAAGCTCGTCCCCGTCGTCTTCGTCATGCTGTAGGTCGCGTCGCCGCCGACCGTACCGCCGTTGCCGTCATAGGTCAGGGTAAAGAGCGTCATCTGCGTATTGATCACGATGTCGTGATCTTCCGTGATGCCGGTGATGGCGTAGCTGTTGCCCGCGTAGGATGCGGCGGGCACCAGCGTGCCGTTGTCCGTCACGCTCGTCAGTTCATATCCGCTTGCCAGCGTCCATGTCACGGTCGCGTCCGTGCCGTAATCATACGTGCCCGCGCCGCTCTTTGCGGTGACGCCCGCCGCCGGGGTCGCCGTCACGCTTACGTCGAACGTCTCGTCTTCCCAGATGGCAAAGAGCGTTCCCGGTGCGCCGGGGACGCTGATGCCGAGCAGCACGCTGTCGCCCGGGCTATACCAGTCGCCCGTGCCGGCAGACGACGTATTCCAGCCGACGAACACCTTTCCCGTATAGAGGAAACTGTTGCCCTGCACGGTATGATAGGTGTTGTTCACCGCGCCGCCGGTAAACGTCGTCGCCCCGCCGGAGGTCGCGCCGCCGTTGCCGTTGTAGGTGATGGTGACATAGACGGACGAATAGACCCAGACAGCGGTCAGCGTCGTATTCGCCGTGATCGTAATCGCGCTCTTGGGGTAATAGATCTTGCTGTCCACGCTCGAACGCCAGCCGATGAACACCTTGTCCGCCGGCGGCGTCACCAGGAGGGCCGCATATGCCTTGACCTCCGCCTGACTGCCGGGCGCATAGGTGTTGCCGTCCGTCGGCGCGGTGCCGCTCGCTTCGCCAAGGCTATAGGTAATCGAATAGTTCAGCGTGCTGATCCAGATCGGGTAGAGCACCACGTTTTCATAGATCTGCATGCTCGAGTTAAACAGGACCAGCGAGCCGTTTTTCAGAATGAGCCAGCCGCCGAACGTGTCCGTCGGGTTCGGCTTGTCCGCCTCTGCCGCGGTCTGCGCATTTGCCAGTGCGGAGGAGTTGATCGTTCCGCCGTATTCGATGGCGCCCAGATCGACGGTCGTGCCGCCGGTCGAACCGTAAGAAACCGAGTGCGCAATGCCCGTAAACGTCGGCG
Organism: Clostridiales bacterium; assembly: GCA_012517905.1. Lineage (GTDB taxonomy): Bacteria > Bacillota > Clostridia > Christensenellales > CAG-138 > UBA7703. The sequence goes on along the minus strand of JAAYUE010000006.1, from coordinate 57,357 downwards.
CTTTCCACACGCCGTACACGATCAGGTCGTGCGCGGGCATCGTCTGCGCCCAGTCCATCTCGCTGCCGGCATAGCCCTGCTCCGTAGTATACCAGCCCGCCCAGACATAGTCGGACGGAATGCCGCTCGGCCGGCTCGGCTGCCCGGGTTGATAGGACCCGAGCGGGTTTTCATACAGCACGCTCGTCGTATTCAGCAGAACGTTGAAGTTGTAGACCGTCAGGTTATAGCTGTTCCTGGTATGACGGATGTTCAGCGTATTGTTGATGTTGGAAACGGATGTGCTGCCCGGTACGACCGAGTTCCAGGAACCGCCGTCGCGCTGATACAGATACGCGGTGAACCCTTCGAAACGGTTGTTGATCAAAAACGATCCGCTGCTGTACGCATAGGCAACCTGGCTCGGCGACGACGGCCAGGAGCCGTCCAGATTCTGCCGGTAGTGGTTGATGGTATAGCTCAAAGACGCGTTGTATTGATAGATGCCGTACAGGTTCAATACCCCGCTGTTGAACAGGGTCGATCCGCCGTCGTCGTAGATTTCCAGATACGTCAGATACGTTCCATTATACGACGCGTTGATCATCCAGTTTGTGAAGTCATATGCGCCGGTGCCGCCGGAATAATAGCTGTCCGCCTCCGAAGCGCCGGGCCAATAGTTCAGCTTGGAGCCATAGCGGCCGGTGATCGTATTCCAGACCGTATAGTTGTTGTTGTTGTTGTACGTATAGCTGCTCGTGCGCGAGCGCAGCAGGAAATTGACCGTCCAGATCTGGCGGTCGTAGTAAACGTTCAGAATCGTGCTGCCGTCGCCCTTGACGGTGACGGAGACGGACTTCGTCGCGTTGTAGTTAAAGCCTTTATAGGTTTTCGACGTATCCGCGGATATGGGCGAAACGGTCGATCCGGAGAGCGCCGTGCGGCTGGTCACGGTGTCCGACGCAACGACGGCATAGGAGTCGCCCACGACGGCCTGCTGCCAGAACAGCACGGTGTATCCGACGGTGTTCGCCGTCCAGTTCGCGGTCAGGGCGACGTTTTCCGTCGGCGTGTTGCCGAAGGTGAACCCCGACCAGCTCGAGAAGGTATATCCGGCCTTTTCAATGGTCGAAAGCCCGGTTTCGTCCTGAATATGCGCGGTGACGGCCGCCTGCGTGAGCGCCGTCCCCGGCACGATGTGCATCGGCGCCACATACGTTCCGCCGGCGGAATCAAACGTAATCCAGATGACGTTTTCGATGATCGGATAGAGGTCGATGTTCGCGCCGTCTACGGTGACGCTCGAACCGACGTCCGTCGTTCCGCCGGAGGTGAGGGACCAGCCCATCAGCGCTTCATTGGAGGCAAGCTGAAGCGTCGTGACATTGGCCGTGGAAACGACGTTGGAAGCGTCCGGCGTGCGCGTCTCGATGACCGAACCGAACTGGTTGTGGAAAAAGACATAGTAGGCCGTTTCAAACTTCGCGGTGAGCGTGGTCGCGCCGTCCTCCGTGACAGTCTGAACGCCAAAGGAATCGAAAAGCGTATCGGCCGCGGTATACCAGCCGACGAACGTCTGTCCCTCCGGCGCCTCCGGCATCGCGGGTTCGTCAAGGGTGTCGCCGTCCGCCACGACCTTCGTGTCGACCGTCGATCCATTCACGACAAACGTATAGGTCCACAGCGGCGTGGTGTCGGGCAGAATGCCGCCTTCCATCGAAAACGCGGACATCAGGATCTCCTCGTCCGCAACGATGGGTTCCTCCTCGACATCGGGCGCCTCGTCCGTCGTGCCAAACTGCGCGTAGAGCACGAGGTTTCCGGTGACCGGCGTTGAGAAGTTATAGGCTTCGTTCGATCTGGCATACCAGTAGAGGAACACCTGACCTTCAAATTCTTCGCCATCCGGCACGGCGGGATTATGGGGCGCGCTCACAGTGCCGCCCTCTTCCACCGTCTGCTGGAGCCGTACGTCCGTCACCCCGTTGATCACGAAGTTAACGACATACGTCGCCGGCGTGGCTTCCGGCAGCTCTTCCGCCGGGCTCTCGGAGGGAAGCGGCGTTTCCTCGGCGTCCTGCGCATCCGCCGACGGCGTGGGCGCCGTCTCTTCCGCCGGGTCCGGCGTGTCGGACACATCGGGCGCCGCCGTCTCCGTTACGGACGCCGTGGGCGTCGCGGTCGGGGTGGACGTTGCCGTCTCCGTCTCCGTCGCCGCCGCGGTCGGTGCGGACGTTGCCGTCTCCGCGGGCGTTGCCGCGGGCGCTGCCGTCGCTTCCGGCGTTGTCGGCGTGTCTTCCGCCAGCGTGCTGGTCGGAAGCAGCGCAAGCACCATCAGGATGCAAAGCATCAGGCTGAGGGCTCGTTTGATCTGCGACCATTTCATCGTTTTTTGCCTCCTTGGACTATCGGGTACGGGGTGAACGCCCGTATGGGACTCCATATATTCTTAGCACTGTAACATATTGTAGAAGTTTGGGATTACATAGTTGTTGCTTTGCAAGTTGTATACTCGTGTTTTTTTTGTGAACTTCAGTCCGATTTTCAGTTGTTTTCGCAGGTTTCGCTTTTTTTGTTACATCCGTGTTGCTTCCTTTTCCCGTTTTCCTCAAAAACGAATTGTTACATGGAAACAATTCGGTGAGGTGCGGTAAAACGGGCGGGCGTTATTCTCGTTAGCATGTAACGCGCAAAGCCCAATAAAACCTGCAAAAAAGAACCGCCGCCCGATTTGGGCGGCGGTTCCTGTAAAAACGGATCGTTACAAAAGTGTTACACCGGCATGCTCGCAAAGCGCCATGGTCTCGGCATCCCAGAGGGAGCTCTGCACCTCTCCGATATGGGCTTTATTGAGCAAAAGCATACAGAGGCGGGATTGTCCGATACCACCACCGATCGTTTGCGGAAGCTTTCCTTCCATCAACATCTTGTGAAACGGCAGGACGCGCCGACTGTCGCAGCCGGCCAGTGAAAGCTGGCTGTCAAGTGTTACAGCGTCCACGCGGACGCCCATGCTGGAGATCTCAAACGCGCAGTCGAGCAGCGGATTGTAAAACAGGATATCCCCGTTGATCTGCCAGTCGTCATAGTCCGGCGCGCGCCCGTCGTGCGGTTTGCCGTCGCTCAGCTTCGCGCCGATGCCCATGATAAACGTCGTCGGGTGTTGCTTGACAAAGCGATATTCGCGTTCTTTTGGGTCACAATCGGGATAAAGATCGAGCAATTCCTGCGCGGTGACGAAGGTAACGTCCCGGCTGACGAACGGGGTGAGCACGTCGTACTTCGCGCAGATGACCTGCTGGGTATAGTAGATCGCGTCCACGATGTTGAGCACCGTCTGCCGCAGCGTCTCCTCGGTGCGCTCCTCGGGCGTGATGACCTTCTCCCAGTCCCACTGGTCGACATAGACGGAGTGGAGGTTGTCCAGCGCCTCGTCGCGGCGGATGGCGTTCATGTCGGTCACGAGCCCTTTGCCCGGGCGGAATCCGTAGCGACCGAGCGCAAAGCGCTTCCACTTGGCGAGGGACTGCACCACTTCGCCGACGCCGCCCGTGGCGGGAATGTCGAACGAGACGGGGCGCTCCACGCCGTTGAGGTTGTCGTTGAGCCCCTCCGCGGGATTCACGAACAGCGGCGCGGACACGCGCTTTAAGCGCAGCACCGCCGATAGCGACTCCAGAAACGTGGTCTTGATGATTTCGATGGCGTTCTGCGTGTCGTAGAGCCCCAGTTTGGAGCGGTAGCCCTGCGGAATGAACGACTTGGACATGCTTTCTCCTCCTTAATCCCGATATGGGTTCAAAATAAGTTTAGCCTTGCTGAAAAAAGATTGTCAAGGGATTTATCTCATGAAATCCAAGCGGGGATTTCAAAAGGACCGAACGGGCGCGCAACGACGCAAACGATCCCGCGCATCATTGACACGCCGCGAACCGATGGATATATTATACCCAGACGGTCAAAAGACCATAAAACGTCATGCGCACGGCCGCTGCGATGGGAGGTCCGGATGCAAAACAAACACGATAGCCGCGATCGAAACGTATCCGCTTCGCTGTTTTTTGCGTTGTCTTCCCGAAAGCTGCTCAACTGGGTGCCGGACCGGCCCTATCTCTCCGCGATGTGGCGCGCATACTTCCATCAGAGGCTCGATTGGAAGAACCCGCGGTCGTTCAACGAGAAGATCCAGTGGCTCAAGGCGAAGGATCACAATCCGCTCTATCCCACGCTGGTCGATAAATTCGCCGTGCGGCAGTTTATCGAGAATACCATCGGCGATCGGTATCTCATCCCTCTTGTTGGCGGCCCCTGGAACAGCTTTGACGAGATCGATTTTGACCGTCTGCCCCGGCAGTTCGTGCTCAAATGCACCCATGACAGCGGCGGCGTCGTGATCTGTCGCGACAAGGGCGCGCTGGACTTGGACGCCGCAAGACAAAAAATAGAAAAGAGCCTTCGCCGCAACTACTACTGGGGCGGGCGCGAGTGGCCGTATCAAAACATCCCGCCGCGCATCATCGCGGAGGCGTACATGGCGGACGGTTCCGATGATGAGCTAAGAGACTATAAGTTTTACATGTTCGGCGGAACGGCCCGGTGCATCCTGGTCTGCACCAACCGCTCTGCGAAAAGCAAGATGCATATGACGTTTTTCAGTCCCGATTGGAAGCGGCTGCCGTTTGAGCGCCAGTATGCGAACGATCCGCGCGAACTGCCGAAACCCGAACGCTTTGAGGAGATGCTGCTGCTGGCGGAACAACTGTCCGCCGATTTGCCGTTTGCGCGCATCGATTTGTATGAAACGGACCATAAGGTTTACTTTGGAGAGATCACGCTCCATCCGGCCAGCGGTCTGGGAAAGTTCCAGCCCGTCGAGTGGGACTATCGTCTCGGGGAATGGATCGATTTACACAAGTATTTCCCGAAGGAATTTGAGTAGCAGCCGCAGCAAATCGTTTCATCGATTCCGGAGCGCCTCCTGCGCCTTTACACATTTCACCCGGCGTTCCTTTTCCTGGCGATCGATCCCTTCCCATGGGAAAAATATGCTATAATAATTTGTACCCGCATTAATTTTTTTCGGAGGTGTTTCATGAAATCCGCAAATATGACCCCGCATATCAGCTGCAGCCCCGAAGACTTTGCCAAGACCGTCCTCATGCCGGGCGACCCGCTGCGCGCAAAGCACATTGCCGATACGTACCTCACGGACTGTGAACTCGTCAACAACGTCCGCGGCATTCAGGGATACACCGGCCTATACGAAGGCAAGCGCGTCTCCGTCATGGCCAGCGGCATGGGCATGCCGAGCATGGGCATCTACTCCTACGAATTGTTTAACTTCTTCGGCGTGGAGACCATCATCCGCATCGGCTCGGCGGGCGGCATGCATCCCGATCTCAAGCTCTTCGACATCGTTCTCGGTCAGGGCGCCTGCACGAACTCCGCCTATTTCTCGCAGTATGGGCTCACGGGGTCGTATGCGCCGATCGCGGACTTCGGCACGCTCCGCCGCGCGGTGGACGAATGCGAAAAGCGCGGCCTCAACTACAAGGTCGGCAACATCCTCTCGAGCGACGTGTTCTATTCCGAAAAGGGGATGGACGGCACGCTGGAGTGGGCGAAGCTCGGCGTGCTCGCCGTCGAGATGGAAGCCGCCGCGCTCTATATGAACGCGGCGCGCGCGGGCAAGAAGGCGCTGGCCATCTGCACGATTTCGGATCTGCTCATCGGCGGCGCGGTCACCACGGCGGAAGAGCGCCAGACCGCGTTCCACGATATGATGCAGGTCGCATTAACGATCGCGGAGTAAGCGGTTTTTCAGTTCTGCACCCACCCGAATCAAGCATAGCCGGCGCGCGAAAGCAAACGCCGCCAGACCAAGATTCCCCGGGCTTTGCCCGGGGAATCTTTTCTCCTTTTCCTGCTGCATGACAGCTTTATGTCATTCCATTCGATGCCTTGTGAACTTCCTGTTGCATTTCGTGAGGATGGTTGCTTTTGAACCATGACGGGACTATGATGAGCTGACCATCAGCCCCGATTGTTTTTTCAGAAATCCCTGCCGTTTTTCGGAAAGGAATGCCTATGCGACATCAGAAACCGTTGCCCGGAATCCTCGTCATACTGCTGGATTTACTGGGTATCGGCGCCGCGCTCGGCATCTTTTATTTGTTTGCGTTCGTCGTCAGCACCAGCGACCACCAGCCGCTGCAAAGAACGGCCTCCACCGCCGAACCGACACTCGCCGTGGCGAATCCCACGCCGGAAACAGACGCCTCCACTTTGGACGCGCCCCCTGCGCCGGAAGTCACGCCGACCCCCGTCCTCGGGGACTTTTCGGCAACTTTTCCTACGGGAGAACTGGATGCCGCAAACGCGATTGGAAGCTATGCGGACGATAACCTGCGCATCGTGATTACGGAACACCACACGGACAACGCCGTCTATTTTGCGGCGGATATCTGGGTGCGCGACGTCCACTCGTTTCAAACCGCATTTGCAGGAGGCAAGTTCAAAGGCGGATATGCCATGCCGGACGCGATGGCAAGCAAGGCCGGCGCAATTCTCGCGCTCTCCGGCGATTCTTGCGGGTCCGCCTCGGACGGCATCGTCATTCGTAACGGAGACCTCTATCGCGACACCAAGTCGGGCGACGTCTGCATTCTTTATCTGGACGGTACGATGGAAACCTATTATGAGGCGGATTTCGACCTCGACGCCGCCATCGCGCGCGGTGCGTATCAAAGCTGGTCCTTTGGGCCGAAGCTGATCGACAACGGCCAGATCCCGAACAGCTATAACTCGACCGACATCATCATCAACAACCGCGCGCCGCGCGCCGCAATCGGATACTATGAACCCGGGCACTACTGCCTCGTCTCCGTCGACGGACGACAGGGCGACTATTCCCGCGGAATGAACCTCGACGAGCTCGCGCAGGCCATGATCGACCTCGGCTGCAAAGACGCCTACAACCTCGATGGCGGGCAGTCCGTCATGATGGTGTTTCAAGGTCAAATCATCGGAAAACCCTACAAAGGCGGTCGCGTCATCAGCGACATCATCTACTTCGGCGGCGCAGCGCCGCAGGGCTGACCGCCCGATCGGCAAATCGATCCGGCGCGTCGGGGTTCTGAAAAGCGGCGCGTCCATATGGGAGGGAATCGTCTGTTATGAGAGCGTTTCGAACCATTTTTTCGCATCTGTCCATCATCTTCGCGGGGGTGTTTCTCACGCTCGTGATCCTGAACCAGTACAATCCCTCGATGGGCTTTCTGACCAGCACGGCCAGCAGCGTGTTCATCGTGCTCTTCTGTCTCTGGGTCATCGCGCTCTCGGTCGCGACCATCGCGGACAACCGGCACCACGCGAACCTCATGCGCCAGCGCGCGGAGGAAAAAGCGCACGAAAAGAAACTCGGCCCGGGCAGGCAGCAGCCGCCGGTGCGAAAGAGATAGTTTCTTTCTTTGCAGGCTTTATATGGAAAGCGGCGCGATATCGCGGCGCTTTTCTTCTTGCGTCCAAAACCCCTTGCCGAATTCTTCCGTTCAGTCGTCCCTGTCGTGGCAAGGCGTTTTGCGCCAGCCGACATAGCGGCCCATCTGTAAAAATCCGCATGCCAGCGCGGCGCGGACGCACGGTTCGTCCGCCGCCTCCGCCATGAAAAGCAGGGAGCCAACCCCCTTCGCTTCCTCCGAGCAGTATGCCAGTGCGGCGCTGAGCAGCGCGCGCGCCATCGCAACGTCCGCGGCGTGCAGGCCATAGACTTCCGCCAGCTCCTTGCCGAAGATCAGCAGGATCGCGCCCGTGATCTCCCCGTCTTGCCGCGCGGTCAGCACCGCCCAACCGTCGGAGGTCTCCGAAAGCCGCTTCGCGTTCCAATAAAGCCCGGGAAACCAGGCGTCGTGCAGCGCGGCATATGCGCCAAGCGGACCTTTTTCCAGCAAGGCAATCCCTTCTTCGTCTTCGCAGGCAAGGCCGTCTCCGGCAGGCAGCGGATGCCTCAGGTCGAGACAATCGTCCGCAATGCGATACCCGTGCCGCGCCAGCGCGTCCGACAAACGCGCGTTTTCCCCCGAGACGCCCGCGTCGATGGTAAACGCCGGATACGCCTCGTCGATCCAGTTCAGAAACGCATCCGCCACGGGCCGGAACCGATCCCATGCGTACAGCGCGATCAACTGCGCATATCGCTCCTCTTCGTTGACAAACAGGCAGCAAACGCCGAGCAGTTCGCGTCCCTTCCAGCAGGACCGCGCTCTGCCGGAGTCGTCCTCCAGCGCCCATGTCAGCGTGCGCTCAAAATCCGCCGCGCTCTTCACCAGCGGATAGCAGCGCGCATCGGCGTGCTGCACCAGCGACCAGACGCGCTGCGCCGTTTCTTTGACGCGCTCTTTGGGAAGGATGCGGATCGTCATGCCGGTCGTCTCCCTTCGTCCTCAAGATAAAAGCGCCCCGCAAAAACGAGGCGCCTGGTCGTTACATCTCCATGTTGCTCGTCGTGCGCGGGAATGGCAGCACATCCCGGATGTTCTGCATGCCCGTGAGATACATGATGATCCGCTCGAAGCCGAGGCCGAAGCCCGCGTGCTTCACGCCGCCGTATTTGCGAAGCTCGAGATACCAGCCGTACTGGCCCATCTCCATGCCGAGCTCGGCAATGCGTTTTTCGAGCATGTCCAGCCGCTCTTCACGCTGGCTGCCGCCGATGATCTCGCCGACGCCCGGCACGAGCAGGTCCGCCGCGGCGACGGTCTTGCCGTCGTCGTTGAGGCGCATATAGAACGCCTTGAAGTCCTTGGGGTAATCCGTTACGAACACCGGGCATTTGTAGATCTGCTCGGTGAGGTACCGCTCGTGCTCGGTCTGCAGTTCCAGCCCCCAGCCGACGGGATACTTGAACTCAGCGCCGCTTGCCAGAAGCTGCTCGACCGCGTCGGTGTAGCTCAGACGCACGAACTCGTTTTTGAGCACGACATCCAGCCGCTCCAGAAGACCGGGATCGATGAACTTGTTGAAAAACTCCATCTCCGCCGGGCAGCGCTCGAGCGCGGTCTTGATGACGTATTTGATCATCGCCTCGGCGACGTCCATATTCCCCGCAAGATCGCAGAACGCCATCTCCGGTTCGATCATCCAGAACTCCGCCGCGTGGCGCGCCGTAAAGCTGTATTCCGCGCGGAAGGTCGGGCCGAAGGTGTAGATGTCCCGAAACGCGAGCGCAAAAGCCTCGCCGTAGAGTTGACCGGAGACGGTCAGGTTCGCGGGCTTACCGAAGAAGTCGCCCGTAAAGTCGACGTTGCCGTCCGCGTCCTTCGGAATCTCCTTCAGCGGCAGCGTGGTCACCTGAAACATCTCGCCCGCGCCTTCGCAGTCCGAGCCGGTGATCAGCGGGGTGTGCACATAGACAAACCCGTTTTGCTGGAAAAACTCGTGGATCGCCGCCGCGACCACCGAGCGCACGCGAAACGTCGCCTGAAAGGTGTTCGTCCTCGGGCGCAGGTGCTGAATGGTGCGCAGGTATTCCAGCGTATGCCGTTTTTTCTGCAGCGGATAGTCCGACGGACACGCGCCCTCGATGACGATTTCCTCCGCGCGGATCTCAAACGGCTGCGGCGCGTCCGGCGTGAGCACCAGCTCGCCGCTGACGGCGATTGCGCAGCCCGTGGAAAGCCCGTTGCCCAAATTTCGGTCGTCGCGCTCATAGACGACCTGAGCGGGTGAAAAGCAGCTGCCGTCGGTCAGTTCGACAAAACCGAGGGTCTTGCCCTCGCGCACGGTGCGCACCCAACCGCATACGGTGATTGCGCCGGCGTACGATTCCGGCGATTTTTGAATCTGGGATAGTTTGAGCGCCATAGAAAATACCTCGCTATGTTGAAATTTGGGGCAGGGTTAAGGGATAGTATACCACATTTCGCCGCCGAGAAAAGCCCGGGGCCTTCCATTTTGTTCGAATTTTGGGGAAATTGCAAACGATCATGAAATCCGCTGTCTCTCCGCGGCGGATATGGTATACTTGCCTTAGCATAGAGGAGGGGAATTTCTATGTATTTCGGCTATGGATCGGGCGACGGAATCTATATCATCCTGCTGCTCGTGGTCATGGGCATCAGTTTTTACGCGCAGAGCAGGGTGCAGAAAACCTTCAACCAGTTTGCGCAGACGCCGGTCGCCTCCGGCTACCGCGCCGAGGAGATCGCGCAGCAGCTGTTAAACCGCGCGGGCAGCAGCGTGCAGATCACCGCCGTGCAGTGCTCGCTGACCGACCACTACGATCCGAAAAACGGCGTGGTGGGGTTGAGCACGCAGGTGTACGGCCAGAGCAGCATCGCGGCCATCGCGGTCGCCGCGCATGAAATCGGCCACGTGATGCAGTATCAGGAGGGCTACGCGCCGATTCGCCTGAGAAACGCAATTCTGCCCGTGGCCTCCATCGGCTCCTACGCCGCGCCGTGGATCGTCATCCTCGGGCTCATGATGGGCAGCTTCAATCTGGCCATCGTCGGCGTGGTGCTCTTCGGCGCCATGCTGGTGTTTCAGGTGGTCACGCTGCCGGTGGAGTTCAACGCCTCCGCACGCGCGCTAAGAATGCTCGAAGAGGGCAACTACATCAGCTATGACGAGAGCGACGGCGCGAGAAAGGTGCTCAACGCCGCCGCGATGACCTACGTCTGGGCGGCGGTGGCTTCGCTCATCAGCTTTCTGCGGCTGCTCGCGCTGGCGAATCGGACGCGAAGGAATTAGCGGGAAGTCTTTTCCCGAAGCGCTCCTGACCTTACATCGACAAAAAAGGCGAAAGCAACGGCTTTCGCCTTTTTATGCATGTTTTTGAGGTGTTGAAGTCCGCCAATATTTACTATAGAATAGAGCGTAGAGTGCATAAGGAGGATCAATATGCGTGACGAACGACTCGATCGGCTGGCCGATCTGCTGCTAAACTATTCCCTCAAGCTCAAAAGAGGCGAGCTTTTCGAAATCAACGGCGCCGTCCCCGCAAAGCCCCTCATCAAGTCCCTGCTCAGGCGCGCGCACGCCATTGGCGCCGTGCCGTTTGTCAAGCTCACGGACGACGAGCTCAGCCGCCTCTTCTTCGGCTTTATCGACTCCGAGCACCCCGAAGAATCCCGCGCGGCCATCGACGCGCAGCTCGAGTGGGAAACGAAATACTGGGATCATCTCGTGGCGCACGTGGACATCGGCGTGGACGAAAACGACGCGGAGCTCTCCGCCGTGGACACCCGCGCCATGACCTATTACCGGGACATCCGCCGCCCGCTGCGCGACCGCATCATCGACGAGCGCAGATGGGTCTATCTGCACTGGCCGACCATGGCGGATGCGCAGAAAGCCGGCATGTGCTACGACGATTTTTACGAATTTTTCCTCTCCGCCGCGCTGGTGGACTATGAACAGATGGGGCGGGATATGGAGCCGCTCGTCGAGCTCATGGAAAAAACCGACATGGTGCGTCTACTCGGCCCCGGCACGGATCTGACCTTCTCGATCAAGGACATCCCCGTCGTGCCCTGCAACGGCGAGCTGAACATCCCCGACGGCGAAGTGTACACCGCGCCCGTGCGGGACAGCGCAAACGGCGTGGTGCAGTACAACACTCCCGCCATGCGCTACGGCAAGAAATTCGACAATCCCCGCCTCGTCTTCAAAAACGGACACATCGACGAAGCGAGCTGCGACGGCGACGCCGCGGGATTTAACGAAATGCTGAACGCGGACGAAGGCGCGCGCTACCTCGGCGAATTCGCCATCGGCGTGAACAACGCCGTGACGAAGTCCATCGGCAACACGCTCTACGACGAGAAGATCGGCGGTTCGTTCCACCTTACGCCCGGCTGCGCTTATGCCGACGCGTTCAACGGCAACAAGAGCCAGCTGCATCTGGACATCGTCTGCATCCAGACGGCGGCGTTCGGCGGCGGCGAGATCTGGTTCGACGGAAAGCTGATCCGCAAGGACGGCGTGTTCCTGCCGGATTCGCTCAAAGGGCTGAATCCGTAACCGCCGGAGCATTCGGCGCGGACTTTTTTCGCGCCGCACCTGTCGCAGCATAAGGTCGTGATGAAGATGAAGCAATCCGCCCGCGTATGGGCAGTCGATATCCTCGCAATTCTCGCCGGCAGCGCGCTGGTCGCGGCGGGGCTGGTGCTGTTTACCATCCCCAACGACATCGCACCCGGCGGCGTATCGGGCCTCTCCACCGCGCTGGCGTTTCTGACGCCCCTGTCGGTCGGCATTTGGTCGCTGATTTTAAACATCCCGCTCGTCGCGCTCGCCTGGTGGCGGCTGGGCTTTCGCCCGCTGGCGCGCACCATTCTGGCGACGCTGCTGCTCTCCGCGTTTATTGAGCTGTTTCTGCGCATTCTGCCGCCGTATACGAACAACATCCTGTTGGCCTCCGTGCTCGGCGGCGTGCTCTGCGGCGCAGGCATGGGCGTCATCTTCGTGCGCGGGGCGAGCACGGGCGGCACCGACCTGATCAGCCTGCTGCTCAACCGCGTTTTCCCGAATTTCTCGGTCGGCTCGCTGCTGCTCGTCGTGGACGCGACGGTCGTGGTGTTCGCGGTGTGCGTGTTTCGCAACATCGAGGTCGCGCTGTATTCCATCGTGACCATATTCGTGACCACGCGCACGATCGACGCGATCATGCAGGGCGTCGACCATGCGAAGGTGATCTATATCGTCACCGAGCGCGGGGACGATATCCTCGCGCTGCTGGCGGGGGAACTCGGCCGGGGCGTGACCGTGCTGCAGGGACGCGGCGGGTACACGCGGCGCGACAAGCATGTGCTCATGCTCGTCGTGCGGCGCAATTCGTTCGCGCAGACGCTCAAGTCCATCAAGCAGACGGACAAGCAGGCGTTCATTTTCGTCACCAACGCATCCGAGGTGCACGGAGAAGGCTTTAAGCCGATGGAGTAAATTTTTTCTGTTATTTTTTCTTGTGAAAAATAAGCTTGCCGACGAAGGATTTAAGCCGATGAAGTAAAAATAATTTGGATATAGCTTTCCAAACCATTTCTCAAGCAAAAATCCCCGAGTGACTCGGGGATTTTTGTTTGATTATGTTTTACTCTTCCGTCTGCTGCTTTGCCAGCTCCGCCTGCCCCTGTTTGTTCGTAAACATATGGTTGCGATAGACCACGAAGCGGTAAAAGCTGAACTCGGTGACGAGATTGATCACCATGGTGCCGAAGAGCACGATGTATTCGTTCCATCCCGCCCTTGTCAGCGCCTCGCCCCACCAGGTGGACAGCGGCGTGAACACCAGGTAATACGCGATCACCTGCATCATCGCCAGCGGCACGTTCTTGGCGGACTTGAAGGTAAATTTCCGGTTGACCGTGAAGTTATAGAGCACCGAGAGCGTCAGCGCGATGAGATAGCTCGGCCAATAGTCCCAGCGGATGGTCTCGTTCAGCAGCGTAAACGACGCCGCCTGAATGATGCCCGCCGAGCAGGAAAACAGAAGAAACTTCAGCCCCTGAAGGAAGTTCTGTCTCTTCGTGAGCTTTACCGCGCCATGTGCGCGCGCTTCCGGCGCGCTTTCAAATTCGTTTTGCGTTGTCTTACCCTCCCATTGTGATTAGTTATCCTCGCCGTCCGGCGCGGGCGTCTTTTCCGCCGCCACAACGGCGGGCGCGGACGCGAACACGGCTGCGTTTTTGCCGGTTTTTTTCACCTGATACAGCGCTTCGTCCGCGGCTTTATAGAGTTTTTCAAAGGTCGTGCCATCCCGCTTATACACCGCGATGCCGATGCTGATCGAGACCGGAATCCCGATTTTTCTACTCAGCGCGGCCATCTCCGCGCGCAGCGCCTCGGCCTTTTCAAGCGCGACGCCGTCCTCATAAACGTCCTTGAGGAACACCATGTACTCGTCCCCGCCGATGCGCGAGAGATAGTCCCCCGAGCGGAAGAGCCGCCGCATGCCGACCGCAAAGGACGTCAGCAGCGTGTCCCCCTTTGCGTGGCCGAGTGTGTCGTTGACGGCCTTGAAGTTATCGAAATCCATCATCAGAAGCGCGTGCGTTCCGCTTACGCCTTCTCCGGCGAGAAAGCCCTTGACGCTGCGCTCCATCGCGCCCCTGTTGAGCAGGCCCGTCAGCGGATCGCTGTCCGCCTGCCGGATGAGCCGCTGCATGGACTGACGCTGGCGCTGGATGTCCGCAATCTTGCCGACGAGCATGGAGACCCGTCCGTTCTGGTCGAATACGGAGAAGATCTCCAGCCGTTTCCAGCGGATGGCGCCGCGCGCATTGATCATGCGCAGCTCCTCGTGCGCCTCCGCCGCGCCGCCGAGCAGTCTTTCGATAAACGCCCGGAACCGCATCTTGTCCTCCGGCACAAACAGCGCCTCGCAGCGCTCCATGTCCTGGATGGTGCAGTCGGGGGGCGGCTGGCCGAACATCGACTCGAAGCTGTCGTTAAACGAAATCTCCCCGGACTTCAGGTCGATATGGAACAGCACTTCGTTGGAAAGCTGGGTGATCAGCTGGTAACGCTTGGCGCCCTGGCGCAGCAGGTCCTTGTCCTTTTCGAGCTTTCGCACCGTCGTACGCTCGTGCAGGTACGCCTGCGCCGCCATCGAGACGCCCGCAAGCAGCATGATGAACAGCATGCCCATCTGATAGAGCGTCACATGCCGCTGGATATAGTCCGCGTCGTCTCCCGATACGATGGAGATGATGTACCATCCGCACGGATTCGCCGCCTCGCAGACGGCGTAATACGCCTCGCCGCCATAGCGGAAGCGAAACTGAATCTGACGGCTGCTGCCGAGCTCTTTTTTAAGCTGCTCTCTATTGAAGCCGCCGACCAGCGTCTGATCGTTGATCACGTCGTAGATGCTGCCGCTCGGGACGACGAAGCTCTCCTTGTCTTCCGCAAACAGGATCGTTCCGTGCGAATCGCAGACAAACGAAAACGCCGCGCCGTCGTATGCGCGCGTATCGAGCTGAGCGGAAAAGTTCTTTCCGTTCAGCGTTGCAAACAGCACGCCGTCCACGCCGCTCTTTGGCAGCACGCGCGCGGAGACGAGCACGTCCGCAAGTCCGTCGTCCTCGTTTTGCGAAGCGATTGTTATCACCGTTTCGCCGGCCAGCGTCCGCTTGAACCAGTCCTCGCCGCCGACGTTCAGCCTGGTCTGGTCGCTGTAAAGCAGGTCTCCCTGTTTATTGGCAAAGCCGATTTCAACGCCCTCGGCATTGCCCTGTAGTTCGGTTCGGAGCGATTCGACAAGCGTGTTCGGGCCGGTGTCGCTGTCGTAGTCCGCAATGAGCTCGACGCGCGTGGTCAAAAGCCCGATGTATTTTTCAAGCGTGATGCGCTGATTCAGCGTCGCGTCGCGAAGGATCTGATAGGTTCCGAGTCGAATCTCGGAAACTACCTGCTTCTGCGTAGCAAAAAACGCGATAATCACCACGATCACCGCGAGCAGCGGAACCCCAAAATAGCGCAGGATTTCGTGGAAGCCGGAACGGTTGGTTTCGCCTTGTTTCAAGATTCTCCGCCCTTCATGTCTTGCCGGTGCCTTCCCGACCGCGCAATCCAGTTCCAAAGGACGCGCGCCGGGATTTGATCTCCACTTTATGAGATTATATCGGGTATTCCGACATTTGTCATCAAAAAGTGACGAATTTATCCGCCGTACAAGCGGGCAAAATGAAGCGGAGGCCGCCCGAAAGCGCCCTCCGCCCTGTTTCGCTGTCGATTGCCAGCCCGGCGCCTAGATGCGCGCCACGCCGCTCTTTCTCGCCGCCTCGGCGACCGCCGCGGAGACGGTCTTGCCCACGCGCGGATCGAACGCCTTGGGGATGACATAGTCCGCCTTCAGCTCGTCCGCCGGAATCAGCCCAGCCAGCGCGTACGCCGCGGCGATCTTCATCTCGTCGTTGATGTCGCGCGCGCGCACGTCAAACGTTCCGCGGAAGATGCCGGGAAACGCCAGCACGTTGTTGACCTGGTTGGGATAGTCGCTGCGCCCTGTGGCGACGACGGCCGCGCCGCCTTCCTTCGCCTCGTCCGGAAAGATCTCCGGCGTGGGGTTTGCGCAGGCGAAGATGATCGCGTCTTTGTTCATGGTCTTCACCATGTCGACGGTGACCATCTTCGGCGCCGAAACGCCGATGAACACATCCGCGCCCTTGAGCGCATCCGCCAGCGACCCCTGCCGTTTTTCACGGTTGGTGACGAGCGCCATCTCTTCCTTGATCCAGTTCATGCCGTCCTTGCGGCCTTCGTAGATCGCGCCCTTTCGGTCGCAGAGCGTGATGTCCGCAAACCCGTCCGAAAGCAGCAGCTTCGTTACGCTGACGGCCGCCGCGCCCGCGCCGTTGATCACGATCCTGACGCTTTCCTTTTTCTTGCCGACCACGCGGAGCGCGTTGATCAGCCCCGCGAGGGTGACCACGGCAGTGCCGTGCTGGTCGTCGTGGAAGATCGGGATGTCGCACTTTTCCTTGAGTTTGCGCTCGATCTCAAAGCAGCGGGGCGCCGAGATGTCCTCGAGGTTGACGCCGCCGAAGCTGCCGCTGATGAGATACACGGTGTTGACGATGTCGTCCACTTCCTTGCTCTTGACGCAGAGCGGGAACGCGTCCACGTCGCCAAAGGCTTTGAAGAGCACGCATTTGCCCTCCATGACCGGCATGCCGGCTTCGGGGCCGATGTCGCCGAGGCCGAGCACCGCGGTGCCGTCGGTGACCACCGCGCAGAGGTTCCAGCGGCGGGTCAGGTCGTAGCTGAGATCCACATCCTTCTGAATCTCGAGGCAGGGCTGCGCCACGCCGGGAGTATAGGCCAGCGAGAGGTCTTCCTTGGTAGCGACGGGCACGGTCGCATTGACTTCGATCTTGCCTTTCCACTCGTAGTGCAGGCGAAGCGACTCTTTTGCGTAATCCATAGATACGTTTCTCCTTATTTTAAATAATGGAATCCGTCATTGTTCGAACGGGAACTTATAGGGCAGGTTTTTCTTGTCGCGGATGGCGATGAATTCCTTCTGCACCGCCTCGCCGACGGGCACGCCCTTATCCTTGCGCTCCTGCCAGACGAGGTATTCCTTCTCGCCCGCGGTGTAGATGCGGCTCTCGCCCGGCGCCTTTTCGGAGGCGCGCAGCTCGCGCAGGATGTCTCCCGCGATCTTTTTGAACGTCTCCAGCCCGCAGAACGCCTCGGGATCGATGACGATGAAGAAATGTCCGAGGTGGTAGGGCTTTTTGTTGCCGTTTTCGTCGTGATCGACCAGCATCTTGAGAAAGCTGCCCGCCTGCAGCGCGGCGGAGAAGATCTCGACCACGGTGGCGTAGCCGTAGCCCTTATAGCCGGCCAGTTCGTCGCCGATGCCGCCGAGCGGCGCGAGGGCGGCGGTGCCGTCCGTGAGGCCTTTGAGGATGGCGGGGCTGTCCGTCATGGCGCTGCCGTCGCGGCCGATGACCATGCCCGCGGGGGTGTCCTTGCCGCTGCGCGCGTAGTATTCGATCTTGCCGCGCTGGCTGATGCTCGTCGCGCAGTCCAGCGTGAAGGGAAAGTCCTCGTCCGTCGGCAAGCCGAAGGTGAGCGGGTTGGTGCCGAGCATGTTTTCCACGCCGAAGGTCGGCGCGATGCTCGGGCGCGCGTTGGTGCCGGAGATGCCGATGAGCCCTTCGTTGACCGCCATGCTGGTCCAGTATCCGGCGATGCCGTAGTGCGAGCTGTTGCGGATGGCCGCCATCGCCATGCCGTATTTCTTGGCCTTTTCGATGATGGTCTTCATCGCCTTGTGGCTCGCGACCATGCCCATGCCGTCGTGCGCGTCCACGACGAGCGTGGTGGGCGTTTCCTTGACCACTTCGTATTCTGTGACGGGGTTGAGAATGCCTTTGTCGATGCGGTCGAGATAGATGGGCTTGAAGCGGTTACAGCCGTGGCTTTCAATGCCGCGGCGGTCGCTCTCGAGCAGTACGTCAGTGCAGATCTTCGCGTCCTCCAGCGGTATGCCGTAGGCCACGAACGTGTCGATCATGAAGCTCTGAATCATATCCCACGGGATATACGGTCTTGTTTCTGCCATGAGTCATGTCCCTCCTGTTTGATGCTGTTTTGAAAAGGGGATCCCGTCAAACTGCCGCTATGTCCGTTTTTATGCCGCTTGTTTCTCTGTCTGGCGCAGGCATGAAAAAAGGAGCATACGCAAACAATCCTGTGCGCCGCTCCAAACTCCAAATCTCAATGGAACTTTTGTACATGCTTATCATATCCCGAAACACATCGCCTGTCAAATCGGTTTTTTACAAATTCTCCGCGCCGTGCTTGCGCTTTTGTCCGTTTTTCAATATGCTTATGGTAAATCGAAAAATGATCGCGACAGGCGATCATGAACCGGAAGGATTTTTGCCTTGGAACCAGCCGCGCAGCAACTGTTTGAACAACTGCAGATCAACCCCGTCGCCGCCGCCGCGGGCAACGAGGAGGAGCTCTCCCTCGCGCTCGAGTCCGACTGCCGCGTGGTGTTTTTGCTCATGGGGAACGTGCTCGACATCGGCTCGCTCACGCGGCGCGTGCACGAGCGCGGCAAGCTCTGCGTCATCCACATCGATCTGATCGACGGGTATTCGAACAAGGAGATCGCGGTGGACGCCGTCTGCCGGGAGACGGGCGCGGCGGGCATCATCAGCACGCGCGGCGCGCTCATCAAGCGGGCGAAGCAGCTCGGCATGGCCGCCATACAGCGCGGATTCATGCTCGACTCCCGCTCGCTGAGCAGCTTTGAGGCGCAGATTCGCCAGAGCCGGCCCGATTTTGTGGAGATTCTGCCCGGGCTTTTGCCAAAGGTGATCGCAACGCTGAAGGAGCGCGTGGACGTGCCCATCATCGCGGGCGGATTCATCCACGAAAAGGAGGACGTCATCGCCGCGCTGCAGGCGGGCGCGCTCGCCGTCTCCGCCTCCAGCCCCAAAATCTGGTCACTCTAGCAAAGAGCAGTCCATACGGCATGCTAAAAAACCGGTCCCGTCCCAGCGACGGACCGGTTTTTGGTTTTTACATGCCGCTGATATTCCGGTTATGCCGATCTGACAATTCTGTGATAAATAATGATCGATATGCAGTGGCGCCGGCGCGGCCCGTTTGCCGCGCCGGCAAAACCGTTCGCTGCAGGATGGACCGCAACATTGATATACGCATTGGTCGACGTGGGCGCAAACTCGATTCGCCTTTCCATTTACGAAGCGGAGCAGGGGAGCGCAAAGCTCCTCATCAACAAAAAAGACACGGCGGGGCTGTCGTCTTATGTGAAAGACGGCGCTCTCTCCAGGGACGGCATCAAAAAGGCCTGCCGCGTGCTGACGGGCTTTCGGGCGATCCTCGAAAACTTCGGCATCGCGGACGTGCACGTGTTTGCGACCGCCTCGCTTCGCAACATCTCCAACACGCAGGAGGCCGTCGACCAGATAGAAGCGGAGACCGGTTTTTTTGTGGACGTGCTCTCCGGCGCGGAAGAGGCGCGGCTGGACTTTATCGGCATTTCGCATACAAGCAACATCCGCGACGGCATCCTCATCGACATCGGCGGCGGCAGCACCGAGCTTGCGGAGTTCAGCGGCGGGGAGGTGCTCACCGCGTCCAGCATGCCCGTCGGCTCGCTGAACCTGTTTTTGCGCCATGTCAGGGGCATCCTGCCGAACGACAAGATGTGCCGCGAGATCCGCGCGGAGGTGGAAAACGAGCTGGATCAGCTCGTCTTCGCCGGAAAGAAGCGCTATTCCTATCTCTACGGCATCGGCGGCACCATCCGCGCCACGGCAAAGCTGGCCAACCAGATGTTCGAACTGCCGGACGACAATCAGGAGATCAGCTACAGAAACCTCAACGAAATCCTGCGCACCTACAAGACCGCAAAGGACGACGTCCAGAGAAGCATCCTGCAGACTTCGCCGGAGCGCGTGCATACGCTCGTGCCCGGCATGATCCTGCTGCGCGCGGTCGCCAAACGCTTTCAGGGCGACATCATCCTCGCGAACAACTCCGGCGTGCGCGAAGGATACCTCTTCGCCAAGGTACTCGGCAAGGCGGGTGAACGCTATGCCTGACGAAATGCAGCAGCCGCGCTATACGCAAAACAGGGAGCTTTCCTGGCTCAAGTTCAACGAGCGCGTTCTGGAAGAGGCCTCCGACCCCTCGGTCCCCTTGTTTGAGCGGCTGAAGTTCCTTGCGATTTTTACGAACAATCTGGATGAGTTTTTCATGATCCGCGTCGGCAGCCTCTGGGACCTGTCGCTGCTGAAAGAACCCCACATCGACAACAAGTCCGGCCTGACCGCACAGGAGCAGCTGGATCTGATCTATCGGGCCGTGCAGCCGCTTTGCGAGCGTAGGGACCGCGCGTTTTCGATGCTCGAAAAGGAGCTTCGCCAGTGCGACATCTCCAACCTCGCGGCGGACGAGCTGGAGAGCGCCGAAAAGAAGTTCTTGCAGAACTATTTCGAGTCCTATGTTCTGCCCGTGCTCTCCCCGCAGATCATAGACGCGCATCATCCGTTTCCGCATCTGGAGAACAAGTCGCTCCAGATCGCCGTCCGGCTGGAGACCCGGCAGGGCGTGCGCTACGGCTTCATCCCCGTCCCGAAATCGCTTCCGCGCGTCGTTATGCTGCCCGACGGCGGCATGCGCTATGTGCTGCTGGAGCACCTGCTGCTGGAGCATGCCGATCAGGTGTTCGGCAAATACGACACGCTGGAAAAGGTCGTCATCTCCGTCACACGCAACGCGGACATCAACCCGGACGACGAGGCCTACGAGCTGGAGGAGGATTTTCGCCTGCGCATGAAAAAGGCGCTGAAAAAGCGTGCCCGCCTCTCGCCCGTGCGCCTCGAGCTCTCGGGCCGTGCCAGCCGCGATTTGACCGAATATCTCTGCGACAAGCTGAACCTGAAAAAGGAGCACGCCTACCAAAGCGCGGCGCCGCTGAGCCTTGGATACGTGTTTTCGCTCGAATCCCGCCTCTCCGCCGTCGAAAAGCGGTCGCTGCTCAACCGCTCGTTCGAGCCGCGGCGGCCCGCCTGTCTGGAAGACAAGGAAAGCATGTTTTCGCAGATTGCGCGGCGGGATATCCTGCTCTTTCACCCCTTCGACAGCTTTGCGCCGTTTCTGCGCTTTGTACGCGAGGCCGCGCTGGACCCCGGCGTGCTCTCCATCAAGATCACCATCTACCGCATCGACAAGCAGTCCCGCCTCGCAGAGCAGATGATCATGGCCGCGGAAAATGGCAAGGACGTGACCGTCATGCTGGAGCTGCGCGCGCGCTTTGACGAGCAGAACAACATCGAGTGGGCGGAGCGTCTCGAGGACGCGGGCTGCAGGGTGCTCTACGGCATCGAAGGGTTCAAGGCGCACTGCAAGGTCTGCCTCGTCACGCGGCGCGAGCGCGGCAAGCTGGTCTATTACACGCAGATCGGCACCGGCAACTACAACGAGCAGACCGCCGCGCTCTACACGGACTTTTCGCTCATGACCGCACGGGAAGGCATCGGCAACGACGCCAACGAACTGTTTAAGAACATCGCAATTTCGAATCTCGACGGACAGTACGACTATCTGCTCGTGTCCCCCTCCGGCCTCAAACGCAGCCTTTTGGCGCTGATCGACGGGGAAATCGAAAAAGCGCGGGCGGGAAAACCCTGCGGCATCCTGCTCAAGCTCAACTCCGTGACGGACCTCGACCTGATCGACAAGCTCTCGCAGGCGTCCTGCGCGGGCGTGCCGGTCGATATGATCGTGCGCGGCATCTGCTGTCTGCTGCCCGGCATTCCGGGGCAGACGGAGCACATCCGCGTCATCAGCATCGTCGGCCGTTTTCTCGAGCACGCGCGCGTCTACGCCTTCGGCCGCGGCGAGGATATGCGCCTGTATATCGCCTCCGCCGATCTCATGACGCGCAACACCGAGCGGCGCGTCGAGGTTGCCTGCCCGATCCTCGACCCCATCCTGCGCGAGCGGATTCTATCGATTCTGCAGCTGCAGCTCAGGGACAACCAGAAAGCGCGCCTGCTCTTCGCCAGCGGGGATTACGAGCGCATCGCCGCTCCCGGCGCGGATCTCTTCAACAGCCAGGAATATTTCATCCGTGAAATCCAGCCCGCGCGATGCGACGCCACGGAGCAGGCAAAAAAACCGACGCTGATCGAGCGCGCCCGCATGCTCTGGTCGTCCCTTGCCGGCCGGTTCAGGCCCGTCGGCTGAACCGGTCGCAGCCATAGCCGCAGCCAATCCGCCCGCAGAAAAACATGCGGGCTTTTTTATGCCCGCATGTCGAAATTCGTCCTGTTCGTTTTTATTCCGTTTTTATTCAGCAGCGCGGCAGGCTTGCCGCCGCGACAGACTGGCCCACGCGCCGCGCGGCCTCGTCCGGCAGGAGGATGCGGATCTTTTCGGATAGCTCGGGATAATCGCCCGCGAGCGTTTCGCGGCAGGCGGACTCGATGAGCCGCCCGCCCTCGCCGGAGACCACGCGCCCGAGCAGCAGCAGATGGCGGATTTCGTAAAATCGATCGTAGAGCGCAAGCGCGTGCGCCAGATAAACGCCGATGGAGCGAAAAATCGCCGCCGCCGCGTCCCAGCCGGCCTCCAGCATGCGCTGGACCTCACTGAGTTTTTCCGCGGGGGTCAGGCGCTCCGAAAGCGTGATGCCCGCCGCGGGCGCGAGCTTGATGACCGCGTCCTGCGAAAGATACTTGCAGCCGACGCCCGCGTCGCCCGACCACTCGTCCGCCATGGCGCGTTCGTTCAGATCGACCGGCGCAAACGCCAGTTCGTTGAACCAGCCGAGGATGCTTCCCGCCGCGTCGACATACCCAACCGCCTCGCTCGTGCCCATGGCAAGGCCCATCACGCGGCCGGTCCTGAGTTCCATCGCGCCCGCCAGTGCGGTGACGTCCCCGTCGTTTGCAACGGCGATCGGCGGGCTGCCGACGGCGCGCGCGGCGGCGTTATAGATGTCCTTGACAAACGCGCGCTCGCTGCGCGGCACCTTGAGAAACAGCGCGGACACCATGGGGCTGTTGCCCACAAACACGCCCGCGGAGGACACGCCGATGCCGTCCACGCGCGGCATCTTCTCCGCCGCGGCGCGAAACGCCGCTACGATCTCTTCGTAATGATAGCGCGGGTCGCTTTGCGTCTTGGGATGCCAGACGACCTCTTCGGAATACACCGCCTCGCCGTCGATCACCGCGGAGACCTTCCGGTCGCTTCCGCCCGCGTCGAATCCGATGCGGCAGCCTTTTTCATGCCCGCCGATGGAGATCGGTTCCCCGCGCGCGGCGGGAAACGCGTCCGCGCCGCAGGCGGACACGGTCAGTCCGCACTCGAACACATCGTCCATAAACGCCGCGTCGAAAGCGCGCGCGCCGCCGGGCGCATAGTCGCGGCGGAGCCGGTCCGTCAGCGCATCCGCGCCGCAGACGATCACGCGGCAGCCGCCGACGCTCCAGAGCAAAAACTTGACGAGCCGCTCGAGATAGCGATAGTCCGCCTGCTCGTGCGCGCCGTCCGCGATCAGGGCGGTTTCACGCGTGACGACGCGTCCGTCCGCCGCCTCGATCGCGATGCGCACGGGCCGCTTTGCCGCGGCTTCATAGGCGCGCATCCACGCGCCCATCGGAATGAAGTCCGCATCCAGCTCCGGCAGGCGGAGCGTATGATAATCGATCCCGAGATACTTCATGCGGCACCCGTCCCGTCATCGTTTGATCGGCTGATATTTGTAACCGACCTTGTCGGCCAGCGTGCGGTCGATGATCACCGTCGCGTCCGGGTGCGTCTTGACCAGCGTCGCGGGGTTTTGCACGTCCAGCTCCTCGTTGAGCAGCAGCCCCTTCAGTGCGTCCGCCTTGTTTTCGCCCGTTGCGAGCAGCAGCAGTTTCTTTGCGCGCAGGATATCGCCCATGCCCATCGAGATGGCGCGCGTCGGCACCTCGTCCCGGTTTTCAAAAAAGCGGGCGTTCGCGTCGATCGTGCTCTCGTCCAGCTCCTCGACATGCGCGCCGTCATAGAGCACCTTGCCCGGCTCGTTGAAGCCGACATGCCCGTCCACGCCGATACCCAGCAGCTGCACGTCGATCGGCCTTTCCAGCAGCGCCTTGCGAAACGCGCGCACGTTTGCCTCGATGTCCCCCGTGCCTTTGGCCACGATGGTGTTCTTCCTGTCGATGTTGATGTGATCGAACAGATTTTCGTCCATAAAGCGGCGATAGCTCTGCGGATGATCCGGCGCAAGACCGACGTACTCATCGAGGTTGATCGTGCTCACGCGCGAAAAATCCAGCGTGCCCGCCCGATTCGCCTTCACGAGATATGGGTAAACACCCTGCGCCGTGCTGCCGGTGGCCAGGCCGAGGCGCGCGTCCGGCTTTCTGTGGATCACGTCGCCGATCATTTCGGCGGCGATTTCGCAGGTCTGGTCAAAACTGTTCGTAACGATGACTTTCATGATGCTCTGTCCTTTTTGCTGGTCTTGCTAAGTGATACGATCCCGCTCAGATCGCTGTTTATTGGGATGCGTCCCCGCCGCTCCCGCTTGCGGAAACGACGATCAATTCTCCGAAGAGATGCGGCGCGTGGAAGTCCACGCGCTCCACCTCCGCCCAGCTGCCCCAATGCGGGCTTTCGGTGTGGTCGCCGCACTTATAAAAGTTGCCGCGCATACGATGCCCCGGCGAAAAATCGCAGCTCCGTTCATAGAGCGCCTCCAGCAGGGAGGTGCGCAGCAGGCAGGTCGCCCGCCACCAGGAGTCGCCCTCGCGTTCGATCCGGTCGATCGCCACCTCGGGATGCGGCAGGCCGCGGTCGGCGACGTATCCGCGCGTCTGCCTGCCCGTTCCAAAGGAGCAGTGCGCCGCGCCGTTTGCGTTCATCTCCAGCGCGACGTAACCGTATTGCGGCAGATCGGGAAAGCAGTCGATAAACGCTTCCATACAGCTGTCCGTATGCACGGGATCGTTGGGGTTGCGACAGACCGCGCGGGGATGCTCCTCGCGGCACCACATGGATACCTCCAGCCCCTCCCCCGGCAGGCAGAGCAGCTGCCCGCGCGTGTCCGGGCCGATCGCTCCTTCGGGGCGATAGTACGAAATTCGAAATTCAACGCCGACATGCGGCGCGCCGGGAGCGATCGTTTTGATCCGATACAGCGGTCTCTGCGTCATCGCCTAGTTTCCCTTCCGCTCGCGCCCCGCGAGGAACACGCGGCGGAGCGAGAAATCTCCGTTCAGCACGAGAAAGTCCGCGCGTTTGCCGTTTCCGATGGAGCCGATCTCGCCATCCGCGCCGATCGCGCGGGCGGGGTTGCCGCTCGCCATACGAACCGCCGCCTCGGCGGGGATGCCGAAGGAGAGCGCCATGCGAAAGATGCCGAAGAGATTGTTTGCCGATCCCGCGAGCGTGTCCGGCGCGTCCGCAAGGCGCGCAACCGTTCCGTCCAGCACGATCTTCTGCCCGCCGAGCATATACTCGCCCTGCGGCATGCCGCAGCAGGAAAGCGCGTCGCTGATGAGGCACAGCCGCTCCGCGCCAAACATGGCGAACGCCGCGCGCACGACGCTTTCGTGCACGTGCATGCCGTCGCAGATGAGTTCGGCGTCAACCCATGGGGACTCCGCCGCCGCGCCGACCACGCCGGGCGCGCGGTGCAGAAACGCCGGCATGGCGTTGAACAGATGGGTCACGTGCGTCGCGCCCGCCGCGATGGCGGCCTTCGCCTGTTCATAGTTCGCCTCGGTGTGCGCAATGGAGACGACGCAGTGTTTCGCGACCTTTTCGACATATTCCACCGCCCCGGGGAGCTCTGGTGCGACGTCCGCAATCTTGATCAACCCGTTCGCCGCCTCGTTGAGCCGCAGAAACACCCCGTAATCCGGCCTTTGCAAAAACGCGCCGTTTTGCGCGCCTTTTTTTTTCTCCGAGAAAAACGGCCCTTCCATATGGATGCCGCGCAGCACGGCGCAGCCCTCCGGCGCCTCGGCGGCGAACGCTGCGGCGTTTTGATACGCCGCGCGCAGCTGCTCCTCCGGCAGCGTGACGGAGGCGGGCGCAAACGACGTGATCCCATGCTCTGCCAGATATGCCGCGATGACCTTCAGCCCTTCGGGATCGCCGTCCGAAAAATCGTGTCCGGAGTTGCCGTGGTTATGGATGTCCACAAATCCCGGGACGACGTAGGCGCCGCTGAGATCTTCCGCCGGCTCGCCGCCTGCGGCGAGCACGCTGGAAAACCGGCCGTTTTCCACCGAAAACCCGCCTTTGTGAAAGCGAAAATCCGGCCCGTATACCATCGCGTTTTCATATACCATCGCAATTTTCCTCCCTGCGCGGCCTGCTGTGTTCCGGCGGCGCCGTACTGGTTTTGCAGCTTGATTCGGGGCGGCGTTTGATCTGTTTCAGCGAATTCAGCGGCGCGTAAACCGTTGATTTGTTACAGACATATTATATGCCAACCGCGCGGGATTTTGCAAGGCGCGCGCGGGAATCCGGCGAATCGGTACAAGCCGATACAAGAAACCACATGCCGCGGCAATTTATCCCGCCGATCGTTATGCGGTGGCAACCCGTTCGGGCGGACGCCCGAAAAAAGGAGCCCCGCTCGTAGTCGAGCGGGGCCGGGATGTTCCGGATTGATGGGCTGGTTCATTTTTCCCAGGTAAGGTATCCGCCGTTTTTATAAAACGCGTCTATGGCGGTGACGCAGGCGGCCTTTTCCTCCAGCTGCAGGTTAAAGCGGCTCTTTTGCGCATAGTCGCCGCCGTCCCCGCGGTCAAAGCCGATGCGCAGATGCGCCTGCAGGCTCTCGTAATAATACGGCAGGTTAAAGATGCTGCCGTAGAGCACCACGCGCGCGGGGTCGAGCGTATACACGATCGCCTTGATCGCGCTGGAAAGCTTGCTCGCGGCGTTCTGGACGATGGCGTCCACGGGAAGGTCGCCCGTCTGCGCCGCCTCCATGATCAGCGGCAGATTCACGCGGTTCTGGTGTCCGCCCGTGAGCGCGTAGAGGCGCGGCGTCCGTTCGGCGGAGAAGATGCTGCCGACGTCCTCGCAGATCGCCATCGGCGAGGCGACAGTTTCGAGACAGCCGG
The DNA here is from genome assembly GCA_012517905.1 of Clostridiales bacterium. Classification (GTDB taxonomy): domain Bacteria; phylum Bacillota; class Clostridia; order Christensenellales; family CAG-138; genus UBA7703. The sequence goes on along the minus strand of JAAYUE010000006.1, from coordinate 30,250 downwards.
TCTTTCCGCAGTGGCAGCGCTTGCCGCCCAGCTCCACAATCGGCATGTGGCCAAACTCGGAGCACATGCCGCTGCTGCCGGTGAGGATGCGGTGGTCGGCGGAGACGGCCCCGCCGATGCCTTTTTCGCAGCGGATGAAAAACAGGCTCGACGCCTGCTCGGTCGAAAAAAACATGTGCGCGCGGAACATGCTGCGCACGTTGTTGTCCATGGTTGTGTGAAAACCCGTGCGCTCGGCAACGAGCTGGGCCAGCGGGATGTTTTCGCCCTCCAGCGCGCCGAAGGAATTCAGGCTCTTGCTCCGGTTTTCGTCCACCGTGCCGCGCACGGCCAGCCCGAGACCGACGATGCTCTCTAGCGCAATGCCGTGGTCCGCAATCAGCGCGGGAAGGCGCGTCTCCATGATGTTCAGCGCCTCGGAGACCGGCAGGTCCGCACGGCAGGGAATCGACTCGGAAAACAGCAGCGCGCCGTCGAGCGTGGTCGCGGAGAGCAGCACTTCCTGCAAATTGATGGAAACGCCGAGGGCGACAAATCCGGTCAGGTTGATGTTGACCATGATCTCCTTGCGCCCCGCGCTGCCGTTGGACTCCAGCGTCGCGCCCTCGAAAAGAAGCCCCTCGCCGATCATCTCGGAGACGATCATCGTGATCGCCGCGGGCGTGAGGGACATCTCCTCCGCCATGCGCTTGCGGCTCAGGCCCCCGTGCTCATGCAAAAGCCGCAGGATGACGCTGCGGTTGTATCGCTTGACGGTGCTCATGTTGTCCCCGCGGTGATTCATAAAAAAACACCCTCCGTATCGTGCGCGTCTGCTTGATTACGCCTGGGATCAGTTTATCAAATAATTCTGAAAAAATCAATTGATTTAGTCTATTAATCAATGTTATACTAGGCATGCCGCAGGCGGAAGGTCTGCTCCAATCATCATTTTCGAATGTTCTGGAGGATCGAATCAATGGAAAATCAGGAACTCATCGCTCAGCTCGTGAAACAGGCGAGAATCGCGCAGGCCGCAGTCGCCGGCTATACGCAGGAGCAGATCGACCGCGTCTGTACGGCCGTCGCATGGGAAGTTTACAACGACGAAAACATCGCCCGGCTGGCCGAGCTCGCCGTGTCCGAGACCGGCATGGGTTCGATCGCCGATAAGATTCAGAAGCACAAGAACAAGGTGCTGGGCGTCATCGACGACGTGCTGAAGGTAAAATCCGTCGGCCTCATCGAAGAAGACGCCGCGCGCGGCATCAAAAAATACGCAAAGCCCGTCGGCGTCGTCGGCGCGCTCACACCCGTAACGAACCCCACGGCGACGCCCTCGAGCAACGCCGTCTCCATATTAAAAGGACGCAACGCCGTCATCTTCGCGCCGCACCCGCACGCAAAGAACAGCACGAAGCTCGCCGTGGACTTCATGCGACAGGGGCTCAAAAAAGCCGGTGCGCCCGAGGACCTCATCCAGGTCGTCGAGGAGCCGAGCATCGAGCTCACGGGCGAACTCATGCGCCAGGTGGACCTCGTCGTCGCCACCGGCGGCGGGCCGATGGTCAAGGCCGCCTATTCCAGCGGCAAGCCCGCCTACGGCGTCGGCCCCGGCAACTCCTGCCAGATCGTCGCCGAGGACGCGGACATTCTCGACGCGGCAAAGAAGCTCAGAACCAGCAAAACCTTCGACAACGCGACGAGCTGTTCCTCCGAAAACTCCATCGTCGTGCAGCAGGGCGTCTACGACGCGATGGTCAAAGCGCTCGTCGCCGAAGGCGGATTTCTGGTGACGGGCGAAACCCGCAAAAAGCTCAAGGACACGATGTGGAAGCTCAACAAGAAGGGCTCGCTCGTCATCAACGGGGAGATCGTCGCCAGAAGCGCGAAAGCAATCGCCGAGCTGGCCGGGTTCGACATTCCGGAAACAACCGTAATGCTGCTCGTCGAAGGCGAGATGCCGCTTGAAGACGACCTCTTTGCGGAAGAGAAGCTCTCCCCGGTGCTCACCATCTGGAGATACGGCGCGTTTTCCGAGGGCGTGGAGATTCTCAAACGTCTGACCGACAACTCCGGCCGCGGGCACAGCTGCGGCATCCACACCTTCAACCGCGCGTATATCGACTACCTCGGCGAACACATGCAGACCAGCCGCGTGATCGTCCGCCAGCCGCAGGCCGCGGCAAACGGCGGCGCGTTCTTCAACGGCATGCCGTCCACGGTGACGCTCGGCTGCGGCACCTGGGGCAACAACATCACAAGCGAAAACATCACCTACAAGCACTTCATCAACGTCACCTGGGTCTCCGAGCCGATCGCCCCGCACCGTCCGACGGACGAGGCCATCTTCGGCGCGTACTTAAAGAGCCTCGGCTGACGCGCGGAAAGAGAAGCATATGAAGCTATTCGAATATCAGGCAAAAGAGGTCTTTGCGGACGCCGGCATCCCCGTGCCGAAATCCGTGCTGATCACCGGCGCGGGCGAGACCGCGGCGGCGGTCGGCTTTGTCGGCCTGCCCTGTATGCTCAAGTGCCAGGTGCTCTCCGGTGGGCGCGGCAAGGCGGGGCTGGTCAAGCTCGCAAAAACGCAGGCGGAAGCGGAGGTGCTCGCGGCGAACTACTTCGCCGGGGTACCGTCCCTGCACGCCGTACTGGTCGAGGAAGCCGTCGCCATCGAACGCGAGCTGTATCTCGCGCTCACGATGGACGCGCCGAGCGGGCGCGCGGTGCTCATGGGCTGCGCAGAAGGCGGCGTGGAGATCGAGCAGGTCGCCGCTAAGACGCCGGAGAAGATCGTGCGCGAAACCATAGACCTTGACCGCGGCCTGCAGCCGTTTCAGATCAGCGATTTTGTCTATCGCCTCGGCCTGCGGGACGACGCGCTCAAGCAGGTCGGCAAACTCTGCGGCGCGCTCTACCGGGCGTTTCGCAGCATGGACGCGGAGCTGATCGAGATCAACCCGCTGTTTCTGACGAAGAGCGGGACGGCCGTCGCCGGGGACGGCAAGCTGAGCATCGACGACAACTCCATGTTCCGCCACGCGGCGTATGAAAAGGGCCGTCCGTATTACGCAAGCGACATGGAGTTCGAGGCCGCGAAAGAGGGCATCCCCTATATCGAGTTCGACGGGGACATCAGCCTCATGTGCGCGGGCGCGGGCCTTGCCAACACGGTATACGACCTCGTCAACTACGAAGGCGGCAAGGTTGCGAACTATCTCGAATTCGGCGGGCCGAACTATATGAAGGCGGGCACGGCGATGCGCCTCTGCCTCGCCAACAAACCCAAGGTCATCCTCATCGTCACCTTCGGCACCATCGCCCGCGCGGACGTGATGGCCGAGGGCATCACGAAGGCCGTGCAGGAGCTCAAGCCGGACTGCCCCATCGTCGCATGTCTGCGCGGCACGGGCGAGGAGCGCGTGGACGAAATCTTCGCGCCGATCGGCCTCAAGCGCCTCTCGGACACGGAGGAAGCGGTGCGAAAGGCCGTAGCGATTGCGAGCGGGAGGGAACGGGCATGAGCATATTGATCGATCAAAACACGCGCGTGCTCGTTCAGGGCATCACCGGCAAGGAAGGGTCCTTCTGGACGCAGCACATGGCGGACATGGGCACCAACATCGTGGCCGGCGTCACGCCGGGCAAAGAGGGACAGCTCTGCTGCGGCGCGCCGGTGTATCACAGCGTGCGAAACGCGGTAAAGGCACACAAGGCCGACGCGGCGATGGTGTTCGTACCGCCGAAATTCGTCTTGGACGCGGTGATGGAGTCGCTCGACTCCGGCATCCGCCTGATCGTCACCCTCGCGGACGGCATCCCCCTGCACGAGCAGGCGAAGATCCGCGCCGCGGCGCTTGCCAGTCACGCCGTCGTCATCGGCGGCAACACCAGCGGACTCATCGCGCCGGGCAAGGCCATGATGGGCAGCATTCCCTACTGGATCGAGCGGGTCTATAAGCCCGGCAGAATCGGCATCATGACGCGCAGCGGCTCGCTGACCAACGAGGTGACGGCGATGGTCGTCGCCGCGGGATTCGGCGTCTCCACGCTCATCGGCGTGGGCGGAGACCCCGTGCCCGGCGCGCGCTTTGCGGAGTTTTTACCCGCGTTTGAGGCGGATGACGAGACCGACGCGGTCGTCATCATCGGCGAGCTCGGCGGCACGATGGAAGAAGAGGTCGCCGAGGCGATCGCCTCCGGTCGCTTTACCAAGCCGCTCGTTTCGTTCCTCTCGGGCCGCACCGCGCCTCCGGGCACGCGCATGGGCCACGCGGGCGCCATCATCACCGGCGGCAAGGGTTCGGTGGAGGACAAGACCAGGCTGCTCGAGTCGGTCGGCGCGCGCGTCGCCCGCCGCCCGCGCGAGGTGGGGTCCCTGCTGAAAGCCGCGCTCGGCGAAAGGAATTAAGGAACGATGGAACGAACCAAACCGGCCTCATCGGTCGCCGTCAAACTCGTCTGGGTGCTCGCCGCCGCCGCGCTGCTCGCCGCCGTGGTGCTCGTTCCGTTGCCAGAGAGCGTGCTCAAGCTCGACGGCGCGGAGCTCACGCAGCAGGGGCGCGTGGTGCTCGGCGTGCTGCTCTTTTGCCTGCTGCTGTGGATCGCGGAGCCGATTCCGTTTCACATTGCGGGCCTTGTCGGCATGATCTTGCTCGCCGTGCTCAAGGCGGAGTCGTTTGTCAACGTGGTCAAGCTCGGCTTTGGCAACGACACGGTGCTCTTCTTCATCGGCGTGCTCGCGCTCTCGGCCGCCATCACAAAAAGCGGCCTCGGGCGGCGCGTCTCCATGCTGATTCTGCGGCTGACGGGCAACAAGACCGGCAATATCATACTCGGTTTTCTGATCGCGGGCGCGCTGATCGGCATGTGGATCACCACGCTGGCCGCGGCGGCCATGCTCATGCCGCTGGCGCGGTCCATCGCGGAAGAGGAGCGCCTCGAACCCGGCAGAAGCCGCTTTGGCAAGGCGCTGTTCATCGCGGTGGCGTGGGGGTCGCTGATCGGCGGCGCGGGCTCGCCCGCGGGCGGCGGCGCGAACAACCTCGCCATCGGATTTGTGCGCGATACGCTCAACATCGAAATCACGTTCGCCGGCTGGATGCTTTACGGCGTGCCCTGCATGCTGCTGCTGCTCCTGCCCGCTTGGTGGATCCTGATGGCGTTTTTCAAGCCGGAGATCAAGTGCATCCGCCGAAGCAGCGAAGAACTCAAGAGGGAGTTTGCCGCCCTGCCGAAGATGACGCACAACGAGCGCTCCACCATGATCATCTTTCTGCTCACCGTGGTATTATGGCTCGTGAGCAAGCCCCTCGGGGACTGGATGGGCATCAAGATTCCCACCTCGCTGCCCGCCGTGCTCGGCGCGTGCCTCTTCTTCCTGCCCGGCGTAACGGACATCCGGTGGAAGGATGTGGAGAGCGACATCTCCTGGAGCGGTATCCTGCTCATCGCAAGCGGCATCTCGCTGGGCATGCTGGTGTATCAAAGCGGCGCGGCGCAGTGGCTCGCGATGCTGCTCTTGGGCAACATCGGCGCGCTGCCGGTGCTCGTTCAGATCATCAGCGTCATCCTCATCGTGTCCATCCTCAAGCTGGGGCTTTCCAGCAACACCGTCACCGCGACGGTCGTCATCCCGATCATGATCGCGGTGGCAAGCCAGCTCGGGCTCTCGCCGCTCGGCATCGTCATGCCCGCGGCGATGACGCTCAACATCGCGTTCATCCTCGTGACCAGCACGCCGACCAGCGTGATTCCCTACTCGACGGGTTATTTCTCCATTGCGGATATGGCAAAGAGCGGCGTGGTCATGACGCTCTTCGCCGCGCCCATCATGACGGGGGCGATCTATCTCGTGGGCAAGCTCGCGGGCATCTATTGACGGAGGACATCTGATATGCTCAGGCTGAACCGTTCCGAATCCGGCTTCACCGTCTCCTACGCGGGCAGAACGCTCTTTTCGCACACGCTCGAAAAACCGATGGTTTCCCTCGGCCTCGGGCGCGAGACGATCGACATGCACCACGGCAATTTTCATATTGCGGACGAGGTGACGGAACGCATTCCGTTTGGTTCCTTTACCGCCGCACAGGACGAAAGTGGCGTCGTCATCCGGCTCTACAAGGACTACCACGCCTCGGCTTTTACGCTCACGCTGCGCGAAAGCGCCGGCCGGCTCGTCGTGACAGGGGAATGCGACTGCCCGCGCTACAACCGCCTCTGGCTCAGGCTGTCCGCCGAGGCGGGCGAGCATGTCTATGGCCTCGGCGAGCAGTTCTCCGCGCTCGACCTGCGCGGCAGAAACTATCCGATCTTTACCATGGAGCAGGGCGTCGGACGGAACAAAAGCACGCTTACGACGTTTCTCGCCGATCAGCTCGACGGCGGCGGCGGGGATTACTGGACGACGTATTACCCCGAGGCGACGTTCGTCTCCTCGCAGCTATATTTTCTTCATCTGCACGGCTACGGCTACGCCGAGGTGGACTTTTCGCACGAAACCCATCACGGCCTGCACCTCTGGCAGACCGATCTTGCGTTCACCGTCTCCGCAAAGGACAGCTATATCGACCTGCTGAGCGACCTGACCGCACTGATCGGCCGCCAGCCGCCGCTGCCGGACTATCTGTTTTCCGGCCTGCTGCTCGGCATGCAAGGCGGCTCAAGCGTCTGCCGAAGCAAGCTCGAGCACATGCTCGCGGCTAACGCCGCCGTCTCCGCCGTCTGGACGCAGGACTGGATCGGCAAGCGGGTCACGAGCTTTGGCAAGCGCCTGCAGTGGGACTGGCGCTGGAACCGGGAACTCTACCCCACCCTGCGCGAGGACATCCAGACGAACGACGCGCGCGGCATCGCCTGGATGGGCTACATCAATCCCTATCTCGTCGAAGGCGGCGTCCTCTACGCCGAGGCAAAGGAGCGGGGATACTTTGTAAAAAGGCGGGACGGCGCGGACTATCTCGTCGATTTCGGAGAGTTCGACAGCGGGTTTGTCGACCTCACCAATCCCGCCGCATGCGAATGGTACAAGGGCGTGATCCAAGAGAACATGATTGCGCTGGGACTGCGCGGCTGGATGGTGGATTTCGGCGAATATCTGCCGACGGACTGCGCGCTGTTTTCCGGACAGGACGCGATTTCGGCGCACAACGAGTGGCCGACGCTCTGGGCAAAGCTGAACTACGAGGCGCTGGAAGAAAGCGGCATGCTCGGCAAGATCGGCTTCTACACGCGCTCCGGCGCGACGGGCACGCAGCGGTATTCCCCGCTGATGTTCGCGGGCGACCAGTTCGTCGATTTTTCGCCGGACGACGGGCTGCCGAGCACGATCAACGCCGCGCTGTCGCTGGGCATGACCGGCTTTGGCATGCTCACCTTCGACATCGGCGGCTACACGGCGCTCTTTGGCAAATACCGCACGAAAGAGCTGCTGCTGCGCGGCTGCGAATACGCGGCGTTCACGCCCGTGATGCGCACGCACGAGGGCAACCGGCCGGACGAAAACACGCAGTTCGACGCGGACGATGAGACGATCGCGTTCTTCTCGCGCTTCTCGCGCATCCACCGCGCACTCTCGGGCTATCTCATCGCGCTCGGCGCGGAAAACTGCGCCTGCGGCCTGCCCGCCACGCGCGCATTGTTTTTACACTATCCGGCCGACGAACGCGCGCATACCGAGCCATACGAATACCTGCTCGGACGCGATATCCTCGTCGCCCCCGTGGTGGAAGAAGGCGCGCAAAGCCGCACGCTCTACCTGCCGGAGGACCGCTGGGTGCATCTCTGGTCCGGCGAAGCGTATGCGGGCGGCGAAATCACCGTCCCCGCGCCGATCGGCCAGCCGCCGGTGTTCTACCGCGCCGAGAGCGAAATCGCCGGCGTCATGGCGTCGCTGCGCGACATTCGCTGAAGCTTCGTTCCGAACAACGCAAACAGGGCTTCCGACCGGAATCGGAAGCCCTGTCTTTTATTGTTCAGCTTTTATTGTTCTGTTTGTTTATACGATAAACCGCAGTCCGCTTTCCCGCTCGATCTCGTCGATGGTCACAATCCGCTTCTGCTCCGCCGAGCGCTCGGCCGCAAACGCGACCAGCGCGCTGTTGATGCCCGCGCGGATGCCCGTCAGCGGCTCGCCGCCGTTTCGGATGCAATCCGCGAGTTCGATCATGGAGGGGATGATGTCGTCGCTGTGCGCCTCGAAATTTTCGCGCGCATAGTGCCAGCGCTCCTCCGCGCCGGTCTCGCGGTCCCAGACGAACACGTCGTCCCCTCGCAGTTCCAGCCGCCCGCGGTTGCCGATGAGGCCGATCTCCAGCTCGTTGAGCGAGGAGCCCGCAACTTTCTTCGGCGCAAAGAGGCACAAGGAGAGCATCGCGCGCACGCCGTTTTCATACTCCACGGTCACAAATGCATTATCGAGCACGTCCGTATCCGCATACTCCACCGCGCCGTCGCCGCTGGCGTAGACCGACGCGGGGCGGGACGCGGCGAACCAGTTGAAGAGATCGAAGTGGTGGCAGTTTTTCTCCAGCAGCGTGCCGCCGGTATATCGCTTTTTTGTGATCCAGTCGTCCACCATCCCGCGCTTGGGCAGAAACGGCGGGCGGAACTCATCGCAGGTGAGCATCTTGAGCGCGCCGAGGCGGGGTTGCCAGTCCCGCATCTGTTTCGTCGGCGAGGCGTAGCGCAGTTCCAGTCCGATCTGCAGCAGCCTGCCGCTCTTTTCATGCGCGCGCTGAATTCGCGCGCACCCCTCCGGCGTGGTCGCCAGCGGCTTTTCCAGGCGGATGTGCTTGCCCGCCGCGAGACAGTCGCAGGCGATCTGCTCATGCGTGTAATCCGGGCTGACGATGATGACCAGCTCGCAGTCCGCGCCGTCGAGCATCTCGCGGTGGTCGGCATAGCAGCGCACCGGCAGCCCGCGCTCGGAAAAGAGCAAACGGCAGGCGTCGAGGTTCGGCGAAAAAGGATCGCACACGGCGGTGATCTCATACTGCGGCAGTTTCCAGAGACAGTTTCGAATCTGCGAGCCGCCCATCATGCCGAGGCCGACGACGGCGGTTTTGATCGGTTTTGTCGATTGCTCCATGCGGCTCCCCCTCAGCGCAGCTCGCCGACCGGCGGCTCGGCGACGTGCGACACGATCGTCAGCCGCGCGTCCGGATGCCGCTGAAAAAAAGACGCGGGCGCAAAGCGCGTCACCGGGCCGAGCGCGATCTTGCGCACGATGCCCCGCTGCCAGGTGCGGTTCATGTAGAAACGGACCTGTTTTGCTAAGAGGATTTCCCGCATGCCGACGGTGACGCAGCGGCGCGGGATATAGTCGATATACCCGTTTGCGGCGGTCACCGCGTTGATCGTCCGCGTTTCGCGCGTGAGGAAAAGCGAGCGGCTGGGCAGCAGCGCAAACTGTTCGTCCGAAATCGCCTCGCTCTCTTCCGGCGGCTCGTTGAACGCGATGTGCCCGTTGATGCCGACGCCGCCGAAGGAAACGTCCACCCCGCCGAGGCGCTCGATGGCGGCGAGGATCTCGCCCTCCTTCCCCGGCGCGGGAAAGATGCGGTTTTCGCGCGGCATGTCCACGCGGGAATACCACTCCCGGTCCATAAACGCGGCAAACGAGAGCGGATGCGCCGCAGGGATCGGGTTGCCCGCGTCGTCGAGGTATTCGTCCATATTGATGAAATACACGCGTCCCAGATCGGTTTTCCGTTCGTTCACCCGCTCGGCAAGCACGCGATACTGTCCGATGGGGCCGACCGGCACTATGAACACCGTATTTTCGCCGCGCGCGTTATGCCGCTCGATCTCCCCGAGCATCGTCGCAGCCATATCGGCGTAGAGTTCCTCTTCGGTCTCCACCACGCGGATGGGGATTTTCGCGTTTTTCAGCAGCTCCTCACGGGTCACGCGTTCGTAGGTCATGCAATCTCTTCTCCTTTCACATATACGCGGCCGGACACGACGGTCTGTTTCAGCGTGCCGTCCGATGCAATCAGGTTGATGGCGTCCCGGTATCCCGGCGCGATATCGCCCCGATCGGTCAGCCCCAACAGCGCGGCGGGGTTTCCGGTCGCCGCCAGCAGCGCGTCGGCGAGCGGAACGCCGCTTTTCTGCACCGCGTCCGCAACCATCTTCGAAACGGGCGCGATGCTGCCGGCGTAGAGGTTCTGCCCGTGCAGGATCGCCGCCTGTTCGGTCACGTCCACATCCACGCCGTCCTCCGCTCCGCCGAGGCGGTAGCGTCCGGGCGCAAGGCCGGTCGCGCGCATGCTGTCCGAGATGAAGATCACCCGCTCGCGCCCCTTTGCGCGAAAGAGCAGCGGCAGCAGCGCGTGCGGAACGCCGTTTCCGTCCGCAATCGCTTCGGTAAAGAGCCGCTCGTCCAGCAGCCCGATCTCGGTAAGCCCCAGCCGTTTTCGCGGCGAGCCCTCGCGCGTGATGCCGGAGGTGCAGCAGAAGATATGCGTCACCGAGCGCATGCCCGCGTCGATCGCCGGATCGATCGCCTCATCCCAGCCTTCGTCGTGCCCGCCGGACACCACAACGCCGCGCGAAACACACCAGCGGATGAAGTCCGGCATGCCGGGCAACTCCGGCGAAAGCGTGATGAGCCGCACAAAGCCGCGATAGCGTTCGATCAATTCCCGCCAGCCGTCGTCCGGCAGGGTCAGCAGCGCCGCCGGATGCGCGCCGCGATTGCCGCAGGAGAGGAACGGCCCTTCCATATGGACGCCCGCGATCTCCACGGGCACGGGCGGGCGGTATGCGGAAAGGAAAGAGAGCACGCGCTCCGTCTCTTCGAGCGTCGCAGTCATCGTCGTCGGCAGAAACGTCGTCGTCCCCGTCGCCAGATGGTGGCGGCAGATGGCGTCCATCGCCCCGGCGGCGGCGTCCATCGCGTCGTATCCCGCCGCGCCGTGCGTGTGCTGGTCGATGTATCCCGCTGCGGCGACAAGGCCGCCCGCGTCGAGCACGCGCGCGCCGGACGGCGCATACTGCGCCATCGGCAGCACGGACGCGATGCGCCCGTTTTCGCAGCGGATGCATCGGTCCTCCAGCAGCGTGCCGCCGGAGAGTACGGTTGCGCGGATGATGTCGATCACGGAGTCCCTCCGTTCCTGTCGCCGGATTGCGGCGTCTCGTTCGATGTGTTGCCTGGGGGTTTGCATGCGCCCCTTCGGCTCGTACATCTGTTATAGTAGCTGAATTCGATAAAAATGCAAGGGTAAAAATTAAAAGAGTTAAAATATTTTTCAAAAACCGTTTACAGAATGGCAAATCCGGTGTAAAATACATCCTGTCAAGTCGGAAATGTGCAATGGAATTCGTTATTTTTGTTGAGAATGACAATCGCCCACTGGTTTTTGAGCATACGGCTCCATTATTTTTCCCAAATTAGTTAATCGCATTAAACAAATGTCGCTTGTCAATACACCCGCCCGATTCCCCGCTTTCTTCCGTAATCCGCGATGATGGATGATACGGACGCCGCGCCCAATCCATCATACCCAACGGTGTTTTTTCGCCCCCGCTGTTTTCGCAGACAGCGCGGCCCCCAATTTACCTTATAATGCCTGGCGGCATTCATAAAGAAAAAGGAACGAGGAGGATACGATCGAATGAAGAAAATCCTGGCAATGATTCTGGCGCTCGCACTGGCGGTCACCGCCTTTGCCTGCGCGGCCCCTGCCGCGGAACCGGCGGCAACCGAAGCGCCGGCTGCCGAAGCGGCCGCAACGGAAGCGCCGACGGAAGCCGTCGTGGAAGAAGGATTCCATCCCGCTTCGGAAGTCACCTTAAACTTCCCCTGCATCTGGGTCGGAACGGACTCCAAAGCGGCGGTGTTCGGCGAGATGGTCGCCGCGTTCAATGACGAATATGCGGGCCGCGCAAAGGTCGTCATCGAAGAGCAGACGGACTATCAGGCCTACCGCGACAAGATCCGCACCATGATCTCCGCAGGCCAGGCGCCGGACCTCTTCTCGGTGGACGGCACCTTCAAGCTCGCGGACCTCGCGGATTCCGGCAAGCTGATGGACTTCGCGCCGTATCTGGACGGCACCGACTGGGGCGCAACCTACACCGAAGGCGCGCTGAGCGACGCGACGCTGGACGGCAAGATCTACGCGATCCCGTTCGAGAGCGCGGTGTTCGGCATCTACTACAACTCCGAACTGCTGGCCAACGCGGGATACACCGAATTCCCGACGACCTATGACGACATGTTTGCCATGGCGGACGCCCTCAAGGCGCAGGGCGTGATCGCCTTCCCGCTGATGACGGGCGAAAACGCCTGGACGAGCATGCTCTGGTATTCCCAGATCCTGCTGGCCATCGGCGGACCGGACGTCTACAAGAACGGCCTCGACGACCCGGCCTTCGTGCAGGCGGCGGACGTGCTCAAGAAGATGTTTGACTATACGTCGAGCGACGCGGTCGGCGCGGGCGCGGCGGTGGTCAACGGCCACTTCCTCAACTTTGAGGCGGCGGTTTATACCAACGGTCCGTGGTTCCTCCCGCGCTTTGCCAAGGAGGGCATCAACGACCTCGGCAGCAAGGTGAAGTTCGCGCTCCCGCCGGAATACACGGGCGGCATGGGCACTTACGGCGGACTGGCCGGCACCGTGCAGGCGTATCTGTGCGCAGGCACGCAGACCGATGCGGACAAGGCGGCGGCGGTTGTCGAGTTCTACAAGTTCATCAACCAGCCCGAGTGGCTCTATCAGCTGGCCGAGTCCTCCGGCGCCATGTTCTTCGTGAAGCTGGACAGCAACCCCAACGACATCCAGATCAAGCAGGACCTGCTCGCGGCCGCGAACAGCGCGCCCTACATCGTGAAGCACTTCAACGACAGCATGCCCACGGCGGTCGGCAATGCGTTCCCCGCGGCGCTGGACGAACTGGTGCTCGGCACGGTGGACGCGCAGGGCTTTGTGGATCTGCTCAAGGCTGCCGGCGAATAACAAGGCGTGGTATAATCTAGTTACGCCGATCCAATCATGACGAAACGCCGGACGCATTCAGTCATCCTATCGGAATGCGTCCGGCGGTTTTCATTTCCAGCAACCGCTCAGAATTTCCCGCGCGAATGGGAGGATAACAACCTATGAAACCTACGAAAAAAGACCGCCTCGGTATGGCGCTCTTCATGACGCCGGCGCTCGTGCTGTTCGTCCTGTTTTTCATCATACCGGTCGGCTATGTCCTCGTCGTCAGCCTGTTCAAATGGAACGGCATGACCGCCGCGACGTTCGTCGGCATGAAGAACTACGTCACGATCTGGAAGGACCCCGTGTTCCGGCGCAGCGTGATCAACAACGTGCTCTGGGCGCTCGTCGCTTCCTGCGTGCAGGTTCCGCTCTCGGTGCTCATGGCGCTCATTCTCAACCGAAAACCTCGGGGCTGGAAGTTTTTCCGCACCGTTTACTTTTTCCCGCAGGTCATCTCCGGCGTCGCGCTGGCGATGCTCTGGTCCGCGATGTACAACAGCGAATACGGTCTGATCAACGGCATCCTGCGCGCAATCGGTCGGGGCGATCTGGCCATCAACTGGCTCGGCACGCTTAACACCGCGCTGCCCGCGCTGCTCATCTACTGGGTTTTCTACATCGGCTACTATATGGTCATCGTCATGTCCGACCTCTCCGGCGTGGACAAGGACTTTTACGAGGCCGCGGAGATCGACGGCGCGAGCAAAATCCAGCAGGCCTGGTTCATCTCTCTGCCCATGATCAAGAGCAGCGTATTGACCTGCATGACGCTCGCCGCCGTGCTGGGGCTTCGGCAGTTTGAGCAGGTGTACCTGCTCACCAACGGCGGCCCGGCAAACCGCACGAGCACCATGGTGCTCTACCTCTACAAACAGATTCAAAACACCCGCTATGGCCCGGCAAACGCCGCCTCCGTCATGCTCATCTGCGTCGGCGTCATAGTGATTCTCGGCATTCGCGCGCTCTTCAAACTCGGGCGCTCGTCGCGCAACTGAGGGGGAGGAACCGAATATGACGAAACGCAACGAAACCGCCTATCTCAACGCGGGAGACGCGGCAAAAGCCGGCCTCGGCAAAGTGCTGAAGTGGATCCTGATGCTCTTCTTCGCCTTCTATACGCTCTTTCCGCTGATCTGGCTGATCATCTCGTCCTTCAAGACGAACACGGAGCTCTTTGGCGATCCGTTTTCCCTGCCCGCCGTGTGGCAGATCGGCAACTACATCAACGCGTTCAAAGTGTCCGGTCTGCTCAAGATGATGGGCAACTCCGTCGTCATCGGCGGCCTGTCCACCGTGCTCAACGTGCTCTGCGCGAGCATGCTGGCCTATTGCATCTCCCGCTTTCACTTTAAGGGACGCGAGGCGATCTTCACCTTCTTTGCCGCGGGCATCCTCGTGCCGCTCAACGCGCTCATGGTGCCCTACTATGTGATCATCAGCCAGATCGGGCTGTACAACACGCGCGCGGGCCTCATCCTGCTCTACAGCGCCATCGGCATCCCGATGTCCACCTTCATCATCCGCGGACTCATGGACAGCCTCTCGCGCGAGATCGAGGAGGCGGCGTATATCGACGGCTGCGGCTTCTTCGGGCGGTATTTCCGCATCATCCTGCCGCTGTCGCAAAACGGAATCGTCACCGCCGCGACGTTCCAGTTTTTAACCTGCTGGAACGAGTTCGTGTTTGCAAACCTCCTGACCTCCTCGCAGAACGTGCGCACGATCCAGCTCGGCATCCGCTATTTCACCAACCAGTTTTCCACCGACTTCGTGTCGATGTACGCGGCGATCGTCATCAGCATCGTACCGAGCATCATCGGTTACATGATCTTCCAGAAACAGATCGTCTCCGGCCTCACCAGCGGCGCGGTCAAGGGCTGACCCGCAAAATTTTGCGGGACGCTTGACAGCGTTGTTTCGCAGGCGTATATTGATTAAAGTATTTAATTAATGGAAGGAAATCGTATGAACCAGGACAGAACAGCGCTCTGCCGCGAGATCCGCGAAGAGACCGTCCGCTGCATCGGTTCCATCGGCGTCGGGCACATCGGCGGGTGCCTCTCCCTCACGGAAATTCTCTGCAGCCTGTACTTCAAGCACATGAACATCGACCCGAAACACCCGCAGATGGCCGGGCGCGACCGCCTTGTCGTCAGCAAAGGCCATGCGGGTCCCGCGGTCTACGCCACGCTCGCCGTGCGCGGATATTTCCCCCGCGAAGAGCTCCTGACGCTCAACGCCTCCGGCACCAACCTGCCGAGCCATTGCGACATGCACAAAACCGTCGGCATCGACATGACCACCGGCTCGCTCGGGCAGGGATTCTCCTGCGCGGTCGGCGTCGCGGCCGGCTCCAGGCTCGCAAACGACGGCGCCACCATCTACGCCATCATCGGCGACGGCGAGTCGCAGGAGGGGCAGATCTGGGAAGCGGCGATGTTCGCCGGCAGCCACAAGCTCAATAACCTCATCGCCTTTACGGACTACAACAACCTCCAGATCGACGGCACGGTCAGCCAGGTCAACGACGTCGCCCCGCTGGACGACAAATGGCGCAGCTTCAACTGGAACGTCGCCGTGATCGACGGACACGATCTCTCCCAGATCGACGCGGCCATCGCGGCCGCCAAGTCGCAGGACAAGCCCACCATGATCATCGCAAAGACGATCAAGGGCAAGGGCGTGTCGTTCGTCGAGAACAAGGGCGCGGGCAACCACAATATGCCGTTTTCCATGGAAGACGCCGAGCGCGCGATCGCAGAAATTCGAGGTGAAGCATGAGCAGCCGTGAAATGCGAGAGGTGTTTTCCACCTCGCTGAAACAGATGATGGAGCAGGATAAGCGCATCGTCCTCGTGGACGCGGACCTTGCCAAGGCCAGCGGCACGACGGGCATCCATGCGGAATTTTCCGAGCGCGCGATGGACTGCGGCGTCGCCGAGGCGAACATGGTATCCATCGCGGCCGGTCTCGCCAGCTATGGGTATATCCCCTATATTACGACGTTTGCGCCGTTTGCGACGAGGCGCGTCTGCGACCAGCTCGCCATCAGCGTCTGCTATGCGCGGCAAAACGTGAAGATCGTCGGCACCGACCCCGGCATCGCCGCCGAGCTCAACGGCGGCACGCACATGGGCCTCGAGGACATCGGCGTGATCCGCTCGCTGGTCGGCATGGTCATCTTCGAGCCCGTGGACGCCATCCAGCTCGAAAAAGCCATGCCCGTCATCCGCGACTACGAAGGCCCGGTCTACATCCGGTTGTTCCGAAAGGCGCTACCGGACGTGTTTGACGCAAGCTATACATTTGATCTTTTCAAAGCGGACACGATCAAAGAAGGCAGGGACGTCACAATATTTGCCAGCGGAATCATGGTGCAGGAGAGCGTGGAGGCGCTCGCGCTGCTCCGGGAAGCGGGCATCGACGCGGAGCTGATCAACATCCACACCATCAAGCCCATCGACCGCGAGAGCGTCGTTCGCTCCGCAGAGAAGACCGGCTGCGTGGTCACCGCGGAAAACCACAGCACGATCGGCGGACTGTATTCCGCCGTAGCCGAGGTGCTCTCCGCCGAATGCCCGACCGTCATGACCGCCATCGGCATGGACAACGCCTTTGGCGAGGTCGGCAAGATTCCGTACCTCAAGCAGCGCTACCGTATGACCAAAGAGGACATCGTTGGCGCCTGCCGGGAAGTCATCGCAAAAAAGAAGAAATAATCATCAAAACGCGTCACGCGCAAGGAGAACCAACCATATGAGAGTCGCCATCGGTTCGGACAAGTCCGGATTTACCCTCAAGGAAGCCGTCAAACAATACCTGATCGCCAACAACATCGAATTCGACGATTTCGGCACGACCGATACGGAACACGCCAAAGGCTTTTTCCTCGTCGCCCCCGCCGTCGCCGAACAGATCCAGTCCGGCGCATACGACCGCGGCATCATCGTCTGCGGCACGGGCGCGGGCATGAGCATCCTCGCCAACAAGTACAAAGGCGTATACGCCGTCGCATGCGAAAGCGTCTATTCCGCCAGGATGGCGCGCGCCATCAACAACGCGCAGATCCTCGCCATGGGCGGCTGGATCGTCGCCCCCGAGATGGGCGTAAAGATGGCCGAGGCGTTTTTGACCACGGACTGGCTGCAGGACCTCGAAGACTGGCGCAAGGGCTGGCTGGCCAGCGCGGCCGAGCAGGTCGGCAAGCTGGAAGAAACCATGTTTTAAACCGCAAAGGGAGTAAACGCTTATGAAACAGCAGGTCAAACTGGGCATCGTATGCCTCATGCGAAACACGTTCGATTACCCCGCCGCTACCGAGCTCTACCGCGGCATCCTCGCCGATGTGCGCGCGCTCGAGCGCGTGGACGTCGTCGCGATCGAATCGCCGATCATGGAGCCGGACGAGGCGATTTCCGCCGGTCGGACCTTTGCGGCGGAGCAGGTGGACGGCATCGCCGTCATCAGCGGCACGTTCCATCTCGGCCACCTGCTGCTGGAGATCAAAAAATACGCGGACAAGCCACTGCTGCTCTGGGCCCTGCCGGAGCTGCCGTACAACGGCGGCAAGATCCGCCTCAACTCCGTCTGCGGCGTCAATCTCAACGCCAGCAACATGGTCAAAAGCGGCGTGACGGATTTCACCTACACCGTCGGCGGCGCGATCGACGAGGACTGGGTAGACGCCGTCCGCATGATCCGCGCGCTCAAGGACAGCCACGTCGGCCTCATCGGCTCGCACGCGCACGGCTTTTTCAACGTCGGCGTGGACGATCTGGCGATGTATCAGAAATTCGGCGCGATCGTCGATCATTACGATCTTGCCGACCTCTGGAACACGCCCGCAAACCCCGAGCTGGTCGAACAGTATACCTCCGTCATGCTCGGCGCGTTCGACGTCTCCTCCGTCTCGGCGGAAAAGCAGACGAAAGTGGCCGAACTCGCGGCAAAGTTTCGCACGTTTGCCGCGGAGCGCTCGCTCACGGCCGTCGCGCTTCGCTGCTGGCCGGAGTTCGCCGCGGGCTACGGCATCGCGCCCTGCGCGGCGATGAGCGTCGTGCAGAGCGACGACCTGCTGCTCAGCTGCGAAGGCGACCTCGACTGCGCCATCACGATGATTGCGCACCGCGCCGCGGGCGCGGAAACGCCGTTTATGGCGGACCTGTCCCAGGTGAACATCGAGGACAACTCAGCGCTGATGTGGCACTGCGGCGTGGCGCCCTGCAACCTGCGAGACGGCGTCTGCAGCTGCACGCTGGACACCTACCACGCGGGCGGCAGGGGCGTGACCGCCGGATTCGTCATGAAGAGCGGGCCGATCAATATGTCCCGCCTCGACAGCGTCAAAGGGCATTACCGCATGTTCAACCGCCGCGGCGAGGCGACTCCCATGGCAAAGGAGCTCTCCGGCACCTATGCCAAGGTGCGCTTTGAGCAGCCGATGCAGCGCCTGCTGGACGACGTGGTGTACAGCGGGCTGGCGCACCACGTGTCCATGGTCTACGGCGACTTCAGCAAGCCGCTGGCGATCTTTGCGAGGCTGAAAGGGCTGGAAGTGCTATGACCGCGCTGGACGCGCTCAGGCGCGGCAATCCGCATCTGACCATACTGTCTCTGGCGGAAACGCCGGAGCACGCCCTCTATCGCAGGGCGGACGTGGACGCGGGCGCGTTTCTCGCCGCGGCAAAGGCCATCGTTCCCGAGGAGGCGAACGCCTATATTCCCCGGGACGAAGCCATGAGCGCTTCCCCCGCGGCGCACGCCGTCGCGCGGCGCGTCTTCGGCGAACTGCCGATGCAAGCCGGCTGGAACTACGGCGGCAACACACGCATGAACGGCATGGAGTGGCACAAGTCCGCGGAGGTTGTCGTCGCCTGCACGGACGTCGTGCTGCTGCTCGGCAGCCATGCGGACATCCATGACGACGCCTACGATTCCGCCCGTGCATTCGGGCTGTATCTGCAGGCAGGCGAAGCGGTGGAGCTGCATCCTTATACGCTGCACCTTGCGCCCCTGCCCGTCTCCGGCGGGCGGTTCGTCGCCGCCATCCTGCTGCCCGAGGGCACCAACCTGCCGCTTGCGGGCGGCATCGAGGGCACGCTCCGCGCGGTCAACAAATGGCTGCTCGTGCATCCGGACAACCGACGCGGCGTCGAGCTTGGCGGCAAGATCGGCGTTTTCGGCGAAAACATCTCACTCGTCGGGCTGGACTGAACGGTCCCGCCCGCGATATCCTTCCATCGTCTGACAACACGACAACGGCTCGCAATTGCGAGCCGTTGTCGTTTGTTTCAGATGTTTTCCGTCAGCCTTCGCCGCGGTTATAGATCGGGTCGTCCTCTGACGGCACCTGTCCGGAATAGCCCCAGACGAGGCCGTCCGGAATGCGGCGCTGGTAGGTGTCCTCCACGGTGCCGACATGCTTGTTGCCGTGGCGGTTGAGCTGCTCGCCCATGAACAGCATGCAGGCCGAGACGCCGCCGTCGAGGTTATACGCCTCCGTGCAGCCTTCTTTGATGAACAGCTCGCAAAACGCGCTGAGACGCATGCCGTAGCTGTATTCCTTCTGCCGCCCGTCCACGACGATCGCCACAAAGTGTCCCGGTTCAATCATGCCGATGCCGGTGCGCGGGTTTGTCTCGTTTCCGATGCGGCGCACATGGTCGATGTTCTCCTCGGTGATTTCGCCGTCGCGAAGCAGCGTCGGGCCGAAGGAAAACGCGTCCCGCACGCCGTCCATGAGCAGTTCGCTCGCGTTCGTCTCCTTGGGCGAATAGATGCGCATGGTCATGTCCGGATACATGGCGAGCGTGTCGCACTTGGCGCTGTCGAGAAACACCTTGCCTTCGCGGATGAGGATGCTCTTATACTGGCTGTCGCTCTCGACAAGATTGTCCCCCGTGATCATGAGCACAGCCTTGTTGCGCCGCGCAAGGATCCAGGGCTTGATGGCGCCCGCGCCGTTGCGGTTGTCCGCCGCCTGCACGGTGCGGAAGCTGTCGACGTCCCGCATGCGGATATGCGCCACAAAGTAAACCAGCGGATAGGTCTTTCCGCCATAGTTGGTGTATTCCGTCTCGACGCGGTCGATCAGGATGGAGAGCGTGTCGCTGCGATATTCCCAGTGTCCCGTTTCCTCGTCCACGACGATCACTTCCGCCGGATCGTCCGCGCCGCGGTAATACTCGTCGCTGGCGGATGCGGCGATCTCCTCTTCCTCCGCCGGCTCCTGGGTGGGCTCGGGCGTAGGCTCCTGCGTCGGCGTCGGCGTCAGTTCCGCGGTCGGCGCGGGCGTCTCGGCGGCGGTCTCCGGCTCCGCGGACGTCCGGCTGATCAGATACAGCGCGCCGGACGCGAGCACGCCAAGCACGAGCGGCAGCAGCGACAGCGCGACGGCTCCGCCGCGCACCTGGCCGCGCCTGCGGCGAAGCCCGAACGCGAGCAGCAGAATGATGGACAGCACCAGCCCCGCCGCGGGCAGTCCGATGAGCACCGCGGGCGAGGACGGCAAAGAAACCGCCGGTCCCGCGTTCGATGCCGCGGGCGCGTTTGTCGCCTCCGGCTGCGCGGCCGCCTCGGCGGCGGGCGCTTCCGTCGGCTCCGGCGTTGGCGCCGGAGTCGGGGTCGGCGTGGGCGTCGGGTCGACGTAACCGCCGAGCGACGCGGTATCGATGTGTTCAAACAGGTCGTTTCCCGCGGAATCGTCCCCGACGTCGCTGTATTCCAGCAGGAAGGACGACGTGGGGATGAGTTCGCTTTCGATGGCGTGCCGCGTGGTGCAGAGCGCGAACGCATCGGCGGCAAGCTCCAGTGCGGTTCTGCCGCCGCAGCCGTTGAGCGGCGTGTTGAAATCCAGCGTCGTGGTTCCGCTCCCGCTTGCGAGGTAGAGCTTCTGCACGCCGCTGTCCTCCGCCGCGCGGATGGCGTACTCGCCCGTGAACTGCGCCGCGCCGTCCGGCGCGGTTTCGTCGTCCATGTGCGATACGACCACCTTCGGGGCGAGACGGGCGATATGATCTTCCAGGAAGGTCAGCGTCGTCTTTCTGCCCCAGTCGCTGCGGACCATGTTGTAAAGGCTGTTGTTTTCACAATAGAAATCACCGAAGATCGGATAGGTGTCATAGCCGGCATACCAGAGCGCAGCGAGCAGCTCCTGCTGCGCGCTGCGGCTGTAGCGGGACATCACGACCAGCGTCGTGGGAATGTCGTGATTGCAGGCGTAAGTGGCGATCACGCCGAAAAACTCGTCCAGCGCGGTCAGCGAGGTGGACGCGACGACGAACAGGTCCGCCGAGCCGGCCTCGCGCCATTGCTGAACGCCGGCGGGCAGGTCCCCTTCGCCATACACGGCGAGCGTGGAAAGCGACGCTTTGCCGAGCAGCGTAACGACGACGCTGGACGCCCCGGCCTCCAGCGGGTAATACGCGTTGATAAAGGGACTCGCGGCCTCTTCCGCGAGCACGGCGCCGCCTGCGCCGAGCTGGGACACCGTGTACTGGCTCGTTGCGTCATACCACTCCAGATACAGGCCCTGCGCCCCCTCCGGCAGACCGACCGTGATCGTCTGTCCCTTGGTAAAAGACTGATAGCTCTCCACAAGCCCGTCGGTGATGCGATACTCCTTGCCGCTGAGCTCTTCCGGCATCGTAATCGTACACTCGTCTGTGATCGTGCCGGTCTGGCCGGTCTGAATCTTCGCCGCCTCGGCATGCGCGGATGCAGCCGGAACAAAGCAGAAAATCAGCAGCAGGCAGGCGATCGTCGCCGCCGCGGCACGGGTTCGAAACATCGTTCTTTTCATGCGCATATACATAGCATCAGTATACACAAAGACACCCTGCGAAGTCAAAATGATTGTATTCGCGACGCTTCTTTACTATAATCTAATCAAACCCATGCAAGCCCCCGCCCGAAGCGCCGTCCACCGGACGAGGCGGCGCGGCGGAAAGGAGAACGGAATGAAGCATCTAAAATTCGCGGCGATCGCCCTTACCTGCCTTGCGCTGGCGGCCGTATCCGGCTGCGCCAGCCCCGCGGCGGATACGCCCGCGGCCCCTGCCGCGACCGTTTCCGTCACCCAGCTCGACAAGAGCAACGCAGGCCTTGCGGACGCCGATCTGGCCGCGCTGTATCCCGAAACGCAACTCACCCTGCTCGACCTGCGCGGAAACGACCTCTCGCCGGAAGCCGTGAGCGCGCTGCAAGCGGCTCTGCCGAACTGCGAAATTCTCTGGAGCATCCCGCTCGGTTCGTCGCGCTTCGACAGCAGCAGCGACGAGATCACACTGCCCGCGGACACGGCAGCCGAGGAGCTGGAGCGCCTGAAGCTCTTTCCTTTTCTGACCCGCGTGGACGCGACCGCCTGCGCTGCCTACGACGCGCTGAAAGCCATCGCCGCCGAACTGCCGAACTGCGATATCGCGTGGAACGTCGACGTGCTGGGCCAATCTTATCCCGCTTCCACAACGTCGCTCGACTTAAGCGGCGCGGTCGTCTCCGACGGCGCGGCGCTTGCGGCGGCGCTTACGGCGTTTCCTGAGCTGCAGCAGGTCGACCTCACCGGTCAGACGCTTTCGGACGAAACCATGCTTGCCCTGACCCAGGCCCTGCCCGATACCGTTTTTCTCTGGAGCATCGACCTCTTCGGCGTGACGGTGGGCAGCGGCATGACCGAGGCGGACATCAGCGACATGCCGGTGGACGACCTCGACGCGCTGAAGCAAAAGCTCGCATTCCTGCCGAACCTCACCCAGCTTGTCATGTGCAACTGCGGCCCGAGCAGCGAAGAGATGGAGACGCTCGTCGCCGCGTATCCGGCCATCAAATTCGTCTGGATGATCCAGGTCGGCGCCTGGGAGATGCGTACGGACGTAAAAGCCTTTTCCAAGGGAAACCGCACCACATTTGACGGCGGCAGATTCGTCGGCGGAAAAACAAACTTTACCACCGAGGACATCGAACCGCTGAAGTACTGCACGGATCTGATCGCCCTCGACCTCGGCCACGGCAACCGCATCACCGATTTGGACGTGCTGCAATATCTGCCCAAGCTGCGCTTCCTCATCGTGGCCATGAATCGGCTCACGGACATCGAGGATTTGAAATATTGCCCCGACCTGGAATATCTGGAGATCTTCCAGAACTATATCTCGGACTGGACGCCGCTGCTTTCCCTCACCAAACTGACGCACCTCAACTGCAGCACCAACTACGGCAAAGGCGACGGCGGCGGCCGGGTGTATCCCGACTATACGGTGCTCAAGCAGATGACGCAGCTCCAGCGCGTCTGGGTCATCCACTGCAACTTGAGCGGATCGCAGATGGACGATCTGCGCGCCGCCCTGCCCAACGCCGTGATCAACAGCGTCGGCACGCACTCCACCTCCAACGGCTGGCGGGACAACGACCTCTACCGCGAGATGCAGGGCTTGTTTAACCTGCCGATTTCCGACTGAGCGCGGCTAATTTCACAGCCCCCGAACGGACCCCACAGGAGCATGTCATGTTAAAACGATATTTCCGGATTATCCCCCTCTCGCTGGGCCTGCTGCTTGCGGCGGCGCTCTTCGGCTGCTCGCCCGGACAGCAGGCGCAGGCACCCGCGGCAGAGACGCCCGCCATCACATCGGCGCCAACCGCAGCGCCCACGCAGGAGCCGACCGCCGCGCCGACCCCGACGCCCGAGCCGACCCCGACGGTGGTCACCATCGGCGCCATCGGCGACGTCATGGTCATGGCGCCGCAGGTCAACGGCGCGCTCAACGACGAAACGGGCGAATACGATTTCTCGCGCAGCTTTCTCGGCGTGGCGGATCAGTTTCGCTCGGTCGATCTCATGTGCGGCAATCTGGAGACGACGCTCTCCGGCGAAGAGGCCGGCTATTCCAAGAAAAAAGCGACCGACGAACCCGCGGACACCTTCAACGCGCCGGACTCCATCATCGATACGCTCAAGGACGTCGGCTTCGACTTTCTGAGCACCGCAAACAACCACGCGCTCGACCGCAAGATGCCCGGACTCTTGCGCACGCTGGACGTGCTGGACGACAAGGGCATGTACCACACCGGCACCGCGCGCTCCAACGAAGAGCGCGACACGCCGCTGATCATCGACGTCAACGGCGTGAAAGTCGGCATCATCGCCGCAACCGAAATCATCAATAAACACGACCGCTACATGAACGACGAAGAAACGGAGTACGCCGTCAACCGCCTGTATCTGCAGCAGGAGCGGCTGCTTGCTTCCGTCCAGACCTGCCGGGATGCAGGCGCGGAGTTTATCATCGCCTATCCGCACTGGGACAAGGAGCACAAAACCAGCTCCAACGACCGCACGCGCGAAATGGCAAAGTTGCTGTTTGAGGCGGGCGTGGACGTCATCCTCGGCTCGCATCCGCACGTGGTGCAGAGCATCGAGTATATGACCGTGGAGCGGAACGGACAGCCGTTCACGGGCCTCGTCGTCTACTCCATGGGAAATTTCATCTCCAATATGTCCAACAAGACCAAGGTGGACCCGCTCAAATACGGCCTGTATGTGCAGCTCTCGATCGAAAAGGCCGTCGACGGGACGGTGTCGCTCAAGAGCGCGTGCTATATGCCGCTGCTCTGCTTCTACCACACCGTGGACGGTAAATACATCCATCAGGTCGTGCCCGCATTGAACGATACGTCCCTGATCCATTCCTATTCGGAGCTGAGCGACAAGGACCTTGAGCAGGTCGCCCTCGCGCGCGAAACCGTCATCGACATCTGCACGACGGACGCAATCCCCGTCATGGACGACGCGGACTGGGTGAGCTGACCCGCTCTGCAACCAAAAACGAAAAGCCCGCGGCGATATCGCCGCGGGCTTTTGCATGTGCCGTCTTTCTGTTGAACCGTTCACGCGCCGGAACGCACGTCCGCCGCAATTTTCGCAATCACGTCCGCGTCCACCGTTTCGTCGAACTTTCGCGCAAAGAGCATCCCGCTCTCTTTGAGCGCATCGTAGTCCTCCCCCGTCAGCACGCGCGGAGATGCGCCGCTGACAGACCAGTCCACATACCGCATGGTGGCGGAAAGCTCATCGTCAAACCCCATGAAAGCGCGGCGCTCCATAAACGGAGAATTGGCGAGTATGGTCTGCAGCCAGATTTCGTCCGCGCAGGAAGAGTTTCGATAATATTTGCGATACGTCGGCATTTGTTCGAGTACATAGAGGGCAAACGCATGCGTAATGGAAAACCAGACGCCGCCTTTTTGAAAGATCATATCGACGTTCTTTAGCCTGTTGATCCCAAACAGCTTTTGAAGGCTGGCGCTGAACGGCGCAAGTCGTCGATGGAACTTTAACACGATCGGATTGACCGGCCGGGTCCAATGCCAACGCCCGATTCTCCCCGCGATGACTTCCGGCTTTGCCGTTTCCCGTTCAAAGGAGACGAATTCCTGTCCCGCATGCGCCTCGAAAAACGCGTGGATCTCTCGCTGGGGTTTCAGCGGCAGGTCCACGCCGGAGAGCATATGATAAAAGAGGTGCTCCTCGGCCGCGGCGGGGGCGATGAGCGATACGATGACGTCGATGAACACCTCGCTGCCCCAGCGCGCATCTTGACGCGGCGTAAAAAACATGCGGCTGTTCGGCGCGGCGGCGCGCAGCGCCTCCTCCGAAAAACCGTTCGCCTTTTGATCGATGTGGATGTAGATGTCGTTTCGTTCGTCGTCGATCAGTTCGAGCAGCGTCAAAAGCTGCGCGGGCCTGTTATGCGCCGCAATCAAATAAGCGTGCCGCGGGGCGCCGTTGGTCGGCATACACATCTTCCTTTCCGCTGTTCGATTTTGTCCGCCCTACCCGCCGATTCCGAGGCGGTTCGCCGGGCATTTCCTCCGGTTCAGCGCCAGTCCTGCGGCACGACCCGCGGGTACACATACGGATCGTCCTCGGTCGGCACAAGCTCCGAATAGCCCCAGAGCAGCTGATCCGGCACGGAGCGGTAATGGTTCTCCGGACGCCGGTTGATGTATTCGCCCATGAACACCATGGTTGCCGAAGCGCCGCCGTCGAGGTTATAGGCCATCACGCAGCCTTCGTCCAGAAACATCTGCGCAAAGTTGGAGAGCAGCACGCCGTGGCTGAAATACGGAAACCGTCCGTCCACGACGATGGCCACAAAGTGGCCCGGTTCCACGAGGCCGAGCCCCGCGCGCGGGTTGATGCGGCCGACGCGGTCGCTGTCCACATCCTCGCAGAGCACGCCGTCCATGATCAGCGGCGGACCGAAGGCATAGGTGTTCTGCGTGCCTTCTTCGATTTCGTTGAGCATGGAAGCGTCCTTGGCAAAATAGATCCGCATGGAGAGATCGTCCGTCAGCGCCATGGCCGAGACGGCGGTCATCGAGCGGAAAATCCGCCCGTCGCGAATCATCAGGCCGCGGTTGTAATCCGAATGCAGCAGATTGTCGCCCGTGATGCCCAGCACCGCGCGGTAGCGCCGCGCCATCACGCAGGCGTCCGCCGTGTCCCGTCCGTTCAGGCGGCCGGAGCCGAAGCCGGAGCGGTAGGAGTCCTCGTCCCGCTCGTAGATATGCGCAACGTAATACACAACCGGCGGGTCCGTTCGCGTGATTCTGCGGATCTCGATGCCCAGCGTGTCGCTGTGGTATTCGAAGATTCCGTTGTCGTAATCGAACACGACCACCTCGGCGGGGTCGCCCTCCTGCCGAAAATGCGAGGCGAGCGGATCGGGCGTCGGCGTCGGTTCCGGCGAGGCGGTGGGCGTCGGCGTCGCCGCTTCGGGCGTAGCCGTCGGCAGAGGCGTCGGCGTCGCCGGCTCGGATGGTTCGTTTGCGCGCAGCGTCAGCACCGCGCCGCAGACGAGCAGCAGCACGCCAAGCGCGATCCCGACGATGCGCAGCGTCCGACTTTTTTGCTCTCCGTCTTTTTTCCGGATCGTCAGGGACACGACTCCGACGACCGCGCCCAGCGCGGCAAGCCCGATGCCAAGAAAGAAAATCGTTCTGGTTTCGTCCGCGCCGGACGCCGCATTTTCCGGTTCGGCCGCTACGTTCTGTTCGTCTGCGGGCGTCGCCGCAGGTTCCGGCTCCGGCGTGGCGGCGGGCTCCGGCGTAACCGCCGCGTCGGGAACGCCTGCGGGTCCGGACAGCGACGTCAGCAGCGCATAGAGGCTCTTTCCGCTCTCCTGTTCACTCGCGCCGTTCCCCTCGGGATAGGTCTGCACGAAATACGGCGTATCGGACACCGAGAAGTGATACAGCCGCAGCGACGTATACCGCTCATAGCACGCCTGCGCCAATTCCAGCGCGCTCATCCCGCCAAAGCCGGAGAGCGGCGCGCTCGTATCATACAGCGGGCTCGAGCCGGTCTCCAGATGCTGATAGACGCTTGCCACCTGCCAGACGCCGTATTGCCGCTCGCTGACATATTCCTTGGATTCGTCTGCCGCCTGCTCGGCCGCAATCAGCACATGCGCGGCAACGAGCCGGCTCATGCCGTCGTCGTGTTCGCCGTCGGCGGCGTGGGTGATGATCGTCTGGGGCTGGTAACGGCGTATGGTCCGGATGAGCCATTCGGTTACATCCGTCTTTTCGATCAGTCCGTACAGCTTCTTCAGTTCGAGATCGGTCTTGTAATACGGAAACGCTCCGAACACCGGCTGCGTTCGCGAGCCGAGCGAATACATCGCCTCGATGGCCTGCTGCTGCGCCTGCCGGCTCTCCGAAGAGAGAAACACGATGGCCGCGTCGCTGCCGCCAAGATACGGCAGCAGGCTGCCGAAATCGAACGCCTCGTCCGCCGTGTGCGCGAGAACGAGCATCGCCTTTACCTGCGAAGCCGGCGCGGACATGACGGCCAGGCCGTCCGGCGGAACATCCGCGTCGAACACGCGCAGTTCGGACACGGCAAACGCAGACTCCCCCGAAATGCGCACGCTGTCGCATCCATCCGGCAGGGCATAGTATTCGTTGAGCAGGTCGGTGCTGGC
Organism: Clostridiales bacterium; assembly: GCA_012517905.1. GTDB lineage: Bacteria > Bacillota > Clostridia > Christensenellales > CAG-138 > UBA7703. The sequence goes on along the minus strand of JAAYUE010000006.1, from coordinate 2,292 downwards.
CGGCGCGGTCTTCAGCACGGTTCCCGCGGCGCTCAGCGCCTCGATCTGCGCCGCTTCCGGCGCGGCGTACCAGGCGATATACAGTCCCTTTGCGCCGTCCGGCAGCATCACCTCGAGCATTTCGTCCTTTTTGAACGATATGCGTGAGTTATAGCGCCCGTCGGTCAGCCGCGCGGCAAACGAAGCGGACCGTTCCGGCAGCGTCACCGTGCATTGATCTGTCAGCTCGCCCGCCATGCCGGTTTCTTCCGCACGCGCGGACCCGCTCACGGGAAACAGCAGAGCGACCAACAACAAAAAAGCGCCCGCACTCCGAAGAAATTTCGAATGGTAGACGCTCTTTGGGTTCATACGTAGTGCTCCTGTCGCGCCGCGCGGGAGCGCGGCAGATTCGTTTGTTCGGTCGATGGGGATTTCTGCCCTGCGCGCCGGTTGCGGCGGCAAAATCGTCTCCGCCGCAGCCGCTTATCCGCCCGTAACCAGCAGGTTGATCGTAATCACGATGGAAAGCGCAAGCAGCAGTATATTGAGGATCAGCAGTTGTTTCAGATTGACGTCGTTGCGTTTTTTCATAAAATTTCTCCTGTATCATGATAATGAAAAACGCCGTAAATGTCAAACTCGCGCGGCCCGAAAAGAACGCTTCGCCGTTTCCGCGCGCAGGCGGTTTTTCTGCTGAGCACGGTTGCCCGGAGGATCGCGCCCGATGTTCCTCCCTCAAACCTGTTTTTCCGAATTTTCGGCTAATTCGTCTAAAACGTGCATTTTGCCACAATTTTATAGTATGATACAGTTTAGCAAATGATAGTTGGATGGTATTTTTTTTCATGTTCAAAGCACTCTCGCTCCTGTTGGCAGCCGTGATGTTCCTGCCCGCGTCCAGCACCGTCATCAGCAACGACCCGCCGGATACGGAAATCACCGCGCCGTATTATATCGTGGTGGATGCGGACGACCCTTCCATCGTATACTACGAGCGCGATCCGGACGAGCACTGCATCCCTGCGAGCACCATGAAGATCATGACCTGCATCCTCACGCTGGAGCATGTGGAAGACCTCAGCGAAACGACCGTCGTCACCAAGCAGGCCGCCAACCTGAAGGACTCCAACTCGCTCATGGGGATGTTTTACGGCGAAACGTTGACCATCGACCAGCTGCTGCACGGGCTGATGCTGGTCTCCGGCAACGACGCGGCGCTGATGCTTGCCAACTACATCGCCGGCAGCGTAGCGGATTATACCGACATGGCAAACGCCAAGGCGGCGGAGCTCGGCATGACCAACACGCATTTTCTCAACGCCAGCGGCGCATATCGCAGCGGGCAGTATTCGACGGCGCGCGATATGGCGACCCTGATGTCCTATGCGCTGAAAAACGAGCGGTTTCGCGAGCTGATCTCCACCGTCAAGTACACCATTGAGCCGAACGACGTGCGCAAGCGGGCGGACGAGCTCGAAAACTCCAACCGCCTGATTTCGGACGACCCCGAAACGAGCGACGTATATTGTCCGCTCGCCATCGGCGGCAAGACGGGCAGCACCGTCAACGGCGGAAAATGCCTCGTTGCGGCGGGCGCGCTGGACGGCGCGCGCGTGATCGTCGTGCTCATCGGCGCGGACGACCCCAACAGCTACGATATGCACAGGCGTATGCCGCACGTATTTGCAAACGCGAAATTTCTCATCGAATATACGCTGGAAAACGACTATACTCCCATAACGCCATCCGCGCTCGGGTTTACGTATACCGCCGAAGCGAAGGCGAGCGACACGGGCGTGTCGTTCCCCATATCCGCGCAGTTTGGCGACGATGCGCTTACGCGTCTGCCGAACACGCTTGCGGATCAGCTGATTGCCGATCCTTCGCTGCTGGAAGTCAATACGGCCCTGAACGCCGAATTGACAAATGTGGCGGCCGGGGATGTGGTCGGCAGCATCTCCTGCGCCTTTGCCGGGCGCGATCTGTTTGCGGGCGACCTCGTCGCCGCGGCAGATGCGACCGCAACGCCCGCGCCGACCATGGTTGCGTTGCCCGTTGAGACCCCCGCGCCGGAGGCGACATCCACGCTGGACGGTATTCTCACAAAGGCAGACGCCGGGGTGTATCTCTTTGCTGGACTCAGCGCACTGCTGCTGATCAACCTGATCGTGATCACCGTGATCATCGTGAAAAGAAAGGCAAAGGGCCGATAAGGGGGGGAGACCTTCTTACTTTTCTTAGAAGAAAAGTAAGCAAAAGAATTCTTGATATACACAAAAGAAACATACGTTCCTTCACAAAAATTGGCTT